>NZ_SOBI01000001.1:0-693720 GCF_004364695.1 Arthrobacter sp. AG258 | reverse complement strand
GACACGGTGGGGAATTCCCAGAAGTCCGGCATCAGCCGCGGGTGCGGGTAGGAGGACAGGGCGTGGCCGGCGCGGGACTTTTCCTGCCGGAACCCATCGAGGTCTTCCTCGGAGAGGCGTCCTTCCATGAACGCCCGGGCGTACATGCCGGGGGAGGCGTGGCCCTGGAAGAAGACCTGGTCCCCGCCGCCGGGGTGGTCCTTGCCGCGGAAGAAGTGGTTGAACCCGACCTCGTACAGGGTCGCGGCCCCGGCGTAGGTGGAGATATGCCCGCCGACGCCGATCTCGGGCCGCTGCGCCCGGTGCACCATGACCGCGGCGTTCCACCGCATGTACGCCCGGTACCGGCGCTCGAATTCCTCGTTGCCCGGGAACTCCGCTTCCTGGTCGACCGGGATGGTGTTCACGTAATCGGTGGTGGTCACCATCGGCACCCCGACGCTCTGCGCGCCCGCGCGCTGCAGCAGGCTCCGCATGATGTATTGGGCACGCTCAGTGCCCTGTTCCCTGATCAACGCATCCAGGGACTCAACCCACTCGGCAGTCTCTTCCGGATCACGATCAGGCAGCTGGTTAGTCAACCCGCTGAGGATATGGGAGGTATCTTCTCCTGCAGCCATGGCAGCCTCTTTTCATCGTTGAACGCATCTGCGCATGTTTTCGTATTGTGAGAAAACATTATTGCAATATGAGATTACTGAGGCAGGCCCGGCGGGTCAACGCGACGGCCATCACCTCGCCCTGGATGTCGCCTATCGGCGGCAACCGACCATTTGTGACCGTAGTGCGGTGGCTGCGACGCTTGACCGCCCGTGACCTGGGTCATACTCTTATTTCACTATTCAATATCTCACTTCCGCAATGTGGAATAACAGCAACGACCTCCGGTCGGACTAACCACTCGGAATCGGCCCAAGAATTGAGACCCCCATGCGAACCCCACCATCGGCGGGCGTGGACGCGGACAAGGACCTGACAAAGTCGTCAGCCGGTACTGTCCACCCGTCTGGCACTATCGAAGCCCTCTGCGATTCCGCCAGCGCGGCGTCAGGCACGAGCATCAGCCCCACCCTGTACAACACTGACCTTGCCCCGACCAAGCGCGCCGGCCGCAGCTGGACCAGCTACAGCATCTTTACCCTCTGGGCCAACGACGTGCACAGCCTGGGCAACTACGCATTCGCCATCGGACTCTTCGCCCTTGGGCTGGGTGGATGGCAGATCCTCCTTGCCCTGGGCATCGGGGCTGCACTGCTGTTCGGGCTCCTTACCCTGTCAGGATTCATGGGCGTCAAGACCGGTGTGCCTTTTCCGGTCATGAGCCGGATCAGCTTCGGTATCCGCGGGGCACAGATCGCCAGCCTCCTCCGCGGGGCCGTTGCGGTCGCCTGGTTCGGTATCCAGACGTACCTCGCATCGGTGGTCTTCCGCGTGATGCTCACAGCCATGTTCCCCTCACTTGCAGAGCTGGACAAGGACTCGATCCTGGGCCTGTCCACGCTCGGGTGGATGGCATTCGTGACGCTCTGGGTGGTCCAACTGGTGATCGTCAGCTTCGGCATGGAAATGATCCGCAAGTACGAGGCTTTCGCCGGTCCGGTCATCCTGGCCACCATGGCAGCAATGGCCGTCTGGATTTTCGTGGAAGCCGGAGGCAGCATCGCCTGGGCTTCCAACAAGGCCCTGGAAGGTCCGGAAATGTGGCTCACCATCTTCGCCGGCGGCGCGCTGTGGGTCTCCATCTACGGCACTTTCGTCCTCAACTTCTGCGACTTCACCCGGTCAGCTGTTTCGAAGAAAGCAGTGGTGCGGGGCAACTTCTGGGGCATCCCCATCAACATGCTGGTCTTCGGCGCCATCGTGGTGGTCATGGCCGGCGGACAGTTCAAGATCAACGGGACCATCATCAAGAGCCCGTCCGACATCGTTCAGACCATTCCCAACACGCTGTTCCTGGTCCTCGCCTGCCTTGCGCTGCTGATCCTGACCATCGCAGTGAACCTCATGGCCAACTTCGTGGCCCCCGTCTATGCCCTGACCAACCTGTTCCCCAAGAAACTGAACTTCCGCAAGGCGGCAATGGTCTCCGCCAGCATCGGCCTGGTGATCCTGCCCTGGAACCTCTACAACAACCCGCTGGTCATCGTGTACTTCCTCGGCGGACTCGGGGCGTTGCTCGGCCCGCTGTTCGGCGTGGTCATGGCTGACTACTGGCTGATCAGGCGAGGGAAGGTCAACGTGCCGGAGCTCTACACGGCATCGCCGCAGGGCGCGTACTTCTACAAGAAGGGCGTCAACCCCCGCGCGATCATCGCCATGGTACCGGCAGCCGTCCTTGCCCTGCTGATCGCCTTCGTTCCCGGCCTGGCCGCGGCGGCACCCTTTGCCTGGTTCTTCGCCGCAGGCATCGCCGCCGCGCTGTACTTCTTCATTGCCGACCGCAACCAAGTGCTGGTGGACCACGACGGCGAGGCCATCGCCGTCGCCAGCACCCACTGAATCCAGCACCCACTGACCCCAGCACCCGGCAAGGGCTGCCACCACCCTGCCCACAAAGGAACTTTCCCATGCGCATCCTCGTCGCGAATGTGAACACCACCCACTCAATGACCGACTCCATCGCGGCCTCCGCACGTGCCGTGGCTTCCCCGGGCACCGAAATCGTTGGCCTCACGCCGCGGTTCGGCGCCGACTCCTGCGAAGGAAACTTCGAGAGCTACCTTGCCGCCATCGCCGTCATGGACGCCGTCACCTCCTACCCCGGGCCGTTCGACGCCGTTATCCAGGCCGGCTACGGGGAACACGGCCGGGAGGGGCTGCAGGAACTGCTGGATGTTCCGGTGGTCGACATCACGGAGGCCGCCGCAAGCACAGCGATGTTCCTCGGCCACAAGTACTCGGTGGTCACTACCCTGGACCGCACGGTTCCGCTCATTGAGGACCGGTTGAAGCTGGCCGGCCTGGATGCCAGGTGCGCGTCGGTCCGTGCCAGCGGCATGGCCGTCCGGGAACTTGAAGAGGAACCGGAACGGGCCGTGGAAGCCATTATCAACGAGGCGCTGCTGGCCGTTACCCGGGACAAAGCGGAAGTGATTGTGCTCGGCTGCGGCGGCATGGCAGGCCTGGACGAGCAGATCCGGCAGCGGGCCGGCGTCCCCGTGGTGGACGGTGTGGCCTCGGCAGTGACCATCGCCGAATCGTTGGTGCGCATGCGCCTGTCCACCTCCAAAGTGCGGACCTTCGCTGCACCGCGGCCAAAGACCGTCATAGGCTGGCCGCTGCACCAGCCGGCCGTTCCGGCGCAGCTTTGAGCCAGGAGAACCGAATGAACACCCCACAGCCCGCCGCCCGCGTCGCCGTCGTCACCGGAGCCGGGTCCGGCATCGGCCGGGAGGTGGCGCGGCAGATGCTGGCCGACGGCTACCGCGTGGCACTTGCCGGGCGGCGGGAGGCGCTGCTGTTGGAAACGGCGGACGGCAGCCCGGACGCCCTGGTGATGCCCTGCGACGTCACCCGGCCCGACGACGTCGAGCGGCTTTTCGAGGCCGTCCGCCAGCAGTGGGGGCGCGTGGACGTCCTGTTCAACAACGCCGGGGTGTTCGGCCCGTCGGCCGGCGTTGACGACATCACCCTCGAAGACTGGAACGCCACGGTGGCCGTGAACCTTACCGGGTCCATGCTGTGCGCGGCCGCTGCGGTCCGGACGATGAAGGCCCAGGAGCCCCAAGGCGGCCGCATCATCAACAACGGGTCCATCTCCGCCCACTCGCCCCGTCCGCGGACCGTCGCCTACACGGTCACCAAGCACGCGATGACCGGGCTGACCAAGAGCATTGACCTGGACGGCCGCGGTTACGGCATCACGTGCGGGCAGATCGATATCGGCAACACCGCCACGGACATCATGGACACCATCGGTGTCGGTTCCGGGGCGCTGCAGGCGGACGGCAGCCGCAAGGTGGAACCGATGTTTCCGGTGGCAGACGCGGCGCGTGCCGTGTTGATGATGGCCAACATGCCGGCATCGGCCAGCGTCGGTTCCGTGGTGCTCACCGCGGCGGGAATGCCGTTCATCGGCCGTGGCTAGGTGTACTGCCAGGCACGCCGGGTCGCCGTGGCGGGGCGGGCGGCCGCCCAGAGCCTAGGATCGGCACATGACCGCAAACAGGGGACTTGCACTTTTCCGCTTCTGGTTCGCGCTGCTGGGGTTCGCCGCGGTGCTGTTCCAGCTGCTGCACCTGATGCAGAACGTGCCGGGGGCCAGCGCCGGAAACTACTTCAGCTACTTCACCATCGAGTCGAACATCATCGCCTTCGTGACCCTGGGGATTGCCGGCTGGTTCGCTTGGAAGGGGGCTAGCCCGCGGTGGCTTGAACTCCTCCGGGGTGCGGCCACCGTGTACATGACCATCACCGGGATCACCTACAGCCTGCTGTTGAGCGATATCGACGTCAACACCCCCATCCCGTGGGTCAATGTGGTGCTCCATTACACGGTCCCCACCGTCATGGTGATCGACTGGCTGGTTGACCTCCCGCGGGTGCGGATTCCGGTCCGGACGTCCCTGGTGTGGTTGGCTTTTCCCCTGCTGTACCTGGTCTACAGCCTGGTTCGGGGTCCCATCGTGGGCTGGTATCCCTATCCGTTCCTGGACCCTCGGACCGCCGGCTACGGCACGGTTGCGGTGATGTCGGTCCTTATTGCCGTGGCCGCTTTTGCCTTCGCCGTGGTGGCGGCGTTGTCCACGAAACTGCAGGACTCGGTCCCCCACCCGGCCCGGATTTCCTCGGCGGAGGCAGCGGAGCCCCGCACCACCGCCCGGGGCAGGCACGCGGGCGACGAGCCCGGGCTAGAGGGGCAGCAGGGACGATAGGTCTGCGCGCAGGCCAGAGGCAGCCACTTTGCCGGCAGCCACTGCGTCCGCCCACGCCACCTGGCCGGTGACCATCCCCAGCCAGGTGGCGGCGTCGCACTCAATGACGTTCGGCGGGGTGCCGCGGGTGTGCCGCGGGCCCTCCACGCACTGGGTGACGCCGAATGGCGGCACGCGCACCTCCACGGAGTTTCCCGGCGCCCGGGCGGTCACTTCCTCCAGGGAGTACCGCACTGCCGTCGCCAGGGCGGCGCGCGGCAGGGGAGCGTCCGACGGCGACTGGGCGGCTTCCAGCCACGCCTTCACTGCTGCTTTGCCTTCGTGGATATCAATACGACGGCGGGCTGTGGCCATGCTTTCAATCTTCCTTTGGCGTCGGCAGGGGGTTTGGTGCTAGTCCAGGAGGGCGGATACCGCGGGGCCCAACCGGATTTTTCCCACTGGCCGGCCGCCCCCGAGTACCGGAGCCACCACTTTTTCCAGGGCGCTGGCGACTCCGGGAATCTCCACGGCCCCGGCGGCGGCGAGCAGGGTGAGGGCCACCAGGGAGGTTGCCCGCACGTTTCCGTCGAGGATCTTGACGGCCACCGAGACTCCTTGCGGCGTGGCCATCGCCAGGACGCCCTCGGCGCCGATCTTGGCGATGATTTCCAGCTCATCCATCACCAGGGTGTTCGCTTCACCCCGGCCTTGCACGGCCCAGGGATAGTCCAGCATGGAGGTGGCGATCGTCGCGGCCCTGGCGCTGAAGCTGTTGTCGCCGGGAGCCTTGGCCAGCTGTGAGTACGCCAGCGCCAGTCCTTTCAACGAAACCGCGGCCACGGGGGCACCGCAGCCGTCGATGCCCAGGTGCGCGATCCGCTCGCCGGTGTATTCCTCGATAACGGTGCGTACGCGCTGCTGCAGGGGGTGGTTGGGTTCCAGGTAGCTGTGCGTGTCCCAGCCGTTCTCGGTGCAGGCCCACAGGAAGGCCGCGTGCTTGCCGGAACAGTTGTAGGCCAGCCGCGACTTGCCCTTTTCGGATCGGACCAGCCAGTTCCGGGCCGTTTCGTCCTCCGGCCATGCTTCGGGGCACTGCAGCTGGTCCTCCCGTACGCCCGCTGCCTTCAGCATGCCGGCCACCACATCCATGTGGTCCAGCGAACCGGTGTGGCTGCCGCACGCTATGGCCACCTGGGCGCCCCGCAGAGGTACACCCGACTGCATGGACGCCAGCGCCTGGAAGGGCTTGAGGGTGGACCGGGCATAGATGGGGGTGTTGATGTCGCCGAGCTCGGTGACCACCGAGCCGTCGGCGGCGACCAGCACCGCGGAGCCGATGTGCCGGGACTCCACGAAGCCGCTGCGTTCTATTACGGCCAGTTCGACGGCGGAGTCAACGGTGAAGGTGGCATGCGGATTGTGCGGCATACTGCCAGTCTATGGGCCGGTCCGCGGATGGCAGGCCACCCGCGGGCCGGTCGCAGGTGGCTATTGGACGGTCACCATCACCGACTGCCAGCCTGACGCACCGTCAGGAACGGGGTCTGCGCGCTGGTCCGTCTGCACCTGCCCGGTACCGTCGGTGGCGCGGACCTTGATGTAGTGCGGGCCCGGCGTGGCATCCCATTCGTAAGACCACTGCCGCCACGTAATGGTGGAGGCTTCCGTGGAGAGGGTCGTCTCGGTCCATTCGCCGTTGTCGATCTGGATCTCAACCTTGGTGATTCCCCGGGTCTGGGCCCAGGCCGTACCGCCAACGGCGACCTTTCCGGCGGGAACCTTGGCGAACGACTTGGGAACCTCCACGCGCGCCATGGTCTTGATCGGGCCGCGTTCGGACCAGCCACGCTCGGTCCAGTAGGCCTTGTTGTCCGCGAACCGGGTGACCTCCAGGTCCACCACCCATTTGGTGGCGGAGACGAACCCGTAGAGCCCCGGGACCACCATCCGCACCGGGTAGCCGTGCTCCAGCGGCAGCGGCTCGCCGTTCATGCCGATCGCCAGCATGGCGTCACGCCCGTCCTGCAGGACCTCCAGGGGTGTGGAGGCGCTGAAGCCGTCGATGGACGTGGACAGCACCATGTCCGCCCCGTCCTTGGGCTTGGCCCGGGCCAGGACGTCGCGGATGGGCAGGCCCAGCCATTTGGCATTTCCGGCGAGGTTGCCGCCCACGGGGTTGGAGACGCAGGTGAGGGTGACGTGTGATTCGATCAGGCTGGCATCCAGCAGGTCCTGGAATGTGAGGGTGACTTCCTGCTCCACGAGGCCGTGGACGCGCAATTCCCAGTCGTTGACGTTGATTTCCGGAACGCTCAGCGCAGTGTCGATCCGGTAGAAGTCGGCGTTGTCCGTCAACCATGGCGTGACGCCAGGGACGGGCGACTGCACGCCGGCGGGAACCGCTGCTGCGGCTTTGGCCGGCGCCGGCAGCGTGAGCGCCTCGCGGGCCTTGGCCACGTTGTTGCGCGCCGCGCCCAGCAACCGTCCGCCGGTTGCGGCGATGCCGGCGGCCACCGCGGTGATCCCTGCCGCAGCGAAGAAACGACGACGGCTGGCGCCTTCGTTCCCCGGCCGGGCATCGGCGTCGGCTGCCTGGTCCGCCGGAGATTCGGGCCATGGCTTGCTTTCCTTCAGCCGCCAGAGCGGTGCCACCAGCAGGCGGAGGGCCACCAGGCCGGCCACCGTGCCCAGTACGGACGGGATGGCGTCAACTCCGCTGACGCCTGCACGAGTCACGACACACGCAACGATCACCGCGCCCATGAACAGGACGCCCAGGACGCCCAGGACCCATTTCCGGTAGGCCACGATGCCCAGGACGCAGGCGAGCACCGCGATGGTCAGCCCCATGCCCACGAACAGGGCAGTCTTGTCGTTGGTGCCGAAGGTGGCAATCGCAAAGTCCTTCAGCCGGGGCGGCGTGAAGTCAATGAAGGTGGACCCCAGTGCGAACAGCGGTGTTGCCCTGGCGGTGAAAAATGCGCCGAGGAGCTCCGCAACGGCAAGTACGACGGCGGCTGCCACCACACCTGCCAGGGCAGCCAGGGCGGAGGGGCCGGTCAAGCGGTTCCGAAGCTTTGTCATGGTGGTGGTTCGGAGCGGCGGGTGGTCCGGATTGACCGGCAGGGCCGGCAAGGTCACAGCTTAGGAGCGGGAAGGGTGCACAAAGTACCCTTGGAGACTGTGAAGGTACTCGTCATTGGCCCCGGAGGCCGCGAACACGCCATTGTCCGCTCCCTGCTTGCCGACCCCAACGTGTCCGAAGTCCACGCGGCGCCCGGCAATGCCGGTATCAGCAAGCTGGTACCCACCTACAACATCAACGGCAACGATCCCCAGGCTGTTGCCGAGCTGGCCGCCCGGCTCACGGTCGACCTCGTGGTGGTGGGCCCCGAAGCTCCGCTGGCCGCAGGTGTGTCCGATGCCGTCCGCGCCGCCGGCATTCCCGTATTCGGGCCCAGCAAGGCAGCAGCCCAGCTGGAGGCATCGAAAGCGTTCGCCAAGGAGGTCATGGCGGAGGCAGGCGTTCCCACCGCCATGGCCATGGTGGCCACCAACGCCGAAGAGGCAGCGTCAGCGCTGGACACCTTCGGCGCTCCGTACGTGGTGAAGGACGACGGCCTGGCCGCCGGCAAGGGCGTGGTGGTCACCAGGAACCGGGACGAAGCCCTGGCCCACGCCCAATCGTGCTTCGACGCCGGCGGATCCGTGGTGATCGAGGAGTTCCTGGACGGCCCCGAGGTTTCCCTCTTTGTCCTCTGCGACGGGCAGAACACCGTGGCACTCTCACCCGCCCAGGATTTCAAGCGCATCTTCGACAACGACGAAGGCCCCAACACGGGCGGCATGGGCGCCTACACACCGCTCGAGTGGGCCCCCGAGGGCCTGGTGCAGGAAGTCCTTGACCGGGTGGCGCAGCCCACCGTGAACGAGATGGCGCGCCGCGGCACTCCCTTCGTGGGCGTGCTCTTTGTCGGGCTCGCGCTCACGTCCCGCGGAACCCGCGTCATCGAATTCAACGTCCGTTTCGGCGACCCCGAGACGCAAGCGGTCCTCGCCCGGCTCAAGACCCCCCTGGGGGCGTTGCTCATGGCAGCCGCCAAGGGCGAACTGGACAAAGCGGAAGAGCTGCGCTGGTCCAAGGACGCCGCCGTCGCCGTCGTCGTGGCCTCGGAAAACTACCCTGACACGCCCCGCACCGGTGACCGCATCCGCGGGCTCAAGAAAGTGGACGCCCTCGACGGCGTGCACGTCATCCACGCCGGCACCGCCCTGGACGACGAGGGCAAGGTGGTCTCCGCCGGCGGCCGCGTCCTGGCCGTCGTCGCCCTGGGCAGTGACCTGGTGGAGGCCCGGGAAAGGGCCTACGACGGCGTTGAGCTGGTCCAGCTTGAAGGCTCCCAGTACCGCAGCGACATTGCCCGCAAGGCAGCCCGCGGGGAAATCAAGGTGCCGTACGGTGCCACCGGATCGCTGCCCGTAGTGAAAGCGAAGGCCTGACATGAGTGGAACTTCCGAGAACCGCGGCTACGCCGCGGACACCCTGGAACTGCAGGGATGGACGCACGTCTACTCCGGCAAGGTCCGCGACCTTTACGAACCCGCCGACGAGTCGATCGTGCAACGCCTGGGCCAGGATTGCGTCCTGGTGGTGGCCAGCGACCGCATCAGCGCCTTTGACCATGTGCTCTCCAGCGAGATCCCGGACAAAGGCCGCATCCTTACCCAGCTGAGCCTCTGGTGGTTCGACCAGCTGGGCGTCGAGCACCATGTGCTCGGGTCCACGGTGGAAGACGGCGTGCCCGCGGAGGTGGAAGGCCGGGCCATGATCTGCAAGAAGCTGGACATGTTCCCGGTGGAGTGCATTGCCCGCGGCTACCTCACGGGTTCAGGACTGCTGGAGTACAAGGCCTCCGGGACAGTGTGCGATATCCCGCTCCCGGAGGGGCTGGTGGACGGCTCCCGGCTGGAGCACGCCATCTTCACCCCATCCGCCAAGGCACTGATCGGTGAGCACGACGAGAACATCACCTACGACGCCGTGGTGGCGCTCGTGGGGGATGACATCGCTGCCCGCCTGAGCGAGCTGACCCTGAAGATCTACACCACGGCGGAGAAGATCGCACGTGAACGCGGCATCATCCTCGCGGACACCAAGGTGGAATTCGGCTACGACGCCGTGTCCGGGTCCATCACCCTGGGCGATGAGGTGCTGACCCCCGATTCTTCCCGTTTCTGGGACGCTGCAACCTACAAACCCGGACAGGCCCAGCCTTCCTACGACAAACAGTACGTGCGGGACTGGCTGACTTCTGCCGCCTCCGGCTGGGACCGGTCATCCGACACCCCGCCGCCGGCCCTGCCTGCCGACGTGGTGGAACGCACCCGCAGCCGGTATGTCGAAGCGTACGAGAAGATCACCGGAAAGACATTCGCCTGAGACCCGGCCACGCCAGGTGGACCCGCCACGGCGGGTTCACCTGGCTTGCTTCAGCTGGCTTTCGCGGCCGCGGCCGCGCGCCTCTGGGCCAGCTTGATTTCAAGGATGGCGTCCAAGGCCTGCTGGACCCTGTCCTGGGCGCCTGCCGCGGCAAAGGCCTTCTGGGCTTCCTCCAGGTGCACCAGGGCTTCCTCGGTGTCACCGGCAGCCTTGAGCGACTTGCCCAGGAGAAGCGAGACCTCACCAGCCGTGTGCTTGGCGAGGCTGGCGCGCTCGGCGTGGATTTCTCGGAGTTTCTCGACGGCGGCCACAATGTCCCCGGTGAGGTACAGCCAGCGGGCGCGAATGAACGCGACCTCCAGCTGGTCTGACTTGTTGCCTCCCACGATTGACAGCGCCAGTTCAGCACGTTCGATCGCAGACAGCGTTTCCGGCTCAACGATGCCGGAGGAGAGGCGGACCGCCGCGGACGCCTTGTTGAACCGGGCCCACAGCCCGATGTCATTGGCGGGGGAGAGCAGGCGCGCCGCACGCTCGTGGTGCTTCACGCCCTCGGCGTAGTCGTGCCGCATGAAGGCGACGTTACCCACCACCCAGGCCACCTCGCCGGCGAGCTGGCTCATGGACAGTTCGTCCACGTGCTCGATCATGGCCTGGCAATACCCCCAGGCTTCATCGAGCCGCCCGCTCTCGGCCAGTGCCCCGATGAGGGCGTGGTGGGCATTGATGATGAGGGTTGATCCCTTGGGGAGCTGCTTGCACAGGTCCACGGCCTGGATTCCCTGGTCCACGGCTAGGCTCAGCTGGCCTTGGCCCTGGTAGATGCCGGCCAGCATCTGGTGTGCCCGGACGGCAAGTCCTGCCGATTCCCTGGCCATGGGATGTTCCAGCAGGTGCTCCATGATCTTTTGGGCTTCGCGCCAGTTGCCCTGCTTGATCAGGCACTCGGCCTGCATGTACGTCATGTTCCACCACGCACTGGTGTTCCGCCCCTCCAGGGCGATCTTTGCGGCCGTGGCCGCGTGGCTTGCCGCCAAGGGATAGTCGCGCAGGTCCCACGCCTGCCGGGCGTAGAGGCCGGCGAGTACATACTCGGCGTCGCTGACGGAAATGGGCTGGCTCCATGCCTCCAGGGCTTTCGGTGCCAGCTCCAGCCGGCGCGCCAGTTCCTCGATGACTTCCGCCGTCGGTTCGCGGCGGCCCGTTTCAAGCAGCGAGATGTAGCTGGGTGAGTACAGGTCCTTGCCCAGTTCGGCCTGCGTCAGTCCACGCTCAAGGCGCTCCGCGCGGAGCTTTTCTCCGAACCCGTTGCCCACGCGTATCCTCCTCTTTTGGACAAGTGGGGCTGACGGATGCTTGACAGCCCCTGTGGAAAATATTTTACAATGTGTGTCAACAAGGACAGTGCTGGCTTTGTAACGAATCCGACTCGTATTGAGGAACTTATATGTTGAAGAAGATCGCAACCGCGGCCGTCCTGGCCGGGGCCCTGGCTTTTTCCGCGGCAGCTCCGGCTGTCCTGGCCTCAGGCTCCGTCGCCGATAATTCGAGTACGTCTGTAGCAGTAGGCAACTGGCCTGACCCCGCCTCCGCAAAGGTGAAGAAGGATAAGGCCACCAGCACTACCTACACCACGTACGTGGGCAACTGGCCTGATCCCGCATAAACAGCTTCCTCACCCAGGAGGCGAGGATGGCCCCGGAGCAACAGCTCCGGGGCCATTCCTTTTAACCGGGTGGGGGCGTTACGGCGGCGGGAGTGTCCGGCGGGGCGTCACCAAATAGAGACGAAAAAAGAGGGCCTCCGGTGGAGACCCTCTTTCCGTTATGGTCGGGATGACAGGATTTGAACCTGCGACCTCTTCGTCCCGAACGAAGCGCGCTACCAAGCTGCGCTACATCCCGATCCGCTGCAAAAGCAACTTTACAAGGATAGCCGATGGCGGGGCCCGATGCGAAATCCGGCCGCCGGTGGGCCTGGGCGGCGGCCTAGACCAAGGAATCCTTCCAAGCCCCGTGCAGGTCCGCGAAGCGGCCGCCGCCGCCGATCAGATCCTCCGGGGTGCCGTCCTCCACGATCCGGCCGTCGTGCACCACCAGTACCCTGTCAGCTGTCTCGACGGTGGACAGCCGGTGCGCGATGATCAGTGCCGTCCTGCGCGCCGCCTCCGTCCCGGCGAGCAGGCGGGCCAGCCCGGCCTGCACAAGCCTTTCAGAGGGGATGTCCAGGGAGGAGGTGGCCTCATCCAGGATCAGTACTGCCGGCCGCGCCAGGAAGGCCCTGGCGAAGCTGATCAACTGCCGCTGCCCGGAGGAGACCCTGCCGCCGCGCTTGTTGACGTCGGTGTCGTAGCCCTCGGGGAGTTCCAGGATGAAGTCGTGCGCCCCAACGGCCTTGGCAGCTTCCTCAATCTCGGCACGTGTCGCTTCCGGCCGGCCCAGTGCGATGTTGTCCGCCACCGAACCGCTGAACAGGAAGGCTTCCTGGGTGACCATGACGATGTTCCGGCGGAGGTCGGTGGTGGCAAGGTCGCGGAGGTCCACGCCGTCCAGGGTCAGGTGTCCCGAGCTGACGTCGTAGAACCGGGCGATGAGTTTGGCCAGGGTGGACTTGCCGGCGCCGGTCTGTCCCACCAGGGCGACCGTTTGCCCGGCCGGGATATGCAGGTTCAGGCGGGGCACCACCACCGGTCCGTCGCCGTAGCGGAACTCGACGTCCTTGAAGTCGATGCGCCCGGTGGCGTCGGGAAGCGGGACAGGGTTCTTCGGCGGCCGGACCGTGGGTACTTCCTCGAGGAGCCCGGACACCTTTTCGAGGGCTGCCTGCGCGCTCTGGAACGAGTTGTAGAACATGGCCATCTGGTCCACGGGCTGGAAGAACCGCTTGGTGCAGAGGATGAGGGCCAGGAGGACGCCGACGGCCAGGTCGCCGCCCAGCACCCGGAAGCCGCCGAACAGCAGCACCACCGCCACGCAGACGTTGCCGATCAGCACAAGCCCGGGCTGGAAGATGCCGTTGAGGTTGATGGACCGGACCGTGACCAGGCGGTAGTCCTCGGCGAGGTTGCCGTAGGTTTCGGAGTTTTCCTTTTCCTTGCGGAAGGCCTTGACCGCGCGGATTCCGGTCATGGTTTCGACGAAGTGCACGATCAGCCGGGCGGAAACCACCCGTGATTCCCGGAAGGCGATTTGGGAATGCTTCTGGTACCAGCGGGCCAGGAAGAACATGGGCACCCCGGCGGCCAGCACCAGCAGGCCGCTGCGCCAGTCCAGGGCGAAGATCGTGGCGGCGGTGAACGCCATGAAGAGCATCCCGGAAGCCAGCGAGCTGACGCCGGAATCGAGGAGTTCGCGTAACGCCTCCAGGTCCGACGTCTGGCGGGCAATGATCCGGCCGGACGTGTACCGTTCATGGAATTCCAGGCTGAGCCGCTGGGTGTGCCGGAAGACCCGGACGCGCAGGTCCAGCAGCATTGCCTGGCTGAGCCGTGCCGTGGAGGTGACGTACAGGGCGGTGAGGCCCGCCGTCGCGATGGCCGCCAGCAGGTAGGCGACGCCGGTGAACACCAGCGGGAGGTTGTCACCTGACCGGAGGGCCGGGAGGGCGTGGTCGATGCCGAAAGCGATCAGTGCCGGGCCGGCCACCCGGGCTGCCTGGGAAAGGACCACCATGGCGATGGTCAGCCAGAAGCGCACCCGCACCGGCCGGATCAGGGACCCGAGCAGGGCGATCGACCGGCGCCGGACCGCCTTGCTGTCGCTCTTGCTGAGGTGGGCGTTGTCCTCGTTGGCGGTGCCGAATGTTGCCGTGCTCATCGGGTCACTTCCTCTGCCTGGTCCTCAAGGGCGGACAGTTCGGAGTCAAGGTCGCGCGGTTCACGCTCCAGGCTGGCGATGACGTACCGGTAATGCTGGTTGCCGGCCAGCAGTTCCGTGTGAGTGCCCACGGCGGTGATACGGCCGTCTTCCAGCAGCGCCACCCGGTCGGCCAGCGCCACGGTGGACGGCCGGTGCGCCACGATCAGGGTGGTGGTGTCCTTGAGCACCTCGCGGAGGCGGGCCTCCACGAGTTCCTCGGTGTGGACGTCCAGGGCCGAGAGGGGATCATCCAGGACCAGGACACGTGGACGGGCGGCGATGGCACGTGCCAGGGCAATGCGCTGGCGCTGGCCGCCGGACAGGCTAAGCCCTTCCTCGCCGATCAGCGTGTCCACGCCCTGCGGCAGGGAATAGGAGAAATGCGCCTGCGCCACGTCCAAGGCCTCCTCCAGGATCTCCTCGGAACGCACCGGCGCGCCAAGGAGGACGTTGTCCCGGACGGAACTGGAGAACAGCGTGGTGTCCTCGAAGGCCACTCCGACAATCCTGCGCAGTTCCTCGACGTCGAAGTCACGGATGTCCACTCCATCGATGCTGATGGTGCCGGCCGTGACGTCGTAGAGGCGGGGGACCAGCTGGATGAGCGCGCTCTTGCCGCTGCCGGTGATGCCCACCAAAGCCATGGTTTCGCCGGGCCGCACCTCGAGGTTGATGTCCTTGAGGATCGGCCGGTCCGGGGCGTCCTCGAAGGCGAACGTTGCGTTGTCGAAGCGCAGTGCGCCCGCGAGTTCGTCCGGGCGGCGCGGCTCGGCGGGGCTGGTGATGGTGTTCTGCGTATCCATCACCTCGTAGTGGCGGTCGACGGCGGTCTTCGCCGTGAGTGCCATGGCCAGCAGCATGCCGGAAAATTCCACCGGCGAGGCGATGACGGCGGCCGTTGCGAAGAACGCCACCAGGGAGCCGATGCTCAGCTGGCCGCCGGCACACAGCATGACGCCCACCACCAGGCCGGTTCCGAGCGCGAGTTCGGGGAGCAGGGTGACCACCATGGTGAAGGTGGCCTGGTGGCGGGCCTTCTCGATTTCGGTCTGGCGCAGTTCCTCGGCTTGTTCGTTGAAGTTCTCGAGGGCTTCCCGGCTGCGGCCAAACGCCTTGAGCACGCGGATGCCGTGGACTGATTCCTCCACCGTGGTGGCGAGGTCGCCGGCCTGGTCCTGGCTGCGCCGGGCCACCTTGCTGAACCGGGTGCGGAACCGGAAGCTGTTGATGGTGATGGGTACGGCAGCGGCGAGGAAGATCAGCGCCAGCTGCCAGCTCATGGCGAACATGGCCACGATCCCGATAATCACCGTGAGGGTGGTGACCACCAGCATGATGGCGCCGAAGGCCATCCACCGGCGCAGGAAATTCAGGTCTGTCATGGCCCTGGACAGCAGCTGGCCGGAACCCCAGCGGTCGTGGAAGGAGACGGTCAGTTCCTGCAGGTGGTCGTAGAGCGAGACCCGCATCCTGGTTTCCACCGTCGTGGCAGGGTTGATGACGAACTGCCGGCGGAGCGCCACCAGGCCGGCTTCGGCGACGCCCAGTACCAGGATGACACCTGCGGAAATCCACACCCCGTCCGCACTGGCCCCCGGCTGCAGCGCCGTGTTGACCAGGACACGCAGCACCTGGGGGATGGTCAGGGCAACGATACTTGCCGCCAGCGCACAGAGAAGCCCCAGCAAAAGCCGGGGAATGATGGGCCGGACGTGCGGATAAAGACGGCTGATTGATCTGAAAAATGGAGTCTGCTTGGCCATGCCCGCTTCTCAAGCTCTAAAACGAATGTAGTTTCCTCTAGCAACTACCCTATGCCATGGGGTGAGACGATTCACAGGGGTTGCCGCCGGGGCGCCCGGCTTGCCCAGTTATTGCAGTCCGTAATGGGAGGGTCAGCCGCGGGAGGTTAGCGTCAGCAGGACTGCCTCAGGCTTGCAGGCGATCCTTACCGGGGCGAAGCGTGAGGTGCCGATGCCACCGGAGACGTTGACCGGCGTCGTACGCCCGTTGCTGGTCCAGTCGTTGAGGCCCTTTGCGCGCCACGTGGGGAGGTCGCAGTTGGCGACGACGGCACCATACCCGGGGATGCAGAGCTGGCCGCCATGCGTATGGCCGGCGAGCAGGAGGTCGGCGCCGCTTTGCGTGAAGTGGTCCAGTACCCGCTGGTACGGGGCATGGATGACCGCCACCTTGAGATGGTCGTTGGCGTCCTGGTTGACCGTGCCGCGCGGCCAGCCGGCGTAGCGCTCGCGGTTCAGGTGCGGGTCATCCACGCCGGAGAAGTCGAAGCGCATGCCGTTCAGGATCAGCGACTGGTGGCGGTTGGTCAGGTCCACCCAGCCACCCATGCCGAACCCGGAACGAAGGCGGGGCCAATCCAGGGGGGTGGGCTTCGGCGCGGCCTTGGAGGGTCCCAACAGGTAGGACGCGGGGTTCTTGAATGTGGGGGCGAAGTAGTCGTTGGAGCCCGGTACGAAGACGCCGGGAAACTGCAGCAAGGGCCGAAGCGCGGCCAGGAGGGGATCCACTGCCTTGACATGGCTGAGGTTGTCGCCCGTATTCACCACCAGGTCGGGCTGCAGGTCCGCCAAGGAGGCGAGCCACTGGGCCTTCTTCTGTTGGCCGGGCACGAAGTGGATGTCGCTCAGGTGCAGGATACGGAACGGGTTGCGTCCGGGCGGGAGGATGGCCAGGGTTTCCTCGCGAAGGACGAACTGGTTCTTCTCCCACAAGCCGTAGCCGAAGGCCGCCATCCCGGCCGCAGTTCCGGCCCCTGCGGCAACGGCAAAGCCGCGCCCGATTGAACGGGCGCGGCTTGCCAGGCTGTCGATGCTCATGCGCGCTTAGCCGTTGCCCTTGCCATTGTTGCCGTTCCCGTTGTTGCTCGGCGCCGGGGCCGGGGCCTGGGTGGCGGGCGCCTGGGTTGCAGGTGCTTGAGTGGCCTGCTGGCCGTTCTGGGCAGGAGCCGAATTGGGCGTGGTCCCGTTGATCATGTTGCTCGGCGGCGCCGGGAACGGGTTGGTCCCGTAGCCCGGAGCGATCTTGGTCATGAAGTTCGAGAACATGGGGCCGGCGATCATGTAACCGTCGATGCCCTGGTAGAACTTTCCGTTGACGGTGATGTTCTGGCCCGAACGGCCCTGGTCACCCAACGGGTCGCCGAACCAGGCGGCAGTGGCCAGGCCGGTGGTGTGTCCAACTACCCAAGTGGAACCCTGGAGGTTGGACGTACCGGTCTTCGCACCGATCGGGAAGCTGGTCTTGGTGGAAAGGCGCGGCTGGATCAGCGAGCCCGAACCCCTGTTCATGACTTCCTGAAGCGCGTAGTTCACGCCGCGGGCAACCTCCGGCTTGATGGCGTCGCGGCAGCTGCTGGACTGTGCCGGGAGCTGCTTGCCGGTGGCATCGGTCACCGAGGTGATGGCAATGGGCTCGCAGTACTTGCCGTCGTTCGCAAACGTCGCGAAGGCGCTGGCCATGGTGAGCGGCGACGTCTGGGTGGAGCCCAGCAGGTTGCCCAGTGTTGACATGTCGATCTTGGGGTGCGGATCGGTGCCATCAGCCGAGGGCAAGCCGCTGTGCAGACCCGTTGCATCCACGATTTTTTGGATGCCGCAGAAGTCCAGCTGCGCCGCGGACGCGAATGTCACGGTGTTAATGGAGTTGTAAAGGCCCTCAAGGACGCTCAGCGGCCGGTACCACTGCGGCTCGGCGTTTTGCAGGTCGTCCGCGGCGCCCAAGGACTTCTGCGCCGTGTTGTAGGCACCCGTGACCTTGCCGCAGGTGTTCTTCCAGGGGAAATTCAGCGGGTAGACGCGCTGGGCTGCGTTGACCACTGTGTTCATGGTCTTGCCCTCGTTGAGCCACTCCGCGAAGGTGAACGGTTTCATGGTGGAACCTGGTTGGAACCCGCCGACGCCGTTGAGGTCGTTCCCGTCCTTGTCCAGCTTGTCCACGTTGAAGTTCAACTGTGAATTGAAGCCGCCCGCGCCGGCCAGGAACGAGGTGTTTTGGGCCATGGAGATGATCTTGCCGGTGCCGGGCTGCACCGAGACCATGGACGCACCCCATTTATCCGGGTTGGCGCCGGCTGCGGCGTCGGCCTGCTCCTGGGCGGTGGCCTGGGCTTTGGGGTCCAGGGTGGTGGTGATGGTCAGGCCGCCGCCGTAGATGAGCCGCTGACGGTCCTTGACCTCGGCACCGTAGGCCGGGTTGTTCTCCAGCAGGTGCAGGACGTAGTCGCAGAAGTACGGAGCGGTGGCCGCGTAGGCACAACCCTGCTTGGGCTGGGTGACCTTCGGTTCAACAGGGGTGGCCACCGCAGCCTGGTATTCGTCCGCGGTGATCTTGCCCTGGTCCTTCATCAGGCCCAGCACCAGGTCCCGGCGCTGCTTGGACTTCTCCGGATTGGTGATGGGGTCGAACATGGACGGGCTGTTCACCAGGCCCGCCAGGAGTGCCGCCTGCGGGAGGGTCAGGTCCTTGGCGGTGGTGCTGAAGAAGTACCGGGAGGCGGCCTCGATGCCGTATGCGTCCCGGTTGAAGAACACGATGTTCAGGTAGCCCTCAAGGATCTGGTCCTTGGTGAACTCCTTCTCCAGGGCGATGGAGAGCTTCATTTCCCGGAGCTTGTCGCCAACGCCCTTGTTGACGCCGTTGAGCTTGATCTGGTCTTCTTCGCCGGCAGCGGCGAGGTTCGCATTGAGCACGTTGTTGACGTACTGCTGCGTGATGGTGGACGCACCCTGCTTGTTGCCGCGGGCGGTGGCGACCAGCGCGCGAAGGATGCCGGTGGTGTCCACGCCGCCATGCTCGTAGAAGCGGCTGTCCTCCACGGCAATGATGGCGTTCTTCATGTTCGGCGAAATTTGGTCCAGCGGAACCTTGGTGCGGTTCTCCGTATAGACGCTGGCGATCTCGCTGCCGTCGGCGGCCAGGATGCGGGTGGTCTGGCTGGGCGGGTCAACCTTCAGTTCCGCAGGGAGGGAGTCGAAGAAGTTGATGGAACCGCTTGCCGCGCTGCCCGAGACGGCAGCGGCGGGAACCAGAAGGCCCGCCACCAGGACACCGCAAATCGCGCTCACACCGAGGAAAAGAAGGATCTTACCCAGTGTGGTGGCAGTGTCGAATAAGGGGTTGTTGCGAGTCGCCATGTTTTCCACTTTACCGGCAAGGGCTACGCTTTCTCTCATGACCAAATGGGAGTACGCGACGATTCCGCTCATTATTCACGCCACCAAGCAGATCCTGGACCAGTGGGGGGAGGACGGCTGGGAGCTTGTCCAAGTGGTTCCCGGACCCGACGGCAACGGGCTTGTCGCCTACCTCAAGAGGGAGAAGCAGTAGCATGAGCACCCCCGCAGAAGCCGGTTCCGGCGCCGCAACGGCGCCGGCATCCGCCGTCGAGCAGCGCCTCGCGGAACTTGGCATCACGCTCCCGGAAGTCGCCGCTCCCGTGGCGTCCTACGTCCCCGCCATCGTCTCCGGCAACCACGTGTACACCTCCGGCCAGCTGCCGTTCATTAACGGCAAGCTCGAAGCTACCGGCAAGGTGTCCGCCGGTACTGAAGGGTTCGCCGACGAGCCCACGGTGTCCCCCGAAGACGCCCAGAAGTTTGCCGCCGTGTGTGCCGTGAACGCCCTGGCCGCGGTCAAGAGCGTCATCGGCGACCTGGACCGCATCACGCGCATCGTCAAGGTGGTCGGATTTGTCTCCTCCGACCCGTCGTTCACGGGCCAGCCCGCCGTTATCAACGGCGCCTCTGAGCTGCTGGGCCGTGTCCTTGGCGACGCCGGGCAGCACGCACGTTCCGCCGTCGGCGTTGCCGTTCTTCCGCTCGACTCTCCCGTTGAAGTCGAACTGATCGCCGAATTCAGCTAGGACCGGTCACTTCCCTTGCCTCACCTCGCACGACGCCTTTTTGCACTTCCCCAGGACCTTGAAGGGGCGGCTCAAAGCTGGCTCGAACACGGCGAACGGACTCCCCGGGCCGCGCGCTACGCCTCTTCCGTGGTCCTCCTGCGTGATTCCCCCACCGGCCTGGAGACCTGGCTGGGTTACCGGCCCGGCTCCTCGCCGCTGGGCGTCTTCGCCTTCCCCGGCGGTTCCCTGGACCCGGCCGACGACGACGCCATGGGCTGGCTTGGCCCCTCGCCGCAGCATTGGGCCGAGCAGATGGGAACGGCCGACGTCGGGCTGGCGCGGCGCCACGTGGTGGGCGCCATCCGGGAACTCTTCGAAGAGACGGGCATCCTGCTGGCCGGTCCGGACATGTCCAACACCGTGGAAGCCACATCCTCGTCCGAGTGGATGCGTGCCCGCATCGCGGTCGCGGACCAGGAAAAGACGCTGGCCCAGGTCCTGGGCAAGCGTGGCCTCTCGCTGCGTACGGACCTGCTCAAATCCCTGGTCAACTGGCGCAGCCCGGATTTTGCGCACCGCCGATTCGATACCCGCTACTTTGCCGCCACCGTCCCGTTGGGCCAGGAACCCTCGCTGCTTGAGGGCAAGGGCGTCTGGGGCAGGTGGGTCAACGCGGCCCAGGTGGTGCAGGAAAGGAATACCACCGCACTCGGCGACGAGGCCGGCCAGGAGAACACCGTGGGCCGGCCCTTGGGCGAGCTGCTGGTCCCCGGCTCGGAGATCATGATCGAAAAGATGGCGGCCGCCAACGGCTGCATCGCCTACCTGAGCTACAAGCGCAAACCCCACGTGTACCAGCCGGTCCTGGTGGAGGAAGACGGCAAGCTGATGCTTGAGGTCGAGGCCGCCAAGACCGTGGCAGGGGACCACCAGCGCGAACGCTGACGCCAGGCGGTTGAGCCTGTCGAAGCCTGGGACTCGGCCGGTATTGTTTCCGGGCACGAAAAGGCCGCCCCTCGGGGCGGCCTTTTCCGTAGGTCCTAGCGGGAGCGCTGGCGGAGGCGCTGCATGTCCAGGATGACCACGGCGCGGGCCTCGAGGCGGAGCCAGCCGCGCTGGACGAACTCGGCGAGGGCCTTGTTGACGGTTTCGCGGGACGCGCCCACCAGCTGGGCCAGTTCCTCCTGGGTCAGCTCGTGTGCCACCAGGACGCCGTCGGTTGCCGGCCGGCCGAAGCGGTCTGCCAGGTCCAGCAGGGCCTTGGCCACGCGGCCCGGGACGTCCGAGAAGACGAGGTCGGACAGGGAGTCGTTGGTGCGGCGGAGGCGGCGGGCCAGGGCCTGCAGCAGCTGGGCGGAAACCTCGGGGCGGGTCCGGAGCAGCGTGTTCAGGCTCTCGTTCTTGAGCCCGGCCAGCCGGGTTTCCGATACCGCGGTGGCGGTGGCGGTGCGGGGGCTCGGGTCGAAGAGGGCCATCTCGCCGAAGAGTTCGCCCGGGCCGAGGATGGCGAGGAGGGATTCCCGGCCGTCCGGGGACGTGCGGCCGAGTTTCACCTTGCCGGAGACGATGAAGTAGAGCTGGTCACCCTGGTCTCCCTCGCGGAACACGGATGCGCCGCGGGAAAGGTCCACCTCGGTGAGCTCGTCCGTCAGCAGACGGAATGCGTCGTCGTCGAGCGTGGCGAAAAGGGGTGCTCGGCGCAGTACCTCGATGTCCATGAAATCTCCTGAGTAAAAGTATCGGCTGTGGCGCTTGAGCCATTGTTTCAGAATTTTCAAGGTTCTGTGACGAACTTGGCAGCCGAAACGCCCGTGAACAACCGGATCCGGGTCAATGGGAGGGCGTTGAAGCCCACAGAAGTTTGTCAGTGTCCGCCACTAGAATGGGGGTTCAACTGTTTAATAAGGAGCCTTTGTGGTCGGCTTGACTGTCCTGGACCTCGTCCTGATCCTGGCGCTGCTGTCATACCTGGTTTACGGCCTCCGCAATGGTTTCCTGGTCACGGTCGGCGGCCTGGCCGGTTTCGCGGCCGGCGCCGTCGCGGCGTTCTTCGCCGTCCCCCTGGTCAGCACCTTCGTTCCGGACTCCGGATGGAGGCTGACCGCCATCATTGCTGCCGCCGTCGTCCTCATGGCCCTGGGCCACGGGCTGGGCACCATGGTGGGCCGGCAAGTCCGCGGCGCCATGCGGATCCGGCCGCTGCGTGCCGTGGACCGGTTGGTGGGCGGGGCCCTGAACCTGGTGGTGTCCGCGCTGGTGATGTCCATGCTGGCCTTCAGCGTCAGCTCCCTGGGCGTGCCGGTCGTGTCGCAGCAATTGGCTGAATCCAAGGTGATCCGGTTCATCGACGGGCTCACGCCCACCCCGGTCAAGGCGACCATGGCGGAGCTGCGGTCCACGGTGATCGGCAACGGGATCCCCACGTTGTTCGAAGGGCTGGACCAGGGCCAGCCGGTCCAGGTGCCCAGCGCGAGCACCAACACTCCGGCTTTGAACCAGGCCGCCCAGTCGGTCCTGAGGATCGCCGGCACGGCGTATGAATGCGGCCAGAACCAGACCGGCACCGGGTTCGTGGTGTCCCAGGGCCGCGTGGTCACCAACGCACACGTTGTGGCGGGCGTGTCGCAGCCCGTCGTGGAGATGCCCGACGGCGGCGCGATGCCGGGGCGCGTGGTCTACTTCGACACCAAGCGGGACCTGGCCGTCCTGGCGGTTGACAACCTGCCGTCCCAGCCGCTGCCGCTGAGCCGCGACCTGCCCGGCGGCAGCCAGGCCGCCTTCGCCGGGTACCCCCACGGCGGCCCGTTCCAGTCCAAGCCGGCCACGGTGCAGGACATCGCCACCGTGCTGGTGCCGGACATTTACGGAAACAACCCGTCACCGGAAGACATCTACCGCCTGGCGGGGGACGTGCAGCCGGGGAACTCGGGCGGCCCGCTGCTGACCACCGACGGCCAGGTGGCCGGGGTGATCTTTGCCAAGGCAACTTCGGACGCGGAAGTGGGATTCGCCATCACCATGAGCGACCTGAACCCGGTAGCCCAGGAGGCGCCCACCCTGTCCGCGCCCGTCTCCTCCGGGCAGTGCATCCAGAAGTAGGGCTGCCGGAAGCCAGGCCGCTCAGAACCAGGGCTGCCGGCTACAGGACCTCGGCCAGGTAGTCGATGGCGAGTTTGTAGCCGAATACGCCGGCGCCCACGATCACCGCGGCGCATACCGGGGACAGGTACGAGTGGTGCCGGAACTCCTCCCGCTGGTGCACGTTGGTGATGTGCACCTCGACGGCGGGCAGCTGCACGGCAGCCAGGGCGTCACGGAGCGCCACGGACGTGTGCGTGAAGGCGCCGGCATTGAGGACAATTCCTGCGGCGGCGCCCCGGGCCGCGTGGATGGCATCCAGCAGGACACCCTCATGGTTGGACTGCACGCACTCCACCGCGAAGCCGTGCTTGGCGGCGGCGGAGGCTGCCAGCTGCTCCACGTCCGCGAGGGTTGAGGTGCCGTACTTCTCCGGCTCCCGGGTGCCCAGCAGGTTCAGGTTGGGGCCGTTGATAACGAGGATGGTGCCGCGGCCGGCTTCGACGGTGGAGGAGGCTTCAGTCATGCCTGCAAATCTATCGGTTGGTGCTGCCCGCCGCGCATTCTTACGTTGGTGAGGGCGGCGGGCAGCGGGCCCATAGCAGCTGCTAGAGGGCCGTGACCTTGAACAGCAACGCGTGCTCCGGGTTCAACATGGGCATGGGCAGCCCCACTTCGGCGAGGAACCGTCCGTTGGCAACCGCGCCGCCTGCAAGCCAGGCCGGGGGCTGGACCTGGGTGAAGGTGTGGGCGTAGTCGGCGTCCACCGGTGTGGGGAAGACGGCCTCCACCCGGTAGCTGCGCTCCCCGTCCAAACCGGGAACGCCCATCCTGCCGGGGGTCTCGGACGCCGAGGTGCGCATGCCCACGACGGCGAACAGCGCCGCCGTCGCGCCTTCAACGGGTGCGGGAGCCACCACGCCGTACAACTGGAACGCGTCATCGGCGAGGTCTGCGTGGACCGGCAGCCCGCTGTGGATCAGGTCCCGGTGTTCCTTGTACAGCCCCACCAGGCGCCGCAACTCTTCCCGCTCCTTGCCCTGGACACCCCGGACATCCCATTCCATCCCAAAGTGGCCGAACAAGGCAGTAATGGCCCGGAACGAGAGATCGTGGGTCCGGGCGGTGGTGTGCGAGGTGGTGGGCCCGATGTGGCTGCCCACCAGCTCGGGCGGGACCACCAGGCCGGTCCAGCGCTGGATGGTCTGCCGCTCCAGCGCGTCATTGCAGTCCGAGGCCCAGATACGGTCGGTCCGCCCCAGGATGCCCAGGTCCACGCGGGCGCCACCGGACGAGCAACTCTCGATTTCGACGCCGGGGTGGGCCTTGCGGAGTTCATCGAACAGCCGGTACGCAGCAAGGGTCTGCTCGTGGACGGAGGGCCGGCCCGCATGGCCGTGTTCCACGAGGTCGCGGTTCTGGTCCCATTTCAGGTAGCTGATGTTGTTGCCGGACAGGAGCGCGGAGATCCGGTCGAACACGTAGTGCCAGGCCTCCGGGTTCACCAGGTCGATGACGTGCTGGTTGCGCCACTCCAGGGGCAGCCGACCGCCGTCCTTGTGCGCCGCGGCGGAAGGACCCACGATCCAGTCCGGATGTGCACGGGCAACGTCCGAATCCAAGTTGACCATCTCCGGCTCCACCCACAGGCCGAACTCCATGCCACGGGAGGTGACGGCGTCGATCAGCGGGGCCAGGCCGTCCGGCCACACCGTCTCGTCGACGTACCAGTCGCCCAGCCCGGCGTGGTCGTCGCGGCGCCCGCGGAACCAGCCGTCGTCGAGCACGAAGCGCTCCACGCCAAGGTCCGCCGCGGAATCAGCCAGCTCGACCAGCGTGTCCAGGTTGTGGTCGAAATACACTGCCTCCCAGGTGTTCAGCACCACCGGGCGCGGCTTTCCGGCCGGCAGCCCTGTGGAGGCGGCCGGCAGCACATGGTGCGGCCGGGAACGGAACCAGCCGTAGAACGCCTCGCTGATGCCGTCCAGGCCGTGGGCGGAGTAGGCGGCGAACAGGGCCGGCGTGGTGTACCCGGCACCCGGTTCGAGGATGACCTCGGCCGGCCCCAGCAGCTCCGAGCCGCCGATCACGGTCCGGCCATCGCCGATGGTGTCCGCGAACTGTTCGTGGTTGCCGCTCCAGGCCAGATGGGTCGCCCACACCTTGCCGTGCCGGTTGCCGAAGCCCTCGGTGCCTGCGGCGAAGATCAGTGACGAGTCGTGCCCGGTGCGGCCGTGCCGGCCGGTCCGGACCCAGGTGCCCTGCTGGATGCGCTGCCGTTGCGGGTGGCGTTCCCGGCACCAGCGGCCGGTGAGGTCCAGGAGTTCGACGGCGTCGGGGGCCACCGGGAGGACGGTTGCCAGCTCGTCCACCTGGAACGGGGTGGTGCCGTCATTGGTGACGGTATGGCGCAGTTCCAGCAGGCCGCCGTCGTGCAGCGTGAGGGAGGTGGAGACGCTGATGCCGGCGTCGGCGTCGGCCTGGCCGATCGTGGCGGTGCGGCCCTCGGCATTGGCGGACGTGACGCGGAGGCGGGTGGAAAAGTCGAAGCCGGAGCCGTCGCCGGTGATGCGGTGCCCGCGCAGGGCGGGGCGGCCGCGCCACGAGGAGGACGCCTGGGGGAGCAGGGCGGACGGTACGCGCGCGTCGACCGAAGAGGGACCGATGGGTCCGGCCAGGAAGCCCAGGTCCGGCAGCTCCGCGCCCAGGTCCGCGCCCCAATGGATGACCTCGGCCTCCCCGCTGTCGAAGCTGATCAGCAGGCTGGTGCCGGCGGAACGGAGGTACAGGGGATCCATAGGAGGTCTCTTTCAGTGTTCAGCGTTGCGTCTTAAGTTACGCACAGGAGGGAAATCCGGAAAGGGGTGGCCGGGCGCCGCCGCCGCGAGGAGGAGGACGGCGGCGCCCGGGCCGGTGGCTGCGACCACATACGCAGCCACGTTGGAGGGGTTACTTGAACAGGGCGTTGACCTGGTCGTTGGCCTGGGTGAGGGAGCTGGCCTTGGCCTTGCCGGATACCACGGCGTCCATGGCCGGCTTCATGATGCCGTCAACCTTGGCGGCGTTGTCCGCGATCGGGTAGAGGAACGTGGTGCCGTCCTTGACCTGCTGGCTGAACGGGGTCACGTCAACGCCCTTGGCCTTGAACGCTTCCACTGCCTTGTCGGCGGAGGTCTTGATGGCGGGGAAGACAACGGCCTTGGCAGCCACCACGTCCTGGCAGGCTGCGGAGCCCAGGTATTCCACCCACTTGATGGCGGCCTCCGGCTTCTTGGTGCCGGCGTAGATGGAGTCCGCCAGGCCGTTGTACATGCTGGCGCGCTTGCCGTCGACACCCTTGGGCGTCGGGGCGATGCCCACCTTGACGTCCTTGTAGCCGGTGTACTGGCCGATCATCCACGAACCGTTGGCATTGATGACGGACTTGCCGGCGGCAAAGGTGTCCGCCATGCTGGCGCCCACCGTGGTTTCAAGTTTCGGCATGTAGCCCTTGTCCACCAGCCCGGCGAACCAGTCGATGCTTTCCTGGAACTTGGGGTCGTCGTAGTTGAAGTGCTTGCCCCACGGGTTCTTGTCCGTGTGCGTCCAGCCGGTGGTTCCGGTCAGGTAGCTCCACTCGGTCTGGCCCTGGCCCGAGCCGGAGCCGTTGAGCCCGAGCCCGTAGACGGCCACGTTGTTCTTGTCGAAGCCGGCTTCGTCGCCGCGCTTGCCGTTCTTGTCCACGGTCAGGTGGGCGATCGTCTTTTCGTACGTGCCGCCGTCCTGGGGGTTCCAGCTCAGGTTGGCCATCTGTTCGGGGGTGACGCCGGCGTCGGCCGCGAGCTTGGTGTTGTAGAACAGGGCGATGGTGTCCCAGTCCTTGGGCAGACCGTACCGCTTGCCGTCCTGGCCAACCCAGAGGTCCGCGAGCCCGGAGTTGTAGATGCCGGTATCGATGTTGTCCTTCTTGACGGCGTCATCAAGGGCGAGCAGTTGCTTGTTCTTGATGAATTCCGGGTACTTGCCCAGGTGGTCGGTGAAGACGTCCGGGGCGGTGCCCGCCACGAAGCCGTTGGTGAGGGTGCCCCAGTAGTCGTCCCAGCCGCGCTGGGTGACCTTGACGGTGATGTCCGGGTTGGCCTTATGGAAGTCGTCGGCGCACTGCTTGTACGCCGGGAGCTGGTTGGCATCCCACAGCCAGTAGTTGATTTCGCCCTTGCCGGCCTCGGCGGATCCGCCGCCTCCGCAGGCTGACAGCGCCAGGACAGCGGCCGCTGCTGCGGCGAGGGAGGTGAGTGCTTTCTTTTTCATGGGTGTTCCTTTCACAGTGCTTCCGGGCAGGCCGCCATGGCCCGGCGCCGGGATGGGACGGGTGGGTTACGCGGAAAGGCGGTTACTTGATGCCGGAGAAGCCGATGGAGTTGACGATTTTCTTGCCGAACGCGGCGAACAGGATCAGGACCGGAAGGGCGGAGACCAGGGTGGCTGCCATCAGCCCGGACCAGTCGGGCGCGCCCTGCGGCGACTGGGATTTGAAGACGCCCAGGCCCACCGTGAGGACGCGGACGGATTCGTCCTGGCCCACCAGCAGCGGCCAGAAGTACTCGTTCCACTGGCCGATGAAGGTGAGCAGGGCAAGCGTGGCGATGGGGGCTGCGGCGTTGGGCAGGATGATCTGGAAGAAGATCCGAAGGTGCTTGGCGCCGTCGAGCATGGCCGCTTCCTCCACCTCGCGGGACATGTTCAGGAAGAACTGCCGCAGGAAGAAGATGGCGAACGGGGTCATGAAGATGTAGGGGAGTACCAGGCCCGCCAGGGTGTTGAGCAGGCCCAGGTTCTTGATGAGCAGGAAGTTGGGCAGTGCAGTGAAGATGGGCGGCACCATCATGGTGGCCAGGAAGAGGCTGAACACCAGGTTCCGTCCCCGCCACCGCAGCCGGGCGAACGCGTAGGCGGCCATGGCGCTGAAGAACACGGCCCCGGTAGTAGTGATGGAGGCGAAGAGCACGGAGTTGCGGAGGTAGCTCCAGAAGTCGATCTGGGCGCCGGATCCGCCTTCGGCGACAGCTTCCTCGGGCGATTGCAGGCCGAAGACCCGTTTGAAGGCGCCCAGGTTGAAGTCGGCCGGGAGCAGGTTGGTGGCGTTGCCGGCAAGGGATCCGTTGGTGGACAGCGCCGTCCGCAGGATCCAGTAGAACGGGAGGATTGAGACGGCGACTGCGAGGGCAACGAGGGCCCAGGCGGCGGCGCGGCGCCAGTTGAACGGACGACGGCGGGCGGCGGGCCGGGCAGGGGCGGAAACTTTTGCGGTGGTCATGGAAGTGTCCTTAGTCCAGGTCTGATTCGTTGCCCTTGAGGAACTTCATCTGGATGAAGGCCACCAGGGCGAGGATGACGAAGAGGATGACTGCCAGGGCGGAGCCGTATCCGAAGTCCGATTCCGTGAAGGCCTTTTGGTAGATGTAGAACTGCAGCACCCGGCTGGCGTTGACCGGGCCGCCCATGGTGGTCACGGCCACGGTGTCGAAGACCTGGAAGGAGCCGATGACGGTGACGATCAGGACCAGGACCAGGACGGGACGCAGCAGCGGCACCGTGATTTTGCGGAACGTCTGCCACGGGGAGGCGCCATCCAGGTTGGCCACCTCGTAGACATGGTGGGGGATGGACTGCAGGCCGGCGAAGAGCAGCAGCGCTGTGTAGCCCATGTGCCGCCATGTGTTGATGAGCGCCTGGGTGGGGATGGCCCATTCCTCGCTGCCGAAAAACGCCACTTTGGGCAGGCCGATGGATTCGATGAGGTAGTTGACGATGCCGATCTGGTAGTCCAGGAGCCAGAACCACAGGAGGGCGGCGATCACGTTGGCCATCAGGTACGGCAGCAGGAGTGCGCCGCGGATCCAGGTTGACTTGGCCACCCGGTGCATCAGCAGGGCCAGTCCCAGGGCCAGTGCGGTCTGCAGGACGATGTTGATCAGGACGTACTGCGAGGTGACCGCCAGGGCGTTCCAGAACAGGGGATCTTTGGCGATTGCCTCGTAGTTGGCGGTGCCGATCCACGTGGGGTCCCCGAGGATGCTGTATTCGGTGAAGCTGAGGTAGATGCCGCGAAGCGTCGGCACCAGGTAAAAGACGAGAAATCCGATCATGGCGGGAGCGATGAAGAACAGCGCGATCTTCAGGTCACTTTGTCCCCGGCGCTTCAGCGGCCGGTGCACTGCGTGCTCTGCCGGGCTGGCGTTCCTGGTAAGGGTGGTCATCATCGACCCTTTCCTGATTGTGATGGAAGTAACAGGCTGCGAGACAATCTACACGAGTAGATATGAGGGTGGCAAGAGGTCAATTTCCGCCTAACTTCATGGAGTTTTGTCCGATTTACGGATATTGACTCGAGTAGAAAGTGATGTAAGACTCAGGTACCTCCCTGATGAAAGGCATGACAATGACGTTCTCGATCGGCATCGTGGGCGCGGGCCAGTTCGGCTCCCAGTTCGCGCACCTGTTCAACCTGCACCCCGGTGTCCACGCCGTCTACGTGGCCGATGAGCGCCCGGAACGTGCGGCCGAGGCCGTCGAACGGTACAACCTGGCGGGGCAGGAAGCGGACTTCGACGCCGTGCTGGCCTCCGACGTCGACGCCGTTGCCATCTTCACCCAGCGCTGGACCCACGGCCCCCTGGTGGAACGGGCGCTCCGCGCCGGCAAGCACGTCTACTCAGCCGTTCCCATGGCAGTCTCGGAAGCGGAAATCGCCCGCATCATCGACGCCGTCCGGGAAACCGGAAACGTCTACATGATGGGTGAAACCAGCTACTACAACCCCGCCACTGTCTATGCCCGCGAGCAGCACGCTGCCGGCAAATTCGGCAGGGTCTTCTACTCCGAGGGCGACTACGTCCACGACATGGACCTGGGGTTCTACGACGCCTACCAGTACAGCGGCGGCGAGCGGTGGAAAGAAACCGCCAGCTACCCGCCCATGCTTTACCCCACGCACGCGATCGGCGGCGTACTCGGGGCCCTTCCGGCACATGCCGTCAGCGTCAGCTGCGTCGGGGTCAGGGACCAGCGGAACGACGGCGTCTTCGACAAGGACGTCAGCATGTTCGGCAACGACCTTTCCAACGCCACCGCGCTCTTCGAACTGAACGACGGCGGCGCCATGCGCACCAACGAAATGCGCCGGGTGGGCTACCCCTCCCACATCCGCGAATCCAGGTTCCGGTTCTTCGGCACCGAGGCCAGCTTCGAACAGCTCGCCAAGGTCACCGTGTGGCAGGACAAACAAGACGTCCACGACATCTCCGAACAGATGGAAACCCGGCCCAGCATTCCGCTGGACGATCCGTCGCTGGCCAACGTCGCCCCCGAACTCCGGGACGCCTTCGTGTCGGGACTCGCCCCGGTGCACGACGCAGCACGGCTGCCCGCGGAGTTCCACGGCGCACCCAACGGGCATGAGGGCAGCCACCATTTCCTGGTGGACGACTTCGTCACCGCGGTGAACAACCGCTCGCTGCCGCCCGTTAATGCCTGGGTTGCCGCCCGGTTCACGCTTCCCGGGATCGTGGCCCACGAATCGGCACGGCAAAACGGCGCGCGGCTGCCCATCCGTGACTTCGGCGACGCGCCCGCCACCTGGTAGCTAGCATGTACTCCATGACCACTTCGGCTGTGCCGTCCCCGCGCGGGCCGGTGACGCGCAAGGATGTTGCCCGGTTCGCGGGCGTCAGCACCGCCGTCGTCAGCTACGTGGTCAACGGAGGTCCCAAGAAGGTGGCCCCCGCCACCGAAGCCAAAGTCCAGGACGCCATCCGCGTCCTCGGCTACCGGCCCAATGCCGCTGCCAGGGCGCTCAAGCTGGGGTCCAGCGAGACGCTGGGGCTCATTGTCCCGGATATCGCCAACCCCTTCTTCTCGTTGTTCTCCCACGCGGTGGAGGACGCGGCCGCCGCCCTTGGCTATGCCCTGGTCCTGAGCAACTCGGACGGGAACCTGGCCAAGGAGCGGCGGAACGTCCGCAACCTCGCCGCCCGGCAGGTGGACGGGGTGCTGCTCGCCAGCGTCCTCTTCGAACCGGACCTTGAAGTCCTGGAGACCGCGGACATCCCGGCGGTGCTGTTGAACCAGGAGCGCGATGCGCCCGGGTTCAACAGCGTCGGCGTGGATCTGGCAACAGGAGCCAGGATCGCGGTGGAACACCTAATCGGCCATGGGCACACCAATATCGGGCTGGCGATGGGCACCAACGTCTCCGGCTCCACCGACGGCCGCGAACTGGGCTGGCGCGAGGCGCTCCAGGAGGCAGGCCTGCCGGAAGGCCCCATCGCCTACAGCGCCTTCACCAGGCCGGGCGGGTATACCGCCGGGCAGCGGCTGCTGGCATCGGTGAACCGGCCCACCGCCATCTTTGCCACGTCCGACATGCAGGGCATCGGACTCCTCCGCGCCATCCACGAGGCGGGCCTCTCGGTTCCGGGCGACATCGCCATCGCGTCCTTTGACGGATCGGCGGACTCGGAATACTCCTGGCCGCCGCTGACCACCGTGGAGCAGCCGGTGGTGGCCATGGCCGAAGCCGCCGTCGGGGCGCTGCTGGAAGCCGGCCGCGGCGGGAAACCGCGGCACCGGATCTTCCCCACTACGCTGCGCATCCGCCAGTCCTGCGGCTGCCCGTAGGAGCTAGGCCGGCGCAGCGATCCGCAGCCGGCTGACGCTCTCCTGCAGGATCCGGCGGGCGTCCGCGCTGAGGCCGGCATCACTGATGACCTCGTCCGCTTCCTCCAGCGCGGCGATGGTGCTCATGCCCTGCGTACCCCACTTGGTGTGGTCCGCCACCACCACCAGCTTCCGGGACGCCGCCACGAAGGCCCGGTCGGTCTCCGCCTCCAGGAGGTTGGGAGTGGTGAATCCTGCTTCCGGATCCATGCCGTGCACGCCCAAAAACAGCAAGTCCAGATGCAGCTGTTTCAGTGCCGCGGTGGCAATCGGCCCCACCAGGGCGTCCGACGGCGTGCGCTCGCCCCCGATCAGGATCACGGTTGAACCGTAGCGGGCAGCCCCGGAAGCGGCCCCGTGGTGGAACAGGTCCGCAATGCGCACGGAGTTGGTCACCACCGTGATCCGTGGCCCCTTGGCCAGTTCCTGGGCCAGCGCCCAGGTGGTGGTGCCGGCGCTGAGGCCCACCGCCATGCCCTCATGCACCATCCGCGCGGCCTCGGCCGCAATGGCGCGCTTCTCGGCCGGCAGCTGGGTCGACTTCAGTTCAAAGCCGGGCTCATGGGTGGTTGCACCGCCGGGGAGCTTGGCCCCGCCGTGGATCCGCTCCACCCGGCCGCCCTCCTCCAGCAGCTCGATGTCCCGCCGGACCGTCATGAGCGAGACACCCAGCTGGTGGGCGAGGTCTGACACACGGACCACCCGCTCCCGCTGGACGGCGTCCACGATGGCCTGGTGACGTGCTGCGGGAAGCATGGAGTTCCTTTCGGGCGGCTAAGGGAGCGGTGTCCCGTTCACGTTCCATCTTTGCCTACCCCTTGCTGGAACCAAGAGTCAGCCCCGCCACAAACTGCCGCTGCAGGAGCAGGTAGATGATCAGGGTGGGGATGACGGTGATGACCGCACCAGCCGCCAGGAGGTTGTAGTTGTTCAGGAACTGGCCCTGGAGGTTGTTGATGGCGGTGGTGATGGGGAGGCGGTTGCCGCTTTGGATGAAGAGCAGGGGCCAGAAGTAGTCGTTGTAGATGAAGATGACTTCCAGCGTGCCCAGGGCGGCGAACGCCGGCCGGCACAGGGGCAGGATGATTTCCCTGTACTGCCGCCAGATGCCCGCCCCGTCCACCAGCGCCGCTTCGGTCAGGTCTGCGGACAGCGCCTTCATGTAGTTGGACAGCACGAACGTGCAGAACCCCATCTGGAAGGCCGTGTCCACGGCGATCACGATGATGTAGGTGTTGAGCATGTTCCCCGAATCGCTGAACGAGTAGGGCACCGTAAGGTGCTTGGCCATCTCGAACAGGGGCGCGGCGAGGACCTGCGGGGGAAGGAGGTTGCCTGCGGTGAACATGATCAGCAGGGTGATGTTGAACTTCCAGCTGACCCGGCTCACGGCGAAGGCCATAAGCGAGGCGAGGAACAGGGTGAGCAGCACGGCCGGGACCGTGATGATCACCGAATTCCAGAAGTAGGTGGAAAACCCGCCCTGCGTCCAGGCCTGGATGAAATTGTCGAAGTTGAACGCGCCGGCCAGGCTGAAGTACCCATACTGGTTGGTGGAGGCCACCGGCCTGAGCGCGGTGAAGACGGACCAGCCAAGCGGGACCAGCCACATGATGGCCATGATGGTCAGGAAGATGTGGGTCCCGTAGTGCCGCTTGGGGCGGCTCCCTGACCGGGTTCCGGCGCCTGCGGGAACCGGCCGGGGCCGGGCTGCAACATTGCTCATGCTCTGTTCTCCTTGCCAAAGGTGCGGCTGAGGTAGAAAACGATGGGGACAAGGGAAATCACCAGCAGGACCACGGCCAGCGCGGAGCCCACGCCGATCACCTGGCCTTCGCCCACGAGGTTCTGGATGACCAGCGCGCTGAGCATTTCCAGGCCGTTGGTGCCGCGGTTGATCACGTACACCACGTCGAAGGCGCGGAGGGACTCGATGATGGTGATGACCACGATGACGATGTTGATCGGCCGCATGGCCGGGAAGACCACGCGGAAGAAGGTTTGCGTGGCGGAGGCGCCGTCGATGGCTGCGGCTTCCTTCAGGCTGGGGTCCACGCCCTTGAGGCCGGCCAGGTAGAGCAGCATGACGTAGCCGGCATGGCGCCAGGTTGCGGCGATCATGGCGGCCCAGATGTTGACGGACGAATCGCCGAACCAGTCCACAGCCTGCGGCGTCCCCGCCGTTCCCAGGATGAAGTTCAGCAGGCCGTTGTCACGCTGGTAGAACAGTTGCCAGATGATACCGATCAGGGCGAGGGACAGCATGACCGGGGCGAAGAAGATGCTCTGGTAGATCTTGCTGCCGCGGATGTTCTGGTCCAGGAGTACGGCCAGCAGCAGGCCCAGCGGGGTGGCGATGAGGGCCAGGAACAGCAACCACAGCATGTTGTGCTGCACCGCGGGCCAGAACGGCGGGTAGTCCTGTGTGATGAACTGGTAGTTGTCGGTGCCGGCCGGGCGGAGGTCGGCCAGGTCCAGGCCGTTCCAGCGGGTGAAGCTCAGCCCGACGGACATCAGCATGGGCAGCCAGACCAGCATCAGTTCAATCAGGGTGGGAATCCCCACCATCAGGGCCAGGACCAGCTTGTCCCGGCTGGACAGGCGGCGTACCCGGCCGCGCCCGGGCCGCCGCTTCGTGGGCGCTCCGATCGGGTCCCTGGACTCCGGCGGAATCAATTCTTGTGCGGTGCTGCTCATGGGATTCTTCCCCTTGCTTGGTCCGGATGCAGGAGGGGGAACGACGACGGCGCACGCCAAGCGCCGCCGTCGCCGTTCCGTGGGCGGAACTACTGCGCTGCGTACAGCGTCTTGGCCTGGGCCTCAAGGTTTTTGACGTCCATGGTGCCGTCCTTGATGAACGTCTGCAGGGCCGGAATCATCACGTTGTTGGCCATGGCCGGCAGCGCATCGCGGTCAAAGAACTGGCTGATGTTCTTCGCACCCGCAATGGTGTCGGCACATTTCTTGTTCAGGGGCGTGAACGATGAAGTGTCTGCGCCCTTGGCGGTGGCGATGTTTGACGAGTCCACCTTGGCGTACGCATTCTGCGCCTCCGGTGTGCCGAGGAACGCAAGGAAGTCGCGGGCTGCCTTGTTGTCCCCGCCCTTCTTGGACAACAGCAGTCCGTCGATGGGGGCTTCGACAGAGTCCCTGCCTTCCATGGCGATCTCGGGGAAAGCGAAGAAATCGATGTCGGCCAGGACCGTGGGGTCGGTGAACTGCTGGGTGACGAAGGAACCAAGCAGGTACATCCCGGTTTTCTTCTCCCCCAGAGCCTTTGCGGCGTCCTGCCAGGTCTGGCCCAGGGCTCCCGGGTCCTGGAACGGCAGGAGTGCCTTCCAGGTGTCAAAGACGTCACTGACTTTCTTCTGGTCCCAGGACTCCTTGTGGGCGCAGAGGTCCACGTGGAACTGGTACCCGTTGAGCCGCATGTTGATGTAGTCGAACGTGCCCATGGCCGGCCAGCCGTCCTTGTCGGCAAAGCCGATGGGAATCAACCCGTCAGCCTTCATTTTCGTGGCCAGCGCCTTGAGGTCATCGAACGTTGCCGGTACCTGGTAGCCCTTTTCGGTCCAGAGGCTCTTCCGGTAGAAGAACCCCCACGGGTAGTTGTAATTCGGAACGAAGTACATCTTCCCGTCAGGGCCGGTGGACGCCTTTTTCAAGGCGTCCGAATAGTTGGCGCCGACGGTCTGCCAGACATCGTCGATAGGTGCCAGCAGTCCCTTGCCCGCGTAGTACTGCATCCGGTAACCGGCGAACCAGGTGAATGCATCGTCGGGGGAGCCCTGCAGGTAGGAGTTGATCTTGTTCTGGAAATCGTTGTGGGGAACCACGTTGGTGGTGACCGTCTTGCCGGTCTTGGCGGTGAAAGCGTCCGTCACGGCCTGGTAGGCGCGCTTGGGCACGTCGTCCGAGGACCCGGAGCCGAAAGTGAGGCCGGAGGATTCCGACCCCGTTGCCGACGGTGCGCTCCCGCCGGTGCAGGCGGCGAGGAACGGGATGCCGGCCAGGCCAACCGCTCCTACGCCGACCGTCTTGAGGATGGTCCGCCTGCTCGGAAATGCGGTGGCGGACGCATCAAACTGTGAAGCCATGTTCTCTCCCTTGAAAAATAGCCGCGTGTGAGGCACCTCACATACGCTGACTATAACCTCGCAAAAGCGAACATGGAAGAACGGTAAATAACATTTTGCGCATCGATTTTTTTGAATCGTCACAAATGCGGACGGCCCCGTCTTCCCCGTGATGGCGGGGGAAACGGGGCCGTCCGATGGTTCCCGGCTCGATGCTAAGCCAGTGTTACTTTCTGAGCGACTGCGCGATCTGCTGCATGATCGTGGGGTCGGAAAGCGTGGTGGCGTCACCCGGGTCGCGGCCTTCCGCAACGTCCTTGAGGAGGCGCCGCATAATCTTCCCGGATCGGGTCTTGGGCAGCTCGGGGACCACCAGGATGTTCTTTGGTTTGGCGATCGGGCCGATTTCCTTGCCCACATGGTTGCGCAGTTCCTGGACGGTGGCATCGCCGTTGTTCACGGCATCGCCGCGGAGGATGACGAACGCGACGACGGCCTGGCCGGTGGTCTCGTCCGAGGCGCCCACGACGGCGGCCTCCGCCACGGCGGGATGGGACACCAGGGCGGACTCGATCTCCGTGGTGGAGAGCCGGTGCCCGGAGACGTTCATGACGTCGTCCACCCGGCCCAGGAGCCAGATGTCCCCGTCCTCATCCTTCTTGGCCCCGTCCCCGGCGAAGTACATGTTTTCAAACCGGGACCAGTACGTGTCCTTGAACCGCTCGGGGTCCCCCCAGATGCCACGCAGCATGGATGGCCAGGGTTCGCGGATTACCAGGAAGCCGCCGTGGCCGTCGGGAACGGACTGGCCCATCTCGTCCACCACGTCCACGGCAATGCCGGGCAGCGGGACCTGGGCCGAGCCGGGCTTGGTGGCGGTGACACCCGGCAGCGGAGCGATCATCTGGGCGCCGGTCTCTGTCTGCCACCAAGTGTCCACAATCGGCGCCTTGTCCCCACCGATCACCTTGCGGTACCACATCCAGGCCTCGGGGTTGATCGACTCGCCCACCGAGCCCAGGACGCGGATCGAGGACAGATCGTACTTGCCCGGGATCTCGGCGCCCCACTTCATGAAGGTGCGGATGGCGGTAGGGGCGGTGTAGAGGATGGAGACCTTGTACTTTTCCACGATCTCCCACCATCGGCCCTGGTGCGGGGAGTCCGGGGTGCCCTCGTAGATGACCTGGGTGGCGCCGTTGATGAGCGGGGCGTAGGCAACATACGAGTGGCCGGTGATCCAGCCGACGTCGGCCGTGCACCAGTAGACGTCCGTTTCGGGGTGCAGGTCGAACACGGCCTTGTGCGTGTATGCGCCCTGGGTGAGGTACCCGCCGGTGGTGTGCAGGATCCCCTTGGGCTTCCCTGTGGTCCCTGAGGTGTACAGGATGAACAGCGGGTGCTCGGAATCGTGGCCCACCGCGGTGTGTTCCGCGGACGCGGCGCCCACCGTATCCGCCCACCAGTGGTCCCGTCCCTCGTGCCAGTCCACGTCCTGGCCGTTGCGCTTGACCACCACCACGTTCTGCACGGTGTGGCCGTCGTGGGCCAGGGCATCGTCGACGGCCGGCTTCAGCGGGCTGGGCTTGCCGCGCCGGTAGGTGCCGTCAGCGGTCACCACCAGCTTGGCCTCGGCGTCGTCGATCCGGGAGCGGAGCGCCTCGGCCGAGAAACCGCCGAACACCACCGAATGCACCGCGCCGATCCGGGCACATGCCAGCAGCGTGATCACGGCCTCCGGGATCATCGGCAGGTACACCGCCACCCGGTCACCCTTGGCAACGCCCAAGGACTCGAAAGCGTTGGCCGCCTTCTTCACCTCTTCGGTCAGCTCCGCATAGGTGTACGCGCGGGTGTCGCCGGGTTCACCCTCGAAATGGATGGCCACCCGGTCACCGTTGCCGGCCTCCACGTGCCGGTCCAACGCGTTGTACGCGGCGTTGATTTCGCCGCCAACGAACCATTTCGCGAACGGCGGATCAGACCAGTCCAGCGCCTGCGTGAAGTCCTTGGACCAGGTCAGCAGCTCCCGGGCCTTCTTCGCCCAAAACGCCGGCCGGTCCGCGTTGGCATCGTCGTACTCGGCTGCCGTGGCGACGGCACCGGCTGCAAACTCGGCGCTGGGAGGGAAGGCCCGGGTCTCGTGCAGCAGGTTCGCGAAAGCGTCACCCTGCTGGCCGGACTGGGCTGCGGCCGGGGCGGAATCCGACGGAACCGTGGCCGTGGAGCTGGGGGTGTCCTGGGACATATGAACCTCATCATTCATCGATCGTCGCCGCGGGATGCCATCACCGCAGGGCCCGCCGTTGGCGCGGCACTGGGCTCCAGCCGGGACGGACATACCGCAAAGAGCTGTTCCGCAACCAAGCCTAATGCTTGCCGCGGACCCAATGTGCCCGCCGTCACAGATGCGCCAGCGAACGGCATTTGTTAAGCGGTGAATGGTGTGCAGGCCACTCCGGCGGCCCTGTGCCAGCTAGTGATCAGCTTGGCTGTTGACTAGGCTGAGATGGAATTGTGACTTCACTTCGGACCGCTCCGGCCAGGCATGGACCGTGCCGGGCCGGAGCCGGACCGCATGTCAAGACGGCACAGTTTTCGGGTCCGCACGGGCCCGGTGCCGCCACGCTAAGGAGAGCAGAATGAACCAGCAGAGCTTCGGCCAGCGAACGGCCCCGCACACCCAAGCGGGACCCGGCGGCTCCGGGTCAGCCGGGGGACCAGGCAACCAAAACCCTGCCGGCAGCACCGCTGCAGCTCAGAAGGCGGCCGCGGGGAAGATTGACCCGAACGCCAACCAGGCAGTGCTCGGTCCGTTCACGGTACGCGACCTTGCAGTTTTCGCCGGCACCCTGATCCTTTTCGTCGCATCCCTGCTGCCACTGTTCGGCGCCCGCTACAACCTGTGGAACCTCAACAACCTGTTCTTCCTGGGGCTGGGCATCATCCTGCCGCTGATCGCCAGCGCGCTGTTCGCTGCACGCCGCCTGGTGCCGGGCACTAAAATCCGGGTGGGGTCGCTGTCTATCGACCAGTTCGCCTCGGTAGTGGCCTCCTTCGCCGTCGCCTTTTTCTTCCTGTCGGTTGCCGGCGCCTATGCCACCAGCCTGCTGGTGGGCCTGATCGGCTCCCTCGTCCTGTTCGCCGCCACGGTCCTCGGCCGCTTCATCCCCTACCTCGCCGGTGATTTCAAAGGCCGGGCCGATGAACCGGCCCATATCGTGGCGCGCGAAGCCGCTGTGCCGGTGCGGAAGCCCCGCGCCCCCAAGCCAGCAAAGCCGGAGTCCGGCTCCGCCCAGTCCAAGACCGGGTTCGGACTCAAGGGTGCAGGCGTCTTTGGCAGCGGAGGCGCCGGGTCATCCGCGATCCAGCCGGGAGGCGCCAGCCACGAACCTGCCGGCAGCGGGCAGCCGCCCGCCACGGCCGCCGTGCCCGCCTCGGCTGCTGCAGCGCCTGCCCCTGCTCCTTCCGGCTCGGCACCTGCTCCTTCCGCGCCGGCATCCTCCACTCCGGTGTCCACCGCACCGGAGGTCTTGGACCGTACCCGCGAGGTGGATGCCGGGCCGCCCACCCAGGCAGCCGACGTCGTCCGTCCTGCTGCGACGCCCGCGGCGGAGGAAACCCAGGCAGCCGACGTCGTCCGTCCCGCAGCGACGCCCGCGGCGGAGGAAACGCGCGCAGCCGCTGCTCCGGCGGCGGGTGCCCCGCAGCCGGCCTGGGAGCCACCGGCCGCCACCGCGGTGCACCAGCAGGTCCGGCCCGAAGAGCCCATCGGCGCAACCGTGGACCCCACTGCCCGCCACGACGAGGCGGACGCACAGCCTGCCCACGAGGCCTTCTGGTTTGCCGTGGCGCAGCACCGCACCGCCTTTGATCCCCGGACCGGGGCGCCTGCCTTCGTCATCGAACCCGGCGGGTGGGTGCTGGCACTGGAAGACCGGGGACACGAGTTCCTGGTCCAGCACACTGACGGCCGGCTGGGCATCCTGCGCGACCTCAGCAACATCGAGCGCGGCTGACGCCCATGGCCGGGCTCCGTGCGGCCATGCCCGGCGGGAACGACCCCGCCGGGCAAACCGCGAACAAAGACCAGGTTCCCGGCATGCCCGTGGTCCCGGCAGAATCCTTGCTGGCACTGAAACGGCGGGCGCGGCGCATCCACAAGGCGCTGGCGGAAAAATACCCCTACGCCCACGCGGAGCTCGATTTCCGCAACCCCTTCGAACTGCTCGTGGCAACCGTGCTGTCCGCCCAGACCACGGACGTCACCGTCAACCAGGTCACCAAAGTGCTGTTCGCGCGCTGGCCTGACGCCCGTTCCCTGGCGGAAGCGGATCCGGTGGAGCTGGAAACCATCCTTAAGCCCACCGGATTCTTCCGTGCCAAAGCCAAGAACGTCCTTGCGCTGTGCACGCGCCTTGTGGACGACTTCGACGGCGAGGTTCCGGGCCGGATGAAGGACCTGGTCACGTTGCCCGGCGTCGGACGCAAGACGGCCAACGTAGTCCTGGGCAACGCCTTCGGCGTCCCGGGCATCTCTGTGGACACCCACTTCGCCCGCCTCACCAAAAGGTTCGGCTGGACGCAGTCCGAGGATCCCGTACAGATCGAACAGGACGTGGCCAGGCTCTTGGAGCGCAAGGACTGGACCATGCTGTCCCACCGGGTCATCTTCCACGGCCGGCGCGTATGCCACGCCCGCAAGCCGGCCTGCGGTGCCTGCCCCGTGGCCAACTGGTGCCCCTCCTATGGCATGGGAGAGACGGACCCGGCCAAGGCAGCCAAGCTCCTGAAATATGAGTTGGCGCCCGGCAGCGAAGCCCTGCTGGAGCAGTACCTGTCAGAGCAGCACCGGGCCGCCGAGATCCGGATGGCGTCCCAGGTGAGGACCCCGTGAGCGCGCGCGAAGACCTCGCCAGGCTGGTCCGGCAGGCCGAATCGGGAACCGCCGGCCCCCCTGACCCGCGCTGGGCGGCGCTGACCGTGGATGTAGAGCGCGCCCGCAGGGCAGCCGTCCTCATGCTTTTCGGCGTGCTCGACGACGTCCCCGCGGCGTCCGGCAAGCCGTTGGCCGCGGCCGACCTGGACGTCCTTCTCCTGGAACGGGCCCATACCCTGGGGTCCCACCCGGGGCAGGTGGCGTTCCCCGGCGGCAGCATCGACCGGGACGAGACACCCGTGGCGGCTGCGCTGAGGGAGGCCGAGGAGGAAACCGGGCTGGACTCGGCCGGCGTGGAGGTCCTGGGCACCCTCCAGGAGTTGGGCCTGGCGCACAGCAACTTCCTGGTGACGCCGGTCCTCGCCTGGTGGCATGCTCCGTCGCCGGTCCGGGTGGTGGACTACGGTGAATCAGCCCAAGTGTTCCGCGTCCCGGTCCGGGACCTGCTGGACCCCGACAACCGGGTGATGGCCACCGTCCACCGGGCAGGCCGCACGTTCGACAGCCCGGCCTTCACCGTCAACGGCGTGCTGGTATGGGGGTTCACCGGCATTGTGCTCAGCGGGCTGTTCGACCAGCTCGGCTGGTCCGTCCCGTGGGACCGGAACCGGCTGCACCCGGTAGCGGTTTAGGCCTCAGGCCTGCCGGCGCAAGTCCACGACAATGCCCGTGGCGGCATTCTCCCGCATTGCCTTGATGCCGTCCCGCAGCGTCGTCAGGGATGGAAAAGTCGGAGAAACCGCGACGACATTCCCTTCGGCGTCTGTAAGCCGCAGCCGGTAGGACTCGTCCCCAACACGGTGTATTTCAAATCTTCCCGCCATGGACGGGGACCTCCCTGGTATGCGTCGTTGCATCAGTGACCGGATCTGCTTCAGCCATTTTGACTGTAACCGCCGTCACCGCACCCGTCGAGCTACCGCCCGGTAGGTTACTTTGCGTCTCAAAGGCGTGTTTTTTGCCGAACCTCAGGCGACCTATTTGGCACGGTCGTAGGAATCCACCACGGCAAGGCTCACCGGAAACTCCACCGGTATTGGGCCAAACAACAGTTCCCTGGCGGCGCTGGCCGCTTCCTCGATGGCGGCGATGCACGCCTCCACCCGCCCTGCCGGCGCGTGCACCATCACTTCGTCGTGGAGGAAGAACACCAGCTCGGGCCGGCCGGCCCCGCTCCCCACCGCGCCGTCAGCCCGCAAGGTGCGCAACCGTCGTCGTAATTCCGCCAGCCAGCACGCCGCCCAGTCCGCCGCCGAGCCCTGGACCACGAAGTTCCGCGTGAAACGGCCCCGTGACCGGGCGATCGACTCAGCCCGCCGTTGCTCCTCCGCTGTCGACGAACGCTGGCTTTGGTACCAGCGCTCGGACGGGGGAGGGCTGCTCCGGCCCAGCCTGGTAGTGACCGTTCCACCGGCTTCGCCCGCACGTGCAGCCCGCTCCACGAAGTCGACGGCGCGGGGATAGATGCGCGCCAGCTGCGGCATCAGCCGGCCTGCTTCACCGGACGTGGCACCATACATTGCGCCCAGCAGCGCCATCTTCGCCTTGGCCCGGTCCCCGCCGAATCCCTTGGCGGCAATGCCGGCATAGAGGTCCTGGTCCCGGGCCGCTTCCGCCATGGACGAGTCCTGTGCGAGGGCCGCCAGAACCCGGGGTTCGAGCTGCGAGGCGTCCGCAACGATGAGCTTGTGGCCGGGATCGGCGTGCACGGCACCGCGGACCTGGCGTGGAATCTGCAGGGCGCCGCCGCCGCGGGAAGCCCAGCGGCCCGAGACCACGCCACCCACGACGTATTCCGGCCGGAACCGGCCGCCGTCCACCCAGGCATCCAACCAGGACCAACCGTTGGCCGTGTGCAGCCGCGACAGGCTCTTGTACTCCAGCAGCGGCTCAATGACCGGGTGGCTGGACTCCCTCAGCTCCCATTTCCGGGTGCTCTTCACCTCGATTCCGTTGCGGTGCAGGGCCCGCATCAAGTCCTGCGGCGAATCCGGATTGAGTCCGGGAGCGTTGAGCAGGCCACGCAGTTCCGCCGCCAACGCTTCGAGCCTGGGCGGACGCTGTCCGGCGGCGGGCCGGGGCCCCAGGTGGCCTGACAGGATGTGTTCGTGCAGGTCTTCGCGCCAGGGGACGCCAGTATGCTGCATCTCCGCAGCCACCATGGCGCCCGCTGACTCCGCCGCCAGCAGCAGCTGGAGCCGGTTCCGGCGGTTTTCCGCCGTGTCCACCGCAGCCATGGCGGCCTGCTGGGCCGAGTATTCGGCTCGTAGCTCGTCCAGGGACACGCCGGGCGCGGCACCGGCGTTGGGGTCTTCGAACAATGCGCCCTGGTCCGCCGGGGGACGCGGCGGCAGCAGTGCCTTCGGGGGCAGCATCGGATCCTCCACGGGGACCCGGTCCGTGTTCCGGGCATACTCCGTGTGCGCGCTGAACTGCGAAAAGGCCAGGATGTTGCCGCAGAGGCTGACGTCATAGCAACGCTCCACCTCCACCCCGGATTTGAGCAGTGCCGGATACCAGTCCTGCGTCCGGTGCCAAATCCAGCGGGGCGGCTGGCCGCCGGGGCGCCGGGCTTCCAGGTCGCGGACGACGGCGGCAAGGTCCGTCAGTGCCACGGACCGGGGTTCCGGGTTGGCCGGTTCGGGATGTCCCGCCTGCGTCAGTTGCTGGAGTACCGCGCCGCGGGAATGGGCGGCGAGCAGCAGGTACATGCTCCAATTCTGCCCTGTCCGCGGAGCTGCCCCGACGCACGTTGTCCACATACAGGATTTCCTGCCTACTCCACGGGTCGGGATGTGGACAGAGTGGCTCCATGAGCAGGCACCAGCTGAACGCACCCCGGTCCGGCCCGGGACATTCCGGGGCACCTTCGCGGCGGCCGCCGGACGGGGAAGCAGGCCCGACTGTTGGTTCAGCCGATGGGAGGGACGTACGAGGCGCGGCCTGGCTGCCGGATGGGTCCGGTGAAGTATTGCTGGTCACCGCCTCCGGGGTATTGCGTTCCGAGGTGGAGCGCATCGTGGCGGCCGCGGGGGCGCACTTGCGTGTTGTCCCCGATGCCGTCGAAGCCGGGCGGCACTGGGATACCGCGGCAGCAGTCCTTGTGGGCAGCGATGTGCGGGAACTGCCGCCGCGCAGACGCACGCCGGCGGTCATGGTTGGCCTGGACGGTGAAGGGGACAGCCTCTGGCACCTCGCCGCCGCCCTGGGGGCGGAACGCGTTGCCGTACTGCCGGACGCCGCGGCCTGGCTGGCAGACCACCTTAGCCGGTCCCGCTCACCGGGTCCGGGTGGAGTGGTCCTGGGCATCACGGGCGGGTGCGGCGGGGCAGGGGCCACCACGGCTGCCATCTGGATTGCGCAGGCAGCCGCCCGGCTCGGTGTGCGCGTCCTGATGGTTGACGGCGATCCCTGGGGCGGGGGACTTGAACTTGCGCTCGCCGCGGAGGACAATCCTGGCCTCCGCTGGCCGGACCTCGCCGAGGCCAGGGGCAGCATCGACCCCGTGCAGCTGGTGGATTCCCTGCCTGCGGCGGGAGGGTTGTCCTTCCTCTCGTGGCCTGCCACCCGGGAGCAACCCCTGCCGGTCCCCGCCGCTGCCATGGCCGGGGTCCTCGACGCCGCCCGCCGTGGCTACGAACTGGTGGTGGTCGATGTGGGGCGGGGTGCAGGGCCGCTGACCACGGTGGCGTGGGACTGCGACCGGATCATGGTGGTGGTCCCGGCCCAACTCAAGGCTGCGGTGGCAACCGTGCGACTGCTCCAGGAGCTTCCCCCGGTCGAGGCGGCACTGCTGGTCCGCGGGCGTTCGGGCGCCGCGTTGGACAGTTCGCTGATCGCCGACGCCGTCGGGCTGCCGGTGCATGGCAGGATCCCTGAACTGCGCGCCGTACCAGGTGCCACGGAAGCGGGCCGCCTGCTGGACTTGGGGAAGCGGCGCAACATCCGGCGCTTCGCCGCCGCCGCCCTCGATTGGCTGGGCGATGACCTGTACGCGGGGGACGTGGCATGAGGCACCCGCAGGGAACTCCCGGAATCATTGGGCGGGATCCGGGCAGCGGGGCGGCGCAAGGAAACGCCGGCGCCCGGCGGAGTGCCCGGATCCTGGAAACCAACCAGGCAGGCCGCTCCTGGCGGTCGCGGGATGCAGCAGGGACCGGAAGGGCAGTGGACGCCGGCCTGCTGGAGTCGGTCCGCGAGTCGATGATGGCCGAGGCAGGGGCCGTGACGCCCTCACGGGTTGCCGCGGCGGTCCAGGCCACCGGCAAGCTGCTGGGTACCGCCGGTTCGCTGGCAGCAGTAGAGCGGATCAGCGCCGAACTCAACGGCCTGGGCCCGCTTCAGGAACTCACCCGGGATCCGGCCGTCACGGACATTTTCGTGAACGAGCCGGGTTCTGTCTGGGTGGACCGGGGACATGGCATCGAGCGGGTTTCCGTCCGGTTCGCCGATGAAGCCCAGGTGCGGGCACTGGCCGGCAGGCTTGTGGCTGCAGGTGGCCGTCGCCTGGATGACGGCTCGCCGTGCGTCGATGTAAGGCTTGCCGGCGGCTACCGTGTCCACGCCGTGTTGCCGCCGGTTTCCACGTCCGGGACGCTCCTGAGCATCCGGATCCGCCGGGAGCAGGTGTTCAACATGGCGGAGCTTCGGGCCGCCGGAATGTTCGGCGCGCGGGTGCAGGCAGTGCTGGAGGCCGTGGTGGCCAGGAGGTTAAGCTTCCTGGTCAGCGGGGCCACCGGTTCCGGCAAGACCACGCTGCTGTCCACGTTGTTGGGATTGTGTGCGCCGGACGAACGCCTCGTCCTGATCGAGGATGCGTCCGAGCTCAACCCGGTCCACCCGCACGTGGTGGCCCTTGAATCGCGTCATGGAAACCTTGAAGGCGGGGGAGCCGTGGACCTGGGGGAACTCGTCAGGCAGGCCCTGCGCATGCGCCCGGACCGCCTGGTGGTGGGCGAGTGCCGGGGGCCCGAAGTGCGCGAGCTCCTCACCGCGATGAACACCGGCCACAGCGGTGGCGGCGGAACCATCCATGCCAACACCGCAACGGCGGTCCCGGCCAGGCTCACAGCACTCGGGGCCCTCGCCGGATTGGGACCGGAGGCCGTGCGGCTCCAGGCGGCCAGCGCGCTGGACGTGGTCATCCACCTCGGCCGGACGCCCCGGGGCAGGGAAGTCCTCTGTGTGGGACTCCTCGCAGACGGTCCCGAGGGCCTTGGCGTGGTGCCGGCCGTCGAGGAATCCGGAAAGCCGGGCCCGGCGTGGCCTGCGCTGGCAGCCCGGTTGGGGCTGGATTCCGGGGAAGCCCTGTGACACTCTTCCTGGTGGCGCTCCTTTGCGCCGCCGCGCTGCTCCTCAAACCGCCGCTGCGTGCGCCGGCGAGGTTGCGTTCCGTGGCGCGGAATTCCACGGGTGCGCAACGAACCCCCAGGCGCACGATGGTGCCGTGGTCCCGGCGCGCCGGCCGCGGCTCTGTCGGTAAACGCGGAATGGGCCTGACCCTGGTGGTGCAGCAGCTGGCGGCGCTGCTCAGGGGCGGAAGGACGCCCGCCCGGCTGTGGGATGAACTGTGGACCGTGTACGGCGTCCCCGGCGGCCAGGCGAAGCGGCTCCAGGATGCCGCATGCCCCGACCGGCCCGTACTGTCGAGGGGGTCAACCACAGTCCTCGCATCAGCGCGTGCAGCCGCGGCTACCGGAGCTCCCGTGTCCGAGGCCATCCGTCGGGTGCTTCCCACGGCGTTCACGGGCCGGGACCGTGAAGCCGCAACATGGTCCGAGCTGGCGGCCTGCCTCGATATCGCTGAAGCCAGCGGATGCCCGCTCGCTGACGTGCTGACCAGGTTCGCGGCCCAGCTGGAGGCCGCTGAGGACGCCGACGCCGCCAGGCAGACGGCCCTCGCCGGGCCTAAGGCCACGGTCCGCCTGCTGACCTGGCTTCCGTTGATGGGACTCGGCCTGGGCGCAGCCTTGGGGGTCGATCCGGTGGCCACGCTGCTGGGCACTCCGCTGGGACTGGCAGCGCTGGCAGGCGGCGTAGTCCTCACCCTGGCCGGCCGGGTATGGTCCGCCCGGCTCGTTTCGGCCGCCGCGGAGTCAGGGCCATGATGCCGGAATGGGGCCACGGGCCGGCCCTGTTCCTGCTCCTCGCCATGGCTGCCTGGTTGTCGTGCTCGGGCCGCAGCCGGTCACGCCAACGCCTGCGGCAGCTTAACCTGGACACCCCGCGGGAGAACCACCCCCAGGCGGCTGCGCGGACCGAAAACCGCTGTGCCCGCGGCCTTAAGGACACGGCCATGATGCTCGAACTCGTGGCGGCGATGCTGGATGCCGGCGCCGGAATCGGGCGATCGCTGGAACTGGTGGCCGCTTCCGCAGCCCCCCACTACCGGGACTCGCTGCGTCCTGTGGTCTCCGCGTTGGCCATCGGCGCCGACTGGGAGACGGCGTGGCGCAGCTCTGCGGTACGGCTCCCGGAGGTCCTGGAGCTTCGGGATGCCCTGGGGTTTGCCGCGCTGACCGGCGCACCCTCGTCCGCGATCCTGTATGCGCAGGCTGCAAGGCTTCGGCGGGAGAGATTCCGTGCCGCAGAAAAACGCGCCGCGTCGCTCGGCGTGAAGCTGGTGGTCCCGCTGGGCCTTTGCTCGCTGCCGGCCTTCATCTGCCTGGGCGTCGTCCCGGTGCTGCTTGCCCTGGTTCCATCCGGTTCCTAGGCCTCCGCCCGGGTACCCCGGCGCCTCTGTCCTTTCCTCCACAAGCTGGCGGCGGCCCGGCTTTTCCACTTAGCCCACCCCACCCCTTACCGGCCGCAGCGCCGGCGGGAAGAGTCGAGACAGCCGGGAAACACCCCGGCAGACCCGCGAAAGGAAAACACATGTCCATCCACCACCACCGCTGCTCCGCCGGAACCCCTGCGCTCGCCGACTCCGCCACGGCCGGCACCTCACCCGGCGGTCAAGGGTTCGCCACCGGCGGTACCGGGCACGCTTCCGCGCCCATCGCTTCTGCCAGGCATGGCGCAGCGGCCGCAGACGGCAATGTCGTTGAGCTTTACCCGGGATCGGATCCATTCCGGCATGGGAACCGGCGCAGGGCCGGGCTGCTGGGCTCTGAGGCAGGTATGGCCACGGCGGAATATGCCATCGCCACCCTGGCCGCTGTCGGCTTCGCCGGGCTGCTCGTGTTCATCCTTCGCAGTGATGAAGTCCGCGGCTTCCTGCTGAACCTGATCCGGACCGCGCTGGCGTTGCCGTGACCGGCCCCCATGCGCCGGGCAGGACCCGTTCGCCGGACAAACGCCAGGCCGCGGGCAACACCAGTTCGCAGGACCCGCCCCATGCGCCGCACAAACACAATGTACCGGGCACTGCCGATGTGTCGCCAAGGGGGATGGCCAGGGGCGCGGTCACAGCAGAGTTCGCCGTGGCGCTGCCGGCGGTACTGGCGCTGCTTGCCATGCTGCTGGCCGGAGTTGCCGCAGGTATGACGCAACTGCGGATCGAAGAAGGAGCCCGCGCCGGGGCGCGGGCCCTGGCCCGGGGCGAAGACCCCGGCGCCGTGCAACATACAGTCAGGACCCTTGCCGGCGACTCGGCGGCCGCGTCCATTGCGGCCGACGGCGAATGGTTCAGCATCACCGTCACCGACCATGTGTCCGGACCCCTGGGAGCGTCCATTCCGTGGACCCTCACCGCACGCGCGTCGACGCGGAGTGAGTCGCCGGGAACCGGTGGCGCAGACGGGACCCGCAACTGCATCGGCCTGACCGATGGAAAGGGCAACCGGTGACGGGGATGGAAACGCGCCTCCCAGCAAAGGCCCGCGCGTGCCGCCCAGCCTCAAGGGAGTGCCCAGCCGACAGGCTGGGTCGCCTTGGCGGTTCGTCCAGCTGGACGGCTGCGCACGATGGCCGGGAGCGCGGCTCCGGAACGGTCATGGCGGCAGGGCTGGCGCTGGTGGTCATGACAGCCATGGCCGTCATGCTCTTGCTCGCCCAGTCGGCCGTGCTGGCCAGCCGGGCGGCTGCAGCCGCGGACTTGGCAGCCCTCGCAGCGGCCGACGCCCTCCGCGGCATCACCACCGGGGAACCCTGCCTGGTTGCCTCAGAGGTATCGGGCCGCCATGCCGCCACAATGATCAGTTGCGTGGAAGGGGCCGGGCAGACGATTGACGTGCGGACCGAGCTTAACGAACGGTCGCTCCTGGGCGCCGCCACGGGACATGCACGGGCCGGGCCACCTCCGTGAGGAGATGCCATGGGGGGCGGCGCACGGGACTGTCGACGCCGCGCCGCACATCCTTCAGCCCTGCACGTCCTTCAGTCCTGCAGGTCCTTCAGCCCGGCACGTCCTTCCGCCCGGCACGTTCCGCTCAGCTCCTGGCGTCCAGCACCTCCCGGCTGGCTTCCGAGCCGTCCTTGAGCAGGACATCCAGCAGGGTTACCGCCGCGGCCTTGTCCAACGGGTTGTTCTTATTACCGCACTTGGGCGACTGGACACAGGACGGGCAGCCGGTGTCACACTCGCAGGCCTTGATGGCGTCCCGCGTGGCCGCCAGCCACACCATGGCCTTGTCGAACCCCCGTTCGGCGAACCCGGCGCCCCCGGGGTGCCCGTCATACACAAAGATGGTGGGCACCCCGGTATCGGCGTGCAGTGCGGTTGAGACCCCGCCGATATCCCACCGGTCGCTGGAAGCCACCAGGGGAAGAAGCCCTATTGCCGCGTGTTCGGCAGCGTGCAAGGCACCCGGGAACTGTGCCTCGATCAGTCCCGCCGCCGTCAGGGAACGGTTCTCCACCACGAACCACACCGCTTTGGTGAAAAGGTCGCGTGCGCCCAGCTCCAACGGTTCCTCGCCCAGCACCTCATTGGAAATCAGTGCCTTGCGCTGGAAGGAAACCACCTGGGTGGTGACCTTTACGTCGCCGAAGTGGACCGTCACGTCACCCCACTGCATGGTTCGCTGGGTCTCCAGCACCTCGATCTGGGTCACGTCCCGCGCGGTCGTGTAATAGTCCGGGTTGGCGCGCCGCACCATGACGCAGTGGTCGTCTTCGTTGAGGTCCTCCACCACATAGGTGTCGCCCTGGTGGACGTACACCGCCCCGGTGTGCGCCTGGTAGTGGGTCTGCGGCGAGTCCATGGTTCCCAGGAGCGAACCGGTCTCGGCGTCCACGATGCTGACGGGTCCCCCTCCGTCCGCCCGGAGGTTGACCATGGCGGCGGCACTCTGCGAATGGGTCCAGAACCAGCCGGCCGGCCGGCGCCGGAGGTAGCCCTGTGCCACCAGCCGGTCCAGGAGCAACTCTGCGGTTTCGCCGAAGAGATCGAGCTCCGCCGGTCCCAGCGGAAGTTCAGCGGCAGCGGCGCACAGATGCGGCCCCAGGACGTAGGGATTGGACGGGTCAAAGACTGTTGCTTCCACCGAAACGTCGAAGATGGCTTCGGGATGGTTCACCAGGTAGGTATCCAGGGGGTCATCGCTTGCCACGAAAGCCGCAATCGCATCCTGGCCGGCGCGGCCCGCCCTGCCTATCTGCTGGAACAGCGAGGCCCGCGTCCCGGGCCACCCGGCCACCAGGACCGCATCAAGGCCGGAAATGTCGATCCCCAGTTCCAGGGCCGACGTACTGGAAACACCCAGCAACTGGCCGGAACGCAACGCCTTCTCCACCGCCCGGCGTTCCTCCGGCAGGTAGCCCGAGCGGTACGCGGCCACGCGTTGCGGCAGGCTCGGATCCACCTCGTCAAGGAGCCGTTTGGTAATGGCGGAGATGGTTTCCGCGCCACGTCGTGACTTGATGAACGCGATGGTGCGGATCTGCGCGGACACCAGGTTGGCCAGCAGGTCAGAGGTCTCCGCCACGGCCGTCCGTCGTTCCTTGGCACCGTTCTCGCCGCGGACGTCCGTCAGCGCCGGTTCCCAGAGTGCCACCGTGGTGGCACCGTGGGGCGAGCAATCGCGGGACACCGCAGTGACGGGGGCGCCAATTAGGCGCGCGAAGGAGACGTCAGGCTCCGACGCCGTGGCCGATGCCGCAATGAACACCGGCTCCGGGTACGACGATCCTGCCCCGTAGTAGGCGCAGATCCGGCGCAGCCGCCGCATCAGGTTAGCCACATGGGAGCCGAACACGCCACGGTAACTGTGCGCCTCATCGACGATGACATAGCGCAACCGGCGGAAGAACGACGCCCACCACGCGTGGTTGGGGAGGATGCCGAAGTGCAGCATGTCGGGGTTGGCCAGGATGAAGTTCGCGTGGTCCCGGATCCAGCGGCGGGCAGCGGGATCAGTATCCCCGTCGTAGGTCTCCGCCCGGACCGTAGGCAGTTTCAAAGCCCGGATGGCGTTCAACTGGTCCGCCGCCAGTGCCTTGGTGGGGGAGAGGTACAGCGTCACGGCGCCGTCGTCGTGGATCTTCCCCGGGTCGGCCAGCACACGCAACTCCGACCGGTGGATCGCGTCCAGCGCCGGCAACTGGTACGCCAGCGATTTCCCCGACGCGGTTCCAGTGGCCACCACCACGTGCTTCCCCTCATGGGCGGCGTTGGCTGCCTCCACCTGGTGGCGGTACGGCTCCCGGATGCCGAGCGAGCCGTATGCCTCAACGAGGTCCGGGTGCATCCATTCAGGCCAAGGCTCGTGGACCGCCTCCCGCGCAGGGATGGTGCGGACATGACGGAGCTGTTCCGGTTCCGGGCCGCGGCCCAGGAGGGGAATCAGGGAGTCATGGGGGGTCACCCCACTATTCTTCCACCCGGCACCAAGCCGGAGGGCAGCGGTTCGCCAAACGCACAACCGGGCCGTGGCACCCTCAGCTGAGCGAAAGATCCGCTCCCTCGTGGGACGCCGAGAGCATCAGGACGCGGGCCACCGTGGTCCAGCCCAGGTGTGAGTACAGCTTCTGTCCGTCAGTGGACGCCAGCAGGAGTCCTGTGCGCACGTCGTGGCCGAAGGCCTGTGCCGCCAAGGCCCGCATGATGAGGCTGCCCAGGCCCCTGCGCTGGAATGCGGGCTCGGTGATGATCTTGTCGAACACCGCGGTATCGCCCACGACGAATACCCTTCCGCTGGCCGCGATCTCGTCCCCGGAGCGGACCTCTGCGTAGTGCACGCCATCCCGCTCGAACGTGGACAGGCTCAGGTCGTCGTCGGAAAGCCATGGATCCTCGGCGTCCTGGGTCTCCATGTCCACGATCATCATCGTCTGCGAATCCGAGGTGACGTTCAACCCGTGCTTGGCCGCCAGGCCGGTGAACCGGGCGGGATCGTGCGTAAGGATGGTCAGCACGCGGGCGGGCGCTTCGGCCGTCGTGGCGGCCAGGGCCGCGAATTCGTCGGGGCTGGGTTCGGACGCAAAAACTTCCCAGTCACCGCTGGTATCAGCCCGGAGCACGGCCGGGAACCGGCCCTGCGTCGAGGTCCGGTAGCCGCGACATCCGGCCCAGCCCGCAACCCACACCTGAAAAAGGCCAGTGATGTCTTCAACCAGGGTTTCCTGACTCATGGCATGAAGACTATTCCAGCAGGATCGCAAGCAACAGGGGGTGGCCCAGTGCTTATGGAATTGTGATGCGCCCCCGCTCCCGGGCCGGCGGTAACCCTGCTCCGGGCCGGCGGTACCCTTAAATACGTGGCTTTGAACCGAATTGTGCTCTTTTACGGCTTTACCCCTATCGCGGATCCGGACGCCGTGCGGCTTTGGCAGCGCGCCCTCTGCGAGAAGCTCGGCCTGACCGGCCGCATCCTTATCTCCAAGGACGGAATCAACGCCACGGTGGGCGGGGAAATCGGCGCGGTCAAACAGTACGTCAAGACCACCCGCGAGTACCCGGGGTTCCGGGGCATCGACGTGAAGTGGTCCGACGGCGGCGCAGAGGACTTTCCCAGGCTCAGCGTCAAGGTGCGGGACGAGATCGTCTCCTTCGGTGCGCCCGGAGAATTGACCGTCGACGCCCATGGAGTGGTGGGCGGAGGCAAGCACCTCAAGCCCGAGGAACTGCACGAACTGGTGGACGCCAAGAAGCAGGGCGGCGAGGACGTGGTGTTCTTCGACGGCAGGAATGCCTTTGAGGCCCAAATCGGGCGGTTCAAGGACGCCGTGGTCCCCGACGTCGCCACCACGCACGACTTCATCAAGGAACTCGACTCGGGCAAGTACGACGACCTCAAGGACAAGCCCGTGGTCACCTACTGCACCGGCGGCATCCGCTGCGAGGTCCTCTCCAGCCTGATGGTGAACCGCGGCTTCAAGGAGGTCTACCAGCTCGACGGCGGTATTGTCCGCTATGGCGAGGCCTTCAAGGACCAGGGGCTCTGGGAGGGCTCACTCTACGTCTTCGACAAGCGCATGCACCTCGAGTTCAGCGAGGACGCCAAGACGATCGGCCAGTGTGCCCGCTGCTCGGCACCCACCAGCAAATTCGAGAACTGCTCCAACCCCAGCTGCCGGACCCTGACGCTGTACTGCGCCGGGTGCGCCTCCAGCCCGGAGACGCTCCGCTGCCCGGAAGGCTGCGCCGCTGCCTGAGCCCGCACGTCAAAGCCTGCGGAGCCGGAACGCATAGTTCGCCGCGCTGCCCGCTTCCAGCCGCACCGTCAGGACGCTCCGGGTGGAGAGATAGAAGACGTTCTCCCGGTTGATGCCGCAGCGAAGGCCAAGATCCACCAGCGTCACGTCCTCGGTGCTCACCGTGAACGCTACCCGGCGTTGGCTTCGGCAGGCCAAGGCCAGCGAGTATGTGCCGGTCTCCAGTGCCGGTGATGCCACGGTCCGCACTTCGCCGGACCCCAACAACCCGGCATCGGCCTGGACCTCGGGTGCCGTACCCTCCGGCAGGGCACGGGACACCCAATCATCGAGGTCGGCGCCGCTGACCGGGTCCTGTTGCAAAGGATCGCGGGTGAACGCTGGAACCGGGGCGATGGTAGTGCCGCCCTGGACGGCACCGGCCCGGCCGTCGTCGTACGTATATTCGCAGCCCGCCAGGGCACCTGCCGCAAGCACCAGTCCAAGGGCGACGGCGGCCGCGGGCTTCGGTGCCCGCGGCGCCCGTGCTGTCCTTCGGGGAAGGGGCGCGGAGAACCTCCGCACACTGGGCATAGTCCGACTGTATGCCCGCGACGGGCGCCGGGCCAGAGCCGGAAACCGGTGTTATTGCGCCGGGGCCAGCCGGTACGCGTAGAGCAGCGGGGCGTCCACGCTGGAGCTGCTGATTTGGACCCGGCCGCCGGCAGGCAGGTTGATCCTGGTGGTCTCGGCACGGCCGTTGCAGGCCGCACCCGCTTCGGTGACGGCCTTGCCGTCCAGTGACACCGCGAAGAACGCCTTGCCGGTGCCGGCACACACCGCCGTGAGCGTGTAGCTGCCGGCAGGAACGGAAGGTGCTTCCTGCACGAGGTGGTCCCGGTTGAGGATCTTGCCCGAATCCTGAAGCACCACGTCCGCCGGGGACGTGGGCAGCGCCGTGGCCCGCCACTGCGGAACATCTGCGGCCTCCACCGAGCCCGCAGGCGAACACCCTGCGACGGTGAGCCCAAGGGCTGCGGCCACCAGTACCGCCGGCAGCGTACGGCGTACCGCGGCGGTGCGGGCGCGCGGAAGGAAGGTCAGGCGGGAAGGCATGCTTCCACCGTACCCCGCTGCCGGGCCGGACTAAACTTGAGCGGTGCCTAAATCCCCGTACGAGTTCACCGCCGGCAACACTCCCGACGCACCCCGCAGCGACCTTCCCGGGCTGCTGGCGGCGCTCGCCGCAGACCTCCGCAGGATCGACTACACGCTCGACGGCGTCGCCCGGCTGCTGGGGCCCACGGCCTCCGCGGCGCTGAACCGGGACCAGGTCATTCCCGCCATGCTGGCAACCGCGCAGGCAGTGCAGCGCACCGCAGCGGCGGCGCCCCTTGCCGCCGTCGTCCGGCTGTGGCTCCTGGCCGAGCCGCAGGAACGGGAAACGCTCGACGCCGCGCTGCCGGGCATCGGCGTGGAAGGGCTCCTGGAGCTGGGGCTGGTCCAGCCCGTCCCCGGCACGCCCCGCATCACGGCCAAAGCCGACCTGCGCCCGTACGGCTGGGATGCCAACCCCGACGGCAGCGGCGGCGCTGAACTGTGGGTGGCCAGCGACCTCGCGGCCCACCAGCAGGCAGGAGTCCTGCGGCACGACCATGTCCTGGGCATCGGGCAGGCATCCACCACGCTGGTGCAGACCACCGTCCGGCAGCACACCGAACGCGCCCTGGACCTGGGCACGGGATGCGGCATCCAGGCCTTCCACCTGCTGCACCACTGCCAGCACGTGACCGCCACCGACATCTCCGAACGCGCCCTGGCCTATGCCCGCTTCAACATCCTGCTCAACGCCGAGGCACTCTCCGTGGACCCGGACCGGCTCGAGGACCGGGTGAGCCTGCGCCTGGGTTCGCTGCTGGAGCCGGTGGCCGGGGAGGAATTCGGCCTGGTGGTGTCCAACCCGCCGTTCGTGATCACGCCGCGCAGTGCCGGAGAGGACGCGGCCGGCCAATTCACCTACCGCGACGGCGGCCTGCCGGGCGATGAGATCGTCGCGTCCCTGGTGGCGGACCTGCCCGGCGTCCTGGCGCCGGGCGGCGTGGCCCAGCTGCTGGGAAACTGGGAAGCCCCCGCCGGCGCCAACTGGGACGAGCGGCCGAGGTCCTGGGTGCGGGCAGGCACCGACGCCTGGTTCATCCAGCGGGAGCAGGTCAGCCCGGAACAATACGCGGAAACCTGGCTGCAGGACGCCTCCGAATCCCGGGACCGGGCACACTACCGGGACGCCTACGCCGCGTACCTCGCGGATTTCGGGTCCCGGAACGTCGCCGGGATCGGCTTTGGCATGGTGTGGCTGCGGCGCCCCGCTGCGGCCGGGCAGGAAACCATCAGCCGCTTTGAGGAAATCACATACCCCATCGAGCAGCCCATCGGACCCCACCTGGGCGCCGCCGTCGAACGCAGCGACTGGCTGGCAGGGCACGATCTCGCCGGAACGCACCTGCTCGTGGCCGACGACGTCACCGAGGAGCGCCACCAGCGCCCCGGCGCCGAGCACCCTGGCGTGATCCTGCTCCGGCAGGGCGCCGGGCTGCGCCGCACCAACCTGATGAGCACCGAGCTGGCCGGGTTCGTCTCAGCGTGCGACGGCGACCTGGCCGCCGGGCAGATCGCCGCGGCCCTGGAGGCCCTCCTGGGCGGCGAGGCCGGGTCGTTCCAGCGCTTGCTGCTTGCCGACGTGGCCAACCTGGTGCGGGACGGCTTCCTCATTCCGGCCGTGTTTCCGGCCGAACAGTAAGCCCCCTTATGCTCCAGGCCGCGCCCCGTCTTTTCCACATGAATGCGCACGATTCCCCAAAATATGGTGAACTAGGCGAACATGGGCTCATCTGCCCCAGCAACCTTTTTCTGTAGGAGCACCGTGCCAAGCAAGGCCAAAACCGGCAAGAAACTCGTGATTGTGGAGTCTCCGGCCAAGAGCAAGACCATCGCCAAGTACCTCGGCGAGGGCTTCATCGTAGAGGCCTCCATTGGTCACATCCGCGACCTGCCGCAACCGTCCGAACTCCCCGCCGAGCTGAAGAAAACGTCGGTGGGCAAGTTCGCCGTCGACATCGACCACGACTTCAAGCCCTACTACGTGGTGTCTCCGGACAAGAAGAAAAAGGTGACCGAGCTCAAGGCAGCGCTCAAGGACGCCGACGAACTTTACCTCGCAACCGATGGGGACCGCGAAGGCGAAGCCATCGCGTGGCACCTGCTCGAAGTGCTCAAGCCCAAGGTTCCGGTCTACCGGATGACGTTCGGCGAAATCACCAAGGAAGCCATCCAGCGCGCCATGGGCAACCTGCGCGATGTCGACCAGGACCTGGTGGATGCGCAGGAAACCCGCCGCGTGCTGGACCGCCTGTACGGCTACGAGATCTCCCCGGTGCTGTGGCGCAAGGTGGCCCGCGGCCTGTCCGCCGGCCGCGTGCAGTCCGTGGTCACGCGCATGGTGGTGGACCGCGAACGCGAACGCATGGCCTTCAAAGCCGCCTCCTACTGGGACCTGACCGGCCAGTTCGGCGCGGACTCGGGCTCGTTCAAGGCCAAGCTCGCCGCCGTTGACGGCGCCAAGGTGGCCAGCGGCCGCGACTTCAACGACAACGGCGAGCTCACCGCCAAGAACGTGGCCCACCTCAACGAGGAGCTTGCGACGTCCCTCGCCGCCGGGCTCCAGGATGCGGACTTCCGCGTCCGCTCGGTGGACACCAAGCCGTACACCCGCCGCCCGGCCGCGCCGTTCACCACCTCCACCCTCCAGCAGGAGGCCGGCCGCAAGCTGCGCTTCTCCTCAAAGAGCACCATGCAGGTGGCCCAGCGGCTCTACGAAAACGGCTACATCACCTATATGCGTACGGACTCGTCGGCGCTGAGTGACGAAGCCATCACCGCGGCGCGCCGGCAGGCCTCGGAGCTCTACGGGCCGGAATACATTCCGCAGTCCCCGCGCGTCTACTCCAACAAGGCCGCCAACGCGCAGGAAGCGCACGAGGCCATCCGCCCGGCAGGAGACTCCTTCCGCACGCCGGCCCAGGTTGCCAAGCAGCTCTCCGGGGACGAGTTCCGCCTGTACGAGCTCATCTGGAAGCGCACCGTGGCGTCCCAGATGGGCGACGCCAAGGGCTCGACGGCGACCATCCGCCTGGGTGCCATTGCCGCCGACGGGCGGGACGCCGAGTTCTCCGCCTCCGGCACCGTCATCACCTTCCCCGGCTTCCTGGCCGCCTACGAAGAAGGCAAGGACGAGACCCGCGGCGATGACGAGTCCGACGAAGCACGCCGGCTCCCGAACGTGGCCAAGGACGACTCCCTCACCGCCGCGGACATCCAGGCGGTAGGCCACGAAACCTCGCCGCCGCCGCGCTACACGGAAGCGTCCCTGACCGCCGAACTGGAAAAGAAGGGCATCGGCCGCCCGTCGACGTACGCGTCCACGATTTCCACCATCCAGGACCGCGGCTACGTCCGGAAGCAGGGCTCCGCGCTGGTGCCCAGCTGGATCGCGTTCTCGGTGATCCGGTTGCTGGAGCAGCACTTCAGCGACTACGTGGACTACGAATTCACCGCCGACATGGAAGGCGACCTGGACAAGATCGCCAACGGCCAGGAGGCAGGAGCTTCGTGGCTCCGGCACTTCTACTTCGGCGAAGACTCCGACCCCGGACTGTTGAGCATCGTCAACAACCTGGGCGAGATCGATGCCCGTGAGATCAACTCCATCCCGATCACCGACGACATCACCTTGCGGGTGGGCAAGTTCGGCCCGTACCTGGAAAGTTCGGCAGCCGTCGTCGATCCCAAGACGGGCGAGATCGTGGAGTCGGCCCGGGCCAACGTGCCCGAGGACCTGGCCCCGGACGAACTGACCGCAGCCAAAGCCATTGAGCTGATGGAGACTGCGGCGCCGGAGGAGCGCGTGCTCGGTGCAGACCCGCACACGGGACACACTGTCGTGGCCAAGAACGGCCGCTACGGCGCCTACGTCACCGAGATCATCCCGGAAATGACCGACGAAGACCTGGCCAAGCAGCCGGTGGAGTACTACAAGAACGGCAAGCCCAAGCCGCCCAAGAAGCCGGTCAAGGCCAAGCCGCGCACGGGTTCGCTGTTCAAGTCCATGACCGTGGAGTCCGTGACGCTGGACGAAGCCCTGCAGCTCATGAGCCTGCCCCGCGCGCTGGGCGAGGACGCCGAAGGCAACCTCATTACCGTGCAGAACGGCCGGTTCGGTCCGTACCTGAAAAAGGGCACGGATTCGCGCTCGATCGGATCCGAAGAGGAAATCTTCACCATTACCCTGGAGCAGGCGCTGGAGATCTATTCACAGCCCAAGCAGCGCGGCGCCCGTGCCGCCGTGCCGCCGCTGGCCGAGTTCGGTCCGGACCCAGTGTCGGAGAAGAACATCGTGGTGAAGGAAGGCCGGTTCGGTCCGTACATCACCGACGGCATCACCAACATCACGGTTCCGCGTGCCACCTCCCTGGAGGAACTCACCCGGGAACAGGCCGTGGAACTGTTGGCCGAGAAGCGCGCCAAGGGCCCGGTCAAGCGGACGGCCACCCGCAAGGCACCCGCAAAGAAGAAGGCAACGGCCAAGAAGTAGTGCCTGGCCGGCGCGTTTGCGCCGGCCACCGGATCGTGATCGGGTAGACGGTATGACTGAACAGCCCGCGCACACGGATCTCCAGCCGCTCAACGACCTTGAGGAGAAGCTCGCCACCGGCGGGCAGGAAGACGCCAATCCCGTTGACGTCATCCTGTCCTTCCTGAACAGCGAGGTCTACATCATCAGCTCGGACACGGTGGAAGGCGTGGACTCCCAGGTTGAGCCGCTGGTCCTTGCCAACGCCGACGGCCGCCCCGTCCTCGCCGTGTTCTCGCACCCCACCCGGGTGGACCAGCAGTACCTGGAAGCCGCACCCAACGTGCTGGGCACGCAGGGTGCAGCCATCATCGCCAACCTTGGCGACGAACTGGGCATGGTGATCAACCCCGGCGCCGCCTACGGCTTCGAGATCGATCCTGAAGGCGTGGCTAACATCCGGCGCGACTTCAAGCGCGCCGACGAGCAATAATGTCCCCATGCGTCTAGGCGTCCTCGACATCGGGTCCAACACCGTCCACCTGCTCCTGGTGGACGCCCACCCCGGTGCGCAGCCTGTCCCATTTGCGTCCCACAAGCGGCCGTTGTCCCTGGTCCAGTACCTTGAACCGGACGGCAGCATCAGCGACGAAGGACAGCATGAGCTGACCGAGTTCGTCCTGGAGGCCTGGGAATTCGCGGCCCGGCACAAGGCCGAAGACCTGCTGGCATTCTGTACCTCGGCCATCCGCGAGGCCACCAACGGCCCCGCCGTCCTGGCCCGGGTCAAGCACGAGACCACGGTGACCCTCCAGGAACTCACCGGGAGCGAAGAGGCGTCCATGACGTTCTTCGCGGTGCGGCGCTGGCACGGGTGGGGCGCCGGCCCCATCCTGAACCTGGACATCGGTGGCGGCTCCTTTGAAATGGCCTTCGGCCAGGACGAGCTTCCTGAGGTGGCCACCTCCGTGCCGCTCGGCGCCAGCAGGCTCACCCGCGACTGGTTCCCCGAGGACCCGCCGTCGGCCAAAAGCGTCAAGGAACTGCGGCGCTACATCAGGGCAACCCTCAAACCTGCTGTCCGGGAATTCGACGGCCTCGGCCGGGCCAACGTGGTGGCAGGCACCTCAAAAACGTTCCGCTCCCTGGCCCGGATCGCCGGGGCCGCGCCCAGCGCCGAAGGCCCCTACGTCAAGCGCGAACTGCACGCCTCGGACCTGGGGATCTGGACCCAGCGGATCTCGGCCATGAGCTCCGAGGACAGGCTGCATCTCCCCGGTGTATCCGAAGCACGGGCGCACCAGCTCCTTGCCGGTGCACTGGTGGCCGAAGCCGCCCTTGAGATGTTCAAGTTCAAGAAGCTGCGCATCTGCCCCTGGGCTTTGCGCGAAGGGCTCATCCTGCGCCGCCTGGACCAGCTGGTCTTCGCCGGGCCGCTGGAACCGGCGCCCCATGTGGCCGCGTCCCGCCCGGTGGAACCTGCCCTCTAGCAACCAAGCGTTCGGCCGGGCAGCGACACCAGCCGCGCTTAAATGCGGAAGCACCGGGGCCGGCAACAGGAAAATGGGGGAAAACCTGTTGCCGAGCCACCGGTGCCCTGGCAGGCATCCCCATGCCTGCCGCATCACTCGCACCCTCAATGAGGTAATAACTACGTTAGGACCCCAAGTTGTGCGCTGCCTGCGCTGAACATGGGAGTTGCCTGTGAATGCATGTGTACTGCAATGATGGAGGCATGAGCAACCGAATTGCATTCCTTGGCTGTGGATCCATGAACGAGGCCATTCTTGCCGGCCTGCTGGAGGCCGGGACGGACCCCGGGGATGTGGTGGCCACCGTCCGCCGCGCGGAGCGCGCCTCGGAACTCGCCGAACGGTACCCGGGCATTACCGCGATCGCCGGCGAGGAAGAACCAGACAACAACAAACAGGCCACCAAGGGATCCGCCGTCGTCATCCTTGGCGTCAAACCGGTGGGAATTGCTGACCTGGCCCGGGAGATCGGCCCGGCCCTTTCGCCGGATGCCGTGGTGGTCAGCGTTGCCGCGGCAGTATCCATCGCCCAGCTTGAAGCCGCGCTCCCCGCCGGCCAGCCGGTCATCCGGACCATGCCCAACACGCCGGCAAAGCTGGGCCGCGGCGTGGTGTCCGTCTCGCCGGGAACCCACTGCACTCCCGAGCAGCTCCGGAAGGTCAAGGACATCCTGCAGGGCGCCGGGACGGTGGTCGAAGTGCCCGAAGAGCAGGTGGATGCGCTGTCAGCGATCAGCGGCTCGGGCCCGGCGTACGCCTTCTACCTGGCCGAGGCCATGGCGTCGGCGGGGGAGGAGTTGGGCCTGGACCGCGAGCTGTCCCTGCTCCTTGCCCGCGAAACGGTGGCCGGCGCAGGCTTCATGCTCGCCGAACCGGGGGCGGATCCCTCCGCGCTGCGCAAAGCGGTCACCAGCCCCAACGGCACCACGGAACGGGCCATCGCCACGTTCGACGAACAGGGCATCCCGGCCATCATCGCCGCCGGCGCCAAGGCGGCAGCGGAGCGGGCGGCGGAAATCACCAAGCAGCTTGGGTAACGGAGGTTGGGCTTGTCGAAATCCGGTTTCGACAAGCCCAACCACCGGGGGACCTTATGGCCGGGCGGCGAACCGTTCCAGCAGGTCGACGTGCCCGGAGACAATGAGCATGTCCCGCGAGGACACCTTGGTCTCGGGCCGGGCGTAGGTGAAATCCTCGCCCGGGGACTTCACGCCCACAATGGTCACACCGTACTTGGAGCGGACCTTCGACTCGTCCAGCGTGAACCCCACGGTCTCGCGCGGCGGGTACATCTTCACAATGGCGAAGTCGTCGTCGAACTCGATGAAGTCCAGCATCCTGCCCGAGACCAGGTGCGCTGCCCGGACTCCGGCGTCGGCCTCCGGGTAGATCACGTGGTTGGCCCCGATCCGCGTCAGGATCTTGCCGTGCGAGGGGGTGATTGCCTTGACCCAGAGGTGTTCGATTCCCAGGTCCACCAGGTTGACGGTGATCAGCACGGAGGACTCGATGGACGTCCCCACCCCCACCACCGCGGAGCTGAACTCCTGCGCGCCCAGCTGGCGCAACGCGTCGATGTTGGTGGCGTCAGCCTCCACCACGTGGGTCAGGAGCGGGGCCCATTTCTGCACCAGGTTCCGGTCGCGTTCGATCGCGAGTACTTCCCGGCCCTGTTTGACCAGCTGCTCTGCCGTGGATGATCCGAAGCGGCCCAGCCCGATCACCAGCACCGGGGCGTTGTGGGCGGGGCGCCGCGGGGCGTCTGTGGAACTAGCCAATGATGGGCCTCTCTTCGGGGTAGTGGTACAACTGGCTGCGCTGGCGCAGGGCCAGGGCGGCTGCGAGGGTCACGGTTCCCACGCGGCCCGCGAACATCAGGGCCGCGAGGACGTAGACGCCGGCAGGGGGCACCTCGGCGCTGAGGTTGGTGCTCAGGCCCACCGTGGCGAACGCGGAAATGGTTTCGAACAGCACCCGGTCAAGCGACTGGCCGCTGATGGCCAGGAGCAGGAAAGCGGACACTGACACCAGGGTGGCGCCGGCCACGATCACCGAGATGGCCACCCGCATGCTTCCTTGCGGGATGGTCCTGCCGTAGACCTTGACGTCCGCGTCACCGCGGGCCTCCGCGACGATGGCCAGGAACATCACGGCGATGGTGGTGACCTTGATGCCGCCCGCCGTCGACGCGGAACCGCCGCCGGCGAACATCAGGGCGTCCGTCAGCAGCATGGTGGTGGAATCCATCTGGTTCTGGTCCACCAGGTTGAAGCCGCCGGAACGCGTCATGACGGAGGCGAACAGCGCGTGGGTGATCTTGTCGCCCACATCCATGGTGCCGATGGTCCGGACGTTGTCCCACTCCATCAGCGCCCAGAGGAACGCCCCGGCCACCAGCAGGATCAGCGATACCTGGATGGTGAGCTTGGTGTGCAGGTTCCACTTTTTCCAGTTCAAGCCGTTCTGTTGGAGGACCATCACCACGGGGAAGCCCAGGCTGCCCAGGAAGACGCCCACCATCAGCGGGATAAGGATCCACAGGTCCGTCTCGTAGGGCACGATGCCGTCCGAGTGCGGGGTGAAGCCGGCGTTGTTGAACGACGAAATGGCATAGAAGATGCCATGCCACACCGACTGCCAGAAGGGCTCGCCCAGGGTCAGGAACCGGGGAACGAGCGCCAGGGCCAGGACGCCCTCGATGACCACGGAGGTGGTGATGACGATCCGGAGCAGGGTGCCCACCTCACCGAGGCGGCCGGCGTTGTTCATGGATTCGGCGGCGATGATCTTCCCGCGCACCCCCAACCGCTTGCTCACCATCAGCGCCAGCAGCGAGGCCAGCGTCAAGGTACCCAACCCGCCGATGAAGATGCCCACCAGGATCACCAGCTGGCCGAAGAAGGACCAGTGCACCGCCGTCGACACCACCGTTAGTCCCGTCACGCAGACGGCCGAGACGGCGGTGAACAGGGCCTCGTGGATGGGGGTGGCGGTTCCGTTGGCCGAAGCCATGGGCAGGGACAGCAGGAACGTGAACACCATGCAGACCGCGGCGAACGCCGTCAGGGCAAGCCTGGCAGGGGAGGTGTTGGCGATGTCGTCGATGAAGTCGCGAAGCCGCGTGAAGATCCAGAGGCCCTCCCGCTCCTGCGCTGGGGGGTGCCAGCTGGCCGGGGTCCGGGGCCTTGACTGGCTCTGCGTCATGTGTGGCTTTTCCTCGGTCGAAACTGCTTCCCCCAGTAGTAAACCACTAAAGCCCGGCTTCATGGCCCGGCTGGGAGACCGGCGGGCTCGGGTAGCCTGTGATTGATGACATATCTGCCCGGTCTAAGCCAGCCCGCGCCGCCGACGATGGTGGCGTGGAGCCCTGACATGACTGCCTACAACTTTGGTCCGGGCCACCCCATGGCACCGGAACGGATGGACCTGACGGCCCGCCTGGCGCGCAGCCTGGGGCTCTTCGACCTGGACCATGTGGATGTGCAGGCGCCGGAGACCGCCTCCGACGCGGAACTGGAAGCGGTTCACTCGGTGGATTATGTCGCGGCGGTGCGCAGGGTCAGCGCCGACCCCTTCCGGCCGGACGAGTCCCGGGGGCTGGGGACCGAGGATGACCCGGCTTTCGCGGGAATGCATGAGGCCGCGGCGCGGCTTGCCGGCGGATCCCTGATGGCCGCCCAGGGCGTGCTGGAGGGCTGGGCCGTGCATGCGGTCAACTTCGGCGGCGGCATGCACCACGCCGCCCGGGACCGTGCCAGTGGATTCTGCATCTACAACGACGCCGCCCTTGCCGTCCAGCGGCTCCTCGACGGCGGCGTGGGAAAAGTGGCCTACATCGATGTCGATGCCCACCACGGCGACGGAACGCAGAACATCTTCTGGGACGATCCCCGGGTCCTGACGCTCTCGCTGCACGAAACAGGACTGACCCTCTTTCCCGGAACAGGGTTCGCCAACGAGATCGGCGGCCCCGCAGCGGAGGGAACAGCCGTCAACGTTGCCCTGCCCGCCGGCACCGGGGACGCCGGCTGGCTCCGGGCGTTCTACGCCATCGTGCCGCAACTGGTGGGCGCGTTCGAACCGGAGGTCATCGTGAGCCAGCACGGCTGCGATTCACACCGCAGCGACCCCCTCACCCACCTCAACCTCAGTGTCGACGGGCAGCGCGAGGCCGCGAACGCCGTCGCAAACCTGGCCGAACGGTTCTGCGGGGGCCGGTGGATCGCCACGGGCGGCGGCGGCTACAACGTCCTGGATGTGGTGCCGCGGTCCTGGAGCCACCTGGTGGCGATCGCCGCCGGACGGCCAGTGCCGCTGCGCACCGCCGTCCCGGAAGACTGGCGGCACTATGTGGCGGAGAAATTCGGGACCGTGGCCCCCGCGCTGATGGGGGATGACGTGGAGCTGTGGTGGCGGTCCTGGGAAGTGGGCTTCGACCCCAACGACGCCGTGGACCGTACCGTCATGGCGACCCGCAAGGCGGTGTTCCCCCTGCACGGGCTGGACCCCTGGTTCGACTAGCGGCTCCGGTGGTGCACCGGAGCACTGGGGTACCGAAATAGTTGATGCCTTTCGGCGTATATGTCGCTAGGGTGGGAGGCATGGTGACAGACGACGTATTTGCCGTCATAGCGGAATCCACCCGGCGGGAGATCCTGGTGGCCCTCCGGGCGGGGGACAAAGCAGTGGGGGAGCTGGTGGAGGAACTGGACGCCAGCCAGCCCACCATTTCCAAGCACCTGAAGGTCCTGCGGGAAGCGCAGCTGGTCAGCATGCGCGCGCAGGGCCAGAAGCGGTACTACGCCTTGAACCGGGGTCCGCTGGAGGGCATCGCAAGCTGGCTGGAGACGTTCGACGTCGGCACGGCCGCCAAAGCTGCCTCCTCGCCAACCAGCGCCTCACCAAAGAACGGCGCCGCAGGGAACACCGCATCAGCGGCGAAGGGCCGGCCAGCGGCGGCCGCCGCGGCGGGCCCGGCGGAGGCACCCGCCGCCGTCGTGCCGGGGCATGTGGCGCCTCGCCAGGAGGACGCCGCGGCGGGCGTCCTGGCGCGCGAGGGAGCAGAACTGAGCCCCGCCGTCGTCATTCCCGGCGGAACAGCAGCCCCGTTGAGCGATGACAGCGTTCCGCAGCAGATCGGACGCAGTGTTGGCCGCGCGGCCACCAAAGCCGCGGACCTGCTGGCAAACCTCCCCAACCTGCCCAAGTTCGGCCGCAAGAAATAGGGTGGACGCCGGCGGCTGGGTGCCTCGAAACCCGGGTTTCGGCACGCCCAGCCACCGGCCCCCTGCTCAGTGCTTGCCCAGCAGCCGCACGTGGTCCGGCGTGAGCCCCGAAACGGAACTGACGCCCAGCAGCGCCATGGTGCGTGCCATGTCCTTTTCCAGGATCTTCAGGGCGCGGTCCACGCCGGCCCGTCCGCCGGCCATCAGGCCGTAGAGGTAGGCGCGCCCAATCAGGGTGAAGTCCGCGCCAAGGGCAAGGGCGGCCACGATGTCGGCGCCGCTCATGATGCCGGTGTCCAGCATGATGGCCGCGTCCGTGTGGTCCTTGGTGAAGGCCTCCTTCACCTCGGGGAGCAGGTGGAACGGGATGGGGGCCCGGTCCAGCTGGCGGCCGCCGTGGTTGGAGAGCACCACGCCGTCTGCGCCATGGTCCACGACGCGGCGGGCGTCCTCCACCGTCTGGATGCCCTTGACCACCAGGTTGCCTTTCCAGGTGTCGCGCAGCCAGTCCAGGTCCTCGAAGGTGAGCGTGGGATCGAACATGGAGTTGATCAGGTCCGCCACGGTGCCGGTGTAGCGCGAGAGCGAGGCGAAGGTCAGCGGCTCGTGGGTGAGGAAGTTGAACCACCAGGCCGGCCGGTAGGAGGCATCCAGGACAGTCTTCAGGGTCAGTGCCGGCGGGATGGTCATGCCGTTGCGGACGTCGCGGAGGCGGGCACCGGCCACGGCTGTGTCCACGGTGACCATGAGGGTGTCGTTGCCGGCCTTGGCTGCGCGCTCGATCAGTTCCAGCGAACGGTCGCGGTCCGTCCACAGGTACAGCTGGAACCAGTTCCGGCCGTTGGGTGCGGCTGCTGCCACGTCCTCAATGGACGCGGTGCCCATGGTGGAGAGCGTGTAGGGGATGCCCGCTGACTCGGCGGCCCGGGACCCGGCGTATTCGCCCTCGGACTGCATCATCCGGGTGAATCCGGTGGGGGCGATGCCGACGGGAAGCCGGGACGGTTTGCCCAGGATGGTGGTGCTGAGGTCGATGGCAGAGACGTTCCGCAGGATCCCGGGCCGGAATTCGATGTCCAGGAAGGCCTGGCGGGCCCGGCGGAGGGTAATTTCCTCCTCGGCTGCTCCGTCCGTGTAGTCGAAGGGAGCTTGCGGAGTACGCCGCTTGGCGATGTCCCGGAGTTCCCAGATGGTGCTGGCCCGCTTGAGCCGGGCATCCTTGCTGAACTCCGGCTTCTTGAACTGCATCAGCGGAGCGAGGTCCGAGTACTTGGGCACGCGGCGCTTCAGGGCGGGGGGCACGGCGGACGACGCCGGCGCCTTGGCAGGTGCGTGCGCTGCCGGGATGTCCGTGGTGTCCGGGGCCGGGGCGGCCTCCGGGTTGCCGGGCTGGATGATGTGGGTCATGGCGTCCTCCTGTGGTCCAACCACACTGTAGGCCATGTGGTCCAACCACATCAACTACCATTGGCCGTATGCGAACCCATCAGCTGGTCCTGGCGTGGATCGAGGACCAACTCTCTGCCGGCCGGCTGGCCGTCGGCGGCAGGCTGCCTGCCGAACGGACCCTGGCCGAGCACCTCACGGTCTCCCGGACGTCCGTGCGGGAAGCCATCCGGATCCTCGAGGCGATGGGCGTGGTCCGCGCGGGTGTTGGGTCCGGACCCGATGCCGGGACGGTGGTCATCTCGGATCCCACCGCGGCGCTCGGCTCCGCCCTCCGCCTGCACGTTGCCACCCAGCACCTGCCCGTGGCGGACATTGTGGAGACCCGCGTCCTGCTGGAGTCCTGGGCTGCGGGCAAGGCACGGCCGGATGCCCCCGAACTCGACGAGGCCGCGGCCCTGCTGGCCGGGATGGACCAGGCGGAAGGCCTGTCGGTCGGTGACTTCCTGGCCCTCGATGTCCGCTTCCATTTCGCGCTGGCCAACGCCGCCGGCAATGCGGTGGTCAGCGCCATGATGGGATCCCTCCGCGAGGCTATCCAGGGCTACGCCGCAGAGCTGACGTCAAACCTGCCCGACTGGGACGCCACCGCCTCCCGTTTGCGCGCTGAGCACCACGCCATCCTTGCTGCGGTCCGGAAGGGCGACGGCGGCCGGGCGGCGGAACTGGTGGCGGCACACATCGAGGGGTATTACCGGGAAGCGGGCCTGGGGGCCGGGTCCCGGGAACCCTAGCCGTGGACGGCGCTCCGTGGCGCCTTGGCCGGGCCGCTGCTGGCCCGGACTTCCAGCCGCGGCTGGAACCGGCTGCCGGGCACCTCGTTCCCTTCCTTGCGGATCAATGCCCGGAGCTGGTGCCAGGCCTGCTCGCCCAGTTCGGTGATGGGGACGGCCGCGGTGGTGAGCGCCGGCGTCGTGTACTTGGCGAAGGGGATGTCGTCGAATCCGGTGACGGAGATGTCGCCGGGCACGTCCAGGCCCCGTTCATGCAGTCCGCTCATCAGGCCCATGGCCACGAGGTCGTTGAAGGCGAGGATGCCGGTGGCCCCGCTCGCCAGGACCGCGTCAACTGCTTCATGTCCCGTGTCGAAGTCCGAGCCGCCCTCAAGCATGGTTACCTCCACCTGCGGGTGGGCGGCCTTGAAAGCCTCCAGGCCCTTGAGCCGCATGCCGTTGGATGCGCTCCGCGGAGGCCCTGCCAGGAAGGCCAGCCGGGTGTGCCCCAGCTCCACCAGGTGCCCTGCCATGTCCTGGACGCCCTGCCCGTAGTCCACCACCAGGCTGGGCACGTCCGGCGCGTCCGTGGTGCGGTTGATCAGCACCAGCGGGTGCAGGGACGGCGCGATCTCCGTCAGTTCGGCATCGGACATGCGGGGGGCGCAGAGGACCAGTCCGTCGCAGCGGCGGCGCGCTTCGCCGGCCAGGATGGACTCCTCGCTGGAAACCTCGAACGAATCCGCGATCAGCACCCGGTAGCCGTCCTGTGCCGCGGCCCGGCTGAGGCCGCGAAGGATCGCCTGGAACGTGGGGTTGGCCAGATCCGGCACCACGATGCCGATGGTGTCCGTCTTTCCCAGTGCGAGGCTGCGGCCCACCGGGTTGGGCTGGTACTTCAGTTCGGCGGCGGCTGCGCGGACCCTGGCGGCGATGTCCGGGTCCACGGTGAAGTTCCCGTTCATGACACGCGAAACCGTGGCGTGTGAGACGCCTGCCTTCACGGCGACATCCGCGATGCCGATCCGGCCGCTTGCCGATTTCCTGGCCATGGGGAACCCTTCTGTCGCGCCACTCCGGACGGATGCTGCCGGCTGCGTTAGGCGCCGGGCCAACAAGCCCCCGGGTGGCGGGTGCTTTGGAAGACAGCATATACGGCAGCCGGAAAGCGATTTCTATCCTTTTCCCGGCAGTTTTCCGCCGGGGAGGGCGCCAGCGCTGCGCGCTTGCTCAGAAAACGCTTTCTGTTAGCGCCCGGAGTGGTTGACGGATGGGCGGGCGGGTTGATACAACTTCTATAGCGAACTGAGAAAACGCTTTCTCAGGCAGGTGCAGCAGAGTGCCACCGCCGAACCGCAGCGGCCGCCCCGGCGGCCGGGCAATGAGCTTTCGAAAGGGACCCCCACATGGTCAACACAGCCGAGACGACGTCGGCCGCAGCTGCTCCCCATACGGCTGCCGGCAGCCCCACCTCCGACGGCCGCAAGGCGCGCCTTGCCCTGGTGGGCACCGGAGGGCGTTCTGAAATGTACATCCGCGCAGTGTTCGGCAAGCACGCCGACACCGCGGAACTGGTCGCGTTCTCGGACGTGAACCCCGGCCGCGTGGAGTTCTACCAGGGCCTCATCCAGGAACTCGGCGCTCCCGGCCCCATTGCCTCGTTCGATCCGGCGGACCTGACGGCCTTTATCCAGGCCAACCACATTGACCGCGTCGTGGTGACCACTCCGGACTACACCCACGCCGACTACATCGTCGAAGCCCTCCGGGCCGGCGCGGACGTAGTGGTGGAAAAGCCGCTCACCATCGATGCCGAGGGCTGCCGCCGCATCACCAAAGCGGTCCAGGAAACCGGCCGGAATGTGGTGGTGACGTTCAACTACCGCTACTCGCCCCGCAACAGCGCCCTGAAGGAGATCATCCAGAGCGGCGTGATCGGCAAGGTCACCTCGATCGACTTCAGCTGGGTCCTGGACACGGTCCACGGCGCTGACTACTTCCGCCGCTGGCACCGCGAGAAGAAGAACTCCGGCGGCCTGCTCATCCACAAGGCGTCCCACCATTTCGACCTCGTCAACTGGTGGATCGACGACGTCCCGGAGCGCGTCTTCGCCTCCGGCGGCCTGAAATTCTATGGCGACAAGAACGCCGCCGAACGCGGGCTGGGCCCCCGCCCCGAGCGCGGAACGCCCGACGCCGGTGCGCCCGCCGGTGACAAGGACCCGTTCGCGCTGGACCTCCGCGAGGACGAACGGCTCAAAGCGCTCTTCCTGGACAACGAACACTACGACGGCTACCGCCGCGACCAGGACGTCTTCACCGGCGGCATCACCATCGAGGACAACCTGGCACTGGTGGTTGAGTACCAGGGCGGGCCGCGCCTGAGCTACTCCCTGAACGCGCACAGCCCGTGGGAGGGGTACCGGGTGGCGGTCAACGGCACGGAAGGCCGGGCTGAGCTCGAAGTGGTGGAACGCGCCGCCGTCCTGCACAGCACGGACAAGAAGACAGTGGTGGATCCGAGCGCAACCCCCGTGGAGGAAGAGGACGCCGTCCGCCGCAACGGCGAACGGCTGGTGGTCCAACGCCACTGGGAGGCCGCGTACGAGGTCCCGATCGTCAATGGCGAAGGCGGCCACGGCGGGGGCGATGAGCTCCTGCTCTCGGACCTCTTCAACGGCCCGGGTGAAGACCCGTTGGGCCGCCCCTCCGGCTACCTCGACGGGCTGCGTTCGGTATCCGTGGGCATCGCCGGCAACCAGTCGCTCGAGACCTCGCTGCCCATCCGCGTGGAGGACCTGGACCTCCGCGTCGATCTCCGCCGCGGCAAGTAGGGCCGAACCATGAGCAGGATATTCGTTACCGGCGGCTCCGGCCGCCTGGGACGCAGTGTTGTCGCAGGGCTCGCCCAGGCGGGCCACGAGGTGGTCTCCGTGGACCGGGACGCCGTGCCCGCCGGCCAGCTGCCGCCCGGCGTCGTGCAGGAAACCGCGGACCTCCTGGCGCCGAAGGAGGCGCTGCGCCTCCTTCGGGAGTCAAGGCCCGACGCCGTCATCCACCTTGCAGCGATCGCCGTCCCTTTCAGCGCGCCGGAGGACGTCATCTTCGCCACCAACACCAGGCTCGCCTTCGCCGTGATCAGCGCGGCCACCGAGCTGGGCGTCCCGAAAATCATCACCGCCAGCAGCCCCACCGTGCTCGGTTACGGCTCGCCCGCGGGCTGGCTTCCGTCGTCGTTCCCGCTCGATGAGCGGACGCCGCCGAAGCCTTGGAACGCCTATGCGCTGTCCAAGCTCATCGCCGAACAGACAGTGCAGATGTTCGCCGCTGCCCAGGGTGAGCGGATCCGGTATGCGGCATTCCGCCCATGCTTCGTGATCTCACCGGAGGAATGGGAGGGGGCGCCCACGCAGCAGGGCCACACCCTGGCTGAACGCCTGGCCGATCCCGCCCTCTCCGCACCGGCCCTGTTCAACTACGTGGACGCCCGGGATGTGGCGGACTTCCTTGACCTGCTGCTCCGGAAAATGACGGACATTCCCAACGGCGAAACCTTCTTCGTCGGCGCCGCGGACGCCCTGGCAACCGCGCCGCTGGCCGAGCTCATGCCCCGCTTCCTGCCGGGCAGCGAAGACATCAGTGCGGGCCTGACCGGGACCAGCCCCGCGTTCTCCATCGCCAAGGCACAGGAACTCCTGGGCTGGCAGCCGCGGCGCAGCTGGCGCACCGAACTCACGTCCCGCCACACCCTCAACAAAGAGGCTTCCACGCTGGTCACTGCCGGCGGCGGAAGCAAGGAGACACCATGAAATTCGACGGCGTACTGTTTTTTCCCGTCACCCCGTTCACGGCCGAAGGCGCCGTTGACGTCGCACTGCTCAAGGAACACATCGCCTCCCGGCTGCCCTACGGCCCGGGCGGCGTCTTCCCTGCCTGCGGCACCGGTGAATTCCATGCCCTCAGCATCGACGAGGTCCGCACCGTGGTGGCGGCCGCCGTCGAGGTCGTCGCCGGAAAGGTCCCCGTGGTGGCCGGGGCGGGTGGACCGCTGGGCCACGCCCTCGCTGCCGCCCGGGTGGCCGAGGAAGCCGGCGCCGACGCCCTCCTGGTGCTTCCGCCCTACCTGGTGACCGGACCCACCGACGGCCTGGTGGCCTACATCGAGGCTGTCGCCGATGCCAGCAGCCTGCCGGTCATTGTCTACCACCGCGGCAATGCAAAGTTCACCGCCGCGTCCATAGCGAAGCTGGCCGCCAATCCCAAGGTCATCGGCTTCAAGGACGGACTGGGCGACGTCGGCCTTGCCCAGGAAATCGTGTCCGCCGTCAAGGCTGCCGGCCGGGAGGAGTTTGCGTTCTTCAACGGCCTGCTCACGGCGGAACTGACGCAGGGCGCCTACCGGGGCCTGGGGATCCCGCTGTATTCGTCGGCAGCATTCGCGATGGCGCCGGAGATCGCCAAGGCGTACTACGACGCCTACGTATCCGGGGATGAAGACCGCCGCAATGCCTTGCTGGAGGGCTTTTACGCGCCGCTGGTCCGCCTGCGCGACCAGACGCCCGGGTTCGGCGTCTCCCTGATCAAGGCCGGCCTGCGCCTGGGCGGCCTTCCGGTGGGCCCCGTGCGGCCGCCGCTGGTGGATCCCACGGAGGAGCAGCTCGTGGAGCTCAAGGCCATCCTGGCCAAGGGCTACGAGCTGGCCGGACACTGATGAGCGCACCGGCGGCCGAAACCGTCCGCACCATCCCGCGCATCACCGGCCTGTCGACGAGGCTCCTTACCGTTGCGCTGCGCCGCAGCTGGGGCGCGGAGGCACCGGAGAACCACGTGATCGCCACCGAGATCTCCACGGACGACGGCGGCACGGGTTTTGGTTTCTCCTGGACGCCTACCATCGGTCCCCAGGCAGTCAAGGCGTTGCTTGACCACGACATCGCCCCTTTCGTGGCCGGGCTGCCCGCAACCCCCGAGGGTGTGTGGGACGTGCTCTGGAAGCGGCTGCACGAGGCCGGCGGCGGAGGGCTCACCACCATTGCCATGGCCGGTGTGGACCTTGCATTGTGGGACCTGCAGGCCCGCCGTGCCGGCATGTCCGTCACGGGCCTGCTGGGCCAGCGGCAGGAGTCAGCCGAGGTTTACGGTTCCGGCGTGAACCTGCACTACACCCTGGAAGAGTTGGTGGCGCAGGCCGAACGCTGGGTTGCCGCCGGCCACCAGGCAGTGAAGATCAAGGTGGGCAAGCCGGACCTCCGCGAGGACCGCGAACGCGTTGCCGCCGTCCGTTCCGTCCTGGGCCCGGACCGCAGGCTCATGATCGACGCCAACCAGCGGTGGGACCTGCCCACCACCTTCCGGGCCCTCGACGTACTGGCCGAATTCGGGCTGGAATGGCTGGAAGAACCTCTCCGCGCGGATGACCTCTGGGCCTACCGAAGGCTCCGCAAACATTCGCCGGTGCCCATTGCCCTTGGCGAAAACCTGCACACGATCTACCGGTTCCGCGATTTCATCGAGGCGGAGGCGGTGGACATCATCCAGCCCAACATCATCCGGGTAGGCGGCATCACCCCGTTCCGGCGGATCGTGGAGCTGGCACGGACCCACAGCATCAAGGTCATGCCGCACCTGCTGCCGGAACTGTCCGGGCAGCTGGCATTGACCTTGGCGGAGCCCACCATGGTGGAGGATGTCGAGGAGGCATCCTTCGAACAGTTGGGGATCCTGGCCGGGCCATCGCCGGTGCGGTTCGCCAACAGCAGGGTGGCCCTGGCGGACCAGCCCGGACTGGGCTTCCGTTTCCGGGACGCACCGTAACCACCTACGCACATCCACAGAACAGGTACCTGACGTGACAACTGCAACGCTTTCCCTGTCCGAACTCACCGCCGCCGCGACGGAGGCCGCCCGGACCGCTGCTGCGGCCACCGATGCCGAGCGCGCCGCGTGGCTTCACGCGGTCGCGGACGCGTTGGACGCCAACGCGGCCGAACTGGTGGAAATCGCCGATGCCGAGACCAGCCTGGGTGTCCCGCGCCTGACGGGGGAAGTGGCCCGCACCACAGGCCAGCTGCGCTTGTTCGCACGCGTGATCACCGAGGGCTCCTACCTTGAAGCCATCATCGACCACGCGGACCCGTCCTCCACCCCGCCCAAGCCGGACCTGCGCCGCATCCTGCGGCCCATCGGGCCGGTGGCGGTCTTCTCGGCGTCGAACTTCCCGTTCGCCTTCTCCGTGGCAGGCGGGGACACGGCCTCGGCCCTCGCCGTCGGCTGCTCCGTGGTTGTCAAAGCCCACTCAGGGCACCTGCGGCTCTCCGAGCGGACCGCCGGGATTGTGGCTGAGGCGCTTCGCGGCGCGGGTGCCCCGGAAGGCCTGTTCGCCCTGGTCAGCGGCCGCGAGGCGGGAACGGCGCTGGTCCAGGACCCCGCCATCAAGGCCGTGGGCTTCACCGGGTCCATTCCCGGCGGCCGCGCCCTGTTCGACCTCGCCACCTCCCGCCCGGATCCCATCCCGTTCTACGGAGAGCTGGGCAGCCTCAACCCGGTGGTCATCACCGCGGCAGCACTGAAGGCCCGCTCCGCGGAACTCGCCGCCGGCCTGGCAGGCTCCTTCACCCTTGGGGCCGGCCAGTTCTGCACCAAGCCGGGCCTGGTGTTCATCCCAGCCGGAACCTCCTTCGCAGCCCAGGTAGCGGACGCCAGCAAGGACAAGCCCGCGGCCGGGATGCTGACCAGCCGCATCGCCGAAGCCTACCCGGACGGGCTGCGCAGCTTCGCAGCCGTGGAGGGCGTGCAGGTGGTGGGCGGCAGCGTTGACCAGGACGCGGCAGCCAACGGGGCTGCCCCGGTGGTGTTCGCCACCACCGCGGCCAAGGTCCTGGAGCGACCCGGGCAGCTGCTTGAAGAATGCTTCGGGCCCACCACCATCCTCATCGAGTACACGGACCAGCAGGAACTGTCTGCTGTCCTGGCGGAGGTTCCCGGCAGCCTGACGGCCACCGTGCACGCAGAGCCGGAGGAGGACATCGCCGCCCTGGTGGAGCAGCTCGCCGGCCTGGCCGGCCGGGTCCTGTTCGATGGCTGGCCCACCGGCGTCGCCGTGAACTGGGCCCAGCAGCACGGCGGCCCGTACCCTGCCACCACCTCGCTGTTCACCTCGGTGGGTGCGACGGCGGTCCGCCGCTTCCAGCGCCCCGTCGCCTACCAGGACGCCCCGGAAAGCGTCCTGCACCCGGCGCTCCGTGACGACAATCCGCTGGGGATCCCGCGCCGTGTGGATGGGGAACTGCGGCTCCCGTAACAACGCCCGCTCACATACTGCAGCTAAACACGAAACGCCCGCTCACTTATGGCCGTAAATACGGCCATAAGTGAGCGGGCGTTTCGATTAAAGCTGCAGTATGTGAGCGGGCGCCGGACTAGAGCTGCAGGGTCACGGGGCGCGCCAGCCCGTTCACGGTGGCCACCGGCCAGCGCGGGTCAACAGTCAGGATGTGGAGCCCGGATTCCGTGAGCTGGACCGTGTCCTCGATCTTGACGCCCGGCCCTGACGGGTTCCACGTGAACGCCTGGTCCAGCACCACCGTATCCGTGGCTTCCGACGTGACCCGGGGATCGCGCCCCGCGTAACCGGCGGGCCCGCCCTGATGGTGTTGTTCCCACTGGTCCGCGCCGAAGCCATGCCGGACGTAAGCGGCCTGGATCTCGGTGAAGATCCGGTCCAGCCGGGTGCCGGGAACCGTGGCATCGAATATATCCGCCTCCACTGCCGCGATGCGGGCCTCGGCGTCGCGCTCCCCGGGAGTGCCGGCGTCGAACCTGATCCAGCGGGTGATGTTGGCCACGAGGCCGTCGCGGCGGGCGCAAACCACCGCCATGGCACGCCGGCCAAGAGGCGCGTGCGTGGCCAAGGGGTGCCGGAACGTGCTGCGGGAGCTGCCGTTGCACAGGAGTACCAGCGGCTCTGCACCGGCGGCCACCACCCGGGCAGCCAGCGCCGACACCAGCGCGAATTCGGTGGTGTCCGGGCGGGCGGCGGACAGGACCTCGGTCATGATGCCGGCCACGTCGGCGCTGAGCAGGGCATAGCGGGCGCTTTCCGCCGGAAGCAGCTGCTGGCGCGCGGCGCGCAGTTCGGCGGCCACCTCTGCCTCGGACAGCGGAGGCAGGGCGCCATTGCCCACGGTGGCCGCGGCCTGGTGCAGGTTCGCGTACCAGGGAACGGTATGCAGGTTGACTCCCAGCGGAAGCTCCTCGGCGGCGATCCGGCCGGCTTCGTTGTTGAACGTCACCAGGTGGTCGCCGTCGCGCGCGACGAGCAGGGCGGCGATGGGGTCGCCGGCCAGGCTGATGTGCACCCGGCTGCCGTCCAGGTACCAGGTCAGGGCCGTGTTGGTGGTGAGGAGCAGCGAATCCCGCCCGGCATCGTCCAGGATGTCCAGCACGCGCCGGCGCTTGATGGCCCGGTCGCCCGGGGATCCGGGAGCCAGGCGGGCCTCCTGCTGGGGAACGGCTGCGGCTGTGGTCTGGGTCATGACGGATCCCCTTGCTCGTTGATCAGTGTTTCGATGTCGGCGGTGGCCAGGAGTCCGTCGGCCACGAAGACGGTGACGTGCCGCCGCACCGGCGCGCCGGGCTCTGCGATGACGGGCGTATCCCAGGCCAGCGACTGGCCGACGCCCGGGTAGCTGTCAACCCGGACAAACCATGGGTCCGTGGAGTCCCCGGCAGCGACGAACACCAAGGTGGCCGGGCCGCCGTCGAACGTTCCGGACCAGGCGAGCCATGGCGCGACGCTGCCGTGGGCCTGTGACTCACCGGAGCCGGCGGGCGTCCAGACGGCAGGGTCCGCGCACTCGGGCAGCCGCCAGAAGAAGCCGCCGTAGCCACCCTCGAACCGGCCGTTGGAGCCCGGACTGCCCAGGCTGACCGGCGTGTTCCCTGCAGGTGACAACGCAAAATCCAGTGACAGCCGCCAGGCGGAGGGTGCGACGGCGGACCACGCCCAGGTGCGTTCCTCGCGGAGCACAGGGGAGCCGTCCGGCCCGTTCCAGCTCAGCGTCTCTTGCAGGACGCCGGGCCGTCCCGCGCCGGCGTCGGCCTGGAAGGATGCGGTGCCGGTGCTTGCGATGCTGCCGTGGTCCGGGCGCCACACGTACTGGCCGGCTTCCCTGGTGTAGGTGCGGCCGCCCCAGAAATTCACCCCGTCCACATCCTGCAGGGCCACGCCGGCGCCCAGATGCCATACGTGGTCAAGGGGCTGGTGGTCAGTCACCACGGTGCCGTTCAGGGTGCGCACCGGGTGGAGGTAGGGGCGCGGGGAGGATACTGCCCTGATATGGCTGCCGTCCTGGTAATCGGCCACCGGGCGGCCCCCAACGGTCAGCGTCCGGACCGGCGGAAGGGGACGGGCCCAGGGCACGCCGAGTTCGGCGAACGTTGCCTGTGCCTTGACGGCGCGCTCCAGCGTTCCGGAGATGCCCTGCACCACCGGATGGGCGTCGTCGCCCTCGCCTTGCCACGTGATGAAGCCGGTGCCGATCGGCGCTGGTGCGGGCGCGGTGCGGATAGCCTCCAGGACGGCGGTGAAGGCTCCGGTGTCTTCCAGCGCGCACAGCAGCGGCGTTCCGTTGGCCCGGGCATCCAGCAGGTTTTCGAGCAGGTCAGTCCGGCCGAAGGACTCCCGGCGCTCGCCGGCCGGGGTGGTGATGACGACGTGGTCCTCCGTGTAGGAAAGGGTGATCTCGCCCAGCGTTCCGTGCACGGTGACGGCCGGGTTGAGCTGTTCGGGGGCGCAGAGCGTCAAGGCACAAAGGAGGGTCTCTCCGCCTGCGGTGCGGATCCGCAGAATGGACGTGTCATCGCTTTCCGTGCTGTTGGCCCGGTACAGGTCCGTTTCCACCGAGCGGACGTCCGCGAGGGTATGCGCGCCCGCCAGATGCAGTCCGGTGGCAACGGCGTGGGCCAGGGCGTTCGTGGCCACCCCGTCCACCACGTCCGTGCCGTCGAGGCTGCGCTTCCCGGCCCAGCGCGAGCGGTTGAAGTACGCCTTGGTCCGCAGCCATTGGCCGGTGGCGCTGAGCCCCAGCACGATGCCTATTTCACCTGCCTCCACCAGGCCCCGGATGGCGGGCAGGGCTTGGGAGCCCAGGCTCTGGAAGCCCACCTGGACCCGGCGGCCGTGGTCCCTGGCCGCGGCCAGGACTTGCTCGAATTGCGCCAGGGATGCCACCGGCGGCTTTTCGACATAGACGTCCATCCCGGCGGACAACGCCGCGATGGCCAAGGGGGCATGCGTCTGGATGGGGGTGGCAATAATGGCGACGTCGACGCCAGGCTTGGCGGCCAGCAGCCCGTCCAGGTCCGGGTACACAGCCACTGAGCCGGCCAGGCTGCCGGGCTGCGGCGGGTGGGGATCGGCGACGGCTACCAGTTCCAGGGCGCCGGCCTGTTCGAGCCGGGCCAGGTTGGCGAGGTGCCGTTCGCCGAAGCCGTGCACACCCACCAGGGCAACCCTGGGAAGGTCTGTGGACGGGGACTGCGGATGGGTGGATTCCGCCGAATGCTGTGTGGTCACGTGGGTCCTTGGGAGCGGTGCTGGTGTGGGGGGGGGGGGGTCAGGTGGTCAGCGTTTTCGCCAGGAAGTCGAGGGCCTCGTCCTGCATGGCCGCCGTGAAGACGTGCCCGCCGGGCCAGAAGCTGCCCGCATACCTGTCGGTGCCGCCGTGCAGGGATTCGAGTAACTGGTGGGCCCGGCGCATCCCGGCTTCCGGGAAGAGCTCGTCAGCAAGGGCGTACTGCACCAGGAACCGGGCGGACCCTGCGCGGGCTGTGAGTTCCGGCCAGTCACCCAGCTTCCATAGCCCGGGAGTCTGCAGCAGCCACGAATGTGCGTCGAGGTACGCGGGGAAGAGGGATTCAAACGTGGTCATCATGCAGGTGACCACGGCGGCCCTGATGCGCGGGCTAAGGGCGGCCAGGGTGAGGGAACGGCCGCCGCCGCCGGAGAAACCGATGCACCCCAGGCTGTCCGCATCGACGCCGGGCAGTGCGGCCAGGACGTCGAGGGCGGCAAGGTCGTCGTGGGCCACCATGCCGGCAAGGCTGGTGCCGAGCAGCCCCGCCGCCTTGGCCACGGTGTCCTCATGGACGCCGGCCGCGGCGTTGTATTCTTCGGCCTCGGAAGGCGCGATGCCGTCCGCCCGCCACTGCGCCTGCCGTGCGTCAACGGCCGCGGCGGTCCGCCATGGCGGGGTGGAGAGGTCAAACCGGCGGCTTCCCCAGGCAAACGTGTCATGGGCAAGGACAGCGAAACCCTGGCGGGCCAGGCCGGTGGCCAGCGCACGGCCGTCATAGTGCCCTGCGCGTGCGGCGGCCGCCGACGGGTGGGTTGTCGGGAGCTCCACGAGCCGGTCCGCACCGCCAAACTTGTTGCCGCCGTGGCAGTGCAGGGCCAGGACGCCTGGCAGCGGTCCGGAATGTCCTGCCGGCCGGACCAGCCAGCCCGTGGTGCGCGGCCCGAAGCCCAACTGCCAGCTCAGTTCGGTGGTGGTGGCTTCGTCGTGCGTTTCCTCCCAGTGCACCCGTACGTCCGGCGGCGCGGGCACAGCCGGGACGCCCAAGGCGTCAGAGAGCTCCTGCGCCGCCGCGGTGGACGCCCGGTGGCGGGGACGGGCCCGGACGTAGGCAGGCCAATCGTCGTAGCCGCCGATGGCGCTGGGCCGTGTTGCCGTGATCATGTGCCTGCCTCCTTTCGTGGTTGGTGTCTGTTCATCCGTCCGCCGCGGCAACCGTCAGGCGAGGTTTTGGTTGACCTCTGAAATCATGCCTTTGGCAGCGTCCCGCGGCGCGATCTTTCCGAAGAGTACATCCGTGTTGTAACGGTTCAAAACTTCCAGGGTTGCGGATGATCCTGCCGGGAAGGGCTTGGGTGCCGGAACCTTCATGGCCGCGATCCGGTCCAGGTAGGTGGCTTCCTTCTGCTGGGTTTCCTTGAGCAGGGGAGTGATGCCCGCCTTCAGTTCGGTGTTGGCGGGCATGCCGCGGTCGCTCTTGATCTTGGTGGCCGCGTCCATGTTGTTGACCAGGTAGTTGATGAACAGGGCCGCTTCCTTGGGCTGGGCGGATTTGGACGAGATGGCGTATTCCATCGACGAACGCAGCCAGGCCCCCGGCGTCCTGCTTTCGCCGGGAAGTTTCACCATGACCAGCGGGGCGCCGGAGTAGGACGTCATCTGGTTGCTCCAGGAAATCTTCATTCCTTGCTTTCCCTGGCCCATCAGTGTCATCTCAGGCTGGGCGGACCCGTCCTCGACGGTCTGGGACGCGGACGGGGCGCCCCCGGTTTCCATCAGCTTCTTGTTGAGCTCAAACCACTTGGCGAGCGTGTCCTCGCTGATGCCCATCTTCTTGCCGTCGTCCGTGTAGAGCTCCTGGCCATTCTGGCGTGCCCAGACGGCGAGGAAGGAGTCGTTGGCCATGGGGGTCGTGCCGAAGGTGCCGGCCGGCGACTTCTTGGTGATTTCGGCGGCGATCCGTGCGTAGTCGTCCCAGGTCCAGGTTTCGTCGTCCGGCAGCGGCACGCCGGCGGCCTCGAAGACCTTGGGGTCCAGGACCATGGACATGGAGTTGACGCCCGCCGTAATGGTGTACTGCTTTCCGTTGATCTTGCCCAGCTCAACGGTCCCGTCGGCGAACTTCGAGGTGTCGATCTGGTCCTTCACCTTGTCGAGGTCCAGGAGGACGCCGCGGCTGGAGTATTCGCTGGGATAGGCGCCGCTCATGGCGATGACGTCCGGGGTGGTTCCGCCGGCGATCTGGGTGGCCATTTTGTCCCAGTAGGAGCTGAATTCGGTGTTCTCGCCCTGAACCTTGATGGTGGGGTTGGCGGCTTCGAATGCTTTGATGACCTCCATGGTGGTCTTCGCCCTGGAGTCGTTGCCCCACCAGGCGAACCGGATGGTGACGGGATCCTCCGCAGTCCCCGCTTTCCCGGCCTGCGGGCTGTTGCCGCAGCCGGTAAGGACCATGGCCAGCGCGGCGGCGGCGCCGGTGATTCCCATGACCGATTTCCTGAGACCAAACCTCATTGTTGTCCCCCATATTTTGGTGGTCGCGTCCCCTTGCCAGATGCAACAGAAAACGTTTTCTCAAAAACTAACAAAGGGCTGTACAGGAGTCAAGAAACCGTTTACTTTGGTACGGAGCCGCTTTCTAGAACGACGCTCCCGGCGGGCGGAACCGCTCCAGCCCTGACGGGCATGCAGCGGGCCCGCGAAGGGAGTCCCGAACCCCCATCGCCTGGCGATGACCGAAACGTGGAGGCCACGATGACCAAAGGAGACCACATGGCCGCAAAGCATATTCCCAGGACGCGCCGTCCGGCCCCGCTGCCGGCCGACGCTTGCCTGCTGTCCGTGATGGAGCAGCAACCGTGAGCGCCATCAGCGAACTGTCTTCGTTGAGCCGGCGGAAGGGCAAAGCCACCGCTGAGGAGAAGAAGGCCAACAGGCGGGACAACAAGGCCGCCTACATTTTCCTGCTCCCGTGGCTGGTGGGTTTGGTGGCCATCACCATCGGCCCCATGTTGATGTCCCTCTACCTTTCGTTTACGGACTACAACCTGCTGCAGCCGCCCGAGTGGACGGGGCTGGACAACTTCACCAGGATGCTCAGCGACGCCCGGCTGCACAACTCGTTGCGGGTTACGTTCACCTACGTCCTGGTGGGTGTTCCACTGCAGCTGGCCGTGGCACTGCTGATCGCGCTCGTCCTGGACAAGGGGCTCCGCGGCCTTCCGTTCTACCGTTCCGTGTTCTACTTGCCGTCGCTGCTGGGCGGTTCGGTCGCCGTCGCCATCCTGTGGAAGCAGATCTTCGGCACCACCGGCCTGGTGAACCAGGTCCTGGCCATGTTCGGCATTCAGGGTCCCGGCTGGATCTCGGATCCCAGCACGGCCCTGGGATCGATCATCCTGCTGCACGTCTGGACCTTTGGTGCTCCGATGATCATCTTCCTCGCGGGCCTGCGCCAGATCCCCAACATGTACTACGAGGCGGCCAGGGTGGATGGTGCCACCACGCTCCAGCAGTTCTGGCGGATCACCATGCCGATGCTCAGCCCGATCATCTTCTTCAACCTGGTCCTGCAGATCATCGGTTCGTTCCAGTCCTTCACCCAGGCGTTCATCGTCTCCGGCGGCAACGGCGGACCTTCGGACTCAACGATGTTCTTTACGTTGTACCTCTACCAAAAGGGCTTCGGCCAGTTCGACATGGGCTACGCCTCAGCCATGGCGTGGGTGCTGCTGCTTATCATCGGCGTCTTCACTGCCATCAACTTCATCGCTTCTAAGTATTGGGTTTTCTATGACGACTAAGCTTGAGACGCTGCCCACCCCGGAGAAGAAGTCCGGGGGCGCCGGCAAGCCTACGAACCGCAAGCCCAGGGTCCGCGAGTCCCGGGGAACGCTGGCCTTCAGCAGGGCCCAGCGCGGTAAATCGCTGATGAAGCACGGGATCCTGATCCTGGCCGGCGGGCTGATGATCTATCCGCTCCTGTGGATGGTGGTCTCCTCGCTGCGGCCGAATGATCTGATCTTCCGTGAACCGGGCCTGTGGCTGAACAGCCTGGAAATGAGCAACTACACCTCCGGATGGTCGGCCCTGACGCACCCGTTCGGCCACTACATGATCAACTCCGCGATCGTGGTGATCGGCTCGATCCTGGGCAATTTGGTCTCATGCTCGATGGCTGCCTACGCGTTCGCGCGGCTGCAGTTCACCGCCAAGAAGCTGTTCTTCGGCATCATGCTGCTGACCATCATGCTCCCGTTCCACGTGGTGATCGTGCCGCAATACATCCTGTTCTCGCAGATCGGCTGGGTGAACACTTTCTGGCCGCTGATCGTTCCCAAGCTGCTTGCCACGGATGCGTTCTTCGTCTTCCTCATGGTGCAGTTCATCCGCGGCATCCCCAAGGAGCTTGACGAGGCCGCGAGGATCGACGGAGCCGGCCATCCGCGCATCTTCCTTCGCGTAATCCTGCCGCTGATGGTGCCGGCCCTGGCCACTACCACGATCTTCACGTTCATCTGGACCTGGAACGACTTCTTCGGCGCCCTGATCTACCTCACGGACCCGGATATGTTCACCGTTCCCGTGGCACTGCGTGCGTTCGTCGACTCGCAGTCCGCCACCAGCTGGGGATCCTTGTTCGCCATGTCCATCGTGTCCCTGCTCCCGGTCTTCCTGGTGTTCCTGTTCGGCCAGCGGTTCCTGATCAAGGGCATCGCCACCACGGGCATCAAGTAACGCCGGGCCGCACCCGGCGCCACGCACCCCCTGCACCACCTGTTTTGAACGGCCCGTCGCCAGCGGCGGGCCGTTCGCGCGTCACGGGGCGGATGCACTTCGCCGAACGCCTTGTAATACAAGTTATAGACTTGTAGTATTAGATGCAGAAAGCGCTTTCACGGCCTGAGGCCCTCTTCGAAACCTCGACGGCTACGCCCCCGGCCACCCCCAACATCACCGCACCTGGATCAAAGAAGATCGGAGTTACACAGTGCCGCTTTTTCCCCGTCCTGCATCCGCTGCCAAGCAGCCGGCAGGGGCACCACCGTCACGCTCATCGCGCCGAACCCGTACAGCGGGTGCTGTCGCAGCCGCAGTCGCCGCTGTCATGGCCCTCAGTGCCTGCGGCGGTGGAGCAGCTCCGCAGAGCGCCGACGGAACCGTTGAGCTTCGCTTCTCCTGGTGGGGCGGCGACAAGCGCGCCCAGCTGACGCAGGAAGCCATCAAGCAGTTCGAAGCCGAAAACCCCAAAATCAAGATCAAACCCGAATTCGGCGACTGGAGCGGTTACTGGGACAAGCTCGCCACCCAGGTGGCCGCCAACGACGCCCCGGACATCATCCAGATGGACGAGAAATACATCACCGAGTACTCCAGCCGCGGCGCCCTCCTGGATCTGTCCAAGTACGACATCGACACCTCCAAGCTGGATGAGGCGGCCCTGAATGCAGGCAAGAGCCAGAAGGGCTTGACGGGCATCGCGGCCGGCATCAACGCCGCCACCATCCTGGCCAATCCCGCAGTCTTCCAGGCCGCCGGAGTTCCGCTGCCGGATGACACCAAATGGACCTGGGACGATTTCGGCCGGATCGCCGCCGAGATCACCGCGAAGTCGCCCAAGGGCACCTACGGAGCGGCAGCGTACGGAACGGATGAGGCCTCCTTGGGCGTCTGGCTCCGGCAGGACGGCAAGTCCCTCTACACATCCGACGGCAAGCTGGGCTTTGAGTCCGGTGACATCGCCGAATGGTGGGCGTTCCTGAAGGAGCTGAGCCAGAAGAAGGCGGTGCCTTCCGCATCGGAGGTGGTCGAGGCTGAGGCCGCGCCCCTTGACCAGAGCGGCCTGGCGACCGGCAAGAACGCCATGGCGTTCTGGTGGTCCAACCAGGCGCCTGCCCTGGAGAAGGCCAGCGGCGGAGACCTCAAGATCCTGCGGTTCCCCACCAAGACGGGATCGGCAGCCGATGCGGAGCTTTGGTACAAAGCCTCGCAGTTCTGGTCCGCTTCCTCGCGCACCAAGCACCCGCAGGAAACGGCCAAGTTCATCAACTTCCTGACCAACAACGTCAAAGCCGGTGAAGCGCTCCTGGCGGACCGTGGTGTGTATCCCAACGCTGATGTCCGGGCAGCCATCCAGCCCAAACTCACCCCGGCAGACGTCAAGGTGGTCACCTTCATCGACCAGATCAAAGGCGAACTCGGCGATGCCCCGGCGCCGCCGCCAAAGGGTGCGGGAGCGATCCAGGAAATCATCAAGCGCTACACCTCGGAAGTCCTGTTTGACCGCTTGTCCCCGGCCGACGCGGGAAAGAAGGCCACGGACGAGATGAAGTCCGCCATCAGCAGCTGATCTTCACACCGCCAACACGGCTCCGGACAACACGGGTGGACGCCTCCCCGCCCGAGGCGTCCGACGGCGGGTGGCAGCTCCGCCCCGGCGGGAACCGATGGTTCCTTTCCGGGGCGGAGGTGTTTAAGTCGCAGTCCACTTTTAACGGGACTGAGCGTTCCGCGGACGGCGGCACCCAAGCCGGTGCCGCCGTCGGCCGTCCTTAGGACTGTGCCTGGCCCTCCGCCACCACCGCGACGCCGCCGGCAGGAACGGTGCCCGGGAAGGGGCCACCGGTTAGCAGGTCCGGGCCAGTGGCTGAGACGGCGGCATCCGCCCTCGTGTGGTTGATGGCGAACAGGAAGCTGCGCCCGTCGGGGGACAGGCGCCGCACCAGTTCCACCCCGGGATCGGCAGCGGCGACGGGCGAAACGCCCGATTCGGCCAGCAGCTTGTCAACCAGGGCTTCGATGCCGTTGGCGTCCGGGAAGGTGGCCAGGTACCAGGCCGCCCCTGGCCCAACAGGCCGCCGGGTCAGGGAGGGAACCCCCTCCAGCGGGTATTCGGTAAAGGTTTGCACCACCTCGGCGCCGGCAAGGTGGACATGCTCGCTCCAGATGGAAGAAGTGGTCCCGTCGCTCAACTTGAGCTGGGCTCCGGCCAGCAGCGGATAAAACTCCTCCACCCGGACGCCCAGGAGATCGCGGAACGCGCCCGGGTAGCCGCCGAGCAGCACATGGTCCTGAGCGTCCACGATGCCGCTGAAATAGCTGACCAGGACCGTGGCCCCGCGCGAAGCCGCGGCGGCGATGGTGGCGGCGTCCTCATCGGACACGGCGTACAGGGTGCACGCCAGCACCAGGTCGTAGCCGTCAAGTGACGCCGACGGATGCACCAGGTCCACGGAGACTCCGCGCAGGACCAGCGACCGGTGAAACGCCCTCAGCAGGTCCAGGTACTTCACGTCGATGCTCGGTTTGGAGTCGATCTCGCTGGCCCACCAGGCCTCGTAGTCGAAGACAATGGCGGCACGCGACTGGACCCGCGAACCGCGCACGGGTTCGAGGCGCTGCAGGGCCGCGCCAAGCTCCACCACTTCACGCCACACCCGCGTGTCCCGTCCCCCGTGCGGCACCATGGCGGAGTGGAACTTCTCCGACCCCGCGAAGCTTTGCCGCCACTGGAAGAACATCACGGCGTCCGCCCCGCGGGCCACGTGGGCCAGCGAATTGCGCAGCATCTCGCCGGGCATCTTGGGTTGGTTGCGCGGCTGCCAGTTGACCGCCGACGTCGAATGTTCCATCAGGATCCACGGGTCACCGCCAGCAATGCCGCGCGTGAGGTCCGCGCTGAACGCGAGTTCCAGGTGGCGTTCCGGGTCCGCGGCCACGAGGTAGTGGTCGTTGGCGATGACGTCCAGGTCTTTGGCCCAGCTGAAGTAGTCCATGGATTTGGTGGCACTTGAGGCCATCAGGTTGGTGGTGCAGGGGATGTCCGGGGTCACCTCGCGAAGGACGGCCACCAGCTCCCGGTAGTAGTCCATCAGCGCCCACGAGCTGAACCGCTGGAAGTCCAGTTGCTGGCCCGGGTTCAGGGTGGACGGTGCGACGGCGGGCGGCAGGATTTCCTCGAAGGAGCCGTAGTTCTGGGACCAGAATGCCGTGCCCCAGGAAGCGTTCAAGGCAGCGATGCTCCCGTACCGGCGTTCAAGCCAGGTGCGGAAGGCGGCTGCGTCCTCTTCGCCGTAGAACTCCGAGACGTGGCAGCCCAGTTCGTTGTCCACATGCCACAGTGCCAGCGCGGGGTGGTCCTTGTAGCGTTCGGCGAGTGCGCGGGTGATCCCGGCGGCGTAGCGGCGGTACACGGCCGACGACGGCGTGTAGTGCCGCCGTGAGCCCGGTCCCAGCACGGTCCCGTCAGCCCTGACCGGCAGGATTTCCGGGTGTTTGCGCACCAGCCAGGCCGGAGGTGCGGCGGTGGCGGTGGCCAGGGCCACTTTCACGCCGATCCCGGCGAGGTTGTCCAGTACTTCGTCCAGCCAGCCGAACTCGTAGTGCCCTTCGACGGGTTCCAGCAGGGCCCAGGAGAAAATGCCGACGCTGAGGAAATTCACGCCCGCTTCCTGCATGAGGTCCAGATCCTCCAGGCGGACACTGGCGGGCCATTGCTCGGGGTTGTAGTCGCCTCCGAAAGCGATGCCCCCAATGTTGCTCCACACTTTGGACGGGCCGGGGCTTTCCTGCTGTGTCATGGGACTCCTTTGTCAACTGTGAGGCGGGGTTTGCAATGAGGAAACGCTTTCTTGGAAAACGCTTGCCTGGCGGCTTGGAAAACGCTTGCCCATTAATCCGAATGCAGCTATTGTATCGTTTCAGACGCCATGTTAGCCAGCTCACTACTTACGTTGTAGACCGAGCCAAGGCAGGCACCCAAAGAGCAAGGAGGCTCCCGTGATCAACAGAAGGCATTTCCTCACAACCGTGGCCATCGGCACCGCATCTGCCGCAGCCCTGGCAGCCTGCGGGAACGGAGGCAACTCATCCGGCCAGACCGGATCCGCTGAAAAACCCGTGACCATCAACTACACCTGGTGGGGCAACGACGACCGCGCCGAGCGGACCCGCAAAGCCATCGCCCTGTTCGAGTCAAAGAACCCGGACATCAAGGTCAACGGCAACTTCACGGATTTCGCGGGCTACTGGCAGAAGCGTGCCACCGAAGCGGCCGGCGGCGGCCTGCCTGACGTGATGCAGTGGGACCTGTCCTACCTTCGCGATTACGGCCAGCGCAACCAGCTCCTGGACTTGGGCACGGTGAAGATCGATACCTCCGCGTTCGAGAAATCACTCCTGCCGTCCGGCCAGATCAAGGGCAAGACCTACGGCATCCCCACCAGCACCAACGCCTTCGCGGTCTACTACGATCCCGCCAAGCTGGCCTCCCTGGGCATCGCCGAACCCACCGGCAAATGGACCTGGTCCGAATTCCAGGCGTTCCTAAAGGAAGTTGGGGACAAGGGCAACGGCACCCTCTTCGGCTCCACGGACTTCACCGGTGTCTGGTGGCAGTTCAACATCTGGCTCCGCCAGAAGAACATCCAGGCCTTCACCAGCGACGGGAAGCTGGGATTCAGCAAGGACGACCTGAAGACCTGGTGGAACCTCAACTCGAAGCTGCGCGGAACCCAGGCCCTCGTGCCGGAAGACAGGGTAACCCAGCTCAAGCCCAAGTCCCCGTTCGGCTCCAACGTCAGTGCCGCCGAGGTCACCTGGGACAACTTCATGGCCGGATACCTGGCTGACAGCGGCGCCAAGCAACTCAAGCTGGTACCGGTGCCCTCGGATGACCCGAACAACCTGGGCCTGTTCCTGAAGCCGTCCATGCTGATGGTGGCCAGCGCCAAGACCAAGTTCAAGGACGCGGCCGCACGCTTCATCGATTTCATGGTCAACGATCCCGAGGTGGGCCAGATCTTCAAGACCTCCCGCGGCGTTCCGGCCTCCAAGACCCAGCGCGACGGCACCACGTTCGATGGCGCCGACAAGCTGGTGGTGGATTACGAGAAGTCCATCGAGCAGTACCTCAAGGACGCACCCGAGCCGCCGATCGTCGGGTTCGGCACGCTGGAAGCATCGTTCGGCCGGATTGCCTCCGACCTCAACTACGGCAAGCTCACCGTTGACGGTGCCGTCGACGCGTGGTTCAAGGAAGCCGAAGACCTCATCAAGCAGAACGCCTGATCCGGCCAGTGCCTGATCGAGTGTTCACGACTGACGGATTGAACTCGTGACTCAAAGCCCAACCCTGAGCAGGCGCCAGGGGCACTCCGGTACCGCGTTGCCGCGCAAGTCGCGGCAGCGCGGGGCGGATGCCCGCGCCGGTTACACCTTCCTGCTGCCCTGGCTGCTGGGGTTCATCGCCCTGACGGTCGGGCCGATGATCTCCTCCCTGTACCTCTCGTTCACCAACTACAACCTGTTCGAGCCGCCCAAGTGGATCGGCTTCGACAACTACGCCACCCTCTTCCAGGACGAGCGCTTCCTGCAGTCCGTGGGCGTGACCCTCTCCTATGTGGTCTTCGGCACCCCGCTCAAGCTCGCCGCGGCCCTGGCGGTGGCGATGCTGCTGAACAGCAAGCGCCGCGGCCAGGGCTTCTACCGGTCGGCGTTCTACGCCCCGTCCCTGATCGGGGCCTCGGTGTCCATCGCGATCGTCTGGAAGGCCATGTTCGGCGATTCCGGGCCGGTGGACCAGGGCCTGTCCTTCTTCGGGATCAACATCGGCGGCTGGGTGGGAAATCCGTCCATGACCATGCCCATGATGATCCTGCTGACCGTGTGGCAGTTCGGCGCCCCTATGGTGATCTTCCTGGCCGGCCTGAAACAGATCCCGGGCGAACTCTACGAGGCGGCATCGATGGACGGTGCCGGTCCGGTGCGGAAGTTCTTCAACATCACCTGGCCCATGCTCTCGCCGGTGATCTTCTTCAACCTCCTGATGGAAACCATCCACGCGTTCCAGATCTTCGCGTCGGCCTACATCATCTCCAACGGTGACGGCGGCCCCGCCGGCTCCACCCTCTTCTACACCCTCTACCTGTACCTGCGCGGCTTCAGCGACTTCCGGATGGGCTACGCCTCGGCCATGGCCTGGCTGCTGGTGATCGTGGTCGGCATCATCACGCTGATCTTCTTCCGCACTTCCAAGTCCTGGGTCCACTACAGCGGTGATGCAAAATGACAACCACGGCAACCCCCGTCCAACCGGCCCCGGGCGCCACCGCCCCGGCCTACAACCCGAAGTCCGAATCCACCACCGCCAAACGCGCCAAGAGCACCATCTTCCACGCCGCAGCCCTCCTGCTGACCTGCGTGGTGCTCTACCCCGCCCTGTGGATGATCGCCTCCGCGTTCAAACCCAACTCGGAAATCGGCGGCCAGAACACCTCGCTGTGGTCCAGCAACTTCAGCTTTGACAACTTCGCCACCGCGATGGACGGCATCGGCGGGGTCTCCACCCTGCAGTTCTTCACCAACTCGCTGATCCTGGCCATCGGCGCCGTCGTCGGCACCATCCTCTCAGCGAGCGTGTCCGCCTACGCCTTCGCCCGGATCAAATTCCCGGGCCGCAGCGTGTTCTTCGGCATGATGATCGCCACCTTGCTGCTGCCGTTCCACGTGGTGATCATCCCGCAGTACATCATTTTCCAGCAGCTCGGTCTGGTGGACACCTATGTCCCCCTGCTCATCGGCAAGTTCCTCGCCGGAGACGCGTTCTTCGTGTTCCTGATGGTGCAGTTCATGCGCAACCTGCCCGCCGAACTCGACGAAGCAGCCCGCATCGACGGCGCAGGGCACGTCCGGATCTTCACCTCCATCATGCTGCCCCTGATGAAACCGGCCCTGATCTCCACCTCGATCTTCTCCTTCATCTGGAGCTGGAACGACTTCCTGGGCCCGCTGCTCTACCTGAACACCCCCGACAAGTACCCGTTGCCCCTGGCCCTGCGCCTCTTTGTGGACCAAACCCAGTCCTCGGACTACGGCGCCATGATCGCCATGTCCGTCCTGGCCCTGCTCCCCGTGCTGATCTTCTTCCTGATCTTCCAGCGGTACATCGTCGAGGGCGTTTCCACCCAGGGCCTCAAGGGCTAACGGTCAACGGAGAGAAAAATGAGCGCCATGGACAGCACCACCCACGTTTCCGGCCACGAGCCCATCCCGGTGAACCGGTTTGCCCTGTTCTCCGAAACCCTCCTGGCAGGCCTGCTGGTGCTGGTGCTGTCCGTCCCGCTGGTAACCCTCCCGGCCGCCTACGCGGCCGGCATCGCCCACCTGGAACGGCACCTGGCCGGCCGGGATGATTCGGTCCGCGGACTCTGGCGCCTCTTCAGGGCGGCCCTGCCCGGCAGCTGGAAGCTGGGCCTGACGACGGCGGCAGCCGCCGTCGTGATTGTCCTCAACCTCCTGCTCGCCTGGGTGGGGCAACTGCCGGGCCGTGGAGTGGTGCTGCCAGCCACCCTGATCCTGGCGGCCGGAGCGGCGATCGTGCTGCTCCGCGCCGCCTCGGCCTGGACCGACGCAACCGGCCAAGGCGCCACCGCAGGGGACTCCTGGCGCACGGCCCTCCAGGCCGGGCAGGCAATGACCCTGCGCGACTGGACCGGTTCGCTGCTGCTCGCGGCCGCGCTGTTCTGCGCCGTGGTGTTCGTCTGGATGCTCGCGGCGCTCTTCGTGGTGGTCCCCGGCACCCTCATCCTCGCCGCGGCGGCAGTAAAACTGCGGTCCGGCCGGCCCCGACGCTAGCTGTGCCGTTGCGCCGCGCCCGAACCGATCAACGCGCCCGAACCGGTCAACGCGGCCGCCCCGGGCCCGGCCAACCCCGGTGGTACCACCCGCTGAGGCAGCACAACTACCGGCTGTTCCTGGGCATGCAGCTGGCCGGCAGCCTGGGGGTGTGGATGCAGCGCCTGGCCCAGGACTGGCTGGTGCTGCAGCTGACCGGAAGCCCCGCAGCGGTGGGCGCCGCCGTCGCCCTGCAGTTCCTGCCCATGCTGGTGGTGGGCCCGCTGGCCGGGCTGGTAGTGGACCTCTTTCCCAAGCGCCGGATCATGATGGTATGCCAGTCCGTCATCGTGCTGCTGGGCATTGGCCTCGCGGCGTGGGCCGCGAGCGGCACCCTGACGGTATGGGTGGTGTACGCCAGCTGCGTCGCCTTGGGCATCATTGCGGCGGTGGACCAGCCCACCAGGCAGGTGTTCGTCAATGAAGTGGTGGGGGACGCCGCGCTGCGGCCGGCCATCGGACTGAACAATGCGCTGTCCCAACTGGGCGGCATGGCCGGCCCGGCGTTGGGCGGGCTGCTCATCGCCCAGGCCGGACCGGCGGCGGCCTTTGCCGCCAACGCGCTGATCGGCGTGGGTGTCCTGGGCCTGATCATGGCCATCCGGACCAACGAGCTGCATCCCGGCCAGCGCGCCGGACGCGGCCGGGGCCAGGTGCTTGCCGGCCTCCACTATGTACGGGAGCGGCCGCGGCTCCTGCTCCTCATCCTCCTCGCCGGCCTGCTGGGCGCCTTCGGGATGAACGGGCCGGTGGTCCTGGCGGCGTTCGCCGAGCGGGTGTGGCACAACGGCGTGGAAGGCTTCGGCCTCTTCAACACCGTCAGTGCCGTCGGCGCCCTGGCCGGCGCGCTCCTGGCCGCGCGGCTTGGCACCATGGGCCGGAAAGGCATTGTGGCCGCGGCCGGCCTCTTCGGCTTGTCCCAGCTGCTGGCAGCGCTCATGCCCACCGTGGGCCTCTTCACTGCCATGCTGGTGGTGGTGGGCATGATGACGCTGCTGTTCCTCACCAGCGCCGCCACCGCCGTCCAGCTCGAGGCCGGTCCCGCCATCCGCGGCCGCGTCATGGCCCTGTACCTTCCGCTCCTGCTGGGCGGACATGCGCTCGGTGGCCTCCTGGCCGGCTGGCTGACCGAGCAGTTCGGAGTCCGGGCGGGCCTGGTGGCCACCGGCTGCCTGGGCATGCTGTCCGCCATGGTCATCGGCCTCTTGCTCTGGCGGCACGGGCGGCGCACCCGTCCTGCAGTGGCAACTACCGGGGCGTAAAGATCCAGGTGCCGGTGTGCACGCGGATTTCCCTGGCGGCGCCGTCCGCGGTGCCCAACGGGGCGGAAGGTACCGGGGCGGCATCCGCAGTGGGCCCTTTGACCCCGTAGGTGCCGGCGGGCAGCCTCACGGTGGCAGTGGTGCCCGGTGGAACCGTGCACTCCAGCTCCACCGAACTACCGCGCCTGCGCCAGCTCGCCTGTACGTATCCGTTGTCCACCGGGATACTGCCGCGGGCGTGCTCCAAGCGGCACAGCGGCGGTTCAATCACCACCGCGGTGCCGCCGGGGACGGCGTACCGGATGCCGAGCAGGTGCTCGAGGATCTCCTTGAGCACGGATGCGGACCAAGCGTGCGACTGGCTGTAGTCGGTCCCCTCGGCCAGGTCCCAGGCTTCCCAGGTGAATGTGGCTCCGCGGTCCAGGAGCCGTGCCCAGCCGGGCTGGTCTTTGGCGGTGAGGAGGTCCAGGACGGCGTCCATGCGGCCCTGGCGCACCAGGGCACGGACCAGCCGGTGCACCGTCATGGGGCCCTGCCGCATGCCCATTCCGGCGATCCGGGCGGCATCGGCTTCCGCGTGGCCGGGGTCCGTGATGCCCAGTGAGAGCGGGAAGGACGTGGCGTGCTGGGAGGCGTGGGAACTGGGTGTCCCGTCCTCATGGAGCCCGTCCACCATGACCCCGCCGACGCGCAGCCGGCCGCGGATGGCGCCGGCCAGCGCACGGGCTGCCGTGGCGTAGCGGACGGCGGCGTCTTCCTTGCCGGCCGTGTTGCAGAGCCGTGCCGTTGACACCAGAGCCGAGTAGGCTTGGGCGTTGACGGTGGTCGTGGCCGCGCACTCCATGTCGTAGCCGAACCGGCCGGGTGCGGGCCAGTCCACGATGCCGTGCAGGTAGGGGCCCGAGCCGCCGCCCAGCCTGGTGACCAGTCCCGCCGTCGGGCCTTCCGCCGGAATGCAGCGCATGGCGTAGTCGGCCGTGTCGCACAGGTGGGGGAGCAGTTCGCGGACCAGGCCCAGGTCTCCGGAGCGCAGGTGGTACTCCTCCGCCCACTCCGGCATCATCAGGGAGAAATCGGGGATGTCGCGCTTGCCGTCGCCGTTGGGATAGACGGCGTTGTACCGGCCCTTGTCCGCCCCGGTGTTCCAGTAGCGGCGGGCTGACCAGGCGAATTCCCGCAGTGCCTGCGCCGTGTAGGCGTGTTCGCCGAAGAACGCCATGGTGGCGTAGGAAATGTTGGCGGCGTCGGCCAGGAACTGGCCTTTTTCCCGGGTGGGAGTGTCCACGAACTGCTCCTGGACACCGTAGAGCGCAGAATCGCGCAGCAGCCCGACGACCTCGTCCAGGACGGGGTCGGAACTGGTGAAGCTGCCCTCGCCGGGGTGGCTGCCGTAGACCGTGGTGGCGCCGACGCGTGACACGTCCGCCGCCTCCACGCCCGGCAGTTCCAGGTAGCGGAAGCCGAGGTGGACGGAGGCCCGGAACTGCTGTGGTCCGGCGGTTTGGGTGTAGGGGAAGGACATGTCCGTGTTCTGGCTGGGGGTCTTTCCGGCATCCACCCTGCCGTCCGGGCGCAGGACGTAGCCGGCCCGGAGCATGACCGTGCGCCCCGGGACGCCGGCCAGGAAGTCCACCTCGGGCCGGGCCGGGATGACGCGCCCGAAGTCCGCCACCAGGGTGCCGTCCTTCGCGGCAAGGAACTGCCGCGGTGCCACGAACTCCCCGCCCAGGAACGTCCGGCGGGCGTGCAGCCGGGGAAAGTCCGACGTCGGGTGCCGGCCGGCGCTGATGGCGGCAGGAAGGTCTTCGGTGATGTCCAGGGACGCTGCGGCCTCGCCATCCAGGTGCTCCACGGGGTCGCCCTCGTCATTGCGGTAGCCCGACTGGCGGTACGGGGCCTCGCCGGCACGCCAGCCAGGGCCCGAGACAAGGACGCCGCGCCGTCCGTCGTCGTAATCAACACTCAGCCTGAGCAACAGGCCGGGAACACCTGCGGCGCGGCCCTGGCCCGGACCGTACCAGTGGAGGAGGGCCGTCACCGGCACGGGCGTTCCGGCCGGATGTGCCGCCAGGACCCCGGTGACGTCGGCGGCATCGAAATACCCCTCGCCGGGGTAGCCGAACGAGGTGGTGCCGAGGCCGGGCGTTCCGGCCACCGAAACCTGCGCGTGGTGGTGTGCCGCCACGAAGAGCCTGGCCCGCCGGACCGTCCCGTCCAGCGCCATGGTGCCCCGGAACAGGGTCCACTCGTCGGGCTGCCGGTGTCCGGTGGTGCGGTCCCATTGTGCCAAGGACGCAAGCGCGTCGTCCTCGGCGGCGTCAAAACGGTGGTCCAGCAGGATGGTCCCGGAACGGCCGGGAACCTCCCTGGTGATTTTGAGCCGCGCGTACTCCGCCTGGCTCCGGGGTCCCTGGTGCAGGGCGGCCCTTTCGCCGCTGTCCGCGGATGCCGGTACATCAACCACCAGCAGTTCCGTTCCGCCCAGCGACACCCGGATGGTCAGCCCGTCGTCCCTGATATCCAGGTCCTGCCACGATCCGGGGCAAGGTTGCCGGTCTCCTGCCGGTGCGGCGGTTCCCAGGACCTCGGAATCCGGGGCGGCGGGGGAGGGGATTTCCCAGTCCGGAGTGCGGCGGAGTACCAGTTCTCCGGCCGGGCCCAGTTCGAGCAGCACGCCCGTCCCGGGTCCGCTGCTCCGCAGGATCATGCCGGCTTTGCCCATGACGGGCCGGAGCCGGGCCTGGATCCGGACGCTGCGGACGGCGGGGCACGGCAGAGGCAGGAACGGCGAGCCTGCCACCCGCAGGGCGCGGTTGTGGATTTCCAGCGGGGCGCGCCCGCCCGGGGCCCGGCTGATCCAGCCGGCCTGCCAGGACGCGTCCGTCAGGCCGGTGCTGAAGGGGTGCGGGGAAGACCAGGAGCCCGCCCTGCCGGCAGCATCATGGATGCGCACGCGCCAGGCGAAGTCCGAGTCGTCCGCCAGGGCGGGGCCGCCATAGGGCACGCCGCGCTGGGATGCGGAAGCTACCGGACCCGAGCCCCACACCAGCGCGCCCCGGGTGTCCCGGACCTCAACCTCGTAGCCGGTCTGCTGTGCCAGGGCGGGATCGTCGCCGTCGCCCTGGGCCAGCTGCCAGCTGAACGCGGGGGCCGGCGAAGCAGCCAGGCAGGCGGAAAGCCCGTCCGTCAGCAGGTTGGCTGCGCGCAGGTGACCGGCGTCGCGGAACTGGCCGCCCATCAGGAAGCCGGAATATCAAAGGTGGCCGGGGCGGACACGGCCCAGGGGAGTCCCAGCTCGCTGAAGGTGGCGTGCTCCCGGCCCGCACGTTCCAGCGCGGCCTCAATACCTGTTACGACGGCGTGGGCTGAGTCGCCGTCGCCCTCCCACCGGACGTGGGCGGGATCGATGGGGGAGGGCAGCGGCGCCGTCCGGACCGCTTCCAGCACCAGCATGAAGGCTCCGCTGTCCAGCAGGCTGCTGGTGAGCGGAACGCCGGTGGCGCGGTGGGCCAGCAGGTTCTCGGTGAGGTCATCGCGGCCAAACGTCTTTTCGCTGCGCCCGGCTGCGGTTTCAATGCTGAGCCGGTCCTCGGTGTAGTGGAACACGGCGGTGCCGGCCGAGCCCTGCAGGGTCACGCAGGGCTCAACGGATTCGGACGCGCAGATGGTCAGCGCGCAGGTGATGGGCAGGCCTGGAGTGGTGCGGATCCGGATCACGGAGGTGTCATCCGATTCGATGTCGTTGGCCCGGTACAGCTCGGTCTCCACGGATGCGATGTCAGCGGTGGTGCGCGCCCCGGCAATCCGGAGGGCGGTTGCCACGGCATGCGCCAACGGATTGGTGGCGACGCCGTCCACCACGTCCACGCCGTTGATGCTGCGTTTCCCGGCCCAGCGCGAGCGTTTGTAGTAGGCCCGGTCCCGGACCCAGCGGCCGGTGGCCGAGATGCCCTCCAAGGTGCCGATGGTGCCGGCCGCGAGCAGTTCCTCGATGGCCCGCAGGGCGTGCGAACCGAGGCTTTGGAACCCGATCTGGACACCGCGCCCGGAATCCTCCGCCGCGGCACACAGCCGGTTGAAATCGGCAAGGGACGCGACGGGGGGTTTTTCCAAGTACAGCTCCGCGTCCGCGGCAAGGGCAGCCAGGGCCAGCGGGGCGTGCGTCTGGATGGGTGTGGCCACGATGACCAGGTCGAGGTCCCCGGCGGCCTGGAGGAGCTCGTCGAGCCCGGGGTGGATGGCGGCCGACGGCGGCACGGCACCTGGCGCGGGCGGCTGCGGATCGGCAACCGCCACCAGCTCGACGGCGCCTGCCGCCTGCAGGCGTTCAAGGTTCCGGAGGTGATGGGTGCCAAAGCCGTGCACGCCCACCAGTGCCACCCGCGCCGCAGTCCCCGGGGCGGTTCCGGCGCCCTTGCCGGCCGCTTCCGTTGCCGTTCCCATGGTTCTCCGTCCTGCCCGTCCGGGCACCAGCCTGTAGCGCCCGCCATCTGTCAGCAAGCGCTTTCCACCGTTCAGTGTGCGGCATGGAGGCATTGCCAGTCCAGCTATGTAACGATTCAAAAATTCACTTGACCGAGGTGCCGGTGCGGGTCTAGATTTTCGAGAAACCGATTACCAGCGTGATGCGGGACACTTTCCGCTTCGCCTCTGCAACGATGGAGAACAGAAGGGAGCCCAGCCATGCTGTCCGGGACCTTCAGTGCGCGTGCCTATTCATTCTTTGACACGCTCGCATGGATTGCGGGCCTGAACCTGCTGTGGATCGTGTTCACCCTGATGGGTGGCGGCATCCTTGGTGCCGGGCCGGCCACGGCCGCGGCGCAGATCCTGGTGCGCAAGCGGGCCCGGGGGGAGGCGGCTCCGCTGGTGCGCGGATTTGCTGCCGGGTACACCAGGAATTTTGGCCGCGCGAACATCCTTGCACTGCCGGTCATGGCCGTCTCCGTTGCTCTTGCCCTGAACTGGAACTACTTTTCGGCGGGGCGCGGGCTCTTCGCGCAGCTCATGGCGGCAGGCATCTTTGTTGCCGCAATCTTCCTGGCCGGCGCAGCGTGCTACGTGTTTCCCCTGTACGCCCGCTACGAACTGCCGCTGCGGCAGTACTTGCTGACGTCGTCGCGCTTTGCCGTGCGGCATCTTGCGGGAACCGTCATCCTGCTGTTCGTCACCGCCGCCGCGGCGTACGCCAGCGCGGCGCTCCCGGGCCTGATTCCGTTCTTCAGCATCGGAGCCTGGCTCTTCCTGACCGGCTGGCTCTGCGACCGCTTCTTCACCGCGAATGACGAATCGGTAGCCGAAGCGCTGGCAGCGGAACCGGACGGCCGGGCCGCCCTGCAGGGAGCCTCCACCGCCTGACCGCCCTCCTCCCGGGTGCGGCCAGGCCATGCCCGGCTTCTAAATGAAACGTATCAATACTTGCCCTAAGGCCCAATGAACCCCAATGAAGTGGAAAAGGAAGAATATGATCCGCAGGAAACTTTCCCTGGCCGCCGCCGTCGTCACCGCCGCGGCCCTGTCCCTCACGGCCTGCAGCGGAGGTGACGCCCCGGCCGCCGACCTCACCTCGGTGTCCATCATGGCGCCCTTCCTCGAGGCGCAGCCGCCCGGCGCGGACGGCGCAGTGCAAAAGAAGCTGGAGGAGATCACCGGCAAGCAGGTAAAGATCAACTGGGCTCCCAACGCCTCCTACGAGGACAAGACCAACATCACCTTGGCAGGATCGGACATCCCGCAGGTCATGGTGATCCAGGGCAAGAGCCCCGGGTTCGTCAAGAACGCCCAGGCCGGTGCCTTCTGGGACCTCACCGGCAAGCTGGACAAGTACCCCAACCTCAAGACCACCTACCCGGACATCCAGCAGAACGCCAGCGTCAACGGCAAGGTCTACGGCATCTTCCGCGGCCGCGCCCCGATGCGGACCGCGGTCATGTTCCGGCAGGACTGGCTGGACAAGCTGGGCCTGCAGCCGCCCAAGACCGTGGAGGACCTCTACAAGGTGGCCAAGGCGTTCACCGAGCAGGACCCGGACGGCAACGGCAAGAATGACACCTACGGCATCACGATTCCCAAATGGGGCGCGCTGGGAAGCAACAGCCCCTACGACGTCATCGAGGAATGGTTCGGGGCCGGCAACCGCTGGACCGAGCGGGACGGAAAGCTGGTACCCAGCTTCGAGACCGACGAGTTCCTCCAAGCGGACCGCTTCATCAAGAAGATGGTGGATGAGAAGCTCATCAACCCCGACTTCGCCACGTTCGACAGCACCAAATGGAATGAGCCGTTCTTCAACGGCAAGGGCGGCATCATCGTGGACGTCGATTCCCGGGTCAGCGTCCTCATCAATCTCTTCAAGCAGGCAGATCCCAACAACTTCCAGAACAAAGTGGGCTTCGTGGGCAACCTCGAAGGCCCCGACGGCAAGCTGCACGCCCACCCCACCGACGGCTACTCCGGCTTCCTGGCCGTCCCGAAAGCCAGTGTCCGGACGGAAGCCGAACTGGACAAGGTCCTGGAATTCCTGAACACCCTCAACGGCAAGGACGCCGGCATCCTCCTGAACAACGGCATTGAAGGCGTCAACTTCACGGTGGTGGACGGCAAGGCCGCTCCGGTCAAGCCGGAAACGGACGCCAGCAAGGCCGTCACCACGGACATCAAGAGCTACGCCCAGCTGGGCATGAACGTTGCCGGCAACCAGTTCTACCCGGTCAAGCAGGCCAGCGACTACGAGCAGCAGGTCTTCGACAAGCGCACCGACGTCATGGCGGAGGACCTCAAGAGCGCCGTCTACAACCCGGCAGCGCCTTACGTTTCCGCCACCTATGTGGCCAAGGGAGCCCAGCTGGACAACATCGTGGCCGATGCCCGGATCAAGTACCTGGCGGGCCAGATCGATGAGCAGGGGCTCAAGGACGCCATCAAGCTGTGGAACACCAGCGGCGGCGACAAGGTCAAGGAAGAGATCAACAAGCTCTGGCAGGACAACAAGTAAATGGCAGCCCCCGTTGTCGAGGCTGAGGCACGGGCGGCCAACCGGCCGCCCGTGCGGGAACGGAAGAACGGCAGGTTTTCCGTCCATTTCGCGCACTACAAGTGGTTGTACCTGCTGCTGCTGCCAGGCGTGGTGTACTTCGCGGTGTTCCGGTACGCCCCCATGTATGGCGTATCCATCGCGTTCAAGGATTACGTCCCGTTCCTGGGGGTAAACGGCAGCCCCTGGGTGGGAGTGCAGAACTTCACGGATTTCTTTGCCAACCCGGATTTTCCCCGGCTGTTGGGCAACACCCTGATCCTGGCTTTCCTGAACCTGGGCATCGCCTTCCCGCTGACCATCGTCCTGGCCCTGCTGCTCAATGAGGTACGCCTGTCCGTCCTCAAGCGCACGGTCCAGACCCTGGTGTACATCCCGCACTTCCTGTCCTGGACCATCGTGGCGTCCCTGAGCTTCCTGCTGTTCGCCCTGGACATCGGCCCGCTGTTCCAGTTCCTGAACAACGTCATGGGCACGAACATCGATTTCCTGTCCGATCCCGCGTGGTTCCGGCCCCTGATCGTGCTGCAGGACATCTGGAAGAACACCGGCTGGGGCACCATCATCTTCCTGGCCGCCCTGGCCACGGTGGACCAGGACCAGTACGAGGCCGCCATCATCGACGGCGCCGGCCGGTTCCGCCGGGTCTGGCACATCACGCTTCCCGCGATCCGGTCCACCATCATCGTGATGCTGATCCTGGCCATCGGGCAGATGCTCAACACCGGCTTCGAACAGATCTACCTGATGACCAACGCCCTCAACCGCGAGGTGGCGGACGTCTTTGACACCTACGTCTATTTCGTGGGCATCACCCAGGGCGCCTACAGCTACTCCACGGCAGTGGGCCTGTTCAAATCCCTGGTGGGCATCGTGCTGATCTTCGGCACCAACTGGCTGGCCAAACGATTCAACCAGAGCGGACTGTTCTAGCCATGAAAATCCACAACACCCGCGGCGGCCGGGTTTTCGACGCCGTCAACTATGTGTTCCTTGCCCTGATCGGCATCATCACCCTGCTGCCGTTCGTCTACGTCTTCGCCGGGTCCTTCGCCACCGAAGCGGAGATCACCCGCCGGGCATTCTTCGTCTGGCCCGAGAAATTCACCCTGGGCTCCTACGAGTACATCTTCGCCACCCCGGCGTTCACCCGCGCCCTGGTCACCACCATCCTGGTCACCGCCGTGGGCACCTTGGTCCAGCTGGCCTTCACCGTGACCATGGCCTACCCGCTGGCCAAGAAGAGCCTGCGTGGCAGGAACGTCATCCTGTCGCTGGTGGTCTTCGCCATGGTCTTCTCCGGCGGCATGATCCCCACCTTCCTGCTGGTCAAGGACCTGGGCCTGCTCAACTCGTACTGGGCCCTGATCCTGCCGGCGGCCATCAACCCCTTCAGCCTGATCATCATCAAGAATTTCTTCCAGGAACTCCCTGCCGAGCTTGAGGAATCGGCCAAGATGGACGGCGCCACCGAGATCGGGATCCTCTGGCGGATCCTGTTGCCGCTGTCCAAGCCGGTGCTCGCAACGTTCGCGCTCTTTTACGCCGTGGGGATCTGGAACGACTTCATGTCCCCGTTGTTGTACCTGAGCGACAACTCCAAGTGGACGCTGCAGATGTACCTGCGGCAGGTCACCGCCGCCTCGGACCTCCTGGGCACCGGCAACGTGGACCCCAACTACATCCCGCCGGAACAGGGCATCAAGTTTGCGGTGATCGTGGTGGCCACCCTGCCCATCCTGATCTTCTATCCGTTCCTGCAAAAGCACTTTGCCAAGGGCATGCTCATCGGCTCCGTCAAGGGCTGACCCCGTACTGGAGGAAGCACACCATGAAAATCCTGCTGGCCGGCGACTCCACGGTTGCCGACTGCCCCACCCAAGAGTTCCCGATGAGCGGTTGGGGAGCGCAACTTCCGCCGCATACCTATCGGTGGGGCTCGGTGCACAACTTCGCCAAAGGCGGGGCAAGCACGGAATCCTTCCGCGACGAGGGGCTCTGGGCGGACCTGCTGGCCGAGTCCGGGCCCGGCGACGCGGTGCTCATCCAGTTCGGCCACAACGACCAGAAGAAGCAGCACCTCGCCGCGCGAACCGGATACGCGGCCAACCTGCGCACCATGGTGGACGAGGTGCACGGGGCCGGCGCCGCGCCGCTCCTGTGCACCTCGGTGGAGCGGCTGCACTTCCTCGACGCCAGGCACCAGAGCGACGGCCCGGCGTCGGGCGCTGTCCTGGAGGCAAGCCTGGAGGACTACCCCGAGGTGGTCCGCGAACTCGGCCTGGAACTGGGGGTGCCGGTGGTGGACCTGAACGCCTGGACCCGGGACCTGTACCTGCGGCTGGGGCGTGACAGATCGCGGAACCTCTTCTGCCACTTCGCGCCCGGTGAGCACGCCCGCTGGCCGGGTGGCCTGGCGGACAACACCCACTTCTCGCGGCAGGGTGCCATGCTGGTGGCCGGGGAGGTGGCCCGGCAGCTTGGCCGGCTGGGATACGGAGTCCTTGAGCCGGCATTGGGTACGACGTCGGGACAGGGCTAGGTGGACGCCGCGGGCTTGGCAACGGGCGTCCTCTACAGCAACCCGCTGGCAGGCCCGGACGATGTCGCCGGCTGGGTGGCGGAAGGGCCCTTGGGCCTCGGCAGCCATAACGGCGCCCTGGAGCTGTCCGGCACCCTGGATGACGGCGAGTTCGGCGACCATGCGCACTGGACCTTTTGGTGCCCCGAGGAGTTTCCGGACGGCATCCGCATCAGCTGGGACTTCCTGCCGCTCGCCGAACCGGGCCTGGCCATGCTGTTCTTCGCGGCCGCCGGACAGGGCGGGCTGGACCTTTTCAGCCCTTCGCTCGCGCCCCGGACCGGGTACTACCCGCAGTACCACTCGGGGGACATCGATGTACTGCACGTTTCCTACTTCCGGCACAAACACCAGTCCGAGCGCGCCTTCCGCACGTGCAACCTCCGAAAGAGTGCCGGCTTCGAACTGGTGGCCCAAGGCGCGGATCCGCTGCCGCCCACGGAAGACGCCGCCGGCTTCTACCGCCTCAACGTCGTGAAAGAAGGGCCACGGGTGGAGTTCGCCATCAACGGGTTGAGGCTCTTTCAGTGGCACGATCCGTCGGACAAAGTGTTGGGCGGCGGCCGGATCGGATTCCGCCAGATGGCACCGCTGCGCGCCGCCTACCGCAACCTGCTGGTGGAGAAGGTTTAGGTCGCTTCCGCACTGAGGCAAGATAGGAGGCGTACATCTGCCCACTGGAGGGAGGCGGGACATGGAACCCGTATTGGTCGACGGCGGCAAGGGGACGGTGGAGCTGGGCCCGGACGGCATTCTCCATCTCATCTGGGAGCCCAAGGTACGGATCGAAGTCCACGATGCGCAGGCAGCAATGGCCACGGTCAACGACATCGCCGGCGACGGCAGCTACCCCATGCTGGTGGACATGGCCACCACGGAGTCTGTCAGCCGGGAAGCCCGCGGGGTCTTCTCCATCCCGTGCGCGGCCAACCGCATCGCCCTGCTCGGGGCAAGCCCGGTGGACCGGATCATCGCCAACTTTTTCCTGGGTGTCCACATTCCGCCGTGCCCCACGCGCTTCTTCACGTCCCGGTCCGAGTCCATGAAATGGCTGCTGCAGCAGGACAAGTAGCGGACCCGCGGCTCAGCCGGCTGCCGGCGCGGCCGTGCTCTGCCGTACCACCAGCTCGGGCGTGAACACTACCGCCCGGTGGACAGGGTTTTGGGATTCCACTTCTTCGGACAACAGCTCGATGGCCGTCCGCCCCAGCAACTCGGTGGGCTGGCGGATGGAGGACAGGGGGACCACGGCGGAAACCGCAAAATCGATGTCGTCATAACCAATCAATGCCACATCCTCCGGGATGCGGAAGGTGTGCGTCATGGTGAGGGACTGCATGACGCCCAGGGCCAGGAGGTCGTTGGCGCAGAAAATTCCGTCCGGCAGCTCCGCGCGGCCCCGCTGCACCAGCATGTCGCCCACGCTTCGGCCGGCAAGGACCGTCTGGCCCTCCGAGTCCAGCACCTCCAAGGTGGCGTCCGGTTCCTCCTTGACGGCCCGGCGGGCGCCTTCGAGGCGGTCCGCCACCTGGCGGATGGAGGTGGGGCCACCCACGAAGGCGAGCCGGCGGCGGCCGGTGTCCAGCAGGTGCCGGGCTGCGAGGTAACCGCCTGCGTCGTCATCCACTGCCACGGAGCTGAACTTGGATTCGTCAGCCAGCCGGTCCACCAGGACGGTGGGGACGCCGCGCTCGCGGAGGAGGTCCAACCGGTCCGTGACATCGCCTACCGGGGAAATCAGCAGGCCCTGAACGCGCTGCTCCTGGAAGAGGTCGATGTAATTCGCTTCGCGGCCGGCGTCGTGTCCGCTGTCCCCGAGCAGCACGGCGCTGCCCTGGAGGGCGGCGGCGTCCTCGGCCGAGCGGACCACGGAGGTGAAGAAGGGGTTGCCCACGTCCAGGACAATGAGGCCGATGGTGCGGCTGTGGCCAACCCGGAGCTGGCGGGCGGCATCATTGCGGACGAAGCCCAGCTCGTCGATGGCCCGCAGGACCCGTTCCCTGGTCCGCTCCGATACCCGGTCCGGGTAGTTCAGGACGTTCGAGACCGTTCCCACGGCCACGCTTGCGTGGGTGGCGACGTCCTTGATACTTGCTGTCCGGTTCATCGAATCTCCGTGCTGGTCTGTCCGCGGCCGGGTGTCCCGCGCGGACGATCAAAAGTTCTCTGCCATTGCTTGACACCTGCTCAGGTTCAACTGTACTTTGAATCGTAACAATGAAACGATTCAAAAAACGCGAGTTTGAACAGGAGAACCAATGAGGGTCTGTTTCCGTTCCTCGGTCCAGCCGGCGCTCATCGACGAGTACCGCCGCCGGCACGCAGCGGTATGGCCGGAGATGCTGATCGCCCTCAAAGAAGCCGGCTGGCACAACTATTCGCTGTTCCTTGGAGAGGACGGGCTCCTGGTGGGGTACGTGGAATGTGACGACTTCGACGCCGTCCGCGCCCGGATGGCCCTGACGGAGGTCAACGCCAGGTGGCAGGCGGAAATGGCAACACTCTTTGAAGACTCCGGCCAGTCGCCCGATGAGGGGTTCCGCGTGCTGGAGGAAGTCTTCAACCTTGACAGCCAGTTGGCGGCCAGCGCATCCGCAGGCTGACCGCCTGCGCGCACAACTTTCGCACCAACAGCAACAGGGCTCCAGCAGCGGGGCACCACAACCACACGAACCACACACCGGAAAGAACATCATGAACGACGTAGCAACGGCGCTGGGCAGGCTCGAGGAGCTTGCCATCGAGGTCCCCTCGTGGGCCTATGGAAATTCAGGCACGCGGTTCAAGGTGTTCGGTACGCCCGGCACGCCGCGCACGGTCCAGGAAAAGCTGGCCGATGCCGCCAAAGTCCACGAACTGACCGGGCTGGCCCCCACCGTGGCCCTGCACATCCCGTGGGACAAGGTGGACGATTACGCAGCCCTGAAGGATTACGCCGCCGGCCTGGGGGTGGGGCTGGGCACCATCAACTCCAATACCTTCCAGGATGACGAGTACAAGTTCGGTTCCCTGACCTCCTCCAACGAGTCGGTGCGCCGCCGCGCCATCGAGCATCACCTGGACTGCATCCAGATCATGCACGCTACGGGCTCACGCGACCTGAAGATCTGGTTGGCGGACGGCACCAACTACCCGGGCCAGGACGATATCCGCGGCCGGCAGGACCGGCTGGCCGAATCCCTGCAGGAAATCTACGCGGCCCTGGGGGATGAACAGCGGCTGGTGCTGGAGTACAAGTTCTTCGAACCGGCTTTCTACCACACCGATGTCCCGGACTGGGGCACGTCCTACGCGCAGACCCTGGCACTTGGGGAGAAGGCGTTCGTCTGCCTGGACACCGGCCACCATGCCCCCGGCACCAACATCGAGTTCATCGTGATGCAGCTGCTTCGCCTGGGCAAGCTGGGGTCCTTCGACTTCAACTCGCGCTTCTACGCCGACGACGACCTGATCGTGGGCGCCGCCGATCCGTTCCAGCTCTTCCGCATCATGCACGAGGTGATCCGTGGCGGCGGTTTCGGGAAAGAGGCCGGCGTCGCCCTCATGCTGGACCAGTGCCACAACCTGGAGGAGAAGCTCCCGGGACAGATCCGCTCGGTCCTGAACGTCCAGGAGATGACGGCCCGCGCCCTGCTGGTGGACACCACCGCCCTGGGCGAGGCACAGCGCGCCGGGGACGTGCTGGCCGCGAACGGCATCTTCAACGATGCGTTCTACACCGACGTCCGGCCCATCCTGGCTGAATGGCGTGAATCCCGCGGCCTGCCCGCGGACCCGATCGCTGCCTACAAGGCCAGCGGCTACCAGAAACAGATCAACGAGGACCGCGCAGGCGGCCAGCAAGCCGGATGGGGCGCATAAAGGGCATGAACATGCAGAACGCAGCCAAGACTGTTGAAGACCTGATTTCCCGTTCCAACCGCCTCGGCGCGGACAAGCGGAACACCAACTTTGCCGGCGGGAACACCTCCGCCAAAGGCATCGAGAAGGACCCGGTCACGGGCGAGGACGTCCAGCTGTTGTGGGTGAAGGGGTCCGGTGGGGACCTGGGCACGCTGAAGCCACAGAACCTGGCCGTGCTCCGGCTGGACCGGTTGACCGCCCTGAAGAACGTGTACCCGGGCGTTGAGCGTGAAGACGAGATGGTGGCGGCTTTCGATTATTGCCTGCACGGCAAGGGCGGGGCCGCACCGTCGATCGACACGGCGATGCATGGTTTGGTGGACGCCGCCCATGTGGACCACCTGCACCCGGACTCCGGCATCGCCATTGCCACCGCCGTTGACGGGGAAGCACTAACCACCAAGATCTTCGGCAACAAAGTGGTCTGGGTTCCCTGGCGCCGCCCCGGTTTCCAGCTGGGCCTGGACATCGCAGCGATCAAGGACGCCAACCCGCAGGCCATCGGCACCATCCTGGGCGGCCACGGCATCACCGCCTGGGGCGCCACCAGCGAAGAAGCGGAAGCCAATTCCCTGTGGATCATCGACCAGGCCGAAAAGTACATCGCAGAGAACGGCACGGCCGAGCCCTTCGGCGCCAAGCTCCCGGGTTACGGCGCTCTGCCGGAAACCGAACGCCGTGCCAAAGCCGCAGCGTTGGCACCGGTGATCCGCGGCCTGGCCTCCACGGACAAGCCGCAGCTGGGGCACTTCAGCGACGACGCCGTCGTCCTGGACTTCCTCGAAGCCGCCGAGCACCCGCGCCTGGGCGCCCTGGGTACCTCCTGCCCGGACCACTTCCTCCGCACCAAGGTCAAGCCGCTGATCCTGGATCTTCCGGCCGACGCCTCCATCGAGGATTCGATTGCCCGGCTGCAGGAGCTCCACGCCGACTACCGCGAGGACTACCAGGCGTACTACGACCGCCACGCCGATGCCGATTCGCCGGCGCTGCGCGGCGCCGACCCGGCCATCGTGCTGGTGCCCGGCGTGGGGATGTTCTCCTTCGGCGCCAACAAGCAGACCGCCCGGGTTGCCGGCGAGTTCTACATCAATGCCATCAACGTCATGCGCGGCGCCGAGGCCATCTCCACCTACGCACCCATCGAGGAATCCGAGAAGTTCCGGATCGAATACTGGGCGCTGGAGGAAGCCAAGCTGGCCCGGATGCCCAAGCCCAAGTCGCACGCCACCCGCATTGCGCTGGTGACCGGCGCGGCATCCGGGATCGGCAAGGCCATCGCCACCCGCCTCGCCGCGGAAGGCGCGTGCGTGGTCATCGCCGACCTGAACCTCGAGAATGCGCAGAAGGTGGCCGAAGAACTCGGCGGCCCGGACGTTGCCATCGGCGTCCAGGCGGACGTCACGGATGAGGCCCAGGTCGCCGCGGCGATCGACGCCGCCGTCCTGGCCTTCGGCGGCGTGGACCTGGTGGTCAACAACGCCGGACTGTCCATCTCCAAGCCGCTGCTGGAAACCACCGAAAAGGACTGGGACCTGCAGCACAACGTCATGGCCAAGGGCTCCTTCCTGGTGGCCAAGGCCGCCGCGAAGGTCATGATCGCGCAGGGCTTGGGCGGGGACATCATCTACATCTCCTCGAAGAACTCCGTGTTCGCCGGCCCCAACAACATCGCCTACTCCGCCACCAAGGCAGACCAGGCCCACCAGGTCCGGCTCCTCGCGGCCGAACTGGGTGAGCACGGCATCCGCGTCAACGGCATCAACCCCGACGGCGTGGTCCGCGGCTCCGGCATCTTCGCCGGCGGCTGGGGCGCAAAACGCGCGGCGGTCTACGGCGTCGACGAGGAGAAGCTGGGCGAATACTACGCCCAGCGCACACTGCTCAAGCGCGAAGTCCTGCCCGAGCACGTAGCCAACGCGGCCGCCGTCCTCACCAGCAACGAACTGTCCCACACCACCGGCCTGCACATCCCCGTGGACGCCGGAGTGGCCGCAGCCTTCCTGCGATGAGCACGCACGTTCCAGGCGTTGACGGCGCTGGTTCCGGCGCCGGCGTCTTCGCCGCCGTGGACATCGGTGCCTCGTCCGGCCGGGTCATGCTGGGCCGCGTGACTCCCGGCGCCGGGGTGTCGCTGGAGACCGTCCACCGCTTCCCCAACGGAGTGGTGGAGATCGATGGCGGCCTCCGCTGGGACTTCGACGCGTTGTTCGCCGAAGTCCTTGCCGGCCTTAGGGCTGCGGCCACCGTGGCCTCGGCGCAGGGGGAAACCATTGCCAGCATCGGTATTGACACCTGGGCCGTGGACTACGGCCTGGTGACCAAGGCCGGCCGGCTGGTGGCGCAGCCGTTCAGTTACCGCGACGACCGCAGCCGGGCCGCAGTGGCGCCGGTCCACGCCAAGCTGGACCCCGCGCGCCTCTATGCCACCACGGGGTTGCAGTTCCTGCAGTTCAACACCATCTACCAGTTGGCCGCGGAACAGGACCTCGACGGGCTGCAGTCCCTGCTGATCCCGGACCTGATCGCCTTCCTGCTCACGGGCATCCGCCGGACGGAAGCCACGAATGCCTCCACTACCGGGCTGTTCGACGCCGTGGCAGGGGAGTGGGCCACTGAGTTCTTCGCTCCACTGGGCTTACGGAAGGACCTGTTCCCGCCGCTGATCCAGCCCGGTGAAACTGTCGGCACGCTGCTGCCGGAGATTGCCGCTGCGGTGGGGCTTACCCAGGACACGAAGGTGGTGGCCGTCGGCTCGCATGACACCGCATCCGCCGTCGCCGCGGTCCCTGCGGAGAAGGATGCCTTCGCCTACATTTCCTCCGGCACGTGGTCGCTGGTGGGACTGGAACTGAAGCATCCGGTCCTGACCGAGGCCGGCCGGGAAGCCAACTTCACCAATGAACGCGGGGTGGACGGCACCATCCGGTACCTGCGCAACATGGGCGGGCTCTGGCTGCTCAGCGAATGCCAGCGGACCTGGGCCTTGGAGGGCTTCCGGCCGGAACTGACCGCCCTGCTCACGGCGGCCGCGGCCCTTCCTGCCGGTGGTCCGGAAGTGAACGCCGATGATCCCTACTTCATCGCTCCTGACAACATGCCCGAGCGCATCCGGGCGGCGGTCCGGCGCACCGGTGAGGTCCTGCCCGACGATCCTGCGGCGATCACCCGCTGCATCATGGACAGCCTCGCCAGTGGTTACGCCCGGACCATCACCGCGGCCGAACGCCTTGCCGGCCGTGCCGTGGAAGTGGTCCATGTGGTGGGCGGCGGTTCGCAGAACACCTTGCTCTGCCAGCTCACCGCCAACGCCACCGGACGTCCCGTCATCGCCGGACCCGTGGAAGCCACTGCCCTGGGCAACGTGCTCGTACAGGCCCGCGCGGCCGGGGCAGCCGCGGGCGGGCTGCCGCAGCTGCGCGAAATCATCGCGACGGGAACGAGCCTTCGCCGCTACGACCCCGCGCCCCTGCCCGTGAACGCCGCCAGGAATTGAGCCCATGAAGATCGCACTTTTCGCCACCTGCATCGTGGACGCCATGTATCCACGCGCCGCCCAAGCAACGGTGGCGGTCCTTGAACGCCTGGGCCACGAGGTGGTCTTTCCCCAGGGGCAGGCCTGCTGCGGGCAGATGCACGTCAACAGCGGCTACCTCAAGGAAGCCCTTCCCGTGGTGGCCAACCACGTGCGGGCCTTCGAATCCGAAGATTACGACGTCGCCGTGGCGCCGTCCGGTTCCTGCGTCGCCTCGGTGAAGCACCAGCACCCCATGGTGGCCCGGCACGCGGGGGACGCCGCCCTGGAAGAGCGGGCTGACGCCGTCGGAAAGAAGACCTACGAACTCTCGGAACTCCTGGTGGACGTCCTGGGCGTCACCAACCCGGCGGCGCAGCTGGGCTCTTACTTTCCGCACACCGTGACGTACCACCCGTCCTGCCACGGCATGCGGCTGCTCACGCTGGGTGACCGGCAGGCCGGGCTGCTGCGGGGTGTCAAGGGCCTGGAACTGGTGGACCTGCCGGAAGCGGACCAGTGCTGCGGCTTCGGCGGCACGTTCTCCGTGAAGAATGCCGACGTCTCATCCGCGATGCTGGCGGACAAAACAGCGAACATCCGCAGCACCGGTGCGTCCGTGTGCGCCGGCGGCGACTACTCGTGCCTGATGCACATCGGCGGTGGCCTGTCGCGGCAGGCAGACACCATAGGTACCCTCCACCTGGCGGAAATCCTTGCCAGCACCGAAACGGAACCGGTCGCGGTCCCCGGGCCCGCCGGGCGAACCGTCAAGGTGGTGGCCAAATAATGTCCCGCACCCCGATCGGGATGCCCGGCCTGCGCCCCGGCATCGGCAACCTGTTCGCCGAAGAGAAGTTTCCGTCCGCTGCCCGCCGCGAGCTCGGCAACAGCCAGCTGCGGAAGAACCTGAAGCACGCCACGTCCACCATCCGCGCCAAGCGCCTGGCCGTGACCGGTGAGCTGCCGGACTGGGAGGAACTGCGGGAGGCGGGCAGTGCCTTGAAGACCTCCGTCATGGCCCGGCTGCCGGAACTCCTGGAGGCTTTCGAAGCCAACGTCACCGCCCGCGGCGGAACGGTCCACTGGGCCCGCGACGCCGACGAGGCCAACGCGATCATCCACGGGCTGGTCACCGCCCAAGGCGTGGATGAGGTGGTCAAGGTCAAGTCCATGGCCACCCAGGAAATCGGCATGAACGAGTACCTGGAAGAGCGCGGCATCTCGGCGTTCGAGACCGACCTTGCCGAGCTCATCGTCCAGCTGGGCCACGACAAGCCCAGCCACATCCTGGTCCCGGCGATCCACAAGAACCGCACTGAGGTCCGCGACATCTTCCTCCAGGAAATGCCCGGCGTCGATCCCGGCCTCACGGACGAACCCCGCCGGCTGGCCATGGCCGCCCGCGCCCACCTGCGGGCCAAGTTCCTCACCGCGAAGGTGGCAGTCTCCGGCGCCAACTTCGGCATCGCCGACTCCGGCACGCTGGGTGTGGTGGAGTCCGAGGGCAACGGCCGGATGTGCCTGACCCTCCCCGAAACCCTGATCACGGTCATGGGCATCGAGAAGCTGCTTCCCACGTTCTCCGACCTTGAAGTCTTCCTCCAGCTGCTGCCGCGCTCCTCCACCGGCGAGCGGATGAACCCGTACACCTCACTGTGGACCGGCGTGACCGAGGGCGATGGTCCGTCGAATTTCCACGTGATCCTGCTGGACAACGGCCGCACCAATGCCCTGGCCGACGAGATGGGACGCTCAGCGCTCCACTGCATCCGCTGCAGCGCCTGCATCAACGTCTGCCCGGTCTACGAGCGGGCAGGCGGCCACGCCTACGGCTCCACGTACCCTGGCCCCATCGGCGCCATCCTGTCGCCGCTGATGACCGGCATCGAGGCGGAAGAGAACGGCTCGTTGCCGTATGCGTCCTCGCTCTGCGGCGCCTGCTACGACGCCTGTCCGGTGAAGATCAACATCCCGGACATCCTGGTCCACCTGCGCGGCAAGGACGTGGACGCCCACCGCGGCGGCCTGCCGTCCCAGCTGGACGTGGGACTCAAGGCCGCCTCTTGGGCGCTCTCCGACGGACGCCGCCTGGCCGCCGTCGAAAAGCTCCTGCCCCTGGGCCGGGCCGCCGCCGGACGGGACAAGAAGATCAAGAAACTGCCCGGCCTCGCCGCCGGCTGGACCCAAAGCCGGGACATCCCGGCGCCCCCGGCGCAGTCCTTCCGTGACTGGTGGGCCAAGGAGCACAAGAGACCATGAGCACCCGGGAACAGATCCTTGCGGCCGTCCGCACCGCACTCAAGGACGCCCCCGCCGTCCCGGACATCCCCCGGAAGTACCGGCTGGACGGGGAGGCCGACGCGCAGCAGCGCATCGACGTCCTGGTGGACCGGTTGGAGGACTACAAGGCCGGAGTCACCGTGGTGGACGAAGACGCAGTCCCCGCCACCATCCGGGACCTCCTCGCCGGGGCCGGCTCCTACGTGGTTCCCGCCGGCCTGGACCCGGCCTGGCTGGCCTGGGAGACAGACACCAGCAGGATCAGGTACGACGGCGGCGCGCACGGAGCGAGGTCCGTCACCGAGCTCGACGCAACAGACGCCGTGGTGACCGCCAGTGCGGTGACCGTGGCGGAATCCGGGACCATCATCCTGGACGGCAGCCCGGACCAGGGCCGCCGCGCCATCTCGCTCATCCCGGACCACCACGTCTGCGTGGTGCGCAGCCGGGACGTCACCGCGATCCTGCCCGAAGCGCTCCGCCGCCTGGACGGAACAAAGCCCCTCACCATGATCAGCGGACCGAGCGCAACCTCGGACATCGAGCTTGAACGCGTCGAAGGCGTCCACGGGCCCCGGCGGCTGGATGTCGTCATCATCCGGTGAAGCTGAAGTAGGCTGCAACCAGGCCGCCAACCACCCCTGACAGAACGGACAACGATGCCCCTCTTCGACCTGCCCCTGGCCCAGCTGCGCAGCTACACTTCCGACGTCACGCCGCCGGAGGACCTGGGCGCGTTTTGGGACGCCACCCTCGAAGAAGCCAGGGCCTTCCCCTTGAACGCCGCGTTCGAACCGGTGGAGAACCACCTGACGGTCATCGACACGTTCGACGTCACCTTTTCCGGCTACGGCGGGGCGCCGGTCAAGGGCTGGCTGCACCTGCCCGCCGCCCGGGAAGACGGCACCAGGCTGCCCGTGGTGGTGCACTACGTCGGCTATTCGGGCGGCCGGGGCCTGGTCAACCAGGACACCCGCTGGGCCCAGGCCGGCTACGCGCATTTCATCATGGACACCCGCGGCCAGGGGTACGGCGGCACCCTGGGGGACACTCCGGACCCGCACCCCTCCGCCGGGGACGTAGCGCACGCGGGCCTGATGACCCGGGGCCTGGCGAAGCGCGAGGACTACTACTACCGGCGCGTCTACGTGGACGCCTTCCGCGCCGTGGAGGCAGCCCAGGCCCACCCCGCCGTCGATCCAGCCAAAGTGGTCCTCGCCGGAGTCAGCCAGGGCGGCGGCATCGTGGTGGCCACGGCGAGCCTCACTGCGGGACGGCTCGACGGCGTCATCGCCGCCCTTCCCGACGTCCCCTTCCTGCAGGACTTCCCCCGCGCCATCGACATCACCCCGCGCGGGCCCTACCCGGAGATCGCCCAGTTCCTGGCGCGCCACCGCGACCGGTACCAGCACGCACTCGGGGTCCTGAACTACTTCGACGGCGTCAACCTGGCCCGGTACGCCACGGCACCGGCGCTCTACTCGGTGGCCCAGATGGACGACATCTGCCCGCCGTCCACGGTCTTCGCCAGCTTCAACGCCTACGGCTCCCGGACGTCCGGGGCATCCTCCACCGGGGCGGCCAAGGAGATCGAGGTGTACCGGTTCAACAACCATGAAGGCGGCCAGGAACACCACTGGATCCGGCAGCTGCAGTACCTGCGCAAGCTCCTGGGGTAGGCCGGCGCGGGAATGTGACGGACGCTGATTTTGCGGCGGCGGACGGCCGGGCTTATGGTCTTTTCCATGACTAACCGTTGGTATGCGTATTTTTCGTTGGCTCTGGAGGGGCCCGCGTCTAACTGACACGCATCCAGCATTCCTTCAGAGCCAACAGGGCAGAGATCATTCTCTGCCCTTCGCCGTTTCTCCGGCGGGTTCTGAAATCCGGGCCCGCTTCCCATCTGGAACAGGACCCGAACATGAGCACCGCAACAGCAGCAGCCGCCAACGCCGGCACCACAACCACCTCGAACCTGCGCGTCAGCGAATTCACCGCGCTGCCCACCCCTTCCGGGCTCCTCGCCGAACTGCCCCTTGACGCCCGGGCGGCTGACGTCGTCGAACGCGGACGCGACCAGGTCCGGGCCATCATGGACGGCGTGGACGACCGCCTGCTGGTCATCGTGGGCCCATGCTCCATCCACGACCCCAAAGCCGGCCTGGAATACGCCCGCCGGCTGGTCAGCCAGGCTGAAAAGCACAAGGAAGACCTGCTGGTGGTCATGCGGACCTACTTCGAAAAGCCCCGCACCATCGTCGGCTGGAAGGGCCTGATCAACGACCCCCGGCTGGATGGCAGCCACGACATGGTCACCGGGCTGCGCACCGCCAGGCAGTTCCTGCAGCAGGTGACCGCGCTGGGACTGCCCACCGCCACCGAATTCCTGGAGCCGATCAGCCCGCAATACATGGCGGACCTGATTTCCTGGGGTGCCATCGGCGCCCGCACCACCGAAAGCCAGATCCACCGGCAGCTTGCCTCCGGCCTGTCCATGCCCATCGGCTTCAAGAACGGGACCGACGGCGGCCTGCAGGTGGCGATCGACGCGTGCGGCGCCGCGGCGGCGGCGCAGGCGTTCCTGGGGATCGACGGCGACGGCCGGGCGGCACTGGTGGCCACAGCCGGGAACCCGGATACCCACGTCATCCTCCGCGGCGGACGCAAGGGCCCCAACTACTCAGCCGCCGACGTCGAACGGGCGTCCGGGGAGCTGGCCGGAAAGGGCCTGAACCCGCGCCTGGTGGTTGACGCCAGCCACGCCAACAGCGGCAAGAGCCATCACCGCCAGGCCGAGGTGGCGCTGGAGATCGGTGCCCAGCTTGAGGACGGGGGCGCCGCGGCGCAGGCGATCGCCGGGGTGATGCTGGAAAGCTTCCTGGTGGGTGGCGCCCAGAACCTGGACGTTGCCGAGCACGCGGCCGGCCGCTCCGAACTCGTGTACGGCCAGAGCGTCACCGATGCCTGCATGGACTGGGACGTTTCCGCCTCCGTGCTGGAGCAGTTGGCTGCCTCGGCGCGGAAGCGCCGGCAGGCGAAATAGTGGCTTTACCTACTTTCACATCTGCCACATGAACATCTAGAGTATCTATTTAGGTGATTGGTGGATGGCTCAGCATCGGAACACCGCATTGGCACGTACCTGGGGTCACTGTTGTCCATCCGTCAGCAAAGGAAAATAGGGAAATGTCGGCAGAACAGAACTTCTCCAACGCGAAGTTCCTGACCGTGGCTGAAGTGGCCGAGGTCATGCGCGTCTCTAAAATGACTGTTTACCGGCTGGTCCACTCCGGCGAAATGCCGGCAGTGCGGTTCGGCCGCTCCTACCGGGTACCTGAGAATGCCGTGGAGCAGTACCTCAAGGGTGCCGTGGTGGACGGTCACTCCGAGACAGCCTAAGGCAGCTTGTCCCAAGCCGCCTCCGATAGGCGGTACCCTGTTAAGGAACGTTTTACGTCATTGTAAGAATCTGTCAGTTGTCCAGTTCGTAGCTCTGTCCACGAACCATTTCCATCAGACAGGTACTGCATCTAGTTTGTAAGGAACTTTCGTGGGTTCAGTTATTAAGAAGCGTCGCAAGCGTATGGCCAAGAAGAAGCACCGCAAGCTGCTTCGCAAGACTCGTCACCAGCGCCGCAACAAGAAGTAGCAATACTTCGAACAGCGTGGAGAACGCCCGTCGCCTGCAAAGGCGGCGGGCGTTTTTTCGTGCGCTGGAGGCTACGGTGCGGGAACCTGCAGGCGGGGGCACGCAGACTCGCGGGATATCCAGACGCGCGTGAAAGCTAGCTACAGGCGCGGGCCGCGCATCCGGGCGAAACCCTTCCACAGCCCGTAGATGGCGCCGCCAAAGGTTGCCACCTTAAGCCCGAAGGTGGCGGCGCGGCGGCCGGCACGGAAATCGTAGACCGGCCAGTTACGGTCGCGGGCGTGCCGGCGGAGCTTGGCATCGGGGTTGATGGCCACGGGGTGGCCTACCAGGGAAAGCAGCGGAACGTCGTTATAGGAGTCGCTGTACGCCCAGCAGCGCTTCAGGTCCAGGTCCTCCTCGTCGGCGATGGCCTGGACAGCCACGGCCTTGGCCGAGCCATGCAGGATATCGCCCACCAAACGGCCGGTGTACATTCCGTCGGAGACTTCCCCGACCGTGCCGAGGGCGCCGGTCAGGCCCAGGCGGGTGGAAATGACCGTGGCAACTTCGATGGGCGTGGCCGTGACCAGCCACACCCGGCGGCCCACGCGCAGGTGCTGCTCGGCCAGGGCCTTGGCACCCGGCCAGATCCGGGAGGCGATCATTTCGTCATAGACCTCTTCGCCCAACGCCCGGATATCGTCAACGCTGATGCCCACAGCCAGGGTCAGGGCCGAGTCCCGGACGGCGTGGACATCATCCATGTTTTCACCGCGGGCCACAAACTTGAACTGTTTCCAGGCCATACCAGCCGCCTGCCTCAGGGTGAACGCCCCGCGCTGGTGCATTTTCCGGGCCACATGGAAGAGGCTGGCGCCGCGCATCAAGGTGTTGTCCACGTCGAAAAACGCCGCTTCACCGGGCTGCGGCGCAGTGACGGGCCGCGTGACTACGGCGACGTATTTCTCCTCGGGCATGGACTCGAGTCTAGTCAATAGGCCGGCCCGCCGCCGTCGGCGTCGCCCGCATGCCGCGAACGGCGATACCGTTAAGCCATGGCTACCCCCCGCGTCGTCCTGGTCACCAAAGCTGACTGCCACCTTTGCGAAGAGGCGCGCGACGCCGTCGGCCGGGTTACCGCCTCGTTGGGACTGACCTGGGCCGAAGAGTCGGTGGACCACCAGCCCGAGCTGCGCGAACGCTATGCCGAGGAAATCCCGGTGGTCCTGGTGGACGGGGTCCAGCGCGACTTTTGGAAAATTGACGAAGCCCGCCTGGAACGCGTGCTGCAGCGCGCCATGGCCCGGTAGGGGGAGGCCAATGACGTCCCTGGAACCAACGTCCCAGCCCGTCCCGGACCTTCCGGGCGCCACCGGTACGCCGGCCAAGCAGATCCCGCCCGCGGCGGTGGCCCGGCTGACCCTGTACCTCCGCGCCTTGAACACCTTGCTGGCAGAGGGCGTCGAGCGGGTCTCGTCCGAGTCATTGGCGGAGGCCTCCGGCGTCAGTTCCTCGACGCTGCGCAAGGACCTGTCCCATGTGGGGTCCTACGGCACCAGGGGAGTGGGCTATGAGGTGCAGTACCTCAGCCGCCATATCGCAGCGGCCCTTGGCCTCACGCACGACTGGAAAGTCGCGATCGTCGGCGCCGGAAACCTGGGCAAGGCCCTGGCCCGGTACGGCGGCTTCGAATCCCGCGGGTTCGACGTCGTGGCGATCTTCGACGCCGATCAGATGGTGGTGGGCAACGAGGTGGGCTGGCTGCGGGTCAGCGACGTGGCAGACCTTGAAACCGTCCTGCACCGCACCGGAGCCAACATGGTGGTGCTGGCGCTCCCGGCGGCTGTGGCCCAAGGCATCTGCGACCGCGTGGTGGCCGCAGGCGTGCACAGCGTCCTGAGCTTCGCGCCCGTGATGCTGCAGGTCCCGGAAGGCGTGAACCTCCGCAAGGTGGACATGGCCACCGAGCTGCAGATCCTGGCATACCACGCCCAGCGGGCACAGGCGCCGGGCCAGACCGCGTAAGGACCACCGGATAAAAGAAAACGGCCCGGGACGCTGCGAGGCGTCCCGGGCCGTTTTCCGTGGTGTGGCAGGCTGCTACCGGCCGTAGGGGTTTCCGAAGCCGCCGGCATACGGGTTGCCGAACTGCTGCTTCCGGAAGTACGGGGCGGCCGCGGGAAGGTAGAGCAGCACAATGGCCGCGATGCCCAGGACCGTGCCGACGGTGGCGAACGACGGAACCCCGAAGAGGCCCAGCACCGACAGGGCCGCCAGCACCGTCCCCAGGATGCGAGCCCAGTTCTTGCCCTTGCGGACGAAGAATGCCACCAGCAGGTACAGTCCGGCCCCGATGATGGCGAAGACCACCAGGGTTCCGGCGATGACGCCCTTGATGTCGTCGTACGTGATGCCCGCGTCGCTGGCCTTGACCTGCTGGTCAAAGGCCTGCCGGAATGCCGGATCATCAAGCTGGGTCAACCCGGTGAGCAGGGAGATGACGAAGATCACGGCGGCTGCGATCAGCATCCAAAAGGAAATGTTGACCAGTTGGGGGATGCCGGTGCTTGCCGCCGGCTGCGGCTGCTCCGACGGGTACTGGCCGTAGGGGGACTGGCCGTACGGCTGCTGTCCATAGGGCTGCTGCTGTCCGTAGCCGGGGGCCTGCGGGGCGTTCTGCCCGTACTGGGGCGGGTTCTGGCCGTACTGCGGGGCTGCCGGCGGCTGCGTACCGGGTGCGTTCTGTCCGTATTGCGGGGCGTTCTGCCCGTACTGCGGGGTGTTTTGTCCGTAGCGGGGCTGCTCGCCGGCCGGCTGGCCGCTGCCGGGCTGGTCGCTTCCGGATGGCGGATCGTGGGGCACGGGAGGCGGGACGGGAGGAGTACTCATGGGCGTTCCTTCTGCAGGTCGGGATCCGGGCGGGCTGCCGGGAATCGGTCCTGTGCCGCCCCCAGCATGGCTTAGGTCCACCGTACCCCCGGCAGCCCTGGTTGTGCGTGATTCCGCGGGGCCGTTCACGGTGCGACGGACCTTAAATGCGGCACCCCGGCACCAGGCGAAATGCCTGCTGCCGGGGTGGGCCGGAGCGGAATCAGGCTGCGGGAGCGATGAAGGCGAGCTCCAGGTTGATGGCAACCTTGTCGCTGACCAGCACGCCGCCGGTCTCCAGGACGGCGTTCCAGGTCAGGCCGAAATCCTTGCGGCTGATGGTGGTCTCCGCGGAGACGCCTGCGCGGGTGTTGCCGAACGGGTCAACGGCCACGCCGTTGAACTCGGTCTCCAGGGTTACCGGGCGGGTGACGCCCTTGATGGTGAGGTCACCGCTGAGCTCGTAGCTGTTGCCCTTTGCCACCAGGCCGTTGGAGACGAAGGAGATCTCCGGGAACTTCTCCACGTCGAAGAAATCCTCCCCCTTGACGTGGCCGTCGCGGTTGGCATCGCCGGAGTCGAAGCTGGCGGTCTTGATGGTGGCGTTGATCTTCGAGTCGGCCACATCCTCGACGAGGTCAAGCGTCGCGGCGGCTTCGGTGAACTGGCCGCGGACCTTGCTGATGCCGGCGTGACGGACGGTGAAGCCGATCTCGCTGTGGGAGTTGTCCAGGGTCCAGGTGCCGGTGGTGACGTCTGCGGGAAGTGCCATGATGATGCTCCTTGTTCGTAATGCCTGTTGGGGTCATGCAGTTGAACCTTCATCGGTTGAAGCCTCAACTAACTTGCTGCATCCAGTATAAACATGCATTTGCATCTTTTGTTCCCATGTTTGGAACATTTCTTCAGAAACTTAAGTTCTACTGTTTGTAGAAGATTTCGGATCGCACGCCATCTTTGAGAAACTGGTAAACATGCCCCAAGCCACTGTCCATCTGCTCCGCCACGGCGAGGTCCATAATCCCGACGGCGTTCTGTACGGACGGCTCCCCGAATTCCACCTCTCCGAACTGGGGCAGGAGATGGCCAGGACCCTCGCCGAGCACTTCCGGCAGCGTGCCGAGCAGGGCGCACGGATCACCTACCTGGCCGCGTCGCCGCTGGACCGTGCGCAGGAAACGGCACGGCCGACGTCGGAAGCCCTGCACCTGGAAATCCACACGGAGCCGCGGATTATCGAGGCGGAAAACTACTTCGAGGGCATGAAGGTCACCAAGGCAGAACTCCGCCGGCCCAAGCACTGGCCCCGGCTGGTCAATCCGCTGCGCCCGTCGTGGGGCGAGCCCTACACGCAGCAGGCGGCCCGCGTTGCCGCCGCAGCGCAGGACGCCCGGCTCCGGGCGATTGAACTGGCCGCCGGCGATTTCGGTGCCGCAGGACCCGAGGCCATCCTCGTCAGCCACCAACTGCCCATCTGGGCCGCACGGCTCAGCGCCGAAGGCCGGCCCCTGTGGCACGATCCCCGCAAGCGCGAGTGCACGCTGACCTCCGTTACGTCCCTGGTGTTCGACGACGCCGGCTCCCTGGTGCGGGTCGACTACAGCGAACCCGCCGCGTCCCTTCTTCCCGGTGCCGCCAGCACCCCTGGAGCCTAGCTGTGACCAATGATTTCCTCCCTACGCGCCGGAGTATGCTCGCCGCGGGCGGCCTGGCCCTCGGCGCACTGACCCTGGGCTTGTCCGGCTGCGCCCAGGAAGACGCCCTGGCCAAGCAGGCAAAGGCCGGGGACAACAAGAACTACGTGGCAGGCGACGGCTCCGTCACCGAATTCGCCGCCGGCGACCGCAAGGAAGCCGTCCAGATCCAAGGGGCACTCTTCAGTGGCGACAAGGTCACCCCTGCCGACTTCCAGGGCAAGGTCAGCATCCTGAACTTCTGGTTCGCCGCCTGCGCCCCGTGCCGGGTGGAGGCGCCCATCCTCGAAGAACTCCATCAGGAGTTCAAGGACCAGGGCGTGCAGTTCTTCGGCGTCAACCTCCGGGATGAGAAGCCCACGGCGGAGGCGTTCGAGAAGACCTTCAACCTGACCTACCCGAGCTTCGATGACAAGGACGGCGGCGTCCTGCTGTCCGTGTCCGGCCTGGTTCCGCCCGGGGCAGTTCCCACCACCCTGGTCCTGGACAAGCAGGGGCGCGTGGCGTCCCGGGTCCTCGGCGAGATCGAAAAGGGCACCTTGAAGGCCCTCATCACCGCCGCCGTGGCGGAGTAGGGCGGCCCGGGAACCGTGAACAGCCCCTTCGCCGAAGCAATCCTCAGCGGCTCGCTCCTCCTGGCCATCCCGGTTGCGCTGCTTGCCGGGCTGGTGTCCTTCCTCTCGCCCTGCGTGTTGCCCCTCGTTCCGGGCTACCTCGGCTACGTCACGGGATTGAGCGGCGTTGACCTGCAGAAGCAAAAGCGCGGCAGGATGCTGGCCGGCATCGGCTTGTTCGTCCTGGGCTTTTCGGTGATCTTTGTCCTGCTGGGCGGCGCCTTCGGGCAGCTGGGCACCCTGATCAGCGGCAGCCGCAATGCCTGGATCACCCAGCTCCTGGGGATCCTGGTGATCGTCATGGGCATCGTGTTCATGGGCGGCTTCAGCTGGCTCCAGCGGGACGCGAAAATCCACGCCAAACCCCCTGCCGGGCTCTGGGGAGCACCGTTGCTGGGCCTGACCTTCGGGTTGGGCTGGGCGCCGTGCATCGGGCCTACCTACTCCGCCGTGCAGCTGCTGAGCCTATCCGGCGGATCGTCCGCAGCCAAGGGCGCATTCCTGGCGTTCGTCTACAGCCTGGGACTGGGCATCCCGTTCCTGCTGATCGCGCTGGCGGTGCGCCGCGGGATGGGCGTCATGGCGTTCTTCCGCAAACACCGCCTTGCCATCCAGCGGACCGGCGGCGGCATCCTGGTGGTGCTGGGCCTGCTGATGGCCACCGGCGTCTGGGGGGCCTGGGTGACCGGGCTGCAGTACTGGTTCCAAACCGACGTGAAGTTGCCGATCTGATGAGCGAGCGTGTGAACGTAAAGAAGAAGCAAGCCACCCCTGTCGCGGAAGCCAAGGCAGAAGCCACCCTCCCGGTGCTGGGCCCGGTTGGCATGCTGCGGTGGGCCTGGACCCAGCTGACCAGCATGCGGACAGCACTGTTCCTGCTGCTGCTCCTCGCCGTCGCCGCCGTCCCCGGCTCCCTGTTCCCGCAGCGGCCTGCCAACCCCTCCGTGGTGACCCAGTACATCAAGGACCACCCGGACTACGGCAAGCTGCTGGACTCCCTGCAGCTCTACGACGTCTACTCCTCGGCCTGGTTCTCCGCGATCTACCTGCTGCTCTTCATCTCGCTGATCGGTTGCGTGGTGCCGCGAGCCATTGCCCACTACAAGGCCATGCGTTCCCAGCCGCCGCGTACCCCGCAGCGTTTGTCCCGGCTCCCCGAATACGGCACCCTGGTGGTTCCCGCCGACGCCGGAATCCCGGCGTCGGACGCCATCCACAGCGCCGCCGGGCTGCTCCGCAAGCGCGGCTACCGCGTGGAGGTCAGGGATGCAGACGGCGCCCTGCCGTCCCTGGGTGCCGAGCGTGGCTTCCTGAAGGAAGTGGGCAACCTGGTCTTCCACACCTCGCTGATCGGCGTGCTGGTGTCCGTCGCCGCCGGCGGCCTGTTCGGGTACAGCGGCCAGCGCATCCTGGTGGAAGGCGACACGTTCGTGAACACCCTGGTGGGCTACGACCAGTTCAACCCGGGCACCAACTTCCAGTCCAGCCAGCTCCAGCCCTACTCGCTGCAGCTGGACAAGTTCAACATCACCTTTGACCGGGAATCGAAGGGCAAGTTCGGCCAGCCCATCGACTTCTCGGCCGCCGTCACCACCAAGGAAACCCCGGACGCCCCCGCCAAACAGGAAATCCTGAAGGTCAACGATCCCGTGAGCCTGGGCGGCACCAGCATCTACCTCACCGGCAACGGCTACGCACCCGTGGTCACGGTCCGCGACGGAGCCGGGAACATCGCCATGCAGGGCCCGGTGGTGGCCAAGCTGCAGGGGGACAACTACTACTCCTCCGTGGTGATCAAGGTCCCCGACGCGAAGCCGGACCAGCTGGGCTTCGTGGGCTTCTTCCTCCCCACCGCGTTCGTCACGGACAAGAACGTTTCGTTCAGCGCCGACCCCGAGCTGTTCAACCCGCAGCTGACCCTGAACTCCTACTACGGCGACCTGGGCCTGAACAGCGGTGCGCCGCAGAACGTCTTCGAACTCGACGTCAGGAACCTGACGCCGCTCAACGCGAGGAACCTGGCCGCAGGCGGCATCACCCTGGCTCCGGGCTCCACCTACACCCTGCCGGATGGCAAGGGCACCATCAGTTTTGACGGGGTGAAGCGCTACATCGGTGTGGACATCCACCACAACCCGGGCCAGGTCTACGCCCTGGTCTTCGCGCTCCTCGCGGTGGCGGGCCTGATCGTCTCGCTCTACGTCAACCGCCGGCGCGTCTGGGTGCGCACCGGCACCGCGGCGGACGGCCGGACCATGGTGGAGTACGGGCTCCTGGCCCGCGGTGAGGACCACCGCCTCGCCGGCGAGGCGGCCGCCCTCCGGAAACTCTTCGCCACGGAATGGCAACTGCCCGAGGACAACGCCGCCGACGAAACGGCATCCGACCACGCTGATGCCGAAGGCACCGCCGGGTCCCAGCAAACTCCCAGCCCGGCAGGCGATAATGTCGCAGGCTCCGTCAGCACCCCAGCAGGCCCCACCGGGCCCGAAAAGGACCAGTAATGCCATTTGGAATCAACGAAACCATGGGCCAGTACAGCGAACTCTTCATGCTGCTGGCGGCGGGTACCTACACGGTGGCTTTCATCGCCTTCGCATGGGACCTGGCCAAAAGCAGCAAGGCGCTGCGCGCAGTGGACCTCAAGGCGGCCCAGGCGGGTGCCCCGGCCAAGGTTCCCGTAGCAGCCGGCGTTGGCGCCGGCTCCGCCGAGGCCCGCCTGGACGGGCCCGCCGGCCGGGCCGAGCGGCCGTCGTCGTCAACTGCCAAGGCCAACGGGGCAGGTTCCGGCGGCGTCGCCACGGCCGACGGCGACATGAAGTACGCCGCGGAGCGCCGGGTCCCGGCGCGGGTCGCCGTGGCCCTGACCACCCTCGCCGTCCTCATCCACGGCGCCGGCGTGGTGACCAGGGCCCTTGGTGCCGGCCGGGTGCCATGGGGCAACATGTACGAATTCCTGACCACCGGCGCGTTCCTGGTGGCGGCTGTGTTCCTCCTCTCCCTGATCCGCCGCGACCTCCGCTTCCTGGGCACCTTCATAGTGGGCCTGGTCATCATCATGATGGTTGCTGCATCCGTGGCCTTCTGGACCCCCGTCGGCCACCTCGTGCCCGCGCTGCAGAGCTACTGGCTGGTCATCCACGTTTCCATTGCGGTGCTGTCGTCCGCCTTGTTCACACTGACGTTCGCCATGTCCGCCCTGCAGCTGGTCCAGTCCCACCGGCAGAAGGCCGTCGCCGCAGGCGGCGCCGACAAGCTCGGCTTCATGCGCCTGGTGCCCTCGGCGCTCAGCCTCGAAAACCTGTCCTATCGCATCAACGCCATTGCCTTCATCGGCTGGACCTTCACGCTCATGTTCGGTGCGATTTGGGCGGAGAAGGCCTGGGGCCGGTTCTGGGGCTGGGACACCAAAGAGGTATGGACGTTCGTGATCTGGGTTGTCTACGCCGGCTACCTGCACGCCCGGGCCACCCGCGGCTGGACCGGAACCCGCGCCGCCTGGCTGTCGATCGTGGGCTACTGCTGCGTGATCTTCAACTTCACCATCGTGAACACGTTGTTCAACGGGCTCCATTCCTACTCCGGGCTCTAAGCCGCCGGCATCGAATAACCATTCGATGTAGCAACAGGGCTGTTCCCCGGTCCTTCGGAAATGCTACTTTGGTCAGGTTCCCTGTGATGAAGTTTGCAGGCGGATCACCAGTTTTCCGAGGTACCCATGAGCTATGCTCTCGCCGTCGACGTCGGAACCAGTTACACAGCGGCCGCCGTTGTCCGTTTCGACGAAGGTGCTTCGCCCCTTCCGGAGTGCCTGCCGTTAGGCCTCCGAGGAACGTCCGTGCCCTCCGTTGTGTACTACCCGGAAGAGGGCCCGGTCCTGGTGGGGGAAGCCGCGGAGCGTCGCGGCCTTGACTCACCCGGCCGCGTCATCCGCGAGTTCAAACGGCGCGTCGGTGACGACGTCCCGTTCGCCCTGGGCACCCTGGCGGTACGGCCTGAAGATGTGTTCGCCACCGTGGCCCGGTGGGTGGCCAGCCGTGCGGCCGAACGCGAAGGCGCGCTCCCAGCGGCCATCTTCCTGACCCACCCGGCAGCCTGGGGAATCCACCGGCTGTCCGCCATCCGCGACGCGCTGGCCGCCCACGGCCTGGACAACGTCACGCTCCTTCCCGAACCCGAGGCTGCGGCCCTGCACTACGCCTCCCAAGTGCGGGTGGAGGACGGAAGCACCATCGCGGTGTACGACCTCGGCGGCGGGACCTTCGACACCGCCGTGCTGAGGAAGTCCGGCGGCCGCTTCGAGCTCCTGGGCCGCCCCGATGGCATCGAGGACCTGGGCGGGGCGGACTTTGACGCCGCCGTGTTCCGCTACGTCGCGCAGCATACCGGCACTGTCCTGGCGGACCTCGACCCCGCCGATCCCGCCGTGATGGGCGCCCTGAGCCGGCTCCGGCGTGAATGCGTCGAGGCCAAAGAGGCCCTCTCTGCGGACAGCGAAGCCACCATTCCGGTGCTGCTCCCCGGCGTCCAGCAACAGGTGCGGCTGGTGCGGGCCGAGTTCGAGGCGCTGATCGAGGACCCCGTGCGGGACACGGTGGACGCGCTGGAACAATCACTGGCCAGGCTCCACCTTGAAGCCGCGGACCTCTCCGCGGTCCTCCTGATCGGTGGCTCGTCACGGATTCCCCTGGTGGCGCAGCTGGTGTCCGAACAACTGGGACGGCCCATTGCGGTGGACGCCGATCCGAAATCTTCCATCTGCCTCGGGGCCGCCGTGGCGGCCGTCCTGGCACACGCAGCGGCCGCCCCGGCCCTGGCCGCCGCGTCCGGGCCTGTTGCCGCGGCAGCCGGGGGCCCGGCCGCCGTCGTCCCTGTTCCCGCAGCACCAAGCGTGTCCGGTGCCCCGGTCAGGCCCAGCTGGTCACGCCAGCACGCGACGACGGCGGGGGCCTTGGTGGGGACGGGCCGGCTTCCCGGAGTGCGGGGCGGCCGAAGGGGTGCGCACGCCCCGAAACCGACGGTCCGCGTCACGGCGGTCGCCGCCGCCGCCGCCATCCTGACGGTCCTCACTGCCACGACCGCCCAAAGCCCTGCCGGGTTGGGGAACCTGACGTCGATATTCGTCCCGCAGGCAGGGGCCGACACCGGAGCTTCCGGTCCGGGAGCGGCCACCGGTCCGGCAGGGACGGAAGCCCCGGGCACCGGGGGAGCCGCTGTCGCGGTGAACCCGCAGCCGCTGGCCGGAATCGAGGCCGTTGCGAAAAAGCCGCTCGCGCCGCAGGCGGGCCTGGACGTTTCCGCCTCTCCCACCAGCAAACAACAGGAGCTGGGCGGTGCGGCGACTACGGGCGCCGGCGCCGCCGATGGTGCCACGGCCGGGGGTGCCCCGGCAGGGACGGGGACCGCCGGCACAGGAGTGGTGCCTGAATCCGTGACCGTGGCTCCCGCGCCGCCACCGGATACCGCCCCGCCCGGCAGCACGGGCCCCGGGACGGGAACTGCCTCTCCGTCGGACACCGCGACACCGACGGAGACCGCGCCGCCGAGTACCACCACCGAACCTACGCCTGTTTCCGGTTCCACGAGCCCCACCGACCCGGCCACCTCGGCAGCACCCACGCCCACACCGCTCTCGACGGCGGTGCCCACCACGACCGGGGCTTCTGACCCGGCCACGGATCCCATCGTGTCCCCGACATCGGTAGACCTGACGCCTGTGCCGGCCACCGCCCCATCCCCGACGCCCGAGGAAACAAACCCTACGCCCACGCCCACTGATGCGGCCGTGGCGACGGCCCCGACGACGTCCCCGGCGGCCTGATATGGACGGGAACCTGCAGCGTGTGGAACGGCCCGGATCCCTGCACGCTGCGCTGCAGCAGCACCCGGGGCACCCGCCCCATGCCGCGGAATTAGTGGCCACCAAGTTGAGGGGGGCCAACGGTGCAGTACGCGAACTGCTGCTGGCGCTTTCCGTGGGTTTCGCATTGCCCGGTCCGCTGCCGGCAGAGCTTCAGCACAAAGTTGGCAGGGGAGCGGACAACCTTGACGCCCTGGTGGACCGCGCCGAGTCAGCGGGGCTGCTGATGCCGGACGGCTCGGTGGTGGGCCCGGCCCGGCACGCCCTGTTGGCCGTTACCCCGACCGCCAAGATCCATGCCCTCCAGCGGGAACTCGTAACCGTCTTCGCGTCCGCAGGGCAACCGCTCGGAACCATTGCCCGGGAACTGGCACGGGGAGGCCTCGCAGATCCGCGCGTAGCCATGGAACTGGAGCAGGCCGCAGACGCCGCGCTGCAGCATGACCCCAGGCTCGCCTCGCAGATCTACGAGGAGGCCCTCCTCGCCGGAGCCGATCCCCTGGCAACTGCAGCCCGGCGCGCACAGGCCGCAGCCGGTGACGGGGAACTCGACGCCGCGGCGCGGATCATCGACACCCTCCTGGTCAGCCCAGACCCCCCGGACGTCCGCCGCGGCGTCGATGTGGCCGCCTCCGTGTGGGCCCAGCGGGGAATGCTGGCCCGCGCCGGCGACGCCTACAACTGGCTGGGCCCCGAGCGCGTGGGGGCATCGGCGCCCCTGGCCGCCGTCGCCATCCTGGGGACCGGAGACCTCAAGGGCGCGGAAGCCTTCTTCCCGCCGGGAGCCCCGCAGGCCTCCCCGACACTCCTCGCGTCCGCACTGCTCCAGACCGGCGAGGGAATCCTCGCCTCCCTGGGGGAGAAACCGCAACAGGGAATCGCCGTACTGATCCATGCCTCGGACCTGCTGAACTCGGCCGGCACGGCGCTTCCGTTGCCGGAAACACCCGGTGCACTGGCCGCACTGCTGGCCCTGCACAGCGGGGAGCCGCACCTGGCCGAGACAGTATGCCGGGCAGCCGTGGCGGCGGGCCAAGGAGGAAGCGCCGCCCAGCCAAGGCTCCTACTCATCCAGGCCTGGGCGGCCATGATGCAGGACAAACCCGACGAGGCGCGGCTGGCAGCCACGGAGGCCGCCAAGATCAACCACTGGCCGCTGGTCCCGCGTGACGAATTCCTCAGTGCGGCGCTCGACGTGGGGCTGGCCCGCAGGAATGGCGAGGTTCCGGAACTCCTCCGGGCCTGGGAACGCGCCCGCGAGGCCATGCTGCATACATCCGTGGACCTCTACAGCCTGCTGCCCTGGGGCGAACTCCTCATTGCCGCGTCCCGGCTGCGGGAGACGCGCCGCGTGGCGCATTACGTGGACGAGGCGTGGAAGCTGCTCGGCCGCCTGGGGGAACCTCCCTTGTGGACCGTTCCGCTGCATTGGGCCGCGGTACAGGCTGCGCTGCTGAACGAGAGCCCCGCCGACCTCGCCCCACACGCGACGGCGCTGGCCAGGGCCTCGACCCACAGCCACCTCGCCGCCATCCTGGCCGCCGCGGGCAAAGCCTGGGTTTCGGTGCTGGCCGGGAGGTTCCGGCCCGCCGAAGTGGAGGGTGCTGCCAGGCTGCTGGGCGGGGTGGGGATGCCATGGGAGGGGGCACGCCTCGCCGGGCACGCTGCCGCGCGGGCTGAGGACCGCAGGGACATGATGCGCCTGCTTGCCTGCGCCCGGGACCTCCACCCGCAGGGCGGCCCGGCCGGGACGCCGGAGGTATCGGCAGGAACCAACGCCGAGACCGGCGGAAAGGGCCAGCCTGACGCCTCGGGACTGAGCGAGCGGGAGAAGGAAGTGGCCAGGCTGGTGCTGGAAGGCAAAACGTACCGGGAGATCGGGGAGTCCATCTACATTTCGCCCCGGACGGCGGAGCACCACATCGCCCGCATCAGGCGCCGGCTTGGGGCCGAGAACCGCTCCGACCTGCTGGCCCGCCTGCGCCTTGCCCTCGGCACCGACAATTCCGCGCCGGCCAAACCCCAGCACCTGCATCCGCGGCAGAAATGAAACCCCTAATGCCCCTAGCGGCGGGGGTGCCCGAACCCCGCATCCAGGCCCGCCGTTAGGGGGAATGAGCCCGATGCCCCGTGCACGGCTGCGAACCTAGGTTTGAACCAGGCCGGGTCCTGCACCCGTCGATTCCGAAACTCGAAGAAGATGTGAGGAGCAGGCAGATGCCAACACTCGCGAACGACCTCGTGCAGTTCCTCATGAAACTCTTCGGCGACCGGGAAGCAGTCCAGGCGTTTCTGGACAACCCGGAACGGGCTTTGGCGGACCACGGATTGGGCAACGTATGTTCGGCCGATGTCGACGCCGCCATGCCTGTTGTCCTCGACTACGCCCCCATCACGGTCAACGCTTCCTCGTTCGAGCGGAGCTACAGCACCGGCGGTAACGGCCCGTGGACCGGTCCCGCGGGCCCGGCGGCAGGGCCCGGCGACCATGGCGCGGGCTACGGCGGTACTGCCCACGACCCTGACGACCACGCCTACGCAGTCCAGCAGCTCCACCACGTGGTGGACCACTTCTCCCACACCGCCGGCGCCACCATCGTCGATGAGCGGGCCACCATCGCAGGCCAATCCGCGCCACAGAACGTCTGGGCCCACGGGGACGCGGAACAGTGGTTCGACAACGAGCTTGCGGTGGCACCGGGTGACCACGCGGCTGCGGCCTCAGCCCATGTCCCAGCCGTGTTCGGCGACGCCGCCATTGGGGCTCCAGGTATTGGGGACGCAGGTCCCGGGGACGCCGACGCGGCGAACGGCCCCTGGGACGATCACGGCGGGCTGTCCGGCTCCCTGGCCGCCGGTCCCGGCCTCGACCCGGATGATTCATCCGCCGAGGAACCCGGGCATTCCGGCCACGCCCTGGAGGCCGGCCTGTTCTCCCCAGCCGGCGGTCCGTACAGCGATCCCGCCGGACATGGGGCCATGGCGCTGGATGCACACCCGGACGACCCCTTCCAGGACAACGCGGCCACCAGCCTGGTCGGGGACAGCCAGCTCGATTTCGCCGAGGATAACCCGGCCCACCCTGATGCGGACCTGGAGGCCCACCACATCATCGACGTTCCGGTGGTTGACGACTCAGCCGGGCTGTAACACGCTGGTGCCGGAAAGGTAAACCGGCGGGCAGGAGGCGTCCACCTCCCGCCCGGGACATTGGGTACTGGAACGAAGGACGCGCCGTGGCAGAAGCAGGACCCGCAAGGCCCGTTGACCCCATGACGGCGGGCCAGCTGATGAAGCTGGTTGAGCAGGGCTTGCAGCTGGTGGGGAGCGGGGACCGCCCGGACCTGCGGAAGAGGCTGGAGCAGGCTGTGGGCCGGTTGCAGGATCCAAGCATCAGGGTGATTGTGGTGGGGGAGTTCAAACAGGGCAAGAGCAAGCTCATCAATGCCCTGGTGAACGCCCCCGTGTGTCCGGTGGACGATGACATTGCCACGTCTGTTCCCACAGCTGTCCGGTACGGGGATCCGGCGTCTGCCGCCATCCTGGTTCCCGCGGCCGGCACTCCCGACGGCGGGGAAGAAGGCCTCGAACGCCGTCCAGTGGACCTGGCGGAGCTGCCTGCGCTCGTCTCCGAGCAAGGCAACCCGGGCAACAGCAGGAAGCTGACCGCCGCAGAGGTTTACCTGCCCAGGCGGGTCCTGACCGGCGGCCTCACCATCATCGACTCCCCGGGTGTGGGCGGCATGGGGTCGACCCACACGCTGACGACGCTTACCGCACTGCCTACGGCCGACGCCGTGCTGCTGGTCTCGGATGCGTCCCAGGAATACACCGAACCCGAACTCCGCTTCCTGCGAAAGGCCATGCGGATCACTCCCAGCGTGGCAGCGGTGCTCTCCAAGACAGACCTCTACCCGGACTGGCGGCGCGTGGAGGCGTTGGACAGGGCCCACCTTGACCACGTGGCACCGGACATTCCGCTGTTCCCCGTGTCCGCAGACCTACGGCTGGAGGCCTCGCGGCTCCAGGACAATGAGCTCAACGCCGAATCCGGCTATCCCGGCCTGGTAGCGCACCTGCGCAATGAGGTCGTTGCGAAGGCCCAGCGCCTCCAGCGGCGCTCCGTCAGCCAGGACCTGCTCTCGGTCACGGCGAACCTCCGGTTGTCCCTCCAATCCGAGCTGGAGGCCCTGGAGAATCCGGACGGGACCCCGCACATGCTCGAGGCGCTGGAACAGGCCAAAGCCGAAGCCGACGAACTGCGGAAACGCTCCGCGCGCTGGCAGCTGACCCTCAGTGACGGCATAAACGACCTCATTGCCGACATGGAGTACGACCTTAGGGACCGCCTGCGCCGGATCCAACGCGAAGCCGAGGCCGCGATCGACCAAGGCGATCCCGGGCCGGTCTGGACCGAGTTCTCCCAGTGGCTCGAAGAATGCGTTGCCGCAGCCGTTTCCGACACGTTCGTCTGGACCAGCGAACGGTCCCAATGGCTCGCGGCCCAGGTGGCAGAGCACTTTGCCGCGGACGAGGTGTCCTTGCCCGTCCTGCACGTCTCCGACGCGGGGGACGCCCTCGACCCGGTGGACCAGATGCCCGGGTTGGATCCCGGCCGGGTGAACCCGGTCCAGAAGGTCCTGATCGGCATGCGCGGGTCCTACGGTGGCGTGCTGATGTTCGGCCTCCTCACCGGGATATTCGGGATGGCCCTGATCAATCCGCTCTCCGTAGGAGCCGGCCTGCTGCTGGGACGCAAGGCCTACCGGGAAGACAAGGAAGCGCGGTTGAAACGCCGCCAGGGCGAAGCCAAAACCCTGGTCAGGCGCCAACTCGACGACGTGACGTTCCAGGTGGGAAAGCAACTCAAGGACAGGCTTCGCCTGGTCCAGCGGACCACGCGGGACCACTTCACTGAAATCGCCGACGAATACCACCGCTCCCTGTCTGACTCCGTGGCGGCAGCCCAAAAGGCCGCCAACTCCTATGCCCAGGAGAAGGAAGGCCGCATCCGGGACATCAGGACCGAGCTCAAGAAGGTGGAGGCATTGCATCGGGCCGCCGAAGCCATAGCCGCCGAGGTAAGCGCCTCCGGCGTCCGCACCGTCGCGGGGGTGGGATGACAGCGGCCACCATGGCCGGGGCGGCGAAGCTCATCCGGGACACCCTGGAGGCCTACCGCGACGACCGGGAAGCCGCCGGGATGCTGCAGGGCTATGCCCGGCGGCTCGCCGAGCCGCTCAGGATCGCCGTGGCGGGCATGGTCAAGGCAGGAAAGTCCACCCTCCTGAACGCCATCATCGGTGAAGAAATCGCTCCCACAGACACCGGCGAATGCACCAAAATCGTCACGTGGTACCGGCACGGACCCACGCCGCGCATTACGCTGCACCCCGTCAATGGGGAGCGGCGGAACCTGCCGCTGAAACGCGTGGACGGTCGCCTGGTCTTCGTCCTGGACGGGATGCAAGCGGAGGAAGTGGAAAGGCTCGAGGTCGAGTGGCCGGCACCGGCACTGCAGGGCATGACCCTGATCGACACCCCGGGGATCGCATCCCTGTCCCGGGACGTGTCCGCACGGAGCCTGGCGTTCCTCACTCCGGAGGATTCGGCGTCGGAAGCTGACGCCGTCATCTACCTGATGCGCCACCTGCACGCGTCAGACCTCCGGTTCCTCGAATCCTTCCATGACACCCGGGCCGGGCGCTCCGGCACGGTCAATGCCATTGCGGTGCTGTCCCGTGCAGATGAAGTCGGGGCCGGCCGGATTGACTCCCTGATTTCCGCCGGCAGCATCGCGGAGAGGTACAGCCAAGACCCCAACCTGCGGAAACTGGCGCTGGCGGTGGTCCCCGTGGCCGGACTCCTGGCCCAAAGTGCCCGCACCCTCCGCCAGGCGGACTTTGAGGCCCTGCGCATGCTGGCAGGCCTCGACCGGACCGTCCGTGAAAGGATGCTGCTTTCCGCCGACAGGTTCCGCCGGTCCACCGAGCCCGCGGGACTGACGGAGGAGGCACGGACGGGCCTCCTGGAGCGCTACGGGCTCTTTGGCATCCGGCTGGCTTCGGTCCTTATCCGGAACGGGTTTACCGAAGCCACACCCCTCGCCCACGAGCTTGCCCGGCGCAGCGGACTGGATCCGCTGCTGGATGTGCTGGACCGCCAGTTCCAGGCGCGGTCCGAGGCGCTGAAGGCCAGGACCGCGCTGGCGGCAGTGGAGAACCTCCTGGCCAGCCGCCCCCGCGACGGGACGGAGCGCCTGGCGGCCGCCCTGGAACGGCTCCAGGCAAACGCCCACGAGTTCCGGGAGCTCCAGTTGCTCGCGGTGTTGCGGACCACGGGCGTGGACCTGCCTTCGGAACTGAGTGCGGAAGCTGAACGGCTGGTCGGCGGCAACGGCGCGGCCTCCTGGGTGCGGCTGGGCCTGGACGCCGGGTCCAGCCCCGAGGTGCTGGCGGCCGAGGCCCGTCGGTACCTGGCACGCTGGCGCGGGGTGGCCGAGAGCCCCCTGACCGGAAGGCCGGCCGCGGAGGCATGCCGGGTGGTGATCCGCAGCTGCGAGGGCGTGGTGGCCGGGAGCTCCGGCCGGCAACGCCAGCCGCGGTCAGCCTAGGGAGCGTCCTCGCCGCAGCCAGGCGCCGGCCGGCGGCAGGAACAGCAGCACCAGTCCGCCGAACGCCAGGGCCATTCCGGCCACCCACAGCATCACCACATAGCTGCCGGCCGCGCCGGTGGGGACCAGGAAAACGGACGCCAGCAGCAGCACGGGCAAGTGGCTGGCCAGCAGCGTAAGAAGGACCCAACGTGCCCAGGCCCTGCGGGCCAGCACAGCAGCCAAGGCCACCGCCTCCAGGAGCGTGGCCAGCAGCAGGGCGCCCATGCTTCCCCAAAAGACGATCTCCGCCGCGGTGCCTGCGGACGCCATGCCGTTGCGGGCCGCTGTGTCCGCCACCACGGCGCGGAGGCGGTGCAGGTTCGAATCGCGGGCCACGAACGAGCCGGCCAGCACGGTAAGCCCGGCGAGGAAGCTGAGGACCCAGAGGGTGCGTGCAGTCCTGACCGTGCCGGGCAGGGAAGGGGTGGCCGGGATGGGCGGCGGTGCGGACCAGGACATCCCCGGCCGAGGTGGAGGATGGGACAGACGCTGCTCGTCTCCTCCGGGCGGGGACGTCATGGCCCCTATTTCAGTCCGTCGGTATCGTGTTCGTCGGTGTCGTGCCTGGGTTTCCGGTCGTCGTCCTTGGCCTTGGCATCCAGTTCATCCTTGAGCTTCTTGAGCCGCTCAGCCTCGGCCTGGTTACGGCGCCGGGCCTCCAAGTTGCGGAGGAAGTCGGGATCGTCGTCAGGAGCGGTGGGGTGGGGGTAGCTCGGCCGGGGCTGCGCTGTGCCGCGCGGCCTGCCGATCAGCAACCACAGGATGGCGCCCAGGACGGGCAGGATGATCTGGACGATAATCCACGCCGGTTTGGAAATGCCCCGGGTCAGGCGGCCCTCGGTACGGATCACGTCCACCAGGCCATACACAAAGATGACGAGGACTGCGACGGCCAAAGCCACACGGAAGAGCATGCCATCAAGTCTATCGTCAGGACGCGCAGGGGCCGCGGGCGGAGGCGGCTAAACTTGAATAGTGGCCTTTTTGAAATATTCCCTGATCCGGCTCGCGATCTTCGTGCCCCTTTTCGTCCTGTTCGCGTTCCTGCAGGTCGGGGTGTTGATGTCCGTGGTCTGCGCCGCGGTCATTGCCTTCGCCATCAGCTACCTGTTCTTCCAGAAGCAGCGGGACGCTGCCACCGCAGCCCTGCAGCACCGCTTTTCCGGAAAGGCCAAGCCGCTTCGCTCGGCCGGGGAAATCCAGGACGCGAACGCCGAGGACGCCCTCCTCGATGCCAACCCCGACATCACCATCAACAATGCCAAGGGCAAAAAGAACGCCTAGAACCCGTGGCTGAGGATCAGCCCCAGTGAGAACAAAATGCTGTAGCCGAGGTTGATCAGCCCGGTCTGCTTAAGGACCGGGATCAGGCTCTTGCGCTTGCGCCCGTTGATCATCAGCCAGGCCGGCATCAGGCAGGCCGGAATGAGCAGCAGCACAATCAGGATCCATGGCCGGCCAGGGGCCAGGATCACCACCAGCAGGATGGCGACGGCCAGCATCAGGACGTAGCTTTCGCGCGCATGCTTGTCTCCGAGCCGCACGGCGAGGGTCTTCTTGCCGGCCTGCATGTCCGTGGGGATGTCCCTGACGTTGTTGGCCATCAGCAGTGCGGTGGCGATCAGCCCGGTCCCGATCGCGCCGATGACTGCCGGCAGGCTGATGTGCCCGGCCTGGGTGTAGGTGGTACCCAAGGTGGCCACCAGGCCAAAGAACACGAAGACGAACAGGTCGCCGAGGCCCATGTAGCCGTAGGGGTTCTTGCCGCCCGTGTAGCCCCAGGCGGCCATGACGCAGCCCAGCCCCACCAGGATCAGCCACCACGCCTGGGTCAGGACCACCAGGGCCAGGCCGAACACCATGGCCAGGGCAAACGTGCCGAACGCGGCCCACTTCACATGCTCAGGCTTGGCGGCGCCCGAGCCCACCAGCCGCAACGGCCCGACGCGGTCGTCGTCGGTACCGCGGATGCCGTCCGAGTAGTCGTTGGCGAAGTTCACGCCAACTTGCAGCAGGAGTGCCACCAGGGCCGCGAGGATGGCGTTGGGCAGCAGGAACGAGTCCATTTCGTAGGCGGCGGCGGTGCCGATCAGCACCGGCGCGATCGCTGCCGGAAGTGTCCGGAGTCGGGCGCCTTGGATCCATTGGGCGGCTGTGGCCACGGTTAGTACCTCGTGTTGTTTCGATATGACGGCAGGATGGAGCGGGCGCACCCGCCGCGGTGGTGCAGGTCCACTCTACTTTCCCTCGTGCAGGGCACTGAGTTCCGCGGTCATGGCGAGCCGGTCGGGTTTGCCGTTTGGCAGCATCCGCAGCTCCGGTGCGGTGAGGACGGTCTTGGGTGCCAGGACCCCCAGTTGCTGTTGCCACTGTTGTTGGAGCACGACGGCGGAGTCCGCGGCTTCGTGCCCGGAAGCGCCGTCCCCGGCAAGGGCCACGTAGGCGGCCACGGCCTGGCCCCATTCCGCGGAGGGAACGCCGGCAACGAACGCCGAGGAGACGGCGTCGGACTGTTCCAACTGCTCCTGCACGTGCGCGGCGGAAACCTTGATGCCGCCTGTGATGATGACGTCGTCGGCCCGGCCCAGCACAGTGAGGCGGCCGTCGTCGTCGATGGAGCCGAGGTCGCTGGTGCGGTACCAGCGCACGCCGTCCTCCTCGAAGAACGTCCCGGTTTCTTCATCCGGTGCCTCGATGTAGCCGGCCGCCACCGTGTCCCCGCCCAGGAGGATCCGGCCGTCCGCGGCCACCCGGACAGAGACGCCTTCCAAGGGGTAGCCGTCGTAGATGCAGCCGCCGGAGGTTTCGGCGGAACCGTAGGTGGTGATCACCCGCACGCCGGCGTCCCGGGCAGCTGCCAGCAGGGACTGCGGCGCCGGGGCCCCGCCCAACAGGATGGCGTTGAACCGGCGGAGCACCGCGAGGGTTTCCGGCGACGGGTCATCCAGGAGCCGCTGGAGCTGGGTGGGAACCAGGGAGGTGAAGCGGATTTTGTCTGTCAGTTCCAGCGCTGCGGCGGTGAAGGCCTCCGGCGTGAAGCCGCCGGACATGTCCATGACCCAGGGGCGGGTCCCGGCGAACAGGGACCGCACCAGCACCTGGATTCCGGCAACGAACTGCACGGGGAGGGCCAGCAACCACTGCCCCTCTCCCTTGAGCCGCAGCGCCGTGGCCATGGACGAGGCCGCCAGGGACTCCACCGTCAGCAGCGTCGCCTTGGGGGTACCGGTGGATCCGGACGTGCGGACCACGGCCACGGCGTCGTCGCAGCCGGGGGTTTCCACGTGCCCCACCACCAGTGCCCCGTCTGCCCCGACGGAGAGTTCGACGGCGGGGCCCTCGCCGTGGAGGGCGGCCGCGAGGGCTTTCAGGGCCGGTTCGATGTTGAGGGGGCCGCCGGTGCCGGCGGCCGGTGATTCGTCGCTGTTCATTGCCGTCCCTTCTTAGAAATAGTGCGGGAAGCGTGACCAGTCGGGGTCGCGTTTTTGCAGGAAGGCTTCCTTTCCTTCCACGGCCTCGTCGGTCATGTAGGCCAGCCGGGTCGCCTCGCCGGCAAACACCTGCTGGCCCGCCAGGCCGTCGTCGGCCAGGTTGAAGGCAAACTTCAGCATGCGGATGGCCTGGGGCGACTGCCGGGCGATGTCCGCCGCGTATTCCAGCGCCACTTCCTCCAGCCGCGCGTGGTCTACAGCCTCGTTTACGGCGCCCATCCGAACCATGTCCTCAGCGGAATATTCGCGGGCGAGGAAGAAGATTTCGCGGGCGGCCTTTTGGCCCACCTGCCGCGCCAGCAGCGCCGAACCGTAGCCGGCGTCGAAACTGCCTACCGTGGCGTCGGTCTGTTTGAACTTGCCGTGCTGCCGGGACGCGATGGTGAGGTCTGAGACGACGTGCAGCGAGTGCCCGCCGCCGGCCGCCCAGCCGTTGACGACGGCGATGACCACCTTGGGCATGGTCCGCATGAGCCGCTGGACTTCGAGGATGTGGAGCCGTCCGGCACGGGCGGGGTCGATGGTCTCCTGGGTCTCGCCGTCGGCTGTGTTTTGTACTACGTACCGATAGCCGTCCCGGCCCCGGATCCGCTGGTCGCCGCCCGAGCAGAAGGAGTGGCCGCCGTCCTTGGGGGAGGGGCCGTTGCCGGTGAGCAGCACGGTGGCAACGTCCGGGGTCATGCGGGCGTGGTCCATGGCGCGGTACAGCTCATCCACGGTGCCTGGACGGAACGCGTTGCGGACCTCCGGCCGGTTGAATGCGATGCGGACCGTGGGCAGGTCACGCACCCAGCTGCCGTCGGAATCCCGCTCCACCTGCCGGTGGTAGGTCATGTCCTGGAAGTCCTCGAAGCCGGAAACCACCCGCCAGCGCGTGGGATCGAAGACGTCGGACACCGGGGCGGGGATCTGGTTGCTCACCGTCCAAGTCTAGTAATCGGCGTCAGCTGATGCAGAACTCGTTGCCCTCGGGGTCCGCCATGGTGTGCCAGGAATGCGGCCCTTGCCCGGCCGTCCACAGGAAAGTGGCGCCTCGCGCCTCGAGTTCGCCCCGCACCTCGTCCTTGTCCCGGCCGTCCAGCCGCACGTCCCAGTGCACGCGGTTTTTCACGGTTTTCTGCTCGGGGGCGGTCTGGAAGAGCATGCGACGCGCGGGGGCTTTGGCTTCTATTTCCTCGGGCGGCCGGATGGCGGCGCCGTCCTTCCACACGAGGTTTCCGCGGTGCGTTATGGTCTGGTCCCCGGTGGCGTAGCCCTGCTCGATCATGGAACGGATGAAGCCGGCATCCTGTGGTTCCACCGCCCACTGCAAGGTTTCGGCCCACCAGTCGGCGAGCTCATGCGGGTTTGACGAGTCGATCACGATTTGGATATTCAGTCCCATCCGTCCACGGTAAGGGCGGCGGCGGAGTTGGGGAAGGGGCTGACGCGGATGGGCGGCCCATCCTGACGCCGTCCAAAAGTATTCTTGACAATATGTCATGACATAGGTCACAGTTTCTAGCGGAAAGGGTTTTCCCCGCTATCGCGAGAGACAGGACAGAGCATTGTCAGAGACGACAAGAATCTCCAGCATTACCCGCCGCCAGTTTGGGCTGACGGCCTTCGGACTGTCGGCCCTGGCTGCCGGCCTCACCGCCTGCAGTGGAGGAGGGGGAGGGAGCTCCTCGGATGGCGGCGCCAAGACGCTGCAGCTTATCCTGTCCGGCGACACCAACCAGGGCGGTGCGTTCGCCGCCGCCGCCAAGAAGTACAAGGAAGCCACCGGGATCACCATCGAGGTTGTCGACGTCCCCACCGCGGACATCACCACCAAGCTGAAGAACGCGGCCACTGCGAACGACCTTCCGGCGCTGGCCCGCGTCACCGGCCTCGACCCGCTGTGGGCCAACCAGCTCCAGGACCTCACGGACATCGCCAAATCCCACAACATCGATCCCAACTTCCTGCAGCAATCGCCGGACGGCATTATCCCCGCCATCCCCTCCGACCTCACCGCCGTGGGGCTCTTCATCAACAAGAGCTTGTTCACCAAGGCCGGCGTCGCCTTCCCGACGTCGATCGACACCACCTGGACCTGGGATGAGTTCATCGCAGCCGTGAACCAGGTCCGCGAGAAGGCAGGCGCCAAGTACGGCGTGGTGATGGACCGCTCCGGCCACCGGCTGCGCGCCATGATGTACGAATTCGGCAGCACCGCCTTCGCCAAGGAAAACGGCAAGTACACCGGCGACAGCAAAGCCGTGGAGACCCTGGAGTACTTCAAGAAGATCAACGACGACCAGACCATGCCCAAGTCCGTCTGGCTCAGCGGCGAGGACGGCAACGCCATGTTCAAGAGCGGCCAGGTGGCCGCCTACTACTCCGGCAGCTGGCAGGTGGCGGACTTCAACAAGAACATCAAGGACTTCGAATGGCTGTCCGTTCCGCTGCCCAAGAAGGACGTCAACGCCACCAACCTCGGCGGCGGATTCATGGTCGCCTTCAAGGACACCGGCGCAGATGAGGAAGCCAGGAAGTTCATTGACTGGTTCTACAACGACGCCAACTACACCGAGTTCGCCAAGACCGGCGGCTACCTGCCGGTCAAGGACCTGAAGGTGGACTATCCGTTCCAGCAGGCATCGTTCGAGCTTTACCAAAAGCAAATCGCCGGCAACCAGGCGAAGGGGGACAACGCCATCAAGCGCGTGGTCATCGAGGCTTACGCCGAGACCCCGTTCTCCGGCGATCCGCTCCGGGAGGAGACCGTCAAGATGCTCTCCGGCGGCCAGGACGCCAAGACCACGGTGGACAACATCGTGAAGCTCTACAACGGGGCCTGATCCCGTGGCACAACCAACCATCACTCCGACGGCGGCCCCGGCACCGCAGCCGGGGCCGGTCCGCAGCAAGTCGGCGCTGAAGCGCCGCAACCGCTACGTCATCGCGCCGCTGGTCCTCATCGGCGTCAACGTGGTGCTCTTCCTGGTGTTCTTTGTTTGGCCGGGAGCGCTGGGCATGCTGTACTCCTTCACGGACTACCGCGGAATCGGCAAGCTGCACTTCATCGGCCTGGCCAACTTCCAGAAGCTCTTCGCTGACGGCTCGTTCTACGCCGCCCTGGGCCGGACCTTCGTGTACACGGTCCTGTCGGTCCCGCTGGTCTACGTCTGCTCCCTGGGCGTGGCCGCGTTGCTCGTCAGCAAAGCCGTCCGCGGACGCACAGCGGCAAAGACCGTGATCTTCCTGCCCTGGCTCATTTCGCCCATCGTGGTGGGCGTCATCTGGAAGTGGCTGTTCGGCCAGGACTTCGGCTTCATTAACTTCCTGATTTCCGGCTTGGGCGGGAATCCGCTGCCATGGTCCAGCGACGGCAACCTGGCCCTCGCCGTGGTGATCTTCGCCTCGGCGTGGGGCGGCACCGCCTTCAATATGCTGCTGTTCATCGCCGCGCTGAAGAACATTCCGGAATCCCTGTTGGAGGCGGCGGAACTCGATGGGGCCAACGCCTGGCAACGTTTCCGGCACGTCACCCTGCCGGGCATCGCGCCGACGTCGTTCATGGTGATCCTGCTCTCCACCATCCATGCCATGAAGGAATTCGCCATGATCCAGGCTCTGACCGGCGGCGGCCCCGGAACGCAGAACACCCTGATCGTGCAGTACATCTACAAAACCGGTTTCGAGCAGTCAAAGGTGGGCTACGCCAGCGCCGCCTCCATGGTGCTGATGGTGGTCCTGCTGGGCATCGCCCTCATCCAGCTCCGGTTCAACAGGAAGAAGGGCTGACCCGTGGCAACAGCTGCCAACCTGCCTCCCGCGGTAGCGGAGGAACACGCCCAACCAACGCGGAACGACCCAGCACCACGCCGCAGGGACGGCCGCACCCAGCCGGGCAACCGGGAGATCCGGGCCAAGGCCTCCATCCCGCTGACCCTGCTGATGTGGGTGATCGCCGCCATCTACGCGCTACCCCTGCTCTGGTTCCTGCTCAGCTCGTTCAAGCCCGGCAGCGAACTCTTCAGCTACCCGCTGTCCATGATTCCCCGGGAATGGACCTTCCAAGGCTTCGTGGACGCATGGGAACGGGTGGACTTTGCGCAGTACTTCCTGAACACCGCCACGGTCTCCATCACCACCACGGTTCTAACGGTCTTCTTCAGCGCCTGCACCGGATATGCGCTGGCCAAGTACAACAACAAGGGCACCAGGCTGTTCTTCGTATGCATCCTGGCCACCACCATGCTGCCCACCGAGGTAATCCTGAACCCCACGTTCTCGGTCATCCGGGACCTGGGCCTCTACAACTCGCTGGCCGGCATCATCGTCCCGTCGGTACTCACGGCCACCGGGGTGTTCATGTTCCGGCAGTTCTTCCTCACGGTTCCGGATGACCTGCTGCACTCCGCCAGGATCGACGGCGCGGGCGAGCTGGCCATCTTCTTCCGGATCATGCTCCCGTTGTCCAAGCCCATCCTGTTCACGCTGGCCATCTTTTCGTTCCAGTGGCGGTGGAACGACTACATCTGGCCCCTGATCGTGCTCAACGACCCCAAGTGGTACACCCTGCAGGTGGCGCTGCGGAGCATCGTTGGGGCGGAAAACATCGACTGGCCGGTGCTCCTGGGGGCCTCGGTGATCTCGCTCCTGCCGCTGGTCCTGGTGTTCTTCGTCTTCCAGAAATACGTGCTCAACGCGGACGTCAGCGCCGGGCTGAAGGATTAGGACGGTCCCGCCACTGCGGGCCGGTGAAAGGCAGCAACAGTGCAGACAGCAACAACGGACACAGCCTTCCAGGCGCGGGTGGCGGCAGAAGCGGACCGGGAGGTCGCGGCGTTCCTGGCAGCCCACGACGACGACGTGCGGGCCTTGGCGCACCGGCCGGCCATGGCCAGGCTGCTGGCCCTGGCCGCCGTGTTCACCGAGCCCGGCTCCGGCTACTTCGCGCAGGAAACCCTTGCCACGGCGATGCGGCGGTGCCTGGACCGGTTGGAGACCCTCCAAGGGCCCACCGGCCTGTTCGACGGCACCAACCTGTCCTCGCCGCCGGACTCCGCGTTCACCCTGAACGACGCCTGCCTGGCGGTGCGGCTGGTCCGCGCAACGGAAACCCCGGACCACCTACTGGCGGAGGTGGACGAGCGGCTCGAGGCCATCATCGCCACGTCCGTTGACGCCATGGTGGCAGGCGGCGTCCACACCCCAAACCACCGCTGGGAGCTCTCCGCCGCCCTGGCGCAGATCAACACGCTGCACCCGCGGCAGGACATCGGCGCCCGGATCGAACAATGGCTGGCCGAGGGCATCGACCAGCTCCCCGACGGCATGTACTCCGAGCGCAGCCCCTTGTACGCCACTGCCGTGACCAATCCCTCGCTGCTGACCATCGCGGACGCCACGGGCCGGACGGACCTCCTGGACCACGTCCGGCGGAACCTCGCCGCCTTCCTGCCCTGGTTCAACGCCGACGGCACCGTGGAATCCGTCTTCTCCCGCCGGCAGGACCAGTGGATGCAATTCGGCGCCGCCCCGTTCCTTCACCTGTACCGCCGGCTGGCGGCCCAGGACGGCCGGGCCGATTTCGCCGCGGCAGCCACCTGGCTGGCCCGGCTGCCCCTGCACGAGCCCGCGAAACTGCTTGCCCTCACCCGGCTGGACCCCTGGCTGTCAGCGGCCCTGCCTGCCGATCCGCCGTCGCACGCCGCCGCGCTGCCGGCACCCCTCGCTCCGGCCGCGGCGGCGCTCGAGAGTTGCGGCGCCTACCGGTTCCGCGGAGCAGGGTCCGTGGCCACCGTGTTCGGCGGCTGCGACCCCCTGGTTCCGGGCGTCGGCTCCGGGCTTGCCACCAACCCCACCTTCCTCCGCTTCGGGCACGGCGCGGCCGTGCTGTCCGATCTGCGGCTGTCCAGGAGCTTCTTCGACCTGGGCCCTTTCCGCAGCCAGGACACGGTGCGGCAGGGCGGCGTGCTGGTGCTCGCCGAGCAGCTGGAAGCCAACTTCTACCAGCCCCTGCCGCCGGCCAGGCAGCGCCCGGATGGCATATACGCCCTGGAGCATGAAGGCCGGTTCAGCGCCGGCATGGAGTTCAGTTCGCGCGCCGCCGACGTCCACTGGCTTGCCACGGAGATCAGGATCAAGGCAGCAGGCGGGGAGGTAGGCCTGGACATTGGGTTCGAAGGAACGCACACGGCTTTCGCGCTCGAGCTGACCTTCCAGCCCGGCGGGGTGCTCGACGGCGTGGAGCCGGCAGGTGCGCACGGAACCTTCCAGCTGCTGGGCGGTACCGGCACGTACCGGGTGGGCACGGACGTGATTGAGTTTGGACCCGGGCTGCCCGCAGATCCGGATACTCCTGCCACCTACAACCCGGGTGAAAGCTACCGCTACCTGGGCGGCACGAACGCGGCCGGCGGCACCAAGGTCTACATCACGGGGCGGACCAGCGGCACGCACCGCTTCACGGTGCGCGGGTACACTCTGGCGGACTGAGCGCCGGGACTGAGCGGCGGCTTACGCCTGGACGTGCTGCATCTGCTCGAACAGTTCCGGCGGGATGGAGTAGACCAGGACCACGGCCAGCAGGTTCTTGGCGGCGTGGACGAAATAGGAAAACATGACGTTCTTCCCGGTCCATACGTAGACGAACACCAGCGTGGCCCCCATGGCCAGGTAGGGAAGCAGTGCCGTGAGGGTGATGGCCTCCTGCCCCACGATGTGCATCGCCGCGAACAGCACTGCCGAGAGGACGCAGCAGATCCAGATGTTCACCCGCCTGCCCAGCTTGCCGATCAGCAGGTGGCGGAAGATGTATTCCTCCACGAATGGTCCCACCACCACCAACAGCGGCACCATGAGCCAGGGCGGCACCTGCTGTATCAGGGCCTGCAGGCCTGCCTGGTTGGCGGACGTTTCCACCTGCCCGTTCAGCGCCACCAGGACCGCGGTCAGGACCAGCATCGCGATGACCGCGGACGGAACCATTAGCAGGGTGAACCACGGCCGGGTCGCCAGGACTTTGAGGTCGCGCGCCACTACTTTCCGGGCGGCCAACAGCGCCACGATTCCCACCGAGGAATAGAACAGCAGGTTCACCGCATACGAGGCGGCGGCCGGGGACGGCGCAATCTGCCGCAGGAAAGGGGCCACCAGGTCGCCGGCCGCAGCGAAGAATCCCGCGATGGCCACGTAGAGGCAGAGCGCCGCCAGGTCCAGTCGGGAAAAACGGTACAGCTGTGGCTGTGGAGCGGGTGGTATGCGATGGGCTGTGGCCATGCTTCAGCCTATCGCCGGGGGTGCCGTGTAGCGCGCGTCACGTACCCGGCGCCCGGTCTTGTAGGATGGACAGGCCGCGTGAAGCTTCGGCTACTCGATGATTTACGCTCACAATCGCTGGTTTCTTGGCATTAAGGCCGAATTTTGTGAGCCGTATCATACGGATTCCGGATGCGGCCAACCCCCAACCCACAAGGAACAGTTGTGCCTCAAAGTACCCCCACAGACCTCAAGAACACCGCCGCGGCAACCGCCGCCGTCGACTCCTCCCTCAGCGCCGAGGGCTACAGCAAGACCCTGGGCCGACGCCACGTCACCATGATCGCCATGGGCGGCGCCATCGGCGTGGGCCTCTTCATGGGAGCCGGCGGCCGGCTCGCCTCCACCGGCCCGGCCCTGATCTTCTCCTACGCCATCGCCGGCGTCATCGCCTACCTGCTCATGCGGGCCCTGGGCGAACTCATCATGTACCGGCAGACCTCAGGCTCCCTGGTGAGCTACGCCGGCGAGATGTTCGGCAAAAAGGGCGCGTACATGTCCGGCTGGATGTACTTCATCAACTGGGGCATGACCGGCATCGCCGAGCTCATCGCGATCGGCCTGTACTTCCAGTTCTTCTTCCCCAATGTCCCCGTGGAAGCCTCGGCCATCGCCGCGCTGGCGCTCCTCGTGGCCGTGAACCTCCTGAGCGTCAAGGCGTTCGGCGAGTTCGAATTCTGGGCATCCTGCCTCAAGGTGGGCGCCATCCTGACCTTCCTGGTGGTGGGCACGTTCATGGTGGTCACCAACGCCCAAGTGGGTGACGGGCACGCCTCCGTCAACAACCTCTTCGCGGCCGAGGGCGGCATGTTCCCCAAGGGCGCGCTGGTGATGGTCCTGGTCCTGAATGCCGTCATCTTTGCCTACAATGGCATCGAGCTGGTCGGCGTCACTGCCGGCGAGATGCAAAAGCCGGAACGCGAGGTGCCCAAGGCGATCCGCGCCGTGGTACTGCGCATCGTGGTGTTCTACGTGGGCTCCGTCCTGCTGCTGGCGATGCTGCTGCCCTCGGACCAGTACAAGGCCGGCACCTCCCCGTTCGTTACCGTCTTCGGCCAGATGGGCCTGGGCTGGGTGGGTGACGTGATGAACATGATCGTGATCACCGCCGCCCTCTCCTCCTGCAACTCCGGGCTCTACTCGATCGGCCGCGTCTTCCGCACCATGGCCAACAACGGCCACGCCCCGCAGTGGCTCACCCGCATGTCCAAGCGGCACGTCCCGTATGCCGCCATCCTTGCGATCGCCGCGTTCTACCTGGTGGGCATCCTGCTGAACATCTGGCTGGGCGGCTCGCACGCGTTCGACCTCGCCTTGAACACCGCCTCGATCGGCGTGATCTTCTGCTGGGGCTCCATCTTCGCGAGCCAAATCGTGTTGCGCCGCCGCAAGGGCATCACGTCCACCCTGCCGATGCCGGGTTCGCCGTGGACCAGTTGGGCCGGCCTGCTGGGCCTGCTGGCCATCACCGTGCTCATTGGCTTCGACACCATGACCAGCAAGGACGGCGAGGTGTTCTACCTGGGCCTCTGGACGCTGGCCACCATCCCGTTCTTCGCGGTGGTCCTGTGGCTTGGCTGGCAGAAGGTCAAGGGCAACCAGCCCAAGAGCGAGCTCTACAGCTGACGCCGGATCTTCCTGAGCAACGTTCGACGGCGGGCCGTCCCTTGGGTGGGGCGGTCCGCCGTCGGCGTTTCCTCCTTGATGTCCGGGCGGGCCCGGTGCGTCAGGCAGCGGAGTCCTTCAGGTGGCGGGCAAAGTAGTCCTCGATCCGCTGCCAGGCCTCCGGGGCGGAGTCCGGGTCCGGCCCGATGCCCATCACGCGCATGAGCGGGCGAAGGACCACGGGTCCTTCGTCGGTGTCGTTCAGGAAGGCGTGGCCGGCGCCGGGGAACTCCTTGACGCTGTGTTCGATTCCCAGCCTGTCCAGGGCTGATTCGAGCCGGGCAGCGGCCCCCTTCAGGGGCCTGTCCGCGCCGCCGTAGTTGGCCACGATGGGGCAGGCGCCGCGGAGGGCGTCGTCCAGGTTGCCGGGCAGGCGACCGTAATTGACCGCGGCTGCGTCGAAACCGTCCTTGGCCACCAGCAGCGCGAAGCCGCCGCCCATGCAAAAACCGATCACGCCGGTTTTTCCGGTTGATTGCGGGGAGGCGGCAAGCCACTTCCGCGCCGTGGCGATGTCCGTGAATGCCCTGCCGGTGCCGGCAGTCATGCTGCGCATGGTGCTGACCAGGCAGCGGCGCGCCCCGCCCTCGCTGAACAGATCCACTGCCAAGGTCAGGTAGCCGGCCCGGGCCATCCTGTCGGCGTGCCTGCGGGTCTGGTCGGTCAGGCCAAAGGCCTCGTGGATCATTACGACGCCGGGGAAAGGGCCTTGGCCCTCCGGCGTGGCAAGATAGCCGCCCAAGGAAGGCGAGCCGCCGGCGGTGGCGCTTTCGGCGCTGAGGTCAACGTAGGTCATGGCTAAGGCTAACCGGGCAGTATGCATTTACTGTGCGGATCCAACCGCGGGCCCCGGGACGCTGGTGCGCGGCGCCTGGCCCGGGCAGACTGGGGCTGTGAACGAACCATGGGTGCTGCACGTGGACCTGGACCAGTTCATCGCTGCCGTCGAAGTGCTCCGCAGGCCGGAGCTCGCGGGCAAGCCCGTGATCGTGGGTGGCCGCGGCGACCCCACCGAACGTGCCGTGGTGTCCACGGCGTCCTACGAAGCCAGGGCCTACGGCGTGGGCTCCGGCATGCCGCTGCGCATCGCCGCGCGGAAGGTGCCGGACGCGGTCATCCTGCCCGTGGATCATGAGGCATACCTTGACGCGTCCGAGAAAGTGATGGCGGTCCTGCGCTCGCAGCCCGGCGCCACGGTCCAGGTGCTGGGATGGGACGAAGCCTTCGTGGGGATCGAGGGCGGCGTCCCCGAAGATATCGCCAGGCAGCTGCAGCTCGCCGTCCTGGCGGAAACCAGGCTGCACTGCAGCATCGGCATCGGGGACACCCTGGTCCGGGCCAAGGTGGCCACGGGGTTCGGCAAGCCCGCAGGCATCTTCCGGCTGACGGAAGGGAACTGGCTCCACGTGATGGGGGACAGGCCCACAATCGATCTGTGGGGCGTGGGAAAAGCGGTGTCGCGGCGGCTCGCCACCCTTGGCATCAAAACTGTTGCCGAGCTCGCGGCGGCCAACCCTGCGGACCTGGTGCCCGAGTTCGGTCCCAAGATGGGCCCGTGGTACGCCCAGCTGGGACGGGGCGAAGGGTCGCGGGTGGTTGATGACACACCGTGGGTGGCCCGGGGACACAGCCGGGAAACCACCTTTCAGCGCGACCTGACGGAGGCGGCGGACATTGACGGGGCCCTCAGGGAATTGGCAACGCACGTCATGGACGATGTCGCCGCGGAAGAGCGGCCGGTGGTCGGCCTCACCCTGAAGGTGCGCTATGCGCCGTTCACCACCACAACGTACGGCCGGAAGATCCCCGCAACGTCCGCCCCTGCGGAAGTGCTCGCACACGCCCTGGAGCTTGCCGCGAAGATCGAGCCCGGTCGTCCTGTCCGGCTGCTCGGGCTGCGGGCGGAAATGACCATGCCGGAGGATTCCCGCCAGGGCCACACTCCCACCCGCAGCGGCTGGTGATTTTGCCCGATGGGTGTGGACAGCGGAACGGCGGCGGATCTGTCCGATCCGCCGCCGTCGGGCTGATGCAGCACGCCGTTCGCTGCGGCAGCAGCAGCGTGGCTGTCAGTCGCGCTTGAACTCGTCCTTGACGCTTTCGCCCACCTTCTTGGCATCCGCCTTGACCTGGTCCGCCTGGCCTTCAGCCTTGAGACGGTCATTGTGGGTGACGTTGCCGGCAGCTTCCTTTGCTTTGCCGCCAAGTTCTTCGGCTTCGTTGCGGATCTTGTCTCCGAGGCCCATGGTGCCGGCCTCCTTCCGTTTCCGTCGATCGTTTACATTTTCACCATAAACGAAGCTTGCTTACTAATTCAAGGGATGGGGCGGGCGGGCTAGGCTCGGGGGATGGAGAAAAAGCGCGGACGGGGGCCGGCCGGGGTGCAGGCACCCCGGGTTTCACCGGTGGAGCTCACTGACCTCGAAGACCAGGCGGACGCCGCCTTCCGGCGCGGCGAGCGGCACGAAGGGGTCCGGTTTAGCCGCGCGGACGCAGAGGGATTCGACCTGGGCGGGTCTGTCTTTTCCGAGTGCCGGTTCGATGCCGTGTCCTTCAACGACGCGCAGCTCCGGGGAGCATCCTTCCGTGACTGCATCCTGGCCGAGCTGTACGCCCCCGTTTTCCGCGGTGCCCGCAGCACCTGGCAGGACGTGGAGCTCCGCAACCCCCGGCTGGGTTCAGCGGAACTGTACGAAACCGGCTGCCAGTCCGTACGGATCGACGGCGGCAAGGTGGACTTCCTGAACCTGCGTGGTGCCAAGCTCACGGATGTGCTGATCAGCGGGTGCATCATCAATGAACTGGACCTTGGCGCCGCCGGAGCCGTCCGGGTAAGGCTCGAGGACTGCACCATTGGATCCCTGGACCTGGCCGGCGCCAAGCTGAAGGATTTCGACATCCGCGGGACCGGATTCCGCAAGATCAGCGGGCTGGGCAGCCTCTCCGGCCTGGTTGTTGACGAGTACCAGCTGGGCCTCCTGGCGCCGCTGATCGCCGCGCACCTGGGCGTCACAGTCCTTTAGCCGGGTGCGGAGCGGAACCTTGCCGTGTACCATTTACAGAACGAACGGTCGGTAAGTGGTGCATCCGCTGTGCCGGCCGCCGATGACAGTGCTGTTTATCGCGTGAAGGGTGTATCCATGGCTGCAACCGCAGGTCCGCAGGCTTTCCTTGTTGGCGGGGTCCGAACGCCGGTGGGCCGGTACGGGGGTGCCTTGTCCGCCGTGCGGCCGGACGACCTCGCCGCCCTGGTGGTCCGCGAAGCCGTGGAACGCGCCGGCCTGGACCCGGAAAGCATCGACGAGGTGATCCTGGGCAACGCCAACGGCGCAGGGGAGGAGAACCGGAACGTTGCCCGCATGGCCACCCTGCTGGCAGGCCTTCCGCTCCACATCCCGGGCATTACGGTCAACCGGCTGTGCGCCTCCGGACTGAGCGCCATCATCCAGGCGAGCCACATGATCAAGGCCGGAGCCGCGGACATCGTCATCGCGGGCGGCGTGGAATCCATGAGCCGGGCACCATGGGTGCAGGAAAAGCCCACAGCCGCCTTTGCCAAGCCAGGCCAGATCTTCGACACCTCCATCGGCTGGCGCTTCACCAACCCGCAGTTCCAGCAGGGCGGCCTCTCCCGCGACGGGAAGATGACCTACTCGATGCCGGAAACGGCGGAAGAAGTAGCCCGAGTGGATGGCATCTCCCGCGAGGATGCGGACGCATTTGCCGTCCGCTCGCACCAGCGTGCCCTCGAGGCCATCGCCGCCGGGCGCTTCAAGGACGAGATCGTCCCCGTCACGGTGAAGACGCGCAAGTCCGAAACGGTGGTGGACACGGACGAAGGGCCCCGCCCCGGCACGAGCCTCGACGTTCTCGCTGCCCTCCGGCCGGTAGCACCGGGCGGCTCCGTGGTCACCGCCGGAAACTCGTCCTCGCTCAACGACGGCGCCTCGGCCATCATTGTGGCCTCGGAGGCAGCCATCGAACGGCTGGGCCTGACCCCGCGGGCACGCATCATCGACGGCGCTTCCGCCGGCTGCGAACCCGAGATCATGGGCATCGGTCCTGTCCCCGCCACGCAGAAAGTGCTCAAGCGCAGCGGCCTAAGCGTTGGTGACCTGTCCGCCGTCGAACTCAATGAAGCTTTTGCCACCCAGTCACTGGCCTCCATCCGGCGTCTGGGCCTGGATCCGGACATCGTGAACCGCGACGGCGGCGCCATCGCGCTGGGTCACCCGCTCGGCTCGAGCGGGTCCCGGATCGCCATCACCCTGCTGGGGCGGATGGAACGCGAGGACGCCAAAATCGGCCTCGCCACCATGTGCGTCGGCGTCGGCCAAGGCACCGCCATGCTGCTGGAGAAAATCTGATGGCCGCCGCAGTGGACCTTGCCGCCGAAGTGTTCTCCGCCCTCAAAGTGGAGGAACGGGACGACCGTGTGGTGGTGCTGCTCAACCGGCCCGAGGTAAAGAACGCCATCGACCAGCAGATGGTGGACGAACTCCACACCGTGTGCGCAGCGCTGGAACAGAATCCCAGGATCCTGATCATTGCTGGGGTGGACGGGGTGTTCGCCTCCGGGGCAGACATCGCCCAGCTGCGCGAACGGCGGCGGGATGACGCCCTGCAGGGGATCAACTCCACCATCTTCGTCCGGATTGCGAAGCTGCCCATGCCGGTCATCGCCGCGCTGGACGGCTACTGCCTGGGTGGCGGCGCGGAACTGGCCTACGCGGCGGACTTCCGGATCGGCACCCCCACCGTGCGCATCGGCAATCCCGAAACGGGCCTGGGCATCCTGGCCGCGGCAGGCGCCAGCTGGCGGCTCAGGGAACTCGTGGGTGAACCGCTGGCAAAGCAGATCCTTCTGGCCGGCCTGGTCCTCGGCGCCGACGAGGCACGGGCGGCCAACCTCATTACCGAGATCCACGACCCCGCGGACCTGCTGGCCGCGGCCCAAAGCCTTGCCGACAGGATCGGGCGCCAGGACCCCCTGGCCGTCCGCATCACCAAATCCGTGTTCCACGCCCCCGCGGAAGCCCACCCGCTGATCGACCAGCTGGCCCAGGGCATCCTCTTCGAATCCCAGGCCAAGTTCGACCGCATGCAGGCGTTCCTCGACCGCAGCGCCCGGAAGAAGGCCAACCCCGCCAACCCCGCAGACAGAAAGTAGACCATGAGCGAATCGCAACTGACTCCAGCCCTCCCGGCCCGGGTGGGTGTCCTGGGCGGTGGCCGGATGGGCGCCGGGATCGCCCATGCATTCCTGGTCAAGGGCGCCGACGTGCTGGTGGTGGAACGCGACGAGCAGGCTGCGGAGGCGGCACGGGAACGGGTGGAATCCGCGGCGGCAAAGAGCATCGAGCGCGGGGCAACGGACGCAAACCTGGACGAAATGGTCTCCCGCCTGGCCGTCGGCGTGGACTATGACGCCTTCAAGGACCGCCAACTGGTGGTGGAAGCCGTCCCGGAAGACTGGGACCTGAAAGTTACGGCGTTGCGGGGCATCGAGGAGCGGCTGGCGGAAGACGCCTGCCTGGCATCCAATACGTCCTCGCTGTCCGTGAACGGGCTCGCGAAGGAGCTGAGGCGGCCGGGCAATTTCCTGGGGCTGCATTTCTTCAACCCGGTGCCCGCTTCCACGCTCATCGAGGTGGTGCTGGGCGAGCACACCTCGCCCGGACTCGCTGTGGAGGCGAAGAGGTGGGTGGAGGCACTCGGCAAGACCGCCGTCGTCGTCAATGACGCGCCGGGGTTCGCGTCCTCCCGGCTGGGCGTTGCCATCGCGTTGGAGGCCATGCGCATGGTCGAGGAAGGCGTAGCCTCGGCCGAGGACATCGACAACGCCATGGTGCTGGGCTACAAACACCCCACCGGGCCGCTCCGGACCACGGACATCGTGGGCCTGGACGTCCGCCTGGGTATCGCCGAATACCTGCAGTCCACCCTGGGTGACCGGTTCGCACCCCCGCAGATCCTGCGCGATAAGGTGGCCCGCGGGGAACTGGGCCGCAAGACCGGCAAAGGCTTCTTCGACTGGCCCAGCTAGCGGCCGCCCGCGTTAGTCGAAGAAGCCCACGATGTAGCCGATGAAATACAGCAGGCAGAGCAGGACGACCACCCCGATGATGGCAATCCAGAGGAACTGCGTGCCCTTGCCCGGCCCGCGCTCCTCCGTGCCATGGGGCCCGACCGTGGATGCTTCGCCCGGCGGGGTTTCGCCGGGCGGAACGCCGCCGCCGGGCTCCAGACCGGTGATCTTGTCGTCTTCCGGATCCGGATTGGTACCTGACACAATGACTCCCTCGCTCGCCGTCCACGTGCTTGCCCAAGCGTAACCGGCACCGAACCGGTGGGCCTAGGCTGGTGCAGTGACTTTCCTTGAACCCCTTACCCTGACCGGCCGGCACGTAATCCTGGAGCCGCTCGCGGAGGAGCATCACGACGGCCTGGTGGAGGCCACCAGGGATGGTGAGCTCTGGAAGCTCTGGTACACCTCGGTGCCGGCCCCTGATGGGATGGCCGCCGAAATCAGGCGGCGGCTGGCACTGCAGGACCAAGGGTCAATGCTGCCGTTCACCACCCGCCTGATCGATGCGGAAACCGGCGGCCCGGGCCGCATCATCGGCATGACCACCTACATGAACATCGACGCCGCCACGCCCCGCGTGGAGATCGGCTCCACGTGGAACGCGGCCTCCGTGCAGGGGACCGGAACGAACCCGGACTCCAAGCTCCTGCTGCTCGGGCACGCCTTCGAGGCCGTGGGCTGCCCGGCGGTGGAGTTCCGCACCCACTGGCTGAACCACCAGTCGCGGGAGGCCATCGCCCGGCTCGGTGCCAAGCAGGACGGCGTACTGCGCAGCCACTCCCGGACCAGCGACGGGAACCTGCGCGACACCGTGGTGTTCTCCATCCTGGACCACGAATGGCCCGCCGTCCGCGCCGGGCTCGAGTACCGGCTGGACCGCCGCGGCCCGGCTGCCCGCTGATGACGCCAAAAGTCTTCCCGTGCGGCATGCGGCTCCCAGCACCGTGTGATTAGCTGGGCGGATGAGCAAACGGGGCGGGCCCATGAACTGGGATGGAGCTGTCAACGCCTGGCACATTTCGGGCGGCATCTACCGGATGGGTCGGCGTGAGTGGCTGACGGCGTCCGGGTGGCGGCAGGTGTTCGACGACGGCGTCCGCACCGTCGTCGATCTCCGCAACGCAGCGGAAGGCCGGCGCCGGGACACCGACCCGGTGGTCCCGGACACGTCCATGCCGGACATCGACGTGGTCCAGGCGCCCACGGAAGAGGCCGGTGATCCGCGCTTCACCGCCATCACCGGGCCGTATTTGAACGACCCCGGGCATTACGCCGTGAACGCCCGCCTCTTCCCGGAAAAGCTGGTGGGCGTCTTCCGGGCCATCGCCCACGCCGCACCCAAGGGGGATGTCCTGCTGCACTGCGCCGCCGGCCGGGACCGCAGTGGAATGGTGGCCGCCATGGTCCAGGACCTCGCAGGCGATTCCGACGAAGCGATCGCAGAGGGCTACCGGCGGGCGGCACGCGGCATCAACGAGAGGTACCGCACGCACGGGCCGCCGCACAGCCGCGAACGCTACCTGGCCGCCGGTGAACTCGAGCCCTTGCTGGAACAACGGGGGCTCACCGTGGCCAGGTTTGTCCGGGACCTGGATACCCGCCACTACCTTCTGGCCAACGGCCTCACCGCAGTAGAACTCGAGGCTGTCCTGGCCTGTTGCCAGGACAGCGTAGATACAATGGGACCAGTGTGACGCATGTGACCTGAGATACTGTTGTTTCCTCGGTCACGTTGACCGGCAGAGAGACGGACATGAGCTCAACAGCAGCACCGAGGAAAAAAGCTTCAATGGCGCATGACCTGGGGTTTAGTGCTGTCACGCTGCGGCGGGGGCTCGCCTTGGGCGCCGCTGCCGGCGTGCTGGCATCCTCCGCGTACGCAGCCGTTCCCGCTTTTGCTGCCGGTGAATCGTCCCCCACTCCGGCCTCGCCGAGTCAGGGTACAGCGTCCCCCAGCCCGGCTTCGGGAACGACAGCCCCGGCGTCCCCGGCGCCGGCACCAACCGCACTTTCGCAGGCCGCCCTCGACGACGCCGTGCAGCGGGACCTCAAGCTCACCCCCCAACAGTTCGAGGCTGCCGGACAACTCGGTGCCCAGGCAGCGCAGGCGGCCGTCCAGCTGCGCCAGGTCCCGGGCTACGTGGGAATCCGGATCGAGCATGGATCAATTACGGTCAGCGGTTCAGGACGTGAGCTTAAGACCGCCGTTGCCGCCCTCGCCGGCACTATTTCCGGTTTGTCCCTCGAGGCGCCCGACGCCGGCACCAGGTCCGAACTGGCGGTCAGCACGGAGCAGCTCTTCCAGGCCTATCTCCGCGACGTTGGGCCGCAGGGCCTGCAGGCGGTGATGTACGCCGGCGGAAAGTTCGTGATCAGGACGGGCGGGATCAATGCGCCGGAGGCATTGTCGCCAGAACCAGCGACGTCGTCCTCGCCGTCGGCAGCGCCGTCGCCCTCGCCGTCGGAGTCGGCCTCGCCGGGGGCCGGAAAGGTCACTCCGGCCCAGTTCGTGTCCCGCTATGCCAACGTCGAGCTCGACGGCGGTACGCCGCTCAAATCCGAGGCGGACGTCGCAGGCGGCATCGGGTACCAGAGCGATATCGGCTATGTGTGTTCCACCGGTTTCTCCGCCTTCGACCCCACAGGCCTGCCCACTGTCCTGACCGCGGGGCACTGCGCTTCGGATGGTGCCGCCAAGACAGCCACCCTGGAGTTCCAAGGCGTGCCGGCGGGCCTGCTGGGGAAGTTCGGCTTCAGCCAGTTCGGCGGCCCGGGGAACACCCGCGTGCTCGACCCCACCACTCCCATCGCTCCGGACCAGACGGCGGTAACCAACCCTGGCAATGTGGGGACGGACATCTCGGTGATCCAGTCGCTGCGGCAGGACATCGATCCCCTTCCCGCGACCAGCACGTGGGGGAACCCGTCCCAGCCCGGGCCCGACGTCAAGATCATCGGATCCGAAGACCCCGTTGTGGGAATGCCCATTTGCCGCTCGGGACGGACCTCCGCCTGGTCCTGCGGAACGGTTGACGCCGTCGGCATCTTCATCGTGCCGGGCCCGGGCTACGCCTCGGACAAGAAAGACATCCGCGCGTTCAACGGGTTCCTTTCCTACGGGGTGCAGTCCAGCGGGGGAGACTCCGGGGGCCCCTACGTCAGCGGCAACTACGCCGTGGGCACCCACTCGGCAGGGGACACCCCGGACCAAAACGGCAACGTGATCCAAAACTTCGCCGTCGGCGCCACCTTACGGAACAGCTTGGCCGTACTTCCCGGCTACCAGCTGGAACTGTTCCTCAACAAGCCTTCCGTTACCGCGCCGGCGGCCGGCGGCACCTATGATTCCGGCCAAACCATCGCTGGCACCGTTGCCGCGGCCCCGGCGTCAGCCATCGCCGCCGGGTCCAAGGTCCGGATCACCCTCCAGGGCCAAGGCCCGTTCGAGGTCCCCGTGGACGCCGCCGGCAACTGGAGCTTCACCGCACCGCAAGGCAAGGATCTGCTCCACTTCACGGCCGAGACCGTCAACGGGTACAGCCGGTCGGGCACCACCACCTTTGAGTTCGCGGCCACCCCGCCGGCTCCCACCAGCCCTGCCCCGCCGTCGAGCCCTGCCCCGCCGGCTCCCACGAGTCCTCCCGCCAGCATCGCTACCGCATCCCCGTCACCCACCCAGGCCACCGCGGCCCCGTCACCGGCCCAGACCAGCCCGGCCGCCGTCGTCACGCCCCCGGCCAGTACCCCGGCACCCAGTACCCCGGCACCAAGTACTTCGCCTGCCGGCCTGGCGATCACAGGCGGCAACGGTTCTGCGGATGCGGGCGGCCTGGCCTACACCGGCGCGACGGCGTTGGTGCCCGCAGCCGTCGCTGCCGCTGCCGCGGTCGCCGTCGGGATCGTGCTTATGGTGCTGGTCAGGCGCCGGAAGCGGGGATCGGACTAGGTTCCGACAGGCTCAACCACCGGGGACGGGCTCAACCACCGTTACTTGTGGCGCCGCATCAGCAGGTTTGTAATGCGCAGGGTGCAGAGCCGCTGGCCCGCCTCGTTGGTGATCAGCACCTCGTGCGTGGTCAGTGTGCCGCCCAGGTGGATAGGCGTGGCCGTGATGGTGACCTGGCCCTCCCGTGCGGACCGGTGGTGGGTGGCGGATACGTCCACCCCCACAGCGGTCTTGCCCATGGTGCTCGCGTGGATCACGGCGGCCCAGGAGCCCACGGCCTCGCCGACGGCCAGCGAAGCGCCGCCGTGCAGCAGGCCGAAGGACTGCCGGTTTCCCTCCACCGGCATGGTGGCCACCACCCGCTCCACGGACTCCTCCAGGATCTTCACGCCCATCTTTTCGTCCAGCTCGCCCAGCGTGATTTTCCAGAGTTCATGCTGCGACGGCTGGTTGTCGCCGGAATCCTCGTGTGGGGCGCTCATTCGTTCTCCTTCGGTATCCATTTCAGTCCCGGCCTTCTAGTGTGCGGCACGGCACTTCATGTATGGTGAATATATTACCGAACGGACGGTCAGTAATGACTGTTGTTTGCCTGCCCCAGCGTTGGAAGGACCCGTCAACGATGACCACCACAGCCACAGCTCCCCAGGCCACGGTCGACACCGTGGAGACAGTGCCCAGCTTCGTCAAGGATGCCTGGTGGACGCCCGACGCCGGCTCGTCGGCTTCCGCGGTGCCCGTCCGGGATGCGAGCACAGGGGAAATCCTGGCCAAGGTCAGCACGGAGGGCCTGGACCTGGCCGCCGTCGTCGAATACGGCCGCACCACCGGCCAGGCGGAACTGGGCAAGCTGACCTTCCACCAGCGCGCCCTCAAGCTCAAGGAACTGGCGCAGTACCTGAACGCCCGCCGCGAGCACTTCTACAACTTCTCGTTCCAGACCGGTGCCACCAAGATCGACTCCATGGTGGACATCGACGGCGGCATCGGCGTGCTGTTCACCTTCGGTTCCAAAGGCCGGCGCGAACTGCCCAACTCCCAGGTAGTGGTGGACGGGCCCATGGAGGTGCTGTCCAAGGACGGCTCCTTCGCCGGCGAGCACATCTACACCCGCATTCCCGGTGTTGCCGTCCAGATCAACGCCTTCAACTTCCCGGTCTGGGGGATGCTGGAGAAGTTCGCCCCTGCCTTCCTGGCCGGCGTCCCCACCATCGTCAAACCGGCCACCCCCACCGGTTACGTTGCTGCGGCCGTGGTCAAGGCCATCGTTGAATCCAACATCCTGCCGGCAGGGTCGCTGCAGCTTATTTCAGGTTCCGTCCGCGGGCTGCTGGACGTCCTGGACTACCGCGACCTCGTCGCCTTCACCGGCTCGGCGTCCACCGCAAAGTCGCTCAAGGCGCACCCGAACGTGGTGGAGGGCGGAGTGCGGTTCACGTCCGAGACGGACTCCCTGAACGCTGCCATCCTTGGCCCTGACGCGGTGGAGGGCACACCGGAATTCGATGCGTTCGTCAAGTCCGTAGTCACCGAAATGACCGTCAAGGCCGGGCAGAAGTGCACCGCCGTCCGCCGCGCCATCGTGCCGCAGGAACTGGTTTCCGCCGTCACCGCCGCGATCGGCAAGCGCATCTCGGAACGCATCGTCCTGGGCGACCCCCGCGGCGAGGGCGTCACCATGGGCGCACTGGCGTCCGTGGAACAGTTAAGGGACGTCCGGGCGGCCGTCCAGTCCATGCTCGACGCCGGCGGTGAGCTTGCGTACGGAACCCTCGATTCGCCGTCGGTCACCTCGGCCGACGGAACCACCGGCGTGGTGGACGGCGGGGCGTTCATGGCCCCGGTCGTCCTGAACTGGGACAACCCCGAAGCGGACGCAATCCACTCGCTCGAAGCATTCGGACCGGTATCGTCCGTGATCGGCTACCGCGACCTGGCCGACGCCGTCCGCCTTGCCGCCCGCGGCGGCGGCTCCCTGGTGGCCTCGGTCTGCACCAACGACCCCACGGTGGCCCGGGAACTGGTCACCGGAATCGCTGCGCACCACGGCCGCGTCCTGATGCTGAACCGGGAGGACGCCCGCTCGTCCACCGGCCACGGATCACCGGTGCCGCACCTCGTCCATGGTGGCCCGGGGCGCGCCGGCGGCGGCGAGGAACTCGGTGGCATCCGGTCCGTGCTGCACCACATGCAGCGCACCGCCATCCAGGGCTCACCCAACATGCTCACCGCCGTCACCGGCGTCTGGCATACCGGTGCGGACCGCAACTTCACCGTGGAAACCGAAGGCGCGCACCCGTTCCGGAAATCCCTCGCCACTCTACGGATCGGCGATGCCGTCCGCTCTGACCTGCGGCAGGTCACGCTGGCGGACATTACCGCTTTTGCGGAGTCCACGGGCGACACGTTCTACGCGCACACCAACCAGCAAGCGGCGGAAGCCAACCCGTTCTTCCCGGGCATCGTGGCACACGGCTACCTGCTGCTGAGCTGGGCCGCAGGACTGTTCGTGGAACCCGCCCCGGGCCCCGTGCTGGCCAACTACGGCCTGGAGAACCTGCGCTTCATCACCCCCGTTGCCGCCGGCGATTCAATCCGGGTCACCCTCACGGCCAAGAAGATCACCCCGCGCGAAACGGACGAATATGGCGAGGTGGCCTGGGACGCCGTCCTGACCAACCAGAATGACGACATCGTGGCCACCTACGACGTCCTCACCCTCGTCGAAAAGTAGCCCGGAACGCCCGCTCACTTCCTGCGGCTTCCACCGGAACGCCCGCTCACTTCTGGCAGCTTCCACCGAGACGCCCGCTCACTTCTGGCGGCTTCCACCGGGACGCCCGCTCACTTCTTTCGGGAAAGTGAGCGGGCGTTTGGGGTTTGGGCGTCGAAAGTGAGCGGGCGTCTGGGGTTTGGGTGTCGAAAGTGAGCGGGCGTATTGGGGAGGGGCTTTTCCGGCAGCCCGGGCGTAAGATTCTGCCCGTAGGAGGTGGCCACATGAACCTTAGAATGAGCACAGCCACAACCATCCTGCCAGTCGACGACGCAGCCCGCGCCCGCAGCTTCTACACCGAAAAGCTCGGACTCCCGCACCGCGGAATGACAGACGATGGAAGCGAATTACTCGGCACCGACGGCGGCCCCATGCTGCAGCTGATGCCCGTCTCCGATGGCAAGCACTCCGAGCACACAGCGCTGAGCTTCGAGGTAGCCGACATTGAGGGGACCGTCCGTGACATGGAGGCCAGGGGCGTAATGTTCCAGGACTATGACCTTCCCACCCTGAGGACGGAAAACCACATCTGCACCACGGAATCCGAAAAATGCGCGTGGTTCATGGACACCGAGCACAACATCCTCTGCGTCCACCAGAACCTCGTGGCGAATCCGGAATACCAGGTCTAGGCGCCAAGGGACAAAACCGCAGCAGGGGAGCCCCGGTCTCATCGGGGCGCCCCTGCTGCGGTTTATGGAACGTTTGACCTTGGTGTCAGCTTTCGGCGCCGCCGTGCAGGCCGTCGTCGCTGCTGTCATCCTCGCGCCCGGTACCGTGGCCTTCTTCGCTGCGGTCCGAGAGGTCCATGTTGCCCCTGGCCTCGTCCATGGTGGGGCCTCCCGGCGGGACGCTGTAGGTGTCCGGACGGATGCCGTGGGACTGTTCCTCGATCAGGGCCTGTTCCTCACTGAAGCGGATTGCGTTGGCCTCGTCACCTGAATCACCGGCGATGTCTTCGCGGAGCTTCGAGGGATCCGGAACGATGTACCCTGCCTCGGGTTCTTCCTTTGGGTGGCTCATCTGCTTTTCCTTTCCTATCGGGTGGTATTGGTGGCGGGCCTGTCGGTGAGGTCCACCTTGATGTCCAGGCTTTGGTCTCCGCGCTTGACCTTGAAGCCTACGGTGTCGCCGGGGTTGCGCTTGCGCAGTTCCGCCAGGAGCTTCTCAGGCGTGGTGAGTTCCACGCCCTCCATGGACTGCAGGACGTCGCCGGGCCGGATTCCTGCCCGTCCCGCGGGTCCGTCCGTGTCGGCTGCGAGCACCACCACCCCGGATCCGCCCTGGATGCCCAGCTGGTCCGCAATTTGTGCCGTAAGCTCGCCCGGAGTCAGGCCGAGGTAGGCATGCTTCGCAGTGCCGCTGGCCAGCAGTTCCTCCGCCACGTCCACGGCGGTAGCGGCGGGAATGGCAAAGCCCAGCGAAACGGCGCCCGCGGACGGCGGAATGTAGGCCTCACTGATGCCGATCACCTCGCCGCGCATGTTGATCACGGCGCCGCCGGAGTTGCCCGGACTGATCGGTGCGTCCGTCTGGATCAGGTCCACCAGGGAGAGGCTGTTGGAGGCGGAGCCTGGGATGGAGCGGTGAAGCCCGGAAATGATGCCGGCGGTGGCCGTGTTCTCAAACCCGAGGGGTGAGCCAAGGACCAGGGCGCCCTCGCCCACTTTGGGCAGGTTGGTCTGGTAGGTCGGTTTCGGCAGGCCGGTGCGTTTGGCCTGCACCAGTGCCAGGTCGGTGACGGCGTCGCTTGCCTTTACGGTCCCTTCGACGCGTTGCCCGTCGGCGAAGCCCACTTCCACTGTGGTGGCACCACGGATGACGTGCTCGTTGGTGAGGATCAGCCCGTCCGCTGAGTACACCACGCCGCTGCCAAGACCGCTCTGCGTGAAAATGGTGACGACGGACGGTGACAGGTTCTCGACGAGTTGGGGCAGGTTGCCCGCCGCGGTGCCGGCGTCGCCGCCGGGTGCCGGCGTCCCGGAAGCCGGGGCGGAACTGCCCGCGGACGACGACGGTGCCGGGCTTGGGAAGGAACTGCTGGGGGCCGGAGGACTTGGCGTTCCGGTGCAGCCGCCCAGTGCAAGGCCGGCAGTGAGCACTCCGGCGGCAGCTGCTGCCTGGAGGCGGCGGGAACGCTGCCGATCACTGGCCTGGCTCATCAGGACCTCCCTGCGGGTGGTGGCTTCCTACCACCGTAGCGGGGGAGCCGGAAAAATACCAAGCACGCTTATTATCAGCGGTGATGCGTGCTGGACCAGGCTCCTATCCTTTGCTGTGCAGGCCGTCGAACGCAACGGTGATGACGTCGTCGGCGAGCTTCTCCGGCGACAGCGAACCGCCCGGCTTGTACCACTCCACGATGGAGTTGATCATGCCGAACAGCAGGCGCGAGACGGTCCGGGGATCAATGTCTGCGCGCAGCGATCCTTCGTCGCGGGCAGCCGAAATCAGGCCGGCCACCTTGTGGTCGAAGGTCCGGCGCCGTTCCAGGGCGTCCCGTTCGATCTCGGTGTTTCCGCGCAGGCGCAGCAGCAGAGTGACGAACGGCAGGCGCTCCACGAGCACGGCCACCGTTTGCCGCAGCACGAACTCGAGCCGGGCATCGGCCGCCCCGGAAGTGGCCTCCGGCTGCTCCAGGATGGCTTCAAGCCCGCCCAAGGCGTGGTCCAGCGCGAGCTTGAGCAGGTCGCCCTTGGACGGCACGTGGTGGTAGATGGCGGACTTGGAAATGCCCAGGTTCTCGGCCAGGATGCCCATCGAGGTTGCGTCATAGCCGTGCCGGTTGAAGACGTCGACGGCGATGCGCAGCACAGACTGCTGGTCATAGCCGGGGCGGCCCCGCTTGGTGCCGTTGGCGGCTGTTCCGTGGGCGGCTGGGGTATCGGCGGTGCTGGCAGTTCTGCTGGCGCTGGGCATAGTGGCTAGTTTCTCACGAACGGTCGGTAGGTCCGGGGACGGCGCAGCGCCACCGGAACCATTAAGCCTTCGGGCGGAGGTCGTAGATGCGGCGCAGCTTTCCGTTGGACCGCTCCAGCGAGCCCGGTTCCACTACGTCCACGGTGCACGAGGACCCCACGTGGATCTTTATCTGCTCCTTCAAGGTGCGGGCCGCCGTCGTGCTCTGTTCAACGGTGACGGTGTCCCGGCGTTCGATCCGGACGGTCAGCTGGTCCATCCGCTGGCCCTCGGGCCGGGTGAGCTCGAGCTGGAAGTGCGGGCTGAGTTCGGGGATGCGGAGGGCGATTTCCTCGATTTGGGAGGGGAAGAGGTTCACGCCGCGCAGGATGATCATGTCGTCGCTTCGGCCGGTGATGCGTCCCATCCGGCGGTGTGCGGGGCGGGCAGTTCCCGGGAGCAGGCGGGTGAGGTCCTTGGTGCGGTACCGGATGATCGGCAGCGCTTCCTTGGTGAGCGAGGTGAAGACCAGCTCGCCGTGTTCGCCGTCGCGCAGGACGTTCTCCTTGCCGGCCACCGGGTTGAAGGCATCGATGATCTCGGGACGGAAGTGGTCCTCCCAGATGTGGCTGCCGTCCTGGGTTTCCACCGCTTCGCCGGCGACGCCCGGACCCATGACCTCGGACAGGCCGTAGATGTCGCAGGCCTTAATGTCCATCATCACTTCGAGCTCGTGCCGCATCTCCTGGGTCCACGGCTCGGCGCCCAGGACTGCAAACTTCAGCGAGGTGGAGGCGGGGTCGATGCCCATGTGCGCCATCGCGTCGGCGATGGTCAGCAGGTAGGTGGGGGTGGCCAGGATGGCGTCCGGCTTGAAGTCCTGGATCAGCTGGATCTGGCGTTCGGTCTGGCCGCCGGACATGGGGATGACGGTGCAGCCCAGGGCTTCGGCGCCCGCGTGGGCGCCCAGGCCGCCGGTGAACAGGCCGTAGCCGTAGGCGTTGTGGACTTTCATGCCGGGGCGGATGCCGGAGGCACGGAAGCTGCGGGCCACCAGCTTGGCCCAATCAGCCAGGTCCTGCTTGGTGTAGCCGACGACGGTGGGCCGGCCGGTGGTGCCCGAGCTGGCGTGAATCCGGGCTACTTCGCTTTGCGGCACGGCGAACATACCGAAGGGGTACTCGGCGCGGAGGTCGTCCTTGGTGGTGAAGGGAAAGTTGCCCAGGTCCTCAAGTTCGCGCAGGTCGCTGGGGTGGATGCCGGCGTCGTCGAACTTGCGCTTGTACAGCGGGACCCGGTCGTAGGCGTAGGCCACCGTGTGCTGCAGGCGGCTGAGCTGGAGGGCTTCGAGTTCGTCGCGGGAGATGGTCTCTTCGCGGTCCAGGCCTGGGTCGATGCCGGCAGCGGCGGGGGTTTCGGGGGCATGCAGGGTCATGGTTTTCCTACTTCTTGGGGATGGTGCGGCTGCGTCCACGGAACTCGGCGATGAGCTCGCCCGGGGAGCTGGGGTGGGTTTCGGAGGCCGTGGCGGTGTCGGCGGCGAAGATCTGGATGTCGTACAGGCCGCTGCGCCCCGCGCTGGAGCGGCGGTCCGCGACGGCGGTGAGCACCTGGCCGCGGAATGCCGGCTTGAGGAAATTGATGTCGACGCCGGACGCGACCGTGATGGTGTTTTCCTCGCCCGGTGCAGGCTGGATGGGGTTGCACGCGAGGGCGAAGGCGGTGTCGCCGAAGGCGAAGATCATTCCGCCGTGGGCCATGCCGAAGCCGTTGAGCATTTCCTGCCGGAGGGTCATCCGGATGGTGGCGTGGCCGTCGCTGAGGGCGAGGACCTCGATGCCCATCCATTCGGAGGCGTAGTCGTTTTCCAGGATGGGGTGCGTGGCCCCGGAAAGTGTTGCTTCAGCCATGCGTCATTGCCTCCAGCTTTATTTACCGAATGTTCATTAGGTAATCCCATGAGGGGGGCCGGTGTCAAGGGTGGGCCGCGCGCACGTGTGCCCACGGGCCGCGTGTAGTGCAAGGATGGGAGGACCGGCACGAGCAAGCACAGCAAAGGGCGGACCATGGCCAAAGGCATCTACGTCAGCGCAACCACCCCTGGGTCGGGCAAGTCCCTGGTGGCCTTGGGCCTGGCGGACACCCTGCACCGGCACGCGGACAGGATCGGCTTCTTCAAGCCCGTGGTCCACGGCCCCTCCGCCGCGGACGACCCCATGGTGGCGTTGATGAAGGCCCGGTTTGCCCTGGACGATGACCTGTGCCGCGGCGGCCTGACCTATGCGGAGGTCCGCGAACTCCTCGCGGCAGGCAACCGCGCGGAGATCGACGCCCGGTGCGTGGAGATCTACGCCGACATTGCCCGGCACTGCGATGTGGTGATCGTGGAGGGGACGGACCTGGTGGGCCAGGACTCCGCCGTCGAATTCGACCTGAATGCCCGGCTGGCCAACAACCTCGCCACGCCCGTGGTGGCCGTGGTGGGCGCGAAGGGGCGGACGGTTGCCGAAACTGCCGCCGCCGTGGAAGTTGCCCGCAAGGAACTTGCCGCCGAACGCTGCTCGCTGCTGGCCATCATGGTCAACAGGGCGGACGCCGCTGACCTGGATGCCATTGCGGCGGCCTTGAAGCCGGGCGCGTCCGGCCGGCCCGTGTATATCCTGCCCGAACTCGAAGAGATCGCCCGGCCCACAACGGGCGAGGTGGCGACGGCCCTGCGTGTCCGGCAGATCGCGGGAACGCCGGATATGGAACGCGACGTCAAGGACATCAAGGTTGCCGCCATGAACGTGGGCAACTTCCTGAACGTCCTGGACGAGGGGGCCCTGGTGATCGTGCCTGGTGACCGGGCGGACGTAATGGTGGCCTGCCTGGCATCCTCCTTCTCGCCGGAGTTCCCCGTGGCGTCCGCGCTGATCCTCACCGGCGGCCTGGCGCCGGATGCCAACATCTATCCGCTCCTGGCGCAAGCGCCGTTTCCAGTGTTCGCGGCGGACGAGGACACCTACCAGACGGCGCGCCGGGTCTCCGAGGTCCGCAGCGAGATCTGGTCCGGGCACCGCCGCAAGGTAGCGTCGGCGCTTGGCCTCTGGTCCCGCCGGGTGGACGAAGCCGAACTGGTGGAGCGGCTGCACCTTCCGCGGGCCGAACGCATGACCCCGTTGCGGTTCCTGCACGACCTGATCGAACGCGCCCGCGCCCAGCGCCGCCATGTGGTCCTGCCCGAGGGCACCGATGTCCGGATCCTCCGCGCAGCCGAGATCCTGCACCGGCGGGACGTCTGCGACCTCACCCTCCTGGGGCCCGAATCGGACGTCCGCGAGCTGGCCGCAGCGAACGGCATCGACCTGTCAGGAATCACCATCATCGATCCCGCCACCTCGGAGCTGCGGCAGAAGTTCGCGGAGAAATATGCCGAGCTGAGGGCCCACAAGGGCGTGGACCTGGCCAAGGCCCTGGAGATCATGCAGGACGTCAGCTACTTCGGCACCATGATGGTCCAGCTGGGAGTGGTGGACGGCATGGTGTCCGGCGCCGCGCACACCACCGCGCACACCATCCGGCCTGCGCTGGAGTTCGTGAAGACCCGCGAGGGCGTGAAGATCGTGTCCTCGGTGTTCCTGATGCTGATGCCGGACCGGGTGCTGGTGTACGGGGACTGCGCCGTGAACCCGGATCCGAACGTCGAACAGCTTGCGGACATTGCCCTGGCCTCGGCCGAGACCGCCGCCCAGTTCGGGGTGGAGCCGCGGGTGGCCATGCTCTCGTACTCGACCGGCGGCTCGGGGTCCGGCGAGGCGGTGGACGAGGTGCGGCAGGCCACCGAACTGGTGCGTGCCCGCCGGCCCGACCTCGCCGTGGAGGGGCCCATCCAGTACGACGCCGCCGTCGACGCCTCCATTGCCGCGTCCAAGATGCCCGGTTCCTCCGTGGCCGGCCAGGCGACGGTGTTCATCTTCCCGGACCTGAACACCGGCAACAACACGTACAAGGCGGTGCAGCAAAGCTCCGGCGCCGTCGCCGTGGGGCCGGTCCTGCAGGGGCTGCGGAAACCGGTGAACGACCTCTCCCGCGGCTGCACGGTGGAGGACATCGTGAACACGGTGGCCATTACTGCCATCCAGGCGCAGGCCCGCGATGCCGGGCCGGAGCGGGCGCAGGTCCCTGCAGAGGCACCGGCGTCCTAGGGCGCCACGCACAAAGGACGACGACGGCACTTTCGCAGGTGCCGTCGTCGTCCATTTGCTTGGGGCGGGGAATTCCTAGGCGGCTGCCTTGACCTGCAGCGGCTGGATCTTGCCGATGACGAACAGGTAGTTGGCGGCCCCGATGAGGGAAATTGCGCCGATCACGGCCAGCGGCGCCACGAAGGATCCGGTCTGGTCCACCAAGACGCCGATCAGGATGGGCGTGAAGATGCCGGCCAGGTTGGAGGCGAAATTCTGCAGGCCGCCGATGGAACCGACGTGGCGTGAACTCGGTGCGACATCAGCCGGCAGCGACCAGATGCCGGTGGCGGCCACCGTGAGGCTGGAGTAGGCGATGGACAGCAGGGCCAGGGCCATCCAGGCCTCCGGGACCAATGCGGCAAACATGATGACGGAGCCGCCGGCCAGGCCACCGGCGATGGCCGTCTTGCGGACCTTGCTGACGGGAGATCCTGCCCGCACGGCACGGTCAGCCAGGTAGCCGCCCAGCCAGCCGAACAGGACGGCGCAGATGCCGGGGATGGCGCCGAAGAAGCCGAGCTTGAGGAGGTCGAAGCCGCGTTCTTTAACCAGGTAGCTGGGGAAGAACGTGATGAAGAAATAGATGGCACTGTTCAGGCAGAAGAAGCCGAACATCATGCTGAGGATGGTGCGGTACTTGAACAGCGAACGCCAGGGGAGCTTGGCCGCGTTTTCGTCGTCGCTTGCCGCTCCGCGGGCACCGCCCTCCTGGATGTAGCTGACTTCGGCGGCATTGGCGCCGGCGTGCTCCTCCGGGCTGCGGTAGTACTTCCACCACACGGCGGCCCAGATGATTCCAAGGACGCCGATGATGATGAACACCGCGTGCCAGGACGTGAAGGCGACGATCAGGGTGACGATCGGCAGCGCGATCACGGCTCCCACCCGCGAACCGGAGTCCCAGATGCTGGTGGCAAAGGCGCGTTCGCGGACCGGGAACCAGGTGGCCACCACCTTGGCTGCAGTGCTGGGCGCCGGGCTCTCACCCACGCCGAGGAGGAAACGGGCGGCGAAGAGTGACCAGAAGCTGGACGCTGCGGCGGTGACCATGGTGAAGACGGACCACCACACGGCGGCCAGCGAGAACGAGCGGCGCGGGCCCACCTTGTCCACGTACCAGCCGGCGGCGAGCTGGAAGAAGTCATAAGCCCAGAAGAACGCTGCAAAGATCAGGCCCTGCTGGGTGGCACTGAGTTCAAAATCCTTGCCCATGAACGGGAGGGCGACGCTGAGGCTGGAGCGGTCAAGGTAGTTGATGCTCAAGCCAATGAAGGCAAGCCAGATGATCACCCAGCGTTTGCGGGTCATGAGGCGGGGTTGCCGGGATGAAGTGGTGATGGAGGTTTTACTTCCGAGCGTAGTCATGCGGTCTCCTTCGACATATACATGGCTTCGGGTGCGGTGCGCACGGCGGGAGGGGCAGGCGCGGAAGGCATCTGCGCCAAAATCATATAGGAATCGGGTTAATCATATAGAAAGTGTGACCCGGATCAAGTCCCCGCCGAAAAAATCCTTCGATGAAGGCTGCGGCGCCCCGTGGCTTATGATTCCCCCAAGCGGCTTCCCGCCGTTCAGTACCAGCAATCCAGTGCAAGAGGTAACCGCGTGCCCCCACGTCAATCGTCCGAAACTTCCCGCGGCAAGGCAGCCGTGCCCGATGTGTATTCGGCGATGCGTGCCTCCATCCTGGAAGGGGAGATTGCTCCCGGCACCCGGATCAACATCGATGCCGTAGCCCGCGGCCTGGGCGTGTCCCAGACGCCCGTCCGTGAGGTGCTGCAGCGGCTTGAAGGCGACAACCTGGTGGTCTACAACCCCGGCCGCGGCTACAGCACCACCCCGTTGCTTGACCTGCCGGAGCTGCGCTCGCTGTTTGAATTCCGGCTCCTTGTGGAACCGTGGGCGGCCCGGGCCGCGGCCGTGGACCGCCTTGCCAATCCGGCCGGCTCGCTGGAAAGGGAGCTGAGCAGTTTCCGTGCCATCATGAAGCGGACCGGCGACCTGCGGCAGGACCTGGTGGCCCATGACACCCGCTTCCACGACACCATCCTTGCCGCCGCCGGGAACCCCGTGGTCCGGCATGCCTTTGCGCAGACCCACTGCCACCTGCACACCTTCCGGCTGTACCCGGCGGACGTGGACGGCGCCATTACCGTGGCTGAGCATACGGCCGTGCGGGAAGCCATCGAGGCCTGCGATCCGGAGCGGGCTGAGGCGGCCATGACCACCCACATCCGCAACTCTTTTGACCGCTTCGCCCAGGCCTTCGAGGGTGAGCTGCCACCGCTGGAGGACGGCGGCCCGCCGCGCAGGCACATCATCACATCCTAGGAATCCGGCGAAAAGTCCCGGTCCGCAAGGGCCGGGCTTTTGGGTTCCCGGGCCGGGCCTGCCGCTGATGGGGGGTTGACCTGAATCGCACTTCCTATATGATTTTAGAAATTCGTATAGGAATCGAATCTTTCCCTCCGCCAGTTCCGCTCCGAAAGTTGAGATCCATGCCTTCCATCACGTCCATCAACACCCAGGACGTCCGCTTTCCGACGTCCCTTGAGCTTGACGGTTCAGACGCGGTCAACGTAGACCCCGATTACTCCGCCGCCTACGTGGTCATCCGCACCGACGCGGGCGACGAGGGCCACGGCTTCATCTTCAGCTGCGGCCGCGGCAATGACATCCTGACGTCCGCTATTGACGCCTATGCCCGCCTGCTGGTGGGCCGCGACATCGATGAGCTCATCGGCGACCTCGGCGCGGCCTCCAGGCTGCTGGTCCATGACTCCCAGCTGCGCTGGCTCGGACCCGAGAAGGGCGTCACCCAGATGGCCTGCGGCGCCCTGGTCAGCGCCCTGTGGGACATCCGTGCCCGCCGGGAGAACAAGCCGCTCTGGCTCCTTCTCGCCGAAATGACACCCGAAGAAATGGTCAGCGTGGTGGACTTCACCCACATCCGCGACGCCCTCACCCCCGAAGAAGCCCTCGAGATCCTCCGCGCCGGCCAGGAAGGCAGGGACCAGCGCATCGCCGAACTCAAGGCCGGCGGCTTCCCCGCCTACACCACCTCCCCGGGCTGGCTGGGATACAGCGACGAGAAGCTGGTCCGGCTGAGCAAGGAGGCCGCAGCCGACGGCTTCTCCATGATCAAGCTCAAAGTGGGCGGGGACATCGACGACGACCGCCGGCGGATGGCCCTGGCCCGCGACGCCGTGGGCGGGTTGCCCATCGCCATTGACGCCAACCAGCGGTGGGAGGTGTCCGAGGCGGTTGAATGGGTCAACCAGCTCGCGGAATTCAACCCGTACTGGATCGAGGAACCCACCAGCACGGACGATATCCTGGGCCACGCAGAAATCCGCAGGGGTGTGGCGCCGGTCCGGGTGGCCACCGGTGAAGCCGTGGCAAGCCGCATCGTGTTCAAGCAGCTGCTCCAGGCCGGTGCCATCGACGTGCTTCAGCTCGACTCCACCCGGGTGGCCGGCGTCAACGAGAACATCGCCATCCTGCTGCTGGCCGCCAAATTCGGGGTGCCCGTCTGCCCGCACGCCGGCGGCGTGGGCTTGTGCGAACTGGTCCAGCACTTCTCCTTCTTCGACTACGCAGTGGTGGGCCGGAGCCAGGAAAACCGCATGATCGAATTCGTGGACCACCTGCACGAGCACTTCGCCGAACCCGTCCGGATCATCAACGGCCGCTACGCCGCGCCCGAACTCCCGGGCACGGGCGCCGAGATGTTCAGCGCCTCCCGCTCCCGCTGGGAATTCCCCAACGGTGCCGGGTGGCAGGAAGTGGGCAACCGCGCCGCCGTGACCGGCGCAGCCCCGGCCCCTGCCGGAGCCGGCCGGTGACCGCCGGAGCAAGTGCCGCCGTCGGCCTCGCCCCGGACCGTAGCGCCGGGCCCACCACGCCTGGTGCCCTGGACGCGGCAGTGGAAGCCGCAGCAGCTGCCTTTGACCAGGGCCGCCGCGTGGATCCGGCTACCCGTGCCGGCTGGCTCGAAGCGATTGCCGCCGGCCTGGAGCAGGACGCCGGCGGACTGGTGGAAACGGCCGCCTGGGAAACCCACCTTGGTACCGCCCGGCTGGAGGGGGAACTGAAGCGGACCGTCTTCCAGCTGCGGCTGTTCGCGGCGGAAATCCGCCAGGGCGAGCACTTTGACGCCACCATCGACCACGAGGACCCGGCCTGGGGCATGGGTCCGCGGCCGGACCTCCGGCGGTACAACGTGCCCCTCGGCGTCGTGGGCGTCTTCGGCGCATCCAATTTCCCTTTCGCGTTCAGCGTGATGGGAGGGGACAGTGCCTCGGCCCTGGCCGCCGGTTGCTCCGTGGTGCACAAGGCACACGACGCACACCGCGAACTCGCTGCCCGCACCGCCCGCGTAGTGGCCGATGCCCTGGATGCTGCAGGGGCGCCGTCGGGCCTGTTCTCCCTGGTGACCGGCCGGCAGGCGGGCGAAGGGCTGGTGGACCACCCCCTGGTCAAGGCCATCGGCTTTACCGGATCCACCGCGGGCGGCCGTGCCCTGCTCGACAGGATTGCTGCCCGTCCCGAGCCCATCCCGTTCTTCGGCGAACTGGGTGGCATCAACGCCGTCTTCGTGGCACCCAACGCATGGGCGGCCCGGCGCGCGGAGATCCTCACGGGGTACGCCGGTTCCTTCACCCTGGGCATGGGACAGTTCTGCACCAAGCCGGGGCTGCTGTTCGTCCCCGCGGGGGATGCAGCGGGGATCCGCGCCCAGCTGGTGGAGGCCCTGGCCGGTTTCGCTCCGTCCCGGCTCCTGAGCGACCGCCTGCACGCCGGTTACGCGGATGCCGTGGCCACGCTCCGGGACAGTGCCGGCGTGGATGTCCTGGTGGCAGGCGACTTTGCGGAGGAACCGGCCCCCACGGTCCTGCACACCACTGCGGAGGAAGTCCGGAAGGACCCGCACCTGCTCCGGCAGGAGATGTTCGGCCCCGCCAGCCTGGTAGTGGAGTACCGGGACCAGGCCGAACTGCCCGGGCTGGCGGACCTGCTGGAAGGGCAGCTGACCACCACCCTCCAGGCCCAGGAGGACGACGACGTGTCCGAACTCGTTGCCCGGCTTGCAGACATCAGCGGGCGCGTCCTGTGGAACGGGTGGCCCACGGGCGTCACGGTCAGTTACGCCCAGCACCACGGCGGCCCGTACCCGGCCACCACCTCAAACACCACGTCCGTGGGCACGGCCGCCATCCGCCGCTTCCTCCGCCCGGTGGCTTACCAGTCGTTCCCTGCGTCCCGGCTGCCCGAACCCCTGCAGGACAGCAACCCCTGGCGGGTCCCGCAAAGGGTCGACGGCGTGTGGCAGCATCCGGCCGGACGCACCTGCGTCGGCGGAGCCGGGAAGGAGGGGCAGCAGTGAGCCCGCTGTCCGGGGCAGCACGTTCCGTCCTTCCCGAGGACGCCGACGCGGCGCTGCTCATCGGCCGGGTCTGGGATGGGGAAACGGCGGGTCCGCGCGTGGTGGCCGTCAGCGGGAACACCGTCTTCGACCTGAACCGCCTGGCCCCCACCGTTGCCGCGCTGATGGAACTGCCGGACCCCGCCGCTGCCGTCCGCTCTGCCCTGCTGGATCCCACCCTCGCCGAACCGCGGTGGGCGGTGCCCGACGTCGTCAACGCCTCCCTGCAGGGTGACCACACCCGCACCCGGCTGCTGGCGCCCATCGACCTCCAGGTCATCAAGGCCTGCGGCGTGACGTTCGTGGACAGCATGATCGAGCGCGTCATCGAGGAGCGCTGCGCGGGCGACGCCGGGCGGGCTGCGGAGGTGCGGGAGTTGGTGGGCCGTGCGCTGGGGGGAAGCCTGGCAGACCTCCGGCCCGGCTCGGCGGAAGCCGCTGAAGCCAAGCGGGTCCTGGTCGCCGAAGGGCTGTGGTCGCAGTACCTGGAGGTGGGGATCGGTCCGGACCCCGAGGTCTTCACCAAGGCGCCCGTCCTGTCATCGGTCGGCCTCGGCGATGGAATCGGCATCCCGGCCTTCTCGTCCTGGAACAACCCGGAACCGGAGCTGGTGCTCATTGCCACCGCCGGCGGGCGGGTGGTGGGTGCCACGCTGGGCAACGACGTCAATCTGCGGGACGTGGAAGGCCGGAGCGCCCTGCTGCTGGGCAAGGCCAAGGACAACAACGCATCCAGCGCGCTGGGGCCGTTCATCAGGTTGTTCGACGGGACCTTCACGCTGGAGACGCTGCGCGATGAGGAGATCCTGCTGCGCGTGGACGGTCCGGACGGGTACCTGCTGGAGGGCCGGAACAGCGTTGCCCGCATCAGCAGGCCCTTCGAGGAACTCGTGGCCGCCACCCACGGCAAGCACCACCAGTATCCGGACGGCTTCGCGCTGTTCACGGGGACCCTTTTTGCGCCCACCCAGGACCGGGACGAGCCGGGACAGGGCTTCACCCACAAGCACGGCGATGTGGTCACCATCCGCAGCCGCCACCTGGGCGCCCTGGTCAACACAGTGGGTCCATGCGAGGAACTGCCGGAATGGACCTTCGGCCTCCGCCGGCTCTTCGAGTACCTGGCGGGGCAGGGACAGGGCGCCCGCGCCTAGTCTTTACGGATAAAGGACGACGACGGCACTTTCGCAAGTGCCGTCGTCGTCCTTTGGAATGGGGGAGCCTAGCTGTTGTCCGGCTTGGCTATGCTCTCCGGATCTTCCTCCTTGGCAGGCTCGTCGGAAAGGCCCTGCGGGGTCAGGTCAAGGTCCTCCGGGTGCTCCGGTGCCTGCGGGGCCTCGCCGGTTTCGGCGGCCTTGAGGTTGCCCGTATCGTCCAGGGCGGGGTTGGCCCCCTCCACCACGGTGGGGTCTTTCTTCCCGGAGCCGGAGCCCGCATTGAGCGGGGCGGTGCTGCTGGATCCCGTGTTGGTGGGGTCGTTTTCGTCGATCGAAGTGGGCTCGCTCGTCATGGAAATGTCCTCTCGCCGTGGTCCAGCCTTGTCCGCCGACCATAGGCACACCCGGGGTGCATGCGCAAGGAAAGAGTGCACTCATCGGTTACCATCACTGGCATGCCCGGTACAGCCATCACCACCGCCTTCATCCCCGTCCGCGACCCTCAGGTGGCGGCCCACTGGTACAGCCGCATGCTGGGACTAACCGTCGCGGACGCGAACCGATTCTCGGCGCTCCTTGCCGGCAGCGGAACCGCATCCGTAACGCTGATGGGCCCGGGCAGCGGCATCCAGGTTTCCCCGGGGCTGTCGTGGGCGACGTGCAACTTCACAGTCGATGACCTGGACGCCAAGCGCGCGGAGCTGGCGGAGCAGGGCGTCCCGGTGGGGTCCATTACGGGCTCGCCGGATGTCTGCCTCTTCTTCACGGCCAAGGACCCGGACGGGAACACGCTGCTGCTGACTGACCGTTAGCGGCGCCACCTATAGTGGGGTTTGAACTGCTGACGCCAGGCTGAGGAGGCCCCGCATGCTCGTGCTCGTCATCAACTCCGGCTCGTCGTCGCTGAAGTACCAGGTCCGCGACGTCGCCGCCGGGACTGTCCTCACCGAGGGGCTGATCGAGAAGATCGGGATGGGCAACGGTGGCGGAGGCGACGGCGAGATCGAGGGCCCGCGGGACCACGCGGAAGCCCTGGAGCAGGTGGATGCCGCCATCCACCAGGAACTGGGTGGCCTGGAACTGGGCGCGGTGGGCCACCGGGTGGTGCACGGCGGCGAGCGGTTTGCCGAACCCGTGCTGATCGACAACGAGATCACCCGTGCCATCGAACGCCTCAACCCGCTGGCGCCGCTGCACAACCCCGCCAACGTCCTGGGCATCCGCGCCATCACCAGGAAATGGCCGGACATGCCGCAGGTGGCCGTGTTCGACACCGCCTTCCACCGAACCCTGCCCGAATACGCCTGGCGCTACGCCGTCCCCGACGAGCTCTACACCAACCACGGGATCCGCCGGTACGGCTTCCACGGCACCTCGCACGAGTACGTTGCCCGCCGGTCGGCCGCGCTGCTGGACCTTCCCCCGGAAGAGTTCGACGGCGTCATCGCCCACCTGGGCAACGGCGCGTCGGTCACCGCCATCCGGGGCGGACAGTCCGTGGACACCTCCATGGGTTTCACCCCGCTCGAAGGCCTGGTGATGGGCACCCGCTCGGGCGACCTTGACCCCTCCATCCTGGTGTTCCTGGGCCGCGCCGGGTGGACTCCGGAGGACATCGACTCGATGCTGAACCGGGAATCGGGGCTGAAGGGCCTGGCCGGGAACAATGACATGCGCGCCGTGGTGGAGGCCGCCGAATCCGGGGATGCCAAAGCCGCCATGGCGCTGGCGGTGGCGTCCTACCGGCTGGCCAAGTACATCGGTGGGTACCATGTGGCGGTCGGCGGTGCCAAGGCGCTGGTCTTCACCGCGGGGATTGGCGAGAATTCCTCCCAGTTCCGGGCGCTCGTTGCGGACCGGCTGGGCGCCCTGGGCATCGAGCTCGAAGCCGGCCTGAACGCCAAACGGTCAAGGGAGCCGCGCGTGATATCCGCACCGTCCTCCGCGATCCCCGTCCTGGTGGTTCCCACGGATGAGGAACGCGCGATCGCCGAGGCGACGGCCGCCGTCGTCGGTTCAAACAGGTAACCGGCATGCCGGAGATCCTGCTGCCAATCCACACCGACCGGCTGGTCCTGCGCCGCTTCGAAGGCCGCGACCTGGACGCCTTCCACGCCTACCATTCACTCGCCGAGACTGCCCGTTTCCTGCCGGGACCGGCCAAAAGCTACACCAAATCCATGGAGTACGTGGGCAAGTACGCCAACTTCGTGTACGAGAAGGAGGGCGACTGGCTGTCGCTGGCCATCGAGGCCAAAGATGAGCCGGGCCTCCTGGGCGAAGTGGTACTGAAGTGGCTCCCGGGCCGCGGGCAGGCGGAAATCGGCTGGTCCACGGCACCGCAGGCGCGCGGCAAGGGGTACGCCACCGAGGCCGCGGCGGCGGTCCTGGACCTCGGCTTCGGGGACCTCGGCCTGCGCCGGATCGAGGCCCGGCTGGATGAGCTCAACACCGCCTCCGCGGCGCTCTGCCAGCGGCTGGGGATGCGGCTGGAGGCGCGGCATGTGGACAAGTGGTTCTACAAAGGCCAGTGGGCCACCGAACTGGTCTACGCCGTCCTGGCCGACGAATGGAGCCGGGAAAGGGAACCTACGCCCGGCCCTTGAGGATCAGGTTCCAATAGATCTTCGGGAAGAGGTCCCGGTCCACCACCCAGGACAGCCTGCTCTCATTCCAGGTGGGAACGTGCGGGATGCTGGGCTTGACCCGGTACTGGTCGTCGAATTCGGCGAACACCACGGTGTCCCGCGATACCGTGAACGGGCACACCGAGTACCCGTCATACTTTGCGCGCAGCGGCTTTCCCTTGCGGGCGGCCACCAGGTTTTTCGCCAGGACCGTGGCCTGCTTTCGCAAGGCGCCGCCGGACTTTGAGTTGCTGGTCCCCGCGGCGTCGCCCAAAGACCACACGTTGTCATGCCGCAGGTGCCGCAGCGTCTGGCGGTCCACCTCCACAAACCCGCCGGAGCCACCGGCGGCCGGCAGGTCCGTGGCCTTCAGCCAGTCCGGGGCGGACTGGGGCGGGACGGCGTTGAGGACGTCGTACGTAAGCTCCTCGGTGATGTTTGCGGCGTGGTCGCGGATGGTTGCCCTGCGCTCGCCGGGGTTGACCGCAACCAGTTCGCTGTTGGTCCGCAACTCGATCCCGTACTCGGCGATCTTCCGGTCCAGCTCCCGGTCCACCTCCGGTACCCCGAAGACGGTGGGGTACGGCTGGACCATCACCACCCGGATCTTGTCCAGGACGCCTTGCTCCCGCCAGTAGTCGCAGGCAAGGTACATCGGCTTCTGGCTGGCTCCGGCGCACTTGACGGGCCCGGCGGGCATGGTGAACACGGCGGTGCCGGAGGCCAGGCCGCTGAGCAGGGTCCAGGCCTTGGGGGCAAGGTCGAACTCGTAATGGGAGGCGCCGTGTGGCGAGTGCACGGCGTCGGCAAGGCCCGGAACGGCGTCCCAGTCATACTGCAGGCCCGGGCACACCACCAGTTGCCCGTAGCCAACGGAGGCTCCGGACGCCAGGGTGACCGTGTTCGCGTTGGCGTCCACGTCCACCGCGGCATCCCGGATCCAGGTGACGCCCGCCGGTGTCACCGACTCCTGGGTCCGGACGGCTTCCCGGGCCTGCGCCCGGCCGCCTGCGATGTGCGAGAACAGCGGCTGGTAGAGGTGGTGGTCCTTGGGTTCGACCACCGCCACATCCTGGACGCCGTAGCGCTGTAACCTGGCCGCCAGCGAGATGCCGGCGTTGCCGCCACCGATAATGACAACCTCGTGGCGGGCAGCCACGGGCCTACTTCTTTTCGGTCAGGGCGGATGCCTTGTGCGCCGCGCGGGCGCCGGTCTTGGCCGATTCCACCACATACTGCGGCTCATCCTCGCTGGCGCGGTGCGTGTTGCCGTCGAGTTCGAAATCGCTGGTTTTCTTTTCCACGATCTTGCCGTGGGTCTTGCCTTGTGAAGTGTTCCACTCCACGTGCGTTCCCTTGCTTAATGACATGCCTGCCCCTTTTGGTAGCCCGGACCTTTGCCCGGATCGGAAAACAAGTGCCCCACAATGGTAAGCATGGTGAGCATTTCCGGGAACAGGGCGGTGGCAGGCAGGCGCTACTGCTTCAGCCCGGCGCCTGGAAGCAGCCCGGTGGCGCCCAGGGCGTCGGCGATGAAGGCGTAGTCCCACGCACGCTCACGCCACTGCACATAGCGTCCGGAGGCCCCGCCGTGGCCGCCGTCCATCTCGATCTTCATGACGATGGGCTCGGACCCGGTGGTCTTGTTCCGCAGCTCCTGCACCCATTTGGCGGGCTCGACATACAGGACCCTGGTGTCGTTGAAGGACGTCACGGCCGCGATCTTGGGGTAAGCCACCGCCCGCACATTCTCGTACGGCGAATAGGACTTCATGTACGCGTAGGCCTCGGGGTCCGTGATGGGGTTGCCCCATTCCTCCCACTCCAGGGCGGACAACGGCAGGTCCGGGTCCAGGATGCTGGTGAGCGGATCCACGAACGGCACCTGCGCCACGATCGCCGCGTACTTCTCCGGCGCCATGTTGGCCACGGCGCCCATCAGCAGGCCGCCCGCGGAACCGCCCAGGGCCGCGATCCGCGCCGGGTCCACCCAGCCGGAGTTCGCCAGCCAGTCCGTGGCGTCGATGAAATCGGTGAAGGTGTTCTTCTTGGTGAGCTTCTTGCCGTCCTCATACCAGTGCCGGCCCAATTCGCCGCCGCCACGGATGTGGGCGATCACGAACACCACGCCACGGTCCAGCAGGGACAGCCGGGCGATGCCGAATCCGGGGTCCATGCTCATCTCGTAGGAGCCGTACCCGTAGACCAGGCCCGCTGCCGTCGCATCCTGCTTGACGCCCTTGTGCCGCAGGACGGAGAGCGGGATGCGCGTGCCGTCGCCGGCGGTGGCCCATTCGCGGGTGGCGATGTAGTCGCTTCCGTCGTAGCCGCCCAGTACCGGGCTTTCCTTGCGCAGCAGCAGGTCGCCGGCGGGCAGTTCGGGGGTGGGGAGGACGAAGTCGTAGATCCGCGACGGCGTGAAGTAGGACGTGTAGCCGAGCCGGATCACCGGGGCGTCGTAGTCCGAGCCGCCCACCCCGGCGGTGTACAGCTCCTCATCGAAGGCAGGCTCCACCGGGGCCTGCTGCGCGGGCGTGCCCAGCCCGGCCAGCCCCATCACCTGGACCCGCTCGATGGTGTCCTTGCGGACGGAGACGATGAGGTGGGTGGAGGTGACGCCCGCGCCGTTGACGCGGACGTCGTCGGAATGCTCGACGACGGTCTGCCAGGTCTGTTCGGCCAGCGGCTTGTGCAGCTCAGCCGGGTCCGTCAGGGAGACCATCGAGTTGATGGCGCCGCGGTTGTGGGTGAGCAGGATCTTTTCTTCGCCGTCCAGCAGGAAGGGTTCTGCCTCGTAAAGGATGCGTTCGTCCCGCGAAATGACGGTGCTGACCGTTGCGGCGGGGTCGTCGAAACGGAGCAGCCGGGTTTCGCTGTACTCCGAGCAGCCAATGCCGAGCACCAGGTAGCGCCGGTCCGCGGAGAGCTCGAAGCCCAGCCACATGGCGGGATCGTCCTCCTGGTACACCACGGTGTCGTCGGCCACGGGCGTGCCCAGGACATGGGACTTGACCTGGTAGGGGCGCCAGGACTCGTCCACCACGGTGTAGAAGAGGCGGGTGCCGTCCGGGGAGAAGGAGACGCCATAGAAGATGTTCTCGATGACATCCGGCAGCAGCGTGCCGGTGCGAAGGTCCTTGATCCGGAGGGTGAAGCGCTCATCGCCGGAGTTGTCCACCGCGTAGGCGTAAAGGTGGCCATCGATGGTCACGGCGGTGCCGCCCACCGAGAAGAACGGCTTGCCCTCAGCTTCGACGTTGCCGTCCAGCAGGACTTCTTCGCCCGGGATACCCATGCCGGCCTCGACGGCCGGCGGAGTCCAGTCGGCCACCTTGTCCCCGGTGTCCTGCGCCTTCACCCGGCAGTGGATGCCGTATTCCTTGCCCTCTGCCGAGCGGCTGAAATACCACCAGCCGTCCTTCCGGTGCGGGACGGAAAGGTCGGTTTCCTGGGTGCGGCCCTTGATCTCCTGGAATATGGCCTCGCGGAGCGGCTCCTGGCCGGCGGTGACCGCTTCCTGGTACTCGTTTTCGGCCCGCAGGTGCGCCACCACCTCCGGGGATTCCTTGTCCCGGAGCCACTCGTAGTTGTCCACGAAGGTCTCCCCGTGGTGGGTGCGTTCGGTCGGAATCTTCTTGGCAACCGGGGGTGCCGGGACGGAGGTGCCGGTGGAATCCTGCAGCGGGGTGGAGGTCATGGATTCAATATATAGACCCGTCCCTGCAAGTCCGCAGGCCGTTCGCTGACGGGGGAGCGGCGGACCGGACCGCACGGGACGAAAGACTCTGGGACGCCTGCGGCGGTTCGGGTCAGGCTGGAGGGAACACCGCAAGGAAAGGGGGCGCCATGTCCTTCGAATCCGGCCCGGCTCCCCGGGCCAAAGCCTGGTTGGCCGTGGCTAAATGCGTGGGGACGTCCGCCCTGATGCTTGCCCGCAGGCAAGTGCACCTGCCTGCGGGGAACGTGGGCCGGATGTTGCGGTTCGCGGACGGGAGCGCCGCGCGGGTCTACCGGGAGACCGCCGTCGGCCGCCCTCCCGCCGCGGAGCCCTGCGTACTCGTAGTCACCTTCACCCTGCGCCTGGTGCGCGGCCGGGCGCACAGGTTGTTCGAGGCCGAAAGCCTCCTGAACACCCCGCTGTTCGTGGGGTTCCCGGGGTTCGTGTCCAAGCTGTGGTGCGCCCACGATACCTTCGGCGCCTACCGCGGGTTGTACGAGTGGGACGGTGCCGAGCAGGCGCGCCGTTACGCCGCCGCCCTCTGGCGGGTCCTTGAACTGGTCAGCGTCCCAGGATCCATCAGCTTCAAAATCCTCCCTGGCCTGCACCGGGACGAGGCCTTGGCCGACCCCGCCCGGATGCGCCTTGCCGCCCACCCCGAACATGCCTGGTGGCGGCTCCTCCCCGCAGCGTGAGGGCCCGGCAGCCATGGGACGCGGGCAAGGACCGACGCCGGACACCGACGTCCTCGTTGTCGGCGCTGGTCCCGCCGGGCTCACCACCGCGCTCCAGGCACAGGCGCATGGCGCCTCCGTCAGGGTGGTGGACCGCCGCCCGCACCTGACACGCCCGTCCCGGGCCTTGATGCTCCATGCCCGCGCCCTGGAAGGGCTGCGGCCGCTGGCAGTCACCGGAGAACTGCTCCGCCGCGCCGATACCACCCCGGAAGCGCGGCTCCACCTGGGCCGGCGTATCGTCGAAGCCCGGCTGGGCCACGCGGACCTCCCGGACACGGCCTTCCCGCACCTGACCCTGGTCCGGCAGGCCGACGTCGAGGCCGTGCTGTGGCAGGCACTCCAGGAGCGGGGCGTCCACGTGGACTGGGGCGTGGAGTTCCGCGGGCTCGGCCGCGGCGGCGTACAACCAGAAGGAGGCATGGTCCGGGCGCAGCTTTACCGCGACGGGGGCGGCCGGGAAGAGCATGATTCCCGGTTCCTGGCCGGTTGCGACGGGCAGGCCGGCACCGTCCGCAGCATCACGGACGCCCGCTGGGAGGGCGGTCCCTACCGGGTGGAGGCTGTCCTGGCCGACCTGGAACTTGACGGGACCCTGGACCCGGGGGTCCTGCACGTCGCCGTCGGCAGCGCCGGGCTGACCTTCCTTTTCGCCCTTGGGGAAGGAGCCACCTGGCGCATGCTGGCAACCCGGCCCGCGGACCCGCAACCCGCCGCATTGTTCGGCCAGTTGGGCCCGGCCGTCCCGCCAGGGGAAGTGGAACGGCTCGTCAGGGTCTCGGGGCTGGGCGCCGCGGTCCGGGACGTCCGGTGGTCGGCGCAGGTCGCGCTTCAACACCGTCTTGCCAGTTCGTTCGGCGTCGATCCCGTCTTCCTGGCAGGGGACGCCGCGCACGCACATTCTCCGGCCGGCGGTCAAGGCATGAACAACGGCATCCTCGACGCCCTCAATCTTGGCTGGAAGCTCGGCTTCGCCTCGACGGCCGGCGGGCCCCTCCCTGAGTTGCTCAGCTCCTACCACCAGGAGCGCCGGCTTGCTGCCCGGCAGGTCCTTGCCCTGACGCACGTCATCTTTTTTGGGGAGGCCTCGCCGCACCCTGCCGCCCGGCTGGCCCGGAGCATTCTTCCTGCGTTTGCGCCGGTCCTGCCGTTCCTGCTGCGCCGGCAGTGGCTCACGTCCAAGGGCATCAGGCTCCTGGCCCAGCCTTTCGTGCGGTACCGGAGCAGCACTGTCTCCATTGACGGGACACCCCGGTCGGTCCGGTGGCCACGGCCCGGCGACCGGCTGCCGGACGCGCCGGCCTCGGTGGCGGGACGGGAAGTGCGCCTGCATGACCTGACGGCCCTCCCGGGGGTCCATCTCTTGCTGGAGCGGGATGCCGGCCCGGACGCCTTGGATGCCCTGGCGTTGCCGGCGCGTGCGGGACACAGCCCCCTGGTCCATGTCCACCGGCTCAGCAGCCATCCGGGCCGGGGCGTGGTGGCCGTGCGCCCGGACGGATATGTCGGTTTCAGCTGCGGCGAGGCGGACCCGGCGCAAGTGGGGGACTGGCTGCGGCTGGTGGGTGCCTTGCCGTCCTGACGGGTGGTTGCCGGGGCATGTCCGGCGTATCCTGATCAGTCCAAGGCACATCTGCCCAGCCTGAGAGGGGAAGTTCCATGACCATCCCGCCAGTGCACGAACCTGAGCCGTTTCCGCCCGAACCCGGACCGGAGCCGAGCTCCCCGGATCCCACCCAGCCCCGCCCGCCCGGGCCGCCGTCGCCACATCCGTTCCCCGCACCGCCGTCGCCGGGACCGTTGCCCGTTCCCGATCCCGGGCCGGCGCCGCTCCGGCCGGACCCCATCAGGGATTGACCGCACGGGCACTTGAAGGCCCGCGCTCCGAGTGCTAAAAAATCAGTATTAGACAACAAAGGCTCGGGAGGCGGGCAAACCTGTTGACTGCCTTATGGGGCGGATCGCCACACTGTGCACGCCACAGCGCCAGACAGCGCATCGGCAGCTGAGGCCTGTACTTCCCGACACGGTGGCCCCCGGCTTCGGCCGGGGGCCATCCGCGCGTCCGGCCTCCCTGTGTTCCGGTCACGTACCGGCCGGGTGCCCCGGCATCAGGAATCAGGTGCTGAGTTCCAGCATCAACGCAGGCATTTCCTCGGCTAGTTCGCGGGCCAGGAACCCCATGGGGCCCCGTCTGCTGGCCAGCCGGTCCGCGGCGGCCGCATGCAGGTGCGTCCCCCAGCATGCCGCCTGGGCGCCGGTGGTTCCCCTCGCCCGGAGGCCGGCGATGGTCCCCGCCAACACATCCCCGCTGCCGGAGGTGCCAAGGCCGCCGTATCCCGTGGTGATCTTCCAAGGGCCCGGGCCGTCGTCGAAGCCTGGAGGCTGCGTGATCAGGCCCTGGCAACTGACAACGGCGCCGAACCGGGCGGAGACCTCGGCCAGGTCTTTTTCAAGGTCCGCCACGTCGCGCCCCAGCAGGATTCCCGCTTCGGTGGGGTTCGGGGTCAGGACCAGCCGGCCGCGCCAGGAGTCCAGCCGGTCTTCCAGCGGCACCAGGGCGCCCAAAGCGTAGGCATCGAGGACGACGGCGGGCCGTTCCGTACCGGGCGACTCGCGGTCAAGCATCGCCACCAGCAGTTCCGCCGCAAGGTCCGGGTCATCCAAGCCCGGTCCGACCAAGACCGCGTCCGCGCCGTCCAAATACGCGGCAACAGGGTCCAGTTCCGCCTTGAGGGAACCCTCCGCAGTTTCGGGCAGCCCGATGCAACCACACTCAGGCAACGCGACCCCCAGCTGCACGGCAACGGACCCGGCCACTGCCAGCGTGAGTTTACCGGCCCCGGCCCGCAGCGCGGCGGTGCCGGCCAGCAGCGCCGCGCCAGGGGTGGTCCGGGCCCCGCCGATCACCAGCACCGACCCACGGGAGTATTTGTCTGCGCCGGGTGCCGGCAGGGGCCACTCGCGCAGGAGCGACGGGGTGACCAGGGTGGCGCCGGCGTCACCGGGGCCGGACACTGGTGTCTCCCGCATGCTCGGTGACAGCGACGCCCTGCTCGGCCAGGTGGCTGGCCACGTTGAAGCTTTCCAGGGTCCACGGTCCCTCACCGGAGGGGCGCACAAACCTGGTTACCGAGGCATTGCGGATGGCTTCGGTGGCCGCGAGGTCCAGCAACTCCCTCTCCGTGAGTCCTTCCAGCACGTACCGGAACAGCATGATCACGGCGTCATGGCACACCAGCATGACCCGGTGGCCGGCACCCAGGCCATTCAGCTCTGCCAGGACGGACCGCAGCCGGAGCGCCACGTCCGCCCAGGATTCCCCGCCCGGCGGCCGGTAGTACAGTTTGCCCAGCCAGTCCCGCCGTTCGGCTTCCACCGGGTAGCGGTTGTCCACGCCCAGCCGGGTGAGCCGGTCCAGGATGCCCAGTTCGCGGTCCCGCAGCCGTTCATCAATCCGAACCTGCAGCGGCCAGCCTGCCGTTTCCACGGCGATCCGGGCTGTCTGACGAGCGCGCGCATAGGGGGAGGAGACCACGGCGTCGGGACGGAACCCTTCCGCGATCCGGGACAGGGCAACACCCAACGCCTTTGCCTGGTCCTTCCCGGTGCCGGAAAGGTCCACATCGGCATCGCGGGCCGGCACGTCGATGACCTCAACTCCCGCGTCCCGGGCCTCCGTGGCGGCCACGTTGCCTTCGCTTTCGCCGTGCCGGACCAGGAGCAGCTCCACCGCTCCGGCTGCCCTGACCGCTGCTGTCAAGCCGTCGTCGCCGGACGGGCCGCCGCCCGAAATGTCTTTCTTCGAAGAATCGCCGTTCAAGGAACCACCCCGTCCGTTTGCCGTGCCGAAGCCCCCACTATGTGCGGCGTACCCAAGGAACGTCGGAAAATAACGGCCGACGGCGGTCCCGGCGCCAGGGGCGCGCAGCCGCCGTCGGCCCCGCACCAGGGTGATGGGGCCGGAACACCTACCTTTCGGGCGTGAGGGTCTTGGAGAACACGGTGGCGCCGTTGGCGTTCCGGAGGCTCACGGTGAAGCTGTTGTCCTCCCCGAGCTGCACGTGCCCGAAGAACTGGTTTTCGCCGTCCCGCGGGGACTCTCCGGCGAAGCGGCCGGACTTGGAAAACACCACCTCCGGCCCGAACGTGCCGTCCATGGCGTTGGGACCGAACGAGCCCGCCGCGATGGGCCCGGCCACGAACTCCCAGAAGGGGTCGAAGTCGGTGAAGGCCGCCCGCTCGGGGGAGTAGTGGTGGGCGGCGCAGTAGTGCACGTCGGCGGTCAGCCACACAGTGTTCTTCACACTGTTGCGCTTGAAGGCGCTGAGCACCCCGGCCAGTTCAAGCTCGCGGCCCAAGGGTGCGCCGGGGTCGCGGTTGGAGACGCTTTCCTCATTCACGGGTCCGTCCGGGACCACGACGCCCAGGGGCAGGTCGTTGGCGATCACCTTCCACGTTGCCTTGGATTTGGACACCTCGCTGATGAGCCAGTCCACCTGCTCCCGGCCCAGGATGGAGGTGGCATAGGGCTCCTTGCCATCCGTGTTGGGGGACTTGTAGGTGCGCATGTCCAGGCAGAAGATGTCCAGCTGCGGCCCGCGGGAGATCTTCCGGTAGATGCGGGCCGGCTGGTACGTGCCGGCGTCGTCGAACGTGCCGGGCCGCCACAGGGCGGAGCTGTCCGCGATGGGCATGTTTTCCTGCCAGGCCTGGCGGCCGCGCGCGGCGAGGGTGTTGACGTCCCGCACCGTGTAGCGGGAGTCATCCAGGACCTGGCCGGGGTACCAGTTGTTGTGGGTCTCGTGGTCGTCCCACTGGGCGATGACCGGGACGTCGGCGAACAACGCGCGCATATTGGCGTCCATGGAGTTGTAGCGGTGCCTGCCGCGGAACTCGGTCAGCGTCTCGGCCACCTTGGAGACCTCCTCGGTCACCAGGTTCTTCCAGACCTGGCCGTCCTTTTCGGTGACGGTCTCCGCAATGGGACCGTCGGCATAGATGGTGTCGCCGGAGTGGATGAAGAAGTCCGGCCGGGTCTGGTGCATGGCCCGGTAGCCGCGCATGCCGCCGACCTCCTCGTTGATGCCCCACCCCTGGCCGGCTGTGTCGCCGGTCCACACGAAGCTCTGCGCAAACGACGCCGGGACGTCGCCGCTGTTGCCCACCCCACCGGTGCGGCCCTTGCCGTTGACCGTCCCGGTGTCGGGGGCCGTGCGGAAACTGCCGAGGACCGTCTCGCTGGCCGCGCCGCCGTCGTCCTCGAAGCTGATTTCCAAGGCGAACCGGGTGTTGGACGGCAGGTTGCCGGCATGGATCTTGGCCGTGAAGTCTGAGGCCTGGGTGGCGCGGGGGCCACGGAGGACCCGCTCAAAGGCACCGCGTCCGCGAAGGACCTGGCCGCCGTCGTCCACCGCCCGCAGGACCGCAGTCATCCGGCCGGCACCCGAGGAGCGGGACCACAGGACGGCAGAATCGGAGGTGACGTCCCCGGTGGCGATGCCGCTGGGGAGGGTGAGGCGGTTGCGGACCAACGCGACGCCGGCGGGAGACTGGCCGGTTTCGGCTGCCTGGGCGGCGGCGGGGACGGAGGCGAGCGCGGCAGCCAGGACCGAGCCTTTGACGACGGTGCGGCGGGAAACGGTGGTGCGGGAGTTCTCAGTCATACCCTGAGGTTCCCGCGGGCGGACGCACGGACATGGTCCTGCGGGTAAACCCGGGGTGAGGCGGTCCTGAACAGCCGGTGGCTTGGATGGGGGCCGCCGCCTTGGGCCCGCAGGCTACGGGACCGCGAAGTCGGCGATCCTGCCCTCCCGCAGTGCGGCACCGACGGCGGCGATGCCGCCATAATCGGGGAATACCACCGACTGCCCGGCCGCCATGCCGGTCCCGGCCGTGGGCAGGGTCATGGTGCCGATGGCGTTCACGTCCAGGTTCCGCAGGCTGTAGGCGAGGATGGCGGCCTGGACGGGGTCGAAGCCCTTGTCCACCGTGAGGCAGCAGCCCGCGAAGTCCACCAGCGACCGGACCGCGTTCACGTCGTTCAGGGCGCCGCCGCCGGTAAGCCGGGCCAGGATGGCGCGCAGCATGGTCCGCTGGTTCTGTACCCGTTGGAAGTCTCCGTCGGTGAAGGCGTAGCGTTCGCGGCTGAACTCCAGGGCAGCCTGCCCGTCAAGATGGTTGATGCCCTGGCTGAACACATGCTGGGTTTCGATAGTGGACTGGAAGGCAAAAGGGACGTTGACGTCGATGCCGCCCAGCCCGTCCGTAAGTGCCCGGAAGCCGTTGAAATCGAGCATCAGGGTGTGGTCGATGGTGACGCCCAGCAACTGCTGCACGGTCTGCGTGGTCAGGTCGATGCCGCCGTACTCCAAGGCCGCATTGATCTTGGAGCCGCCCACGCCCGGGACGTCCACCCACAGATCCCGCATGATCGAAATGACATAGAGCGTGTGGCGGTCCGCGGGCACATGGACCAGCATCAACGAATCCGAGCGCTGGTCCGAGGGCTCGCCGGTCTCCGCGGTGTGGGCTGCCTCGTTCCGGGCGATCCCCCGGCTGTCGCTGCCGATGACCAGCACATTCATCTCGCCCGCCGGGAGGTCCGGAATCGGCTGCGGCGGAGGAGGCGGAGCGGGCGCCGGTGGAGGTGTTTCGGACGGCGTGGGTGTGGGCGTGGGCGTTTCGCTCGGTGACTGGGTTTGCGTGGCCGCGGGGGCGGCGTCCCTGCCCGCGCGGTTGAGGCTGAACACCGCGATCCCCGCGGCCGCCACCAGCACCAGTGCCAGCAGGGCGGCGATCCAGCGGCGGCGGCCCAGGGCCGCAAGCCAGGCGGGCCGGTGGGGCACGGACGGGCGGGTGGGGGGACCGGCGGGTCCGGTTGGATCAGGCGTGCTCATGCGGTGCCTCCACCTCATCGTGTTGCGGGTGGGATCAGTGTCCGCCAGTGATACCCCTGTTGGCTACAGGCTTGTCCAAACTGTCACCTGCGGCGTGTCGCCGGGCCGCCGGGCACCCACGGTTCGTTACGGCGCGCCGGCTGCGTCCCCGCGGACCGGGGAATTGAGGCGGGCGTGGCGCAGGATGGACACGATGGCGGGGGCCAGCTGGTCCTCCATCTGCCGGTACACCTCCGGCGGCCGGCGGTACGGGTCCACGATGTCGTTCTCGGCGGGATCCGCGGGGAGCGAGAGGTGCCGCACCCCGGCGGCACGCGCCGGCAACCCCCGCCAACGGGTTGTGTGGGCAGCCAGCCAGCCGTCGTCGTCGGCCGCGTTGTCCGTGGATGCGGACGTGTCCCTCTGGTCCAGGACGTCGAGCATGCGGGCGAACTCGCGGATGGTGAAGGTGCGCTTGAGGAGGGAGGCATCGAGCTGCAGGACCTCGCCGCGGTGTCCGGAGGTCATGGTGAGTACCAGGTCCACGCCGCGCAGGATGGCGGGGGTGAGCTGCCGTGCGGCAAACCCTTCCGGATCCCCGCCGTAGGTCCGCACGATCTCCGCGGAAATGGGCTGCATGGGTTCGCCCACCATGGCCCGGGTGCCGGCGCTCGCCACCTGGAACCCTCCCGGCACGGCTTGGTCCAGCCCCGCCTGCAGCAGCCGTTCGGCCACGGGCGAGCGGCAGATGTTCCCGGTGCAGACGGTCAGGATCTTGACTGGCGCGGAATTGTCCAAGGAGATGTTCTCTTTCCCAGCTGGTGGCAGGACCGGTGGGCCCGTGCCTTTCAACTTAACACGCAACGGCGCGGCGGCGGCCCCCTGGCCGGGTGCCGCTGCCGCGCCGTTGCGTGTTTTGATGCCGGGCGCCCGCCGGGCAGCTTACAGAACGGTCAGCAGCTGCTTCATTTGTGTGATCTCGGCCTGCTGGGCGTCCACGATGTCGTGGCCCAGCTTCACGGCGTCCGGGAATTTGCCGGCGCTGATCTCCTGCCGGGCCATGTCGATGGCGCCCTCATGGTGGCCGATCATCTGTTCCAGGAACAGTTTCGCGGCGTCGGTCCCGGTGGCGGACTCCAGCTTCTCGATGCCGGCATCGTCCACCATGCCGGTCATGCCGTGTCCCGAGTGGTCGCTCATCATGGTGGGCACGTTCCAGGCTTTAAGCCAGCCGGTCATCTGCTCGATCTCCGGTGCCTGGGCGGCCTTGATCTTCGTGGCGAGCGCTGTCACCTCTGCGGGCATCCCGGGCTTCGCCAGGATGATGCCGCTCATCTCTACTGCCTGGGCGTGGTGCGGGATCATCATCTGGGCAAACATGATGTCCGCCTGGTTATGGTCGGCGCTGGCGCCGGGCATGGTGCCGGCGCTTGCCATGGTACTCGACATGGGGTTGGAGCTGCCGTGGTCCATGGGCATGCTGCCGGAGCCTGTGGCGCAGCCGGCGAGGCTGAGGGACGCGGCGAGGGCAACGGTGATGGACAGGGTCTTGAATGTGGTGTTCATGGTGTCTTTCAGGGAGGTAGTGGAACTGGGCCGGGGTGATGGGCACAGTCCGGTTTACGTCCGGCTGATGGACAGGTCGCAGGGCGAGGGGCTGGGCGGCAGGTACCCATAGGAGGAGCTGGGGTCGCCGGCCGGCGGCAGCAGCGAGACGACGGCAAAGGTGGCCTGGGGTGGGGCAACGGTGACCGGACTCCCCGGTGCGGTTGGGATGCACGGTGCCCCCGATTCCTGCGCTCCCGGGCAGGAGGTGCCGCACGTGGACGTCGCCAGAGCCGGCGCGTCCATGGAAGCCGCTGCAACCGCGTGGCCGGTATGGCCCGGCTGGTCCCCAACCGTGGAATGCACGACGGCGGTGTGCCCTGCGGGCGCCGTATGGGAGGCTGCGCTGTGCGAAGCGACGCCCTGCGCAACGAGCCCGTGTGAGGCGTGGCCCGTGGTCAGTACGTGCATGCCGAGCAGGCCCGCGATAACGGCCAGGGTGCCGGCCAGCAGCAGGGCCTGGTGCAGTGCCCGGTTCACTGCACCTCCGACGGGTTCAGCTTCAGGCGCCGGAGGAGCTGGGCGTTCAAGGCCACCACAACGGTGGAGGCAGACATCAGCACCGCCCCTGCCGCCGGTGAGAGCACTACGCCGGCAAAGGCCAGGACGCCTGCGGCCAGCGGCACGGACAGGATGTTGTAGCCCGCCGCCCACACCAGGTTCTGCCACATCTTCCGGTAGCTCGCCCGGGAGAGGTCCACCATGGACAGCACCGCCCGCGGATCGTTTCCTGCCAGCACCACGCCGGCGGATTCCATGGCCACGTCGGTCCCGGCGCCAATGGCGATGCCCACCTCGGCGCGGGCAAGGGCCGGGGAGTCGTTGACGCCGTCGCCCACCATGGCCACCTTCAAGCCACGGGCCTGCAGTTCGGCAACTTTCTTGTCCTTGTCCGCGGGAAGGACCTCGGCGAATACCTCGTCAATGCCCAGGTCCGCGGCCACGGCCTGCGCCACCTGGCGCGCGTCCCCGGTGACCATGGCCACCTTGATACCGCGGCGCTGGAGGGCTGACACGGCCTGCCGCGATTCGGCCCGCACGGCGTCTTCCATGCTCACGGCGCCCAGGATGGTGCCGTCGCCGTCCACCACGTGCAGGACTGCGGCGCCGCGTTCCATCCATGCCCGCGTCCGGACGGCCAGGGCCTCGGGCTCGACGACGCCGAGCTCGCGCAGGAGCGCGGGTCCGCCCACGTGCACAGTGCGGCCGTCCACGACGGCCCGGACGCCCCGGCCCGCCAGGGCGGTGAAGCCCGTGGCTGCCGGGAGTGCCAGGTTCCGGGCTCCGGCGGCCCGGACGATGGCACGCGCCACGGGGTGCTCGCTGTCGGATTCAACGGCGGCGGCCAAGGCGAGCACGGCATCGGCCTCAGCACCTTCGGCGGCGGCGATGTCCTTCAGTTCAGGTTCGCCGGTGGTCAGGGTGCCGGTCTTGTCGAACAGGACGACGTCGACGGTGCGCATGCGCTCCAGTGCCATCCGGTTCTTGATGAGCACCCCTGCCCGGGCGGCCTGTTCGGTGGAAATGGCGATGACCAGCGGGATGGCCAGCCCCAACGCGTGCGGGCAGGCGATCACCAGGACAGTGACGGTACGGGTAACGGCGTCGGGGACGCTTCCCAGCAGCGTCCAGCCGATGAAGGTCAGCACGCCGGCTCCGGCGGCGAAGTAGAACAGGAACGCCGCCGCGCGGTCCGCGAGGGCTTGCGCGCGCGAGGATGAGGCCTGGGCCTCTTCCACCAGCCGCTGGATTCCGGCCAGGGCGGTCTGGTCGCCCACTGCCGTGACCCGGACCCGGACGCTGCTGTCCGTTGCCACGGTTCCGGCCACCACCGGATCGCCGGTGCCGCGTGGGACGGTTTTGGATTCGCCGGTGATCATGGACTCGTCGAACTCCGCCTGGCCGTACACCACGGTTCCGTCCGCCGGCATGCGGGCGCCGGGGCGGACCAGGACGAGATCGCCGGGGGCCAGATCGGCAACGGGGACAATTTCCGTGCCGCCCTCCGTGATGCGCTCGGCCTCGTCCGGGAGCAGCGCCGCGAGGGCGTCAAGGGCGCCCTGGGCGGATCCGAGGGCGCGCATTTCGATCCAGTGGCCCAGCAGCATGATGGCCACCAGGAGCGCCAGCTCCCACCAGAAATCCAGGTCGAAGCCGCCGATCCCCAGGCTGGTGACCCAGGAGGCCGCAAAAGCCACGGTGATGGCCATGGCGATCAGCAGCATCATCCCGGGCGTGCGGTCCTTGAGTTCCTGGAGGCCGCCCTTGAGGAACGGCTGGCCGCCATACAGGAAGATCACGGTGCCCAGGACCGGCGGAATCCAGGCGGCGCCGGGAAACTCGGGCGGCATGTAGCCCAGCAGGTGACCCATCATGGGGCTGAAGTAGACCACCGGCACGGACAGGGCGAGCGTCAGCCAGAACCGGTTCTTGAACATGGCGGTGCTGTGGCCGGCGTGCTGCCCGTGGGTGTGCACGGCATGGTCATCGTCATGCTCGTGGCCGCCGTGGTGAGGGTGCCCGGTGGGGGCCGCCGGAGCGTGCGTGAGGGGGCCGGCCGCCGCCGGGTGGTGGGAGTGGTTCCCGTGGCTCATGTCAGTTCCATTCCATAGACGATCATGGGGCGCTGGGGTTGACCGGCTGTAAGGCCGGTGGCACCGGCCGGGACAAACCACGTCACTGACAACACCTTGAATATACCCCCTAGGGGTATATGCGTTCAAGTCCATAGCCCATTTGCTGCGGGAGTTCCATAGGACCTCCCGCACTACTTTCCGCTGCTCCATTCGCCCATACTGGGAGGAGCGAGTACGGTGCCGGCCCGCTGGGGGCTGGCCAATACCTGGGAAGTGGGCCTCGTGACCGAGCTGAGCGACTTGTACACCTACTCCAGTGCCCTCGGCGACGACCAGTGCGACGCCGGGGTGTTCCGCGTGGACCTAGCCGGGCCGGCGTTCCATTGGTCCAATGGCATGTACCAGCTGCACGGCTACCAGCGCGGGGAGGTGGTGCCCACCCTCGAACTCGTCTTTGCGCACAAGCATCCCGATGACCGCGGACAATGCGAGGAAATCACCGCCAGGGTGGCGGAGACCGGCGGCTTCTTCTGCATGTACCACCGCATTATTGACGCCAAAGGCCACACGCGCCGGGTCATGACCTCCGGTGAGGCGATCCTCGGCGACGACGGATCAGTGGTGGCGCTCGAAGGCGTGATGGTGGACCTCACCCGGACCCTGCAGCGCGAGACCGAACAGACTGCGCGGGATGCCGTTGCCGGCGCCACCTCCACCCGCACGGTGATCGACCAGGCTCGCGGCATCCTCATGGGCCTGCTGAAGCTCGGCTCGGACGAGTCCTTCCAGTTGCTCGTGGCCACCAGCAGCCACCGGAACGTCAAGCTCGTGGTGGTGGCCGCCGAACTGGTGCAGCTGGCCAATTCAGTTGACGGGCGGACCTACCTGGACCGCGCCGTTCGGGCCATCCAACTGCACGGGCGGAGCCGGGACACCGGGGGACGCCGCGCAGGCTGACCCTCCCGCCCGGTAGAATGGACCTAGGTGCGCCGGGAAGTCTGGTCGGCATGGCTTTGTCGAACCCGGAAATAAGGATGCCTCCATGACCTCCACCCCGCCTGCACCAACACCGCCCCCGCCCAGCCGGAACACGTTTTTCGGCTCCACCGTCTTCTCCCGCGGCAGCTACGCCGAGGCCCTCCGGATCGGTGAAATCCTCCGCAAGGAAACGGTCGGCGGAGCCCTCCTCGTCATCGCGGCGGTCATCGCCCTCGTCTGGGCCAATTCCCCGGCATCGGAGAGCTACTTTGCCCTCCGCGACTTCACGGTGGGCTACGCGCCGTGGCACCTGGAGCTGAGCCTGGGTGCCTGGGCGGCTGACGGCCTGTTGGCCATTTTCTTCTTCCTGGTGGGCCTGGAACTCAAACGGGAATTTGTGGCCGGCGACCTGCGGCAGATCAGCAAATCGATCGTCCCCGTGGCCGCCGCCGTGGGCGGCGTGGCCGTCCCGGCGGTGATTTACGCCGTCGTCAACCTCGCCAGCCCGGAAACCCTGCGCGGCTGGGCCATCCCCACGGCAACCGACATCGCCTTTGCGGTGGCCGTCCTGGCCATCATCGGCTCCCACCTGCCCAGCGCGCTGCGGATCTTCCTGCTGACGCTGGCCGTGGTGGATGACCTGATTGCCATCACCATCATTGCGTTCTTCTACTCCAGCGACATCCAGCCCACCCCGCTGCTCCTGGCGCTCGTTCCGCTGGCGGCCTATGCGTTCCTCGCGCAAAAGTACCGCCGGTTCTTCGGCCGCCATGCCGCCGCGGCCTGGTTGATCCTGCTGCCGCTGGGGGTACTCACGTGGGCGCTGGTGCATGCTTCGGGTATCCATGCCACTGTGGCCGGTGTGCTGTTGGGCTTCGCGGTGCCGGTGATCAGGTCACAGGCCTCCGGCGGTCCGGAAGCGGGCCCGGGGCTCGCCGAGATCTTCGAACACCGGTTCCGTCCCATTTCCGCGGGCGTCGCGGTCCCGATCTTTGCGTTCTTCTCCGCAGGCGTGCTGGTCGGCGGATGGGGAGGCCTGGTTTCGGCGTTGTCGGACCCGGTGGCGCTGGGCATCATCCTGGGCCTGGTCCTGGGCAAGCCGGTGGGAATCCTTGCCACCACCTGGGTGCTGACCAAAGCCACCAGGGCCAGCCTGGACAGCTCATTCACGTGGATCGACGTGTTCGGCGTGGCGCTGCTGGCAGGCATCGGTTTCACCGTGTCCCTGCTCGTGGCGGAGCTCAGCTTCGGCAACGGCAGCCTGCATGATGACCATGCCAAGGTGGGCATCCTGGCCGCATCATTGATCGCCGCGCTGCTGGCGACGCTGGTGCTGCGAACCCGGAACCGCCAGTACCGGCTCGCCGAAGAACTCGAGAAAGTGGATTCGGACCACGACGGCATCCCGGACGTCTACCAGGAACGGACCTAAGCCGCTGGTCCTGCCGGCTGCCCGGCCGGAACCCCGCTCACGCCGTCGCGAGCGGCTTCGCCTGGGCGGCCGGTGGAACGGCCGTGACCTCCACGTGCCGGATCTCCAGGGCCTCCGGGTCCAGCAGCTTCCGCGCACCGGTCCTGGAATCCAGGATCCAGAAGAGTTCAAGGGCCGGGACGACGTCGGTCACCCGGCCGCTGTGGAAAAGCTTGCCTCGGTGCCAGGCTTCGATCTGGTCCCCGATGCGGAGCTGGGCGGTACGTATTCCTTGTGCCTCCATGAGGGCTGCCTCCTGCTGTTGTATCCCCGTACGCACAGCTTGCCGTGAAGAGGTTGCCGGAGTGTTTCGGCCCGGTGTTTTTTCTGTGTCAGCAGTGGCGGTCGCACCGGTCAGAAGCTTGTTCGTCCATCTGTGCCCCCTAGCTTCAGATGCGCGGACAAGCTTCGGATACGCCGCCGAGCGCGGCCGGGGCCGGAGCTCAGTCCTCCATCGGGAACGCGACTGCTTCGCCGACCACCCGGAGGCACAGTTCCATCCCGGGCCGGGCAATCGAGGCGTTCCAATGCCGGATGGTGATCACTTCGCCGCCGCCGGGGTACCGGTGGTCCGCGTGCTCCGCCACCTCTTGCGGCACGTTGAGCTTGAGCCGCACCGTGGTTTCGGGGCCGAAGTAGTCAGTGTCCACTACCACGCCGCGGATGGGGCCGTCCTCGGCGATGCGGATCTGCTCGGGCCGCAGCATCAACTGGACCTTGCCCTGCGCCGGCGGCCGGCGCACCGGAATGCCGCCCAGCGAGCAGGTGGCCAGCGACCCTTCGAGCCAGGCATCCAGGATGACGGCATCGCCCAGGAACTCGGCGGTGGCCCGGTCGGCGGGACGGGTGTAGACGACGAAGGGGTTGCCGATCTGGGCCAGCTTGCCGCCGCGCATGACCGCCACCTGGTCGGCGAAGGACAACGCTTCGGCCTGGTCGTGGGTGACCAGGATGGTGGTAACCCCGGCCTCGGCCAGGACCTTGGCCACGGCGCGGCGGGTGGCCACGCGGAGGCCCGCATCCAAGGCTGAGAAGGGTTCGTCCAGGAGCATCAGTTCCGGTTCCCGTGCCAGGGCGCGGGCCAGGGCCACGCGCTGCTGCTGGCCGCCGGAGAGCTGGTGCGGGCGGCGCTTGGCCATGGCCGGATCCAGGGACACCATGTCCAGGAGCTCCGCCACCCGGGCCGCGACAGCCCGCCGGCCGCCCTCCAGCTTGGCCGGATCCAGGCCAAAGGCAACGTTCTGGCCCACGGTAAGGTGCGGGAAGAGCGCGCCGTCCTGGGCCACGTAGCCGATCTGGCGTTTGTGCGCCGGGAGCCACGCGCCGTCGCCTGCCACGGTGGTGCCGTTGAGCGAGATGGTGCCGGTGTCCGGGTGTTCAAAACCGGCGATGAGGCGCAGCAGCGTGGTCTTGCCGGAGCCGGACGGACCCACGATGGCGGTGGTCCCGCCCTTGGCCACGGACAGGTTGACGCCCCTCAGGACCGCCTGGGATCCGAAGTTCTTGGTGACGTCCGTGATCTGGAGGTGGCTGTTGGTGGTTGCCGCCACGGAGGGGGAGACCCGTGGTTCGGGCAGCCGACGGGTGGATGGTGCTGTCACTGTCCGGCTACTTTCTTGGACTGTTGGAAGAGGAGGTAGGTCATGGGGGCGGAAAGCAGGATCATCAGCAGGGCATAGGGCGCGGCTCCGGCGTAGTCGATTTCGCTGCTCTTGCTCCAGAACTCGGTGGCCAGGGTCTTGGTGCCGTTGGGGGACAGCAGCAAGGTGGCGGTGAGCTCGTTGGCGATGGCCAGGAAAACCAGGGCCGCGCCGCCGGCAGCGGCCGGGGCGGTCAGCCGCAGTGTGACGCGGATGAAGGCCAGCAGCGGCGGCTTGCCCAGCGCCTGCGCGGCCTCGTCAAGCTCCTTGGGAGCCTGCGCCAGCCCGGCCCGGAGGTTCACCAGGGCCCGGGGCAGGAACAGCAGGACGTACGCTGCCACCAGCACGCCGGCTGTTTGGTAGATGCCCGGCATCACGCGGATGCTGACGGTGACGAACGCCAGGGCCACCACGATGCCGGGCATCGAGCTGGTGACGTAGTTGGACAGTTCCAGTGACTTGCTGAACCAGCCGGGCCTGCGGACCGCGAGGTACGCCATGGGGAACGCGACCACGATGGTGGCGGCAGCGCCGGCCAGGCCGTATCCGAACGTGGCCAGCAGGGCGGGGAGGAATTCGGCGGCGGTCCAGACGTCCGCGCCGCCGGCCACGATCCATTTCAGTACGTAGTACAGCGGGAGGCCGAACGCCAGTGCCGTCAGCGCCAGCAGGAAGGCCTGGGACGGGATCTGGTAGGCATGCAGCGGGAGGCGGAGTGCCCGTGCCTGCGCCCCCGAGCCGATCCTCGCGTACCGGGCGGTGCCGCGGCTGCGGACTTCGGCCATCAGCAGCAGCAGGCAGAAGAACACCAGCACGCTGGCCAGCATGTTGCCCGCGGCCCCGTTGAAGGTGGAACGGTATTGGGTCATGATCGCGGTGGTGAAGGTATCGAACCGGATCATGGCGAAGGCGCCGTATTCGGCGAGCAGGTGCAGCCCTACCAGGAGGCCGCCGCCCGTCAGGGCGATCCGCAGCTGGGGAAGCACCACCCGGAAGAAGGCCCGCCAGGCGCCCAGTCCCAGTGCGGCGGCGGACTGCTCGATGGCAGGGTCCAGCCGGCTCAGCGTGGCGGCCGCCGGAATGTACACCAGCGGGAAGTAGGACAGGGTGGAGATCAGGATTCCTGAGCCCAGGCCGCCGAGCGAGGGGATGGCCGAAACCCAGGCGTAGCTGTTCACGAATGCCGGGATGGCCAGGGGAGCGGCCAGCAGGACAGCCCAGATCCGCCGGCCGCGGAGGTTGGTCCGTTCCACCAGCCATGCCCCCGCCACGCCAAGCAGCAGGCACAGCGGGACGGTGGCGGCCATCAGGAGCAGGGTGTTGGCCAGCAGTTCGCCCACCCGGGGGCGCAGGATCAGGGCGACGGCGGTGTCCCACCCGGTTGCCACCGTCATGTAGACCACGTATCCCAGCGGGACGAGGGAGAAGAGGGCGATCAGCACCGCCAGGACGGACACCGCGGAAACGCCGAAAGGCGGGCGGGGGCTGTTGCCCCGGCCCGCCGTCGTCGTGCCCCGCCTGGCGGGAGCCGATAGATCGGTGGTCACGGAATTAGAGGAGTCCGGCCTGGGTCATCAGATCGCTGACCTTCTGGGAGTTGAGCTTTGCGGCGTCAACCTTGGGCGCCTGCAGGTCCTTGATGGGCACCAGTTTGTCGTTGGCGGGCACATCGGAGCCAATGGCGTATTCGAACGACGTTCCGTTCTTCAGGACTTCCTGTCCCTTCTTGCCGGTGATGAACTTCAGGAACGCCTGCGCAGCTGCAGCATTCTTGGAGGACTTGAGCACGCCGCCGCCGGAGACGGAAAGGAACGCGCCCGGGTCCTCGTTCTTGAAGTAGTACGGCGTGACGTTGCTGGAGTTCTCGCCGGTCTTGGCCTGGTCGCCATAGTAGTAGTAGTGGTAGATCAGCGCGGCGTCCACTTCGCCGGCGTTGACCGCCTTCATGGCCGTGCTGTTCCCCTTGTAGGCCTTGGAGTTGTCCTTCATGGCCTTGAGCCAGTCTTCGGTGGCGCCTTCACCCTTGAGTTCCAGCAGCGCGGAGACGATGGCCTGGAAGTCGGCGCCGGTGGGCGAAGCGGCCCAGCGGCCCTTCCACTCCGGCTTGGCCAGGTCCAGCATGGACTTGGGCAGCTGGTCCTCGGTGAGCTTGGTCTTGTTGTACACCAGGACGGTGGACCGGGCGGCGATGCCCGTCCACTTGCCGGTGGACGGCGCGAACTCGGCGGGAACCTGGGCCAGGGTGTCCTTGTTGACGTCGGCGAACAGGCCGGCGTTCTCCACCTGCGTCATGGCGGGGGAGTTTTCGGTGAGGAACACGTCCGCGGGGGACGCCTGGCCTTCCTGGATGATCTGGTTGGACATTTCGGTGTCGTCGCCCTGGCGGAGGGTCACCTTGATGCCGGTTTCCGCCGTGAAGGCGTCCACCCATTCCTTGGTCAGGCTCTCGTGCTGGGCGTTGTAGACAGTGATCTCGCCGGAGGGGGCGCCGTTGGAAGCGGAGCTGTCACCGGCGGGCGTGCCACCGCCGCAGGCGGTCAGGCCGAGAGCTGCGGTGGCGGCGAGTGCGATGCCTGCCAGCGCGCTGTTGCGGATCTTCATTGAGGCTGCTTTCGTGGGGAAAAGTCTGCGTGAACCTAAGTCTTTACGGGCACCGGGAGGCGGTGCCTATGTTCAAAAACTGTAGGGTAGGCAAACCTAAGCTCCAAGCCGGAAAGCGCTTTAAGTGACGAGGTTCACATCAATTACGCAAACATGGCGTGACGTAATTAGCCTCGAAGGTCCCGCCGGTACCCCGGCGGCCCGCTAGGCGATGCCCGTGGTGCCCAGGAGGCTGCCCACCGCAAACGTGAAGGCCATGGCGAGTGCGCCGCCCACCACGAGCCGCAGGGTTGCCTTGCGCTTGGAGCTTCCGCCAATCCTGGCGCTGACGGTGCCGGTCAAGGCGAGCGCCAGGATCACGGCGACGAACGTGACCGGGATGCGCGCCTGCTCCGGCGGGAAAATGATGGCCAGCATCGGCAGTACGGCGCCCACCGTGAAGGCGATCGCGGAGGCGAACGCGGCATGCCAGGGGCTTACCACCTCCTCCTCGTCGATGTTCAGTTCGGCGGACAGGTGCGCCTTCAACGCGTCCTTCGCCGTCAGCTCCTCGGCGACGGTCCGGGCCGTGGCTTCGCTGAGCCCCTTGGCCTGGTAGATCTCCGCGAGCTCGGCCAGCTCGCCGTCGGGATCGTCCCGGAGCTCTTGGCGTTCCTTTTCGATCAATGCCCGCTGGCTGTCGCTCTGGCTGCTGACGGACACGTATTCGCCAAGGGCCATGGACACGGCGCCGCCCACCACGGCGGCCGTTCCCGCCACCAGGATCGGGGCGAGGTCGTTGGTCACGCCCGCGACGCCCACTACGGTTGCCGCGACGGAGACGATACCGTCGTTGGCGCCCAGGACACCGGCCCGCAGCCAGTTCAGGCGGGCGGCCACGCTGCTGTCGTGGGGTTCGTTGTGGCTGAGCTTCACGGTTTCAGACATGCTGGCAGTTAACCACCGCCCGGTTCCGTTTACCACAAAGGTTTGCATCCCCTAACCGGCCCGGAAACGCCGGGCGTCAGTAGGTGGTGGCATTCGGCAGAATCAGGGGCGGCAGCGGGGCCTGGGTGAAGTCGAAGGACTTGGCGAGGTCGCCCAGCTGCGGGTTGTTTTCACGGACGTCGGGCCGTGCGTCGGGCCGTCCGTCCGTGGCAGGATCGATCCGTTCGCCGCCCAGGAAGTCGTCCTCAATGAATTTGAAGTAGGCGTCGTGGCTCAGCACCTGGTGGTCGATGTAGCCCTTCCGGGCGTACGGGCTGATCACCAGGCCGGGCACGCGCAGGCCGTAGCCGTTGTTGTCCACCACCGGCGGGTTTTCGTGGTCGTAGAACCCGCCCCAGTCGTCCCAGGTGAGGAAGATGGCGGTGCTGTCCCAGTCCGGACCGCTCATCACCGCGTTAATGAGGCCGGCCACGTAGGCCTGCCCGGTGCTGATCTTGGCGGGGGCGTGTTCGCTGACCTTGTCGGTGGGTGCCACCCAGGTGACCGCCGGCAGGGTGCCCTGCCGGGCGGCGTCGTAGAACCCGCCCAGGGGTTTGATGTTGCCTTGCTCGCCGTCTTCCTTGACGGTGTCGAAGTACAGCAGCGGGTTCCACAGGCCGGGGGTCTTGGCGTCCTGCTTGACGGGGTCGCAGGTGGCGGCGTCGTTCCGGCAGTCCGGTTCGGTGCCGTTGAAGACGTAGTAGGCCCAGGACACCTGGTGCTTGTGGAGCAGGAAGGTCAGGTCCGTCCAGGCGTAGTCGGGCAGTTCCAGTTTCTTGGCGGCGTCGGTGAGCTTCTTCTTCAGGTCATCGGACACCGGGGCGGCGTCCACGGCTGCCTGGCAGACGGCGTAGGAATCGGTGGGCTGGCAGCTGGTTCCGATCAGCTGGTCGATCTGGGCAGCGAGGCCCGGATCGATCCCCGCCGCTTCCAGGGCCTCACGGCAGGGGTCCAGGTCCATGCCGGCCTGGCATTTGCCGATCAGGGTGTCCTTGATGATTTGCGGCTCGGGTTCGGGGTCCGGGTCCTGCAGGGCGTTCACGCACGACGACGGGTCCCCGGCTTTGCTGCATTTCGCCGACCATTCCGAGACCAGGTAGAGGTGGGCGGGCAGGCTCCAGGACGCCGCCGAGGCGAACAGGTGGTCCTCGAGGGTGAAATTCTGCGCGTAGGCCCAGTAGTTGGGCAGGTCCCGCCCGTCGTGGTAGCCCATCACGTCGGTGGGCATGGTGGTGCTGTACGTGCACTTGGTGCTGGCGGCGCTGCAGCCGGAGAGCCCCTTCTCCGCCTGGGCTACGAACCCGTCCATGGCGCCGCCGTTGATGTCCCCGGTGGCGTCGGCGTGGCTGTGCGGACCGCCGGCGTTGCTGTCCGCGGAGTTGTAGAAGGGGGCGATGCAGCCGCCATTTGCCGGATCCGGGAGGCACACGGCGGGCTTTCCGTCCTTCATGGGGATGCCGTCTGCGCCGGGGTAGGTCCCGAAGTAGCTGTCGAAGGACCTGTTTTCCTGGGTGATGATCACCACGTGCTTGATCTTGGAGATCCCGGCGTCCGCAGAGGCGCCCTGGCCGGCGGCAGCGCCCGCGCCCGCATCCTGGGCCGGGGCGGAGGAGGGCGTGGTGGGTGCCGGCGGGCCGGCGCGCAACGCGTTGGGAAGGACGACGGCGAGAACCACCAGGACCGCCAGCGCAACGAGGTCTGCCAGGACTGTCCGGCGTCGGCCGTTCCATGGAAGCTTCACCTAGGACTCCTTCCGGAATACGTCGTCGCCAAAGGTGGCGACCCCGGGATCGCCGGCCAGCCCCAGCCGGGGGAGGAAGAAGAAGTCCTCGATGCTGGCCAGCAGGCTGTAGTGGTTGTAGGCCCGGTCCGAGGACGTGCCCGCGTTGCTGAACGGCGAGAGCACCAGCGCGCCCACCTTGCCCCCCGCGGCGCCGCCGGCCGGGCTTGCCGTGTCTGATTCAGGCGGACCGGACGAGTCGCCCTCGGCCTCGTCGAAGGTGATCACCAGCATCCCGTCCTGCTTGTAGGCCGGTGAGGACAGGATGGCCGGCACCTGCTCCTTCAACCATCCGTCCACCGCTTCCAGGCCGCCGGTGGTGCCGTCGGCACACGTGGCGTCATGGCCGTCGTGGCACAGGTTGGGTGTGATGTAGGACAGGGTGGGCGTGGTGTCCACGGACTTCAGGTCGCCCGCGAGCGCTGCGAAGTTGACCACGTTCCTGGCACAGTCCGGTGAGGAGGTGATGGAGCGGAAGTACACAAAGGGGTTGTGGTGCGTGGAGTACTGGCTCTCCGGGCTGGCCTTGATGTGGTTGTCAGGCTCGCCCAGCGGCGGGTGTTCGCATGGCTCCTGCATGTCCTCCATGTAGCCCCTCCACGTCTTGCCCTGGGCGGCCAGTTGCCCGGCCAAGGTTTGGGTGTCCTGGGGGTAGACGCAGCCGTCGCCTTGAAGGGTGCCTTCCGAGTCGGTGCCGGTGGCGTTGAACTCGGTGTAGGTGTGGCAGTCGGCCATGGTGCTGTCGTTGGGCCGCTGGCCTGATATCTGGGCCAGGTAGTTGGGCAGTGAATTGTGGGCGATGCCGTAGTAGTTCTTGAGCAGGACGCCCTTCTTGCGGAGCGTTCCGGAGAGGTAGGGCGCGGGGGAATGGTCACCCCATGCGGAGTCGTATCCTTTGTTTTCCAAGTTGATGACGAACACGTGGCCGGGCGTTTGGATGTGGCTTGCAGGGTCCTTGGTGGCGCTGGGCCTGGGTGCCGGGGTGCCTGCCGTGCTGCTGGACACAGACGGGGCAGGCGTGGGCGCGGGGCCATTCGGAGTGCATGCCGCCAAGGTGGGCAGCAGGAGGGCCGGAAGCAGGAGCAGGCCGGGGGCCCGGCGTCGGGCCGCCCCGGTGTGGCGCTCAGTGCTGTTTTTCACGCCCGGCCTCACTTGTTCGTCGCTGCGGGCCTGCCGGCCGGGCTGCGTGGCAGCCCGGCCGGCAGGTATCGGCTCCCCAGCGTTGCGGACACTCTTGCATACCGCGGCCCGGATTTGCACGGGCACTTCCTGTGAGTTCGCAGTGAATCTGTCCGGGTTGCGTCCTCAGCCCACTTTCCGGCGGTAAATGGCTGCAGCGGCCGCGTACGCCACGGCGAGGATCCCGGCCAGCCAGGCAAGCGCCGTCCAGATCCCGGTGCCCACGGGTTCCTGCGCGAGCAGCGCACGGAGGGTGTCCACGATCGGAGTCACCGGCTGGTTCTCGGCAAACCAGGCGACCGGGCCGGGCATGGTGGCCGTGGGAACGAACGCCGAACTGATGAACGGCAGGAAAATCAGCGGGTAACTCATGCCGCTGGCGCCATCCACCGTCTTGGCGGTCAGGCCGGCAACGACCGCCAGCCAGGTCAGGGCCAGGGTGAACAGGACCAGGATTCCGGCGACGGCGAGCCACGCTGCCAAGGATGCGCCGCTGCGGAACCCCATGAGGACCGCAACGCCGATCACGATGGCGATCGCCGCGAGGTTGGCGGCCAGCGACGTGAGGACATGGGCCCACAGGATGCTGGGCCTGGCGATCGGCATGGATCCGAGCCTTTCGACGATCCCGCCCTTGACGTCCAGGAACAGCCGGTAGGCGGTGTAGGCCACGCCCGAGGCGACGGTGATCAGGAGGATGCCGGGCAGGAGGTAGTTCACATAGGAGCCTCCTGAGCCGGTGGTGATGGCGCCGCCGAACACGTAGACGAACAGCAGCATCATGGCCACGGGCGTCACCGCGGTGGTGATGATGGTGTCCGGGCTGCGCAGGATGTGCCGCAGCGAGCGGCCGGTCAGAACGCCGGTATCCCGCAAGGCGTGGGTGCTCATCGGTGGTCCTTTCCTTGCGCCGAGGCGCCGCTGGCACGGCTGTCCGGGGCGGAACCCACCAGGGACAGGAAGACGTCCTCGAGCGAAGGCTGTTTCTCCACGTATTCCACCGTGGCAGCAGGCAGGAGTTGCTTGAGTTCGGCCAGCGTCCCGTTTTGGATGATGACGCCTTGGTGCAGGATGGCGATGCGGTCCGCGAGTTGTTCTGCCTCATCGAGGTACTGGGTGGTGAGCAGCACGGTGGTGCCTTGGCCCGCGAGGTGCCGGATGGTCCGCCATACCTCGTTGCGTGCCTGCGGATCCAGCCCGGTGGTGGGTTCGTCGAGGAAGAGGACACTGGGGTTTCCGATCAGGCTCATGGCAATGTCCAGGCGCCGCCGCATCCCGCCGGAGTAGGTGCCTGCCCTGCGGTGTGCGGCCTCGGCCAGGTCGAACCGGTCCAGCAGGGCGCCGGCAACCGCGTCCGGGCTGGCCAGGTGGCGCAGCCGGGCCACCAGCACCAGGTTTTCCCGGCCCGTGAGGACGTCGTCCACAGCTGTGAACTGGCCGGTGAGGCTGATGGATTCCCGGACGTGCGCGGGTTCCGTGCCGGTGTCGAAACCGTTCACCGTGGCCGTGCCGGCATCCGGCTTCAGCAGGGTGGACAGGATCTTCACCAGCGTGGTTTTTCCGGCGCCGTTGGATCCGAGCAGCGCAAAGATGCTTCCCGGCGTCACGTCAAAGTCGACGCCCCGCAGCACGTGCAGGTCCTTGAACGACTTTTCGATGCCCTGGACCCGGATGGCGGGTTGCAGGGCCTGGTCTGTGGTCACGGCTGGTCCTTCCGGTGTGGGATCTCTCAGGCTTCGCCGGAAGCGGCCTGGTTGATGGTGTCGGTGAGGCGCTTGCGCTCCTTGTTGATCCACTGGCCGTCCGAGTAGTTGCTGATGAAGGTTTCGGCAAACTCCACGGGGTCATCGCCAACGATGTCGCGGATCGGGGTTCCGTCCGCTGCGGCCCCCTCGATGAGGTCGGCCAGGTCCTCGAGCATCTGCATGAGGATGTCGCCTTTGACGATGGCACCCGCATACGTGAAGTAGCGTTCCAGAGCGTCGATGGTGGTCCGGTAGCTGCCGGGCAGCTGTTCTTTGCGGGCCTTGTATTGGCGCCAGCGCTTCTTGTCGTCGAAGGATCCGGTGACTTTTTCGAGCCATCCCTGCGTCATGGTCATTCTCCTTTTTCCTGCTGGTGGTTGGTGTGGTGGAGCTGCTCGATCCGTTCGGCGAGGAAGCTCCAGGAAGTCCAGAACTCGTCCAGGTAACCGCTGCCGGAGGCGTTCAGCGAATAGACCTTCCGGGGAGGTCCTTTTTCCGAGGGGACTTTGGCGACGTCCACCAGGCCGCGCTGTTCGATGCGGACCAGCAGTGCGTAGACCGTGCCCTCGACGATGTCCGAAAAGCCCTGTTCACGCAGCCGGGCGGTGATTTCGTAGCCGTATGCCGGCTGGACGGCCAGGAGCGCCAGGACAATGCCCTCCAGCGTGCCCTTGAGCATTTCGGTCATTTGCTTGCCCATGGAATCCCCTTGGTACCTAGTGTTGCTGACTACTAGTAGATAGTAACACTGAGTAGTCGGCGCGCAACCCCCTGGGCAGGTCTTTCTGCCCTATTGGGTGCATGAGCGCAGGCGTTGACTTGAACCATGGGCAGCAGAGGCCCATAGGGCGGAGACGTACTGGCGTACCGCCCACACCAGAAAGGAAAGATCAGTGAAAAAGTGGTATCGGTGGCAGGACTATGTAGCGGCTGCCGCTGGACTCTTCACCGCCGTGGCGGTCTTGTTTACGCAGCAGCAAAACATGTCCACCACCCTCATGCTCGTCTTCGGCGGGCTCCTGGTGGTCAGCGGCATCATCAACCTGGCCATGCCCGGAACACCGGTCATGGAATACGCCCAGGCTGTCATTGCCGCAGTCTTGATCCTCTCGCCGTGGCTGGGGTCCTACACGGGCGCGACGGGCGCAGCGTGGACGTCGTGGATTGCGGGGGCAGTGGCGCTGGTGGTCACCGCGGTGGCCATCAAGCCGAGCACGGATGCCCAGCACAACCTGCGCATCTCGCACTAGACAGGGGAGCATCCGCCATGACTGAAGTGATGCGGTATGAGGTGGGATCCGGGACCGTGCTCGTTGAGGCTGCCGACAACAGCTATGGGGTGGACCACCCCGCGCGCAACGAGCAGGGGATCCTGGACACCGGCAGGAGGCTGGAAGATGCACTCGCCAGCGTCCGACCGGCGGCCCACGCCGCACTTGAGGCCATGGCGGAGCTGTACCCGGAACAGATCGAAATCGAATTTGGCGTGAATCTGGCGGGAGACGCGGGGGCGATGATAGCCAGGAGCAGTTCCGAGGCCCATTTCGTCCTCCGGATGTCCTGGACCCCCGCGGCCGGGGCGATCCTCCCCGCGGAAGAACTCCCACATGGCGGGTGAGCGTGATGGTTGCATTCCTGAACAGGGCCGACGCCGGGCGGCGCCTGGGCAAGCGGCTCACCGGACTCCGGGGACAGAACGTGGTGGTGCTGGGCCTGCCCCGAGGCGGCGTGCCCGTGGCGTTCGAGGTCGCCAAGGCCCTCGAGGCGCCACTGGACGTGATCGTGGTCCGGAAACTGGGCGTCCCGTTCCAGCCTGAGGTGGCCATGGGAGCCATCGGGGAGGGCAACGTCCGGGTCTTGGATCCACGCACCATCTCCATGGCCCGCGTCTCCCAGGAGGACCTGCAGCAGGTGGAACGGCGGGAGCGCACCCTGCTGGAGAGCAGGGTGGCACGGTTCCGGCAGGGGCGCCCCAGGCTCGACCTCACCGGCCGCACCGCGGTGATCGTGGACGACGGCATCGCCACCGGCTCCACTGCCAAGGCCGCCTGCCAGGTGGCGCGGCACCTGGGAGCCGCGAAAGTCATCCTTGCCGTGCCCGTGGCCCCTGCCCGGGCCATCGTGGAGCTCAAGGAACCGGACGACGTCGTCTGCCTGCTCTCGCCCCAGGACTTCCAGGCCGTGGGCTACTACTACCACGACTTTTCCCCCACCGAGGATGGCGAGGTGGTGCAGTTGCTGGATGCAGCCGCATCCCCGCCGTCCCATGGCGGCGTCGAAGGGAGCGACGGAAGCCTGGTGGACGAGGTCGAGATCCCGGACGGGATGGCCGTGCTGCGGGGCAGCCTCTACCTGCCGGCCGTGTGCGACGGCACGGTGATCTTCGCCCACGGCAGCGGCAGCAGCCGGCACAGCCCGCGCAACCGTTTCGTGGCCTCCGTCCTGCACGGGGCGGGCCTGGGCACCTTGCTCCTGGACCTGCTGACCCCCGAGGAGGAAGTCAACCGTGCCAATGTCTTCGATATCGCGCTCCTGGCCCGGCGCCTCTCAGCCGCCACCCACTGGCTGGAGGTGCGGCATGACGGCTCGGCCGGACGGATCGGCTACTTCGGCGCGAGCACCGGTGCCGGAGCAGCGCTGTGGGCCGCTGCCGAGCCCGGCGCCGAAGTTGCCGCCGTCGTGTCCCGGGGCGGACGGCCTGACCTTGCCGGCCCGCGGCTCGACGCCGTCAGGGCCCCCACCCTCCTGATCGTTGGAAGTGCCGACTCCCAGGTCCTCGCACTCAACCGCCAGGCAATGGCACGCATGCAGGCGCCCACCCGGCTCGAGATCGTCCCGGGGGCCACCCACCTGTTCGAGGAGCCCGGAACCCTGGCATTGGCCGCGAACCTGGCTGCCGGCTGGTTCCACCACTACCTGCTGCCGTCACCGGTGGGCCGTACCGTACCGGAGGCCAGGGAATGACCGCCGACGCAGGCCGGCCGCTGGAACGCGAGCCGGAACATGCGGCGGAGGCCGCAGAAATCCGCCGGCTCGCGCACCCCCTGGCCACCGCCGACGGGCTTGAACCGTTGGTCCGCCTCGCAGCTCCCGCCCGATTCGTGTGCCTGGGCGAGGCGTCCCACGGCACCCAGGAGTACTACCACTGGCGGGCGCTTCTCAGCCGCCGGCTGATCGAAGAATACGGCTTCACCTGGGTTGGCGTGGAAGGCGACTGGCCCGACTGCTGGCGCATCAACCGTTGGGTCAGGGGAGAATCCGGGCAGGACCTCGATGCGCGGCGGTTGCTGGCCGGTTTTGAACGCTGGCCCACCTGGATGTGGGCCAACCATGAGGTTGCCGACTTCCTGACGTGGCTGCGTGAGTGGAACCTCCGGCTCCCCGCAGACCAGCGGACGGGCTTCTACGGCCTGGATGTCTACTCCCTGTGGGACTCCCTGCGGGAGATCTTCGCATGGCTGGACAACAACGCCCCGGATGCCCTGCCGGCTGCCTTGCGGGCCTGGCATTGCTTCATTCCCTTCCGGGAGGATCCCCAGCGCTACGCCGTGGGGAACCGCCTGGTTCCGCAGTCCTGCGAAGCGGACGTGGTGGCATTGCTGGCTGAAGTCCGGCGGCGCGCACTTGGCCGGATGCAGGACGATCCCGCCGCTTTTGACGCATTCCAGAACGCCGTCGTCGCTGCCAACGCCGAGCATTACTACCGGACCATGGTGCGCGGCGACCAGCAGTCCTGGAATATCCGCGACCTTCACATGAGCGACACCGCCGACCGCATCGCACGCCACCACGGGCCCGCATCCAAGGGGCTGGTGTGGGCGCACAACACGCATGTGGGCGACGCCCGGGCTACGGATATGGCGCATGGCGGGATGGTCAACGTCGGACAGCTGCTCCGCCAACGCCACGCGGGACAGGTGGTGCTGGCGGGGTTTGCGTCCTACTCAGGGTCCGTCACGGCGGCCGAGTCGTGGGGCTCTCCGGAGCGGGTGATGGACGTTCCGGCCGCTGTGCCGGGCAGTCACGAGGACCTGCTGAACGAGGTGCTGGGGGAACGGTCCCTGCTGGTGTTCGGGGCAGACCGGACCGGTCCCTGGCTGGCGGCCTGGCGCGGGCACCGGGCCATAGGTGTTGTTTACAACCCGCGGCGGGAATGGGGCAACTACGTGCCCACCCGGATGGGGGATCGCTACGACGCGTTGTTCTGGCATCCACGGACTGAAGCGCTGCGCCCGCTGCACCATGAGGACCAGCCCGGCGAACCTGAGCTCGAGACCGAACCCAGCGGGTTCTAGGCCAAACCAAAGGAGCATGATGGACCAGCCGAGCACCGCGGCCTCCGACGTCCAGGGTTCCACGCGCTGGCCCGCCATCATCAAGGACGTGGCTGCCTTCCCGGTGCCGCCCAACATGCCGGACTACGACGCCGCCCGGCGCGACTTCAGCTGGGACCAAGCCCGGCAGGCACTGGCCGGGCTGCCCGGGGGCCGGGGGCTGAACATCGCCTACGAGGCCGTTGACCGCCACGTGGCCGAAGGCCGCGGCGGCAAGGAAGCCCTGCGCTTCATCAGGGCCGACGGCGGCACCCGGTCCCTTGGCTACGGTGACCTTGCGGAGCAGTCCGGCAGGTTCGCGGCAGTGCTCCGGACCCTGGGGGTGGGGCGCGGTGAGCGGGTCTTCTCCCTCCTGGGCCGCAGCCCGGAGCTGTATGCCGCGGTGCTGGGAACCTTCAAGAACGGCAGCGTCTTCTGCCCGCTCTTCTCCGCGTTCGGCCCCGAACCGGTCAGGCAGCGGCTGCACCTCGGTGCCGGACGGGCACTGGTCACCACCAGGGCTTTGTACCGCAAGAAGGTGGCACCGGTGCGGGACAGCCTTCCCGAACTCCGCCACATCCTGCTGGCGGACGCGGACGGCACCCCCGACCCCGGGACCCTTGACCTGGCCGAACTCCTGTCCCGGGGGGACCCGATCGGGGAGGTCGCAGGCACCCAGCCGGAGGACATGGCCCTGCTGCACTTCACCAGCGGCACCACCGGCACGCCCAAGGGCGCCATCCACGTCCATGGCGCCGTGGCCGCCCATTACGCCACCGGCCGCTTCGCCCTGGACCTGCACCCGCAGGACGTCTACTGGTGCACCGCCGATCCCGGCTGGGTGACCGGCATGTCCTACGGCATCATCGCGCCGCTGGTGCACGGCGTCACCGCCATCGTGGACGAGGAGGAGCTGGACGCCGACCGCTGGTACCGGATCCTTGCGGACCAGCACGTCAGCGTCTGGTACACCGCCCCCACGGCACTGCGGATGCTCATGAAGGCCGGGGCCGAACGGGCAGCCGGGCATGACCTTTCGGCGCTGCGCTTCGTCGCCAGCGTGGGGGAGCCGCTGAACCCCGAGGCGGTGGTGTGGGGCCAGGAGGTCCTGGGCCTGCCGGTGCACGACAACTGGTGGCAGACCGAGACCGGCGGGATCATGATCGCCAACTATCCCGCCATGGACGTCCGCCCCGGGTCCATGGGCCGGCCGCTCCCCGGCATCGAGGCTGCGCTCGTGGCACGGGACGCCAACGGTAAAGCGGTCATTACCGACGGCCAGGCGGTCCTGGTCACGGAACCGGACACCATGGGTGAGCTGGCGCTGCGCCCCGGGTGGCCATCCATGTTCCGTGGCTACCTCAACGAGGAGGAGCGGTACCGGCGGTGCTTCGCCGGCGGCTGGTATCTCACCGGCGACCTGGCGAAACGGGACGCCGACGGCTACTTCTGGTTCGTCGGCCGTGGCGACGACGTCATCAAGTCCTCAGGCCACCTGATCGGCCCGTTCGAGGTGGAAAGCTGCCTGATGGAGCACCCTGCGGTGGCCGAAGCCGGGGTGATCGGAGTACCGGACCCCGTGGCCGGCGAGGTGGTCAAGGCCTTCGTGGAACTCAAGCCGGGCAACCAGCCCAGCGAGGACCTGCAACTGGAGATCATCGGCTTCGCCCGGAAACGGCTGGGCGCCGCCGTCGCACCCCGGCTGCTCGACTTCACCAGCACGCTGCCCAAGACCCGGAGCGGAAAGATCCTGCGCCGGCTCCTGAAAGCCCGCGAGCTGGGACTGCCCGAAGGCGACACCTCAACCCTGGAGGCCCCGGCCGGACCTGCGCCGGGCCTCGGCAAGGAGCAGCCATGAGCACCCTGCGGAATCAGGCCATCCGCGACCAGGAACACGCCCTGCACCTGTTGCGGCAGATGCTGCGGGTCCGCCGGCTCGAAGAAAAATGCATTGAGCTGTATAGCGCGGCCAAGATCCGCGGTTTCCTGCACGTGTACATCGGCGAGGAAGCCGTGGCCGCCGGGGTGATGGAAACGCTGGCACCGGACGACGCGGTGGTGGCCACCTACCGGGAGCACGGCCACGCCCTGCTCCGCGGCGTCTCCGCCGGTGCCATCCTCGCCGAAATGTACGGCCACGCCGAGGGCTGCTGCCGCGGCCGCGGCGGTTCCATGCACCTCTTCGACGCCGACGCGCGCTTCTACGGCGGAAACGCGATCGTGGCCGGTGGCCTGCCGCTTGCCGTCGGCCTGGCGCTCGCGGACCGGATGGCCGGGCGCCAGCGCGTGACCGCCTGCTTCTTCGGCGAAGGCGCCGTGGCCGAAGGCGAGTTCCACGAAAGCATGAACCTGGCCGCACTGTGGCAGCTCCCGGTGCTGTTCTGCTGCGAGAACAACCTCTACGCCATGGGCACCGCGCTGGGCCGTTCCGAATCCCAGACGGACATCGCGCTCAAGGCCGCCGGGTACGAAATCTCCGCGTGGGCCGTGGACGGGATGGACGTGCTCGCCGTCGAGGAAGCTGCCCGGCGGGCGGTGGATGCCGTCCGGTCCGGCGGCGGACCGCACTTCCTGGAACTGCGCACCTACCGCTTCCGCGCCCACTCCATGTTCGATCCGGAGCTGTACCGGGAGAAAACGGAGGTGTCCCGCTGGATGGAACGGGACCCGATCAGCCTGTTGCAGGGAACCATGCAGGCCGCGGGCCAGCTGCCGGAGGAGACCTGGGCGGCGCTGGCGGCGGACGTGGACGCCGAGATCAGCACCGCGGTCGGGTTCGCCGAGAACGGCACGCCGGAACCGGTGTCCGAACTCATGCGGTTTGTGTACAGCGACCCGCCGGAGGCCGGCAGCGGCGTTGCCACCGCCGGCGGCGGCGCCGGGAAAGAAGGGGCGGCAGGATGAAAACCACGTACCGGGAAGCGATGCGGGCGGCCCTCCGTGACGCGATGCAGCGCGACGAGCGGGTGTTCCTCATGGGCGAGGACGTGGGCAGGTACGGCGGCAGCTTCGCCGTGAGCCTGGGGCTGCTGGAGGAGTTCGGGCCCGAACGGATCCGTGACACGCCGCTGTCCGAGTCCGGGTTCGTCGGGGCGGGGATCGGTGCGGCGCTGGGCGGGATGCGGCCCGTCGTCGAAATCATGACAGTGAACTTCAGCCTGCTGGCGCTGGACCAGATCATCAACAACGCCGCCACGTTGCTGCACATGTCCGGCGGCCAGTTCAACGTGCCCATCGTCATCCGGATGACCACCGGCGCCGGGCGGCAGCTCGGTGCCCAGCACTCGCACAGCCTGGAAGGCTGGTACGCGCACATTCCCGGGCTGCGCATCCTGGCCCCCGCCACTTTGGCCGACGCCCGGGGCATGCTCTGGACCGCGCTGCAGGACCCGGACCCGGTGCTGTTCTTCGAGCACGGCTCGCTGTACAACGTGGCCGGCGAGCTCGACGACGACGCCGGCGCCGTGGACATCGACAAGGCGGCGGTGGTGCGCCACGGGGACGGACTGACGCTTATCACCTACGGCGGCACGCTGCCGATGGTGCTGGAGGCCGCGGACCTGCTGGCCGCCGAAGGCATCGAGGCCGACGTGATCGACCTCCGGACGCTCCGGCCGCTGGATGCGCCCACCATCATGGACAGCGTGGCCCGGACCCACCGGGCTGTGGTGGTGGACGAGGGCTGGCGCAGCGGCAGCCTCTCGGCGGAGATTGCCGCCAGGATCTGCGAGCAGGCCTTCTTCGACCTGGACGCCCCGGTGGAACGGGTGTGCAGCCTGGAGGTGCCCGTCCCGTACGCCAAGCACCTGGAACAGGCAGCCCTGCCGTCGGTGGAGCGGGTCATGGCGGCCGCCCGGAGGGCCGTGGGGACCCATGGCTGAATTCCGGATGCCGTCCCTGGGCGCAGACATGGAGCACGGCAAGGTGGTGGAGTGGCTGGTCAAACCGGGTGACTACGTCCACAAGGGGGACCTCGTGGCGGCCGTGGATACGGACAAGACCGTGATGGACATCGAGTCTTTTGAGGACGGCGTGGTCGCCGAGTTCCTGGTGGACATCGGCGACACCGTGCAGGTGGGGACCCCCATCGCCCGGATCACGGCCACCCCCGCCGAACTCCCGCCGCCACCCGCGCCCCAACCCCCGCTCACTTCCGGCAGCATTCCCCCCGACGCCCGCTCACCTTTGACAGCAAAAGAGGCAACGCCCGCTCACCCGGGTGCCACGGGCGGCCGCCCGGAACCCGGCGCCAAGGTTCCGCCGCCGGTCCGGCACCTGGCGCACACGCTGGGGGTCGACGTCGGACGCCTCAGCGGGAGCGGAGCCGGCGGAGAGGTGACCCGGGCCGACGTCGAACGCGCCGCTGCGGCGTCCGGCACCCGGGCGCCGGAGCCGGCAACAGCACCCGAAGCGCACCGCGTGCGGTCCTCGCCGCTGGCCCGGCGGCTGGCGGCGGAACTAGGGGTGGACCTGCCGGCCGTCACGGGCACGGGCCCGGGCGGTGCCGTCACTGAGGAGGACGTGCTCGCCGCCGTCCCGCCCCGGGGGCTGCCGGCCAGGGAACCCGGCGCGGACAAGCCGGCGGAAGCGCCGCCGTCGGAAGCCCGCCCGCCGGCGCCCGCGCAGCCAACGGCACCTGGGAACGCACCGGAAAAGGCGCTGCCCGCAGCACCCCGGCAGGAGCGGGCTGCGGCTGGCAGCAAGGCGGAGAGCCTGCGGCAGGCAATCGGCGCGCTGATGTCCCGGTCCAAGAAGGAAATCCCGCACTACTACCTCGCCACCACCCTGGATCTTGCGGCGGCCATGGCGTGGATGCAGGCGGCCAACCAGCAGCGGCCCGTCACCGCCCGCCTGGTGCCCTCCGCCCTGCTGCTCAAGGCCACCGCCCTCGCGGCGAAAGAGGTGCCGGACATGAACGGCTTCTTCACCAGGGGCGCGTTCCAGCCCAGCAGCGCGGTGCACCTGGGCGTCGCGGTGGCCCTGCGGCATGGCGGGATCGTGGCCCCGGCCGTGCACGACGCAGACACCCTGACGCTGGACGACCTCATGGAGCAGCTGCGCGGCCTGGTCAGCCGGGCCAGGGCCGGCCGGCTGCAGCGCGCGGAGATGGCCGACCCCACCATCACAGTGACCAACCTTGGCGACCTCGGCGTCGAAAGCGTCTACGGCGTGATCTATCCGCCGCAGGTGGCCATGGTGGGTTTCGGCAAGGTCCTCGAACAGCCGTGGGCGCACAACGGGATGCTCGGGATCCGGCACGCCGCCACCGCCACCCTGTCCGCGGACCACCGGGTCAGCGACGGGCTGCGCGGCGGCCGCTTCCTGGCCAGGATCGACGAACTCCTGCAAACGCCGGAGGACCTGTGAGCCGGACCCGTGTGACCGAGGAGGAACCGTGAACCAAGAGGACGCGCGCCGGGCCGTGGAGGCGGCGATCGGCAAAGTAGCGCCCGACGTCGAACCCGCGGACCTGGACGGCACCGCCAGGCTGCGCCAGGACCTGGAACTGGACTCGCTGGATTTCCTCCGCCTGGTGGAGGTCATCGCCGAGTCCACGGGCGTGGATATCCCGGAGGCCGACTACCCTGCGGTGGCTACGGTGGGCGGGCTGGTGGAGTACCTGGCCGGGCACGGATAAAGGGGCTATCCCGCCGCGTGGTCGTTCCCGCGCATCCGCGCCGCAACCACCAGGCCCGAGAGTGCGGTGAGCACCGCGACGGCGGCGATGGCCGCGGGGATGCCGTAGAGGTCCGCGAGCACTCCGGAGAGCAGGGCACCCACGGCGAATCCGGCGTCGCGCCACAGCCGGTACACGCCCACTGAACGGGCGCGCCACCCCGGGTGGGCGACGTCGCCGATGGCTGCCAGCAGTGTTGGGTAGACCATGGCGGTACCGAGGCCCAGCACGACGGCGGCGGCGAGCCATGGTGCGAAGGCGTGCGCGGAGGCAATGACCGCCAGGGCGCCGGCTTGGACCAGCATGCCCGCGGCGATGAACCACTTGCGTCCCCAGCGGTCCGAGGCGGCTCCGGTCACCAGTTGGGCGGCGCCCCAGGCCGCCGGGTAGGCGGCGGCCAGGATGCCGATCTGGCCCAGGCCAAGCCCGGCGCCGGCGAACAGGACAGGGAAGAGGCCCCACGCCAGGCCGTCGTTGAGGTTGTTCACCAGCCCGGCCTGGCTGGCCGCGGAGAGAGAGCGGTCCGTGAAGCTGGTGAGGGTGAACACCTGGCCGGTGGTGAGGCCGGCATGGGCGGTATTCCGTCCTGTGGCATGCTGCGCGGCCTCGGTCCGGGCATGGTGGTGGGTTTCGCGGACGGCCAGGACCGTGAGGCCCAGACCCAGGGCGATGTACGCCGCTCCCAGCAGGAACGGGGCCGGGCGCAGGCCGTGGGCGGTGGCGAGGTAGCCGGTGGCCAGGGCCGTCACGGCGACCCCGAGATAGCCCGCGGCCTCGTTGAAGCCCATGGCCAGGCCGCGCTGCTTAGGACCCACGAGGTCCATTTTCATGATCACGGCGGTGGACCAGGTGAGGCCCTGGCTGACGCCGAGCAGCACGTTGGCCGCCACGATCCAGCCCCAGGACGGAGCGAGCATGAGCATCAGCGGGACGGGGACCGCGGCCAGCCAGCCGGCGATGAGGACCGGCTTCCGGCCGTACCGGTCCGAGAGGGTTCCGGCGAAATAGTTCATGGCGGCCTTGGACAGGCCGAAGGCGAGGATGTAGGTCAGTGCGCCCGTGTACAGGTCGAGGTGGAATTCCCGGGCGGCAAGCAGGGGAAGGACGGTGCGCTCCTGGCCCAAGGTGCCGCCCACCAGTGCGTTCACGGCCACCAGCAGCATGAACTGGGCCAGGTTCTGCCGCAGGCCCGGCACCGCCGGGGTGGATCCGCTGGTGCTGCGGAGGGTGGTGCCCTGCATGGTGGCTCCGTTCTGGTGGCTCCGTTCTGGGGAGGCGAAAGGTGGCCCGGACGCGCGGGGGACGCGTCCGGGCCGGGCCCGGGCAGGAGGGGGGTCCTGCCCGGGCGGTCTGGGGGGAATTGCCTGCTCAGGCTGCGGGGACGCTGTTCCGCCGGGCGTTCCAGGCGGCGTAGCTGCCGTCGAGTTCGAAGACGTCGTACCCGGCACGGCGCAGGGCGCTGGCGGCCACGGAGTTGCGCACGCCGGACTGGCAGTAGGACACGATGGTGCCGCCGGCGGGCAGCTCATCCAGGTGCCACATCACGCGGCCGCCGCTGAGCTGGTGGGAGCCGGGGATGTGTCCTGCCTTGTGCTCGGTCTTGTTGCGGACGTCCAGGACCATGGCCGCTTCGAAACCCTCGAGTTCCTCAGGCTGGATCAGGCTCGGCGTGAAGGTGGGCAACCCCTTGATGTCGGTGAGGTAGCCGGCCACGTTGTCGATGCCCACGCGGACCAGATGGTCCCACAGGTCCTGGGCCTGTTCCTGGTCTTTGGCCAGGAGCACCAGCGGGTTCGTGTCCGTTTCCGGGTTGACCACCCAGGCGCCGTAGCTGGCAACGGACTTGCCGGCCGGTACGTTCAGGGACCGGACCACCGTGCCCTGGTGGACTTCGCTGCTGGAGCGGGTGTCGATGAAGGTCAGGGTATCCCCGGCCAGGCCCTTGGCGACGGTGTCCGTGTCCAGTTCCTGCAGCGGGGCGCGTTCGCCCATGACGGCGGGGCCTTCCCGGTTTTCGCGCTTCATGCGGGCGAAGTAGGCGTGGGCGTCGGGCTGGCCGTCGAGCAGTTCGTTGATGAAGCCCTGTTCGTCGTTGGTGGCCAGGTAGGGGCCCCACCAGGCGTACAGGCGTTCGTAGCCCACCGTGGAGGAAGGGATGGCGCCCAGGGCCTTGCCGCAGGCGCTGCCGGCGCCGTGGCCCGGGTGGACCTGGACGTAGTCCGGCAGGGCAAGGAATTTGTCGCGGAGGCTGGCGAACAGCTGCTTGGCGCCCTCGAAGCGGGTGTCGATGCCGCCGGCGGCCTCATCCAGCAGGTCCGGCCGGCCCAAATCGCCGGAGAACACGAAGTCTCCGGAGAGCAGGTAGCCGGGCTTGTCGCTGAACGCGCCGTCGGTGACCAGGAAGGACAGGTGCTCCGGGGTGTGGCCGGGGGTGTGGACGGCCTTGATGGTGATGTTGCCCAAGGCGATGGTGTCGCCGTCGTGCAGCCGTTCGCCGTCGAACCCGTACTGCCAGTCGGGTCCGCCCTCGCCGGAGACGTAGATCTTCGCGCCGGTGGCGGCGGCCAGTTCGCGCGTGCCGGAGAGGTAGTCGGCGTGGATGTGGGTCTCGGTGACGGCCACGATTTTCATGCCGTTCTTGGCGGCAAGGTCCCTGTAGACGGCGATGTCCCGGCGGCCGTCCACCACGATTGCCTCGCCCTTGGCCTGGCAGCCGATCAGGTAGCTGGCCTGGGCCAGGTCTTCGTCATATATGCGCTCGATAAGCATGTGGTTCTCTCCTTCGGTGAAAGGGGATTGGGGGATGTTCTGCAACAATTCTAGATACCCCTGGGGGTATATCGCAACTATGGATCTGCGGCGGTATTGTGCAGGCTGAGGGGGTCAGGCGGGCTGGTGGCCAAACTCCGCGCGGAGCTGGTCCATGTCCAGGTTCTTGACGGCCTGGATGACTTCCTCGAGGCCGGTGGCGTTGAGGGCTCCGGGCTGGGAGAAGACCAGGGTCTTGTCCTTGAAGGCCATGAGGGTGGGGATGGAGGTGATGTTCGCCGCCGCGGCCAGGGCCTGCTCGGCTTCGGTGTCCACCTTGGCGAACGTGATGTCCGGGTGGCGCTCGGCGGCGGCTCCGTACGTGGGGGCGAACATCCGGCACGGGCCGCACCAGGCTGCCCAGAAGTCAACGAAGACGAGGTTGTTGTCCTCCAGGGTCTGGGCGAAGGATTGCTGGGTGATGTCGATGGTTGCCATGGTCTGTCGAGTCCTTTCGGGCGAAGTTGGTTGGTTGCCCTGGGTTTGCTGTTTCGCCACGCGAGGCGGGGTTAGGTAGTGGGAAGTCCGGCGCGGGTCCAGGCGGTCATGCCGCCGGCCATGGTGTCGGCTTTGTAGCCGGCGCCGTTGAGGGCGTCGGCGACGGCGGCGCTGCGGTTTCCGCTGCGGCAGACGGCAATCACGGGGACGGCCGGGTCGAGCTCGCCCAGGCGGGCCTGCAGCTGGCCCATGGGGATGTGCAAGGCCCCGGGGATCATGCCTTCGGCGACTTCGAAGTCCTCGCGGACATCGAGGATGCGGGCGGCGTTGCGGCGCTGGTCGGCTTCGGTGATGGTGATTTCAGCCATGATGGTTCTCCTTCGAAGTGTGATGTGGCTGGTTCAGTGGCGCCCGTTTAGCGGACGGGTTCGCCGGCCTGGCGCCAGGCGGCCATGCCGCCGCGGACCGAGTAGGCGTCGTAGCCCTCGGCGGCCAGGAGCCGGGCGGCGGACGCGGACCGCACGCCGGAGGCGCAGATGGCGATCACGGGGCGGGTCTTTTGGATGCCGGCGGTGCCGGCCTGCAGCCGGTCCAGGGGAACATGCTTGGCTTGCGGTGCCCGGCCGGTCCGCCATTCCTGCGCTGACCTGACGTCGATGAACGTGGCGCCGGAACCCAGGAGGTCCTTGGCCTGTGCCACGGAGATTGTCTTGTAGGGCTTTCTGAAGGCCTTCTTGAGGGAATCGATCAATCCCATGGTGTTCTCCTTTGTGGATGGGTCAGGCGGTGACCGTGCCGGCGGTGACCCACGCCGCGACGGCGAAGATCAGCACCGCGAATGAGATGCGGATGTGCTTGTCCTTCAGGTGGCGCGCGAACCGCGCGGCAACCAGTGATCCCAGGATGGCCGGGGCGGCGAAGGCCAGGGTGGTGGCCCAGTCGATCGTGTAACCGGCGGCGTGGGCGCTGAATCCGGCTGCGGAGTTGACCACGATGATCGCCAACGAGGTTCCCACCGCCTGTTTCATCCGCAGGCCCAGGAGGATGGTCAGTGCGGGAGTGATGAGGAACCCGCCGCCCACGCCAAGCAGTCCGGTGAGGAACCCGACGAGCAAGCCAACACCCACGGCCTTGGGTGCGCAGGACCGGAAGGCCCGGTTGGGCCCCGTGCTGCAGGTTCCCTCGCTTTCGCGGGGTTTGCTCAGCATCCGGATGCCCGCGGCCACCATGATTCCGGCAAACGCCAGCATCAGGATGGCCGGATCCAGGACTTTGCCGACCGCGGCGCCGGCCCAGGCGGCCGGAATGCCGGCGGCCCCGACCAGTGCGATGACGGGCCAGTTCAGGCCCTCCCGGATGCGGGGGAGCAGGGCTGCCAGTGACGATATGCCCACCACCAGCAGCGACGTGGGGATGGCCTGGGCGGGGCTCAAACCCACCCCGTACACCAGTGCGGGAACGGCGATGATGGAGCCGCCGCCGCCCACCACGCCCAGGACGATTCCGACGACGAGCCCCAGACCCAGGGCAGGGATCATGCCGCGGCGTCCTCTTCAGTGCCATGGACGGGAAGCTGCAGGATGGCGCTTTCGCGGGTGGGCTCCGCGGCGGCCTTGTTCCAGGGCATCGCCGAGAGGGCCTTGCCCATGGCGCAGGTGTTGGTGGCGGCGGAGAAGGTCAGGCCGGTGCCGATGGCTCCGGCCAGCATCCGTATTTTGGGGGATACAAACTTGCCGCCGGCCAGTCCCAGCATCACCAGTGAACCTGCGGCCAGGCGGACTTGGCGCTCGAGGTCCCAGCGGTCTTTGCCCTTGACTACGTTGCCGCCGGCGGCGGCAAAGCCGGGGACACCGCCGGTGAGGACGTAGGCGGTGTCCAGGCCGACCGTGGTCATGCGCTGGCGGGCCTGCTCGGCGCGGACGCCGGACTGGCAGACCAGGACCACCCGTGAGCCCAGGCGTGCGGCGAGTTCATCGGTGTGCTCGGAAAGCAGCGGCAGCGGCACGTTGTAGGAGCCGCGGATGTGCATGGACTCGAATTCGGCCGCAGAGCGCACGTCAATCACCATGAGGTCCTGATGCTCTTTGATCCAGGACTGCAGGGTCTCGGGAGCGAGTGCGGTCACGGCGCCTGCTTTGGAAGGGGAAGTCATAAGTAGCCTCTCGGGAGGGTCAGGTGGATACCCCACCGAGTATTACAGATACCCCGGGGGGTAGTCAAAACACCCATGGGGGTATATAGTCGAGATCAAGCACCCCACCGATGGAGAACCCGTTATGGAACTGAACCCAACCGAACTCACGCCCGTGATCAACCGCCTCAAGCGCGCCCAGGGCCAGCTCGCCGCCGTCACCCGGATGCTCGAGGAAGGCCGGGACTGCAAGGACGTCGTCACCCAGCTGGCGGCCGTCTCCAAAGCCCTTGACCGCGCCGGCTTCGCCATCATCGCCACCGGCCTGGAGCAGTGCATCACCCAAAAAGACGAAACCATGGACCGGAAAGAGCTGGAGAAGCTCTTCCTCTCCCTCGCCTGACCCGTCCGCAGGACACTTTCCGGCAACTTCGAGGAGCATCATGACCTACACGCTGGCCACCACCGTCGCCCTTCCCTGGGCCGAAGCGCTGGAACGCACCCGCGCGGCCCTCGCGGCGCAGGGCTTCGGGATCCTGACGGAAATCAACATCCGCTCCACCTTCGAAGCCAAGCTCGGCACCGACGCCGCAGACGCCGTCGGGGACTACGTCATCCTTGGCGCCTGCAACCCATCCCTTGCCAGCCGCGCCCTCGCCGCCGAACCGCAAATGGGCGCCCTGCTGCCGTGCAACGTGGTGGTGCGGCGGAAGGCAGATGCCCAGGAGACCACCGTTGAGGCGATCGACCCGCAGGCCATGGTCCAGCTCAGCGACGCGCCTGCGGTCAAGGACGTGGCGGACGACGCCGGGACGCGGCTCCGGAAGGCCCTCGCCAGCTTGGACGGGGCAGCAGGATAGCCGCTCAGCTCAGGGGTGTGATTGGTCCGGAGCCGGCCGGGCTGCGCCGGATTCCAGGAGATCTGCACGGTGGCGGCGCTCCAGCTGGACCACGTCCCGCCCGAAGGAAAACGCCAGCAGCGCGAGGGCCGCGACCGGAATGGACACCGCGGCGGCCGCGGGGATGCCGGGAATCAGCGGCAGGAGCAGCGCGAACGGCTGAAACGCCCCGATGGCCTTCCGGGACTGGCGTGGGGGCAGCGACCCGCGGAGGCGGGGCCGGAAGCGTCCCGCGGCCACGAAAACGTAATACATCCCCCCAATCGCCAGCACCCACGGCCCCACCCGGGCAGCGACCGCAACGGACAACGCCAGGACCAGCCCGGCGTCGGTGGCCGCATCAAACCGCGCCCCCGCCATGGAGGACAGCCCGGTCCGCCGGGCCACCGCCCCGTCCACCCCGTCCAGCGCAAAGGCCAGCCCGCCCAGGACCGGAATCAGCAGGTCCGCCCGCGGCCCCGTAAACAGCTGGGGGACCGCCAATGCGGCGCAGAGGGCGGCGAGGACGGCGCGCAGCAGCGTCACGCGGTCGGCCGGGGTGGAGAACCTGGGGGCCCGCCGCAGCACGGAAGCGGCCGCCGCGCCCGTGACCATCGCGCCCGCACCCAGGCCTGCCAGCTGCAGGGGAATCCCGGGGGCTGACAAGGAGGACAGCCACAGCGCCAACAAACCGTAGGAGGCCAGGGCGGCCAGGGCGTCGGGGACGGCACGTCCGGCCGCACCGCGAGGCCCTGCCGCCTCCGCCCGCACGCTGACGACGGCGGCTGACCCGGGCCACCGGCGTGCCGCGGAATCCGGACGGGGAATCACGTGCCGGGACGCGTCGCGCGGCGCTTCACGACGGCGGAGCGCCGCTTCCCGGACGCCCGCGCCAGTCCCACGGCGGCCAGGAGGGCGCCCGCTCCCTCGGCGACGGCGCTGAGGGTCTTCGAGAAGAACCAGACGGGATCGTACATGGCGGGAATCGGTCCGATAGCCGGGATATCAACGTACCTGTACAGCATCACGGCCGCGAAGGCGCTCAGTGCCACCAGCAGGGCCACGGCATAGGCCGCCCGGCTGCCGCGGAGCAGGACAAAGATTCCGGCCACAAGCGCCACCGCGGCCTCCAAGAGGAACAGGGTGCCCTGGCTGACGGTGCCCGGCTGGGCGTTCTGGTAGCCCGGGGCCAGGAACAGGTGTACGCCGGCGTCAATGAACAACGCAAGGGCGGTCAATAGTCTTAGTGCCACGCTTATGTATACGCCCGAAGTTCCCTTCCGGTTCACCCGGCCCCCTTATAAATGCGGGTCCGATGCGGAATATTTAGGACCATCCGCAACCTTGCGCCCATAGCGGGCAGCAAAGCCTGCGGCCCTACGAGCAAGGAGAATGACCATGACCCTTCCCCAGCAACTCACCCCTGGAACCTGGACCCTGGACATGTCGCACAGCGAGATCGGCTTCAGCGTCCGGCATGCCGGGATCAGCAAGGTCAGGGGCCGCTTCACCGATGCCCAGGCCGAAGCCCGGGTGGGGGAGTCCCTGGCCGAATCCACCGTGCATGCCACCGTGGCCACGGCAAGCTTCGACTCCGGGGATGCCAACCGTGACGCGCACGTCCGGGGTGAGGACTTTTTCGACGTCGAGAAGTTTCCCGAGATGACGTTCCGCGGCACCGCCATTGAGGGTGACGGCGAGGAATACACCCTGACGGGCGACCTGACCATCAAGGGTGTCACCAAGCCCGTGGAGCTCGAGGTGGAGTTCACAGGTGTTGCCGTGGATCCTTTCGGCGCCACGCGGGCAGGCTTCTCCGCCGAAGCCGAGATCAGCCGCAAGGAATTTGGCCTGACGTGGAACGCCGCCTTGGAAGCCGGCGGCCTGCTGGTCAGCGACAAGGTGAAGATCAACCTTGAAGCCGCGCTCGTGAAGCAGGGCTGATACAGGGATCTACCCGACGACCCGGGGGCGGGCACTGCGCATGTGGCGGAGTGCCCGCCCCGGCCGTTTGTGGCGTCGTCAGGAGCTGGCTATGTCAGGCGTCGGACTCCGCGCTCCGGAGCCGCCGCCGCACCAGCACCGCCCCGCCGGCCAAGCCGATGACCAGGACGGCGGCAGCCCCGCCGGCAATCAACACTCCTGCCTGGGGCCCGCCGGAACCGGCAGCAGCAGCTGGGGCCGGCGCCGCACTGGAGTTTCCGGCGCCGGCCGTGAACGTGAAGGTTCCTTCGATGGGGTGCCCATCGGAGGAAGCCACCCGCCAGATCACCGTGTATTTGCCCGCCGGTGCACCGGCCTTCACGGCCTGGGTGACATGGTTGTCGACAATCGTGACGGCGCCGTCGGCCTGGTCCGTGCCGGTCTCATCCTGCACCTGGATCACCGAGCCGATGCCCATCGGCGTGCGGTCGAAGGTCAGTCCGATCTGGCCGGGGACTGCCGGAACAGACGATCCATTCGCAGGATCGCTGGATTCGAGCACATCGTGCGCCTGCGCGGGCGCGGCCAGGACAACCGAACATGCCGCCACGGCCAGGACCAGCAGGCAGCGCCGGAACCAGCGGGGCAGATTCGCAAACATCCGGGCCCCTGCTACTTGGCTGCCGGGCGGGACCGGCGGCCGGCCAGCACCAGTGCCAGGGCGGCGGCGCCCAGGACAAACCCTGCAGCGCCGAGGACAACGCCCCAGATTGAGGTCGCATCGGAGGTGCGCTCGATGGCCTCCGGGGCTTCGGGAGCAGTCGAGGCGGCAGCCGAGGCCGGGGTGGTGTGCGCCGCGGCGCCGTCCTCGGCTGTGGTGGTGAATGAGGGGGCCGGGTGCTTGGGCTCGGGCTGCCCGTCGGCACTGCGCTCGTTCCAGTTCACCACCGTCCCGTCGCTGTAACCCTGGGCGGCCTCCAGCACCACCGTGGTCCCCTCGGCCGGGAGGCGGCCTACCGAGAGGGAAAACGCCTGGTACTGGTTCTGCCCCAACTGGTGGGCTTCGTCCGCGGTCCAGACCACGGAAGTAGGTGCCTTGGTGACCGTGGCGCCGGCCACCGTCACCGGCGTGGGCAGGTCACCGGTGATGACCTGCGCGGTCCAGCCCTCCACCGGTTTGACCGAGACGGAGGTGAAGGGTGTGTCGGTGGGCAGCTTGACCTCAAGCTTGTTCGTCTTGGCGGTGGGGGACTCGTTGGGGACGTTGAAGGTCAGGCGCGAGTAGCCGTTGGCGCCGGTGTCGCCCGGATCCACGGAGACATGGGCTGACGCGGCGGCGGCGCCGGCGGCGAGCATTCCGGCTGCTGCGGTGATGGCGGCGAAGGCTCTGGCGGTGCGGCGGATTGAGGTATTCATGATGTCGCTTTCACAAGGTATGGGTGCGCCGGGGGCGGCCTGCGGCTGCGGCCGGGCGCGAGGACATGGCTGACCGGGGCGCGCGCAATGGCAGCGGTCCAAGGGCATCGCCTTGGGCCCGGGCAGCATGGTGGGGGCAGGTGCCGCTCAGGAGGCGGCAGCGCGCGGCGGACCGCGCAGTGCGGGAAGCCGGAGGACCTCGGCGCGCAGCACCACAACAACGCGGCGCGGAGCCGGAAGCTGCGGCCAGTCGGGAAGGAACGCCGCCGTCAGGATACGGATCAGCGGCCGCAGCCAGGCCGCGAGGGCCCAGACGGCCGCTTCGCCGCGGGCCAGCACCAGGGCGGTGGACACGGTGGCCGCGGCGTGGAGGACCAGCATCAGCGGGTCCGAAGCGTGGAGGTGTTCCGGGGCCGCTGCCACTGCTGCCGCGGCGAGCGGTTCGCCCGGGTGGATGTGGCCTCCCGGAGCCGGTGTGAAGCCGGACGAAGCCGACAGGGTGCTGAAGGCCTCGTGGAGGAGCAGTTGGCCGCCGATGAGCAGGCCGGCCATCACTGGGGAGTTGACCCGGATCCTGGCGAGCACCATGACGGGCAGCAGCACCAGGGCAAAGAGCCCGGCGACGATGGCCGGGTGCGGCATCACGCCACGGGCCACCACGTGGGCTCCGGCAGCGAGGGCGAACATTGCCGCCGTGAACGCGAAGGCGCGGGGGAAGCGGAACGGCGCGCTCATGCCAATCGCCACCCCTTCTTCCACTGATTACCCGGTACCACTTTAGGGAAAGCAGCACCCCGGCGCGTAATCGGCGCCCCGTGCTGCCGGGGTCGTGACGGCGCGCAGCCCTACAACGGGTCGGGCCGGACCGTGACGTTGCCCAGCGAACGGATCAACGCGACGGCGGTAATGGACCCTGCCGCCATGATGGACGCCAGCACCACCACCTGGAACCGGCCGGCTTCCAGGGGCGAAGCGCCGCCAAAGATGGCGCCCACGAATGCGCCGGGAAGCGTGACCAGTCCGGTGGTCTTGGTTTGGTCCGTGGCGGGGATCAGCGCCGAATGCACCGCCTGCCGGGCCTGGCTGAGGGTGGCCTGCCGGGGAGTCGCGCCCAGCGCCAGCCAGCCCTCCACCTGGTCCCACTGCTCCAGGACGGCCTCGACGAAGCGGCGGCCGGCCAGCGTGGCAATGGTCATGGAGTTGCCGATCACAATCCCGCCCACGGCCAGGGCGTAGCGCGGCGAAAATTCGATGGCCCCGGTGCCGAAGACGATTGCGACCGTCACCAGGATGCCGGCCGCCATGGTTGCGGCCACCACGGCGAACCGCCGCCAGGACCAGGTGAGCCGCCGCGTAGCCGTCACTGACGCCACGGAGAACATGACCAGCAGGGCCAGGCCGACCCAGACCGGGCTGGTGATCACCCCTCCCAGGACAAGGCTGATGATTGCAAGCTGCAGCACGCCGCGGACGATGGCCAGGGCGGGGGAGAGGTACGACGGCGTGCGCGAGCCCCAGAGGATGCCCACCGTGAGTGCCGCCAGGATGGCGATGGCCGCGAGGGTGGGGGCCAGTGCGGCAAGGTCGGGCATCTGCCCAGCTTACTGACCTGCGAACCTTCCGCTGGAAGCCCGGCAGCTGCCCGCAACACGACCGTGTGGCTGCTCCGCCGGGTGGAATAGCCTGTACCTGCGGGCGGCCGGCAGCCCGGGGAGTTGGTCCGGGTGGCCGGAGGGGATAAGACTGTGAACATGGCACGGGGAACGCTTCGCATCTTCCTGGGCGCGGCAACGGGAGCCGGCACAACATACTCCATGCTGCGCGAGGCGCACCGCCTTGCGGCGTGCGGCCGGGACGTGGCCGTCGGCATCGCCGCCGACCACGGCAGGACCGATACCGCGCTCCTCCTTGACGGGCTCGACGCCGTTGCCCCGCGCCCGGTGCCCGGCGCCGGCGGAGCAGCGGCCTCCGAGCTGGACGTGCCGGCAGTACTGGCCCGGCACCCGGAGGTGGCCGTCGTCGACGACTATGCGCACGTCAACGCCCCGGGAAGCCGGAACGGGCGCCGCTGGCAGGACATCGAAGAACTCCTGGCGGCCGGGACGGACGTGCTGACCACCCTTACCGTCCAGCACGTGGCATCGCTGCGGGACGCCGTCGCAGCCATCACGGACCAGTCAAGCGGTGAAACCGTGCCGGACGCCGTGGTGCGGCGGGCAGAGCACATTGAGCTGGTGGACATTCCGCCCGAGCTGCTGCGCCAGCGCGTCGCCGACGGAAAGGTATTCCCCAAGGACGCCATAGATGCGGCCCTGGCCAACGAATTTCGCCTGGGCAACCTGATCGCCTTGCGCGAAATCGCCCTGATCTGGCTGGCCGACCGCGTGGACGAAGGATTGGCGACCTACCGGAAAAGCCAGGGCATCACCGCCACCTGGCCCGCACGCGAACGGGTGGTGGTTGGCCTGGACGGCGGCCCGGACGGGGAACTGCTCATCCGGCGGGCGTCCCGGATCCTGTCCAGGGTCCACGGCGGCGACCTGCTGGCCGTGCACGTGCGGCGGGGAGACGGCGGCACCGCCGAGTCCGGCCACGCACTGGACGCCCAGCAGCGCCTGGTCACGGACCTCGGCGGAACCTGGCACACGGTCTCGGGGGAGGACGCCGCCCAATCGCTCCTGGAGTTCGCCCGCAGCGTCAACGCCACGCAGATCGTCATCGGCGCCTCGACCGGAGGGCTGTGGAGCCGGCTGCTCGGTTCCGGAGCCGGCGCCAAAGTGGTGCGGGACTCCGGCGACATCGACGTCCACATCGTGTCCCGGCCGCAGGGCGGCGCCGGCCTGCCCAGGCCCGCCACCGCAGCACTGGGCCGGACGCGCACCACAGTCGGGTTTGTCCTCGCCGTCGTCCTTCCGGTCATCCTGACCGCTGCCCTGGCCGCCAGCCCGGACCTCAACCTCGCCACCCACGCGCTGGTGCACCTGACCGGCGTCATGGCCGTGGCCTTCATTGGCGGGTTGTGGCCGGCGGTGCTCGCGGCGGTCCTGGATTCGCTGCTGCTGAACTTCTTCGAGACAGAACCGGTGGGAACGTTCACCATCAAGGACCCGCAAAACGTGTTCGCGCTGGGGGTGTTCCTGGCGGCGGCGGTGGCGGTCTCCCTGGTGGTTGGCCTGTCCGCCCGGCGGGCCCGGGAAGCTGCCCGGGCACGCGCCGAGGCAGCCACCCTGGCGGACCTGGCCCGCGACGCGTTGCTTGCCGATGACACCGTAGCCGCGTTCATGGCCAAGGTCCGGGAAACCTTCCAGGTCCGCTCCGCAGGGTTGTTCACCGTTGCCGGTGACGGCAGCGGTGCGTGGGAACTCCAGGCCTTCTCGGGTGCCGCGCCGCCGCCCGCCCCGGACGCCGCGGCCTTGACGGACAGCGTGGAACTGGCCGACGACCGGACGGCGCTGGTCCTCTCCGGGCGGACCCTGACCGCCGGCGACCGGCTCCTCCTCGCAGCCCACGGCGCCCACCTCCTGCTGCTGCGCCAGCGCCAGGCCCTGCAGCGAAGGCTGCAAAGCACCACCAAACTGGCGGAGGGCAACAGCGTCCGCACGTCCATCCTGCGGGCCGTCAGCCATGACCTGCGCACCCCGCTGGCCGGGATCAAGCTCGCCGTCACCGCCCTGCGCCGCCAAAGCCGCAGGCTGCCGGAGGAGGTGCAGGCCGAGATGCTCGCCACGATCGAGTCCTACACCGAGCGCCTGGACGCCCTGATCTCGAACCTCCTGGACATGTCCCGCATCTCCAGCGGCTCGGCGGCCCCGCTGACAGCGCCGGTCTCCTGGCGGGACGCGATCGAGGACGCGCTGCGCGGACTCCCGGCAGGCCGGATCCGGGTTGACCTTGCGCCTTCCATGCCGGCCGTGGACGCCGACCTGGGCATGCTGGAACGGGTCATCGCCAACATCGTGGAGAACGCGCTCAAATACGCGCCGGAGTCGGACGTGGTGATCGTGGGTGTGTCGGCCGGGACGCTGAGGACCGACGACGACGGCGGCGGGTTCGGCGAGTTGCGCATCGTCGATCACGGGGAGGGTGTGCCCGCTGCCGCGGCTGCCGCGATGTTCCAGCCGTTCCAGCGGCTTGATGACGCCCCGGAAGGGCTCGGCATCGGGCTTGGCCTGGCCGTCGCCAAGGGCTTCACGGAGGCCATGGGCGGAAGGCTGGTGGCCGAACCGACCCCCGGCGGCGGACTGACCATGATCATCAGGCTGCCGCTCTCCGCGGGGGCCGCCACCCCGGACCGCCGTCCCGCCGGGAGCACGCCATGAGGACCATCCTGATCGTCGATGACGAACCCCAGCTCCTGCGCGCCCTCCAGGTGAACCTGGAAGCGGAAGGCTACCGCGTGCTGACGGCGCTGGACGGTACGTCCGCCCTGCACCATGCGGAGGGCGGCCATCCGGATGTGATGGTGCTGGATCTCGGGTTGCCGGACATCAACGGCGTGGACGTCATCACCAGGGTCCGCCGGACCAGCAGCATGCCCATCATCGTGCTGTCCGCCCGGCACGGCTCCGTGGACAAGGTCCGGGCCCTGGACGCCGGCGCCGACGACTATGTGACCAAGCCGTTCGGCCTGGACGAACTCCTGGCGCGGCTGCGCGTGGCGGGGCGCCGGAGCGGGAACCCGGAAACGGTGGACAGCGGCCCGGCGATTGACGTGGGCGATTTCGAAGTGGACCTGGCCAACCGGAAAGTCACCCGTGCGGGAGACCCGGTCCGGCTCACGCCCCGCGAATGGGCCATCCTGGAACTGCTGGCCCGGAACCCCGGCCGGCTGATCACGCAGCAGCAGATGCTCCGGAAAGTCTGGGGCCCCGGCTACGAGAACGAAACCCACTACCTGCGCGTCTACATGGGCCAGCTGCGCCGCAAACTTGAGGCCGACCCCGCCCGGCCCCGGCACCTGCTCACCGAGGCCGGCATGGGCTACCGCTTCGAACCGTGACCCGCCCCGCGAAGGCCCCCGACGGCGTCGTACATCACGCGTAAAGGAATCATTAAGAAAACCCGCTTTCCCCCGCCAGCCAATTTTGCCGGTGCTAGCTTCGCAGTGATCGCGGTGCACAGGGCAGCGCGGAAAGGCAGTCATGACCACGTTAAGCAGGCCCCCGGCGGATCCTTCCGCGCTCCACCCGCATGGCAGGACGGCGCTCAAGGACTGGCTGCTGTTTGGCCTGCAGGACAGCAAGGGCACGCACCAGGGCCCCGGCGGCGTTCCGACGCAGCATGAACGCAAGCACACGTGGTGGCAGGTCATGTGCCTGACCGGCGTGGACTACTTCTCCACCCTGGGGTACCAGCCGGCCATCGCCGCGCTGGCTGCCGGGGTCATCTCCCCGCTGGCCACCCTGGTGCTGGTGGCGGTGACCCTGCTGGGCGCGCTGCCGGTCTACCGCAGGGTTGCCGGTGAAAGCCCGCGCGGTGAAGGCTCCATCGCCATGCTTGAGCGGCTGCTGCCGCGCTGGGGCGGCAAGCTCCTGGTGCTGGTCCTGCTCGGGTTCGCCGCCACCGACTTCATGATCACCATGACCCTCTCGGCAGCCGACGCCACCGCGCACCTGGTCGGCAACCCGGTAGCTCCGGGGTGGCTGCAAAACCAGAACGTCCCCGTCACGCTCTTCCTGCTCGCGCTGCTGGCGGCGGTGTTCCTGCGCGGATTCAAGGAAGCAATCGGCGTCGCGGTGGTCCTGGTGGTCCTCTACCTGGGCCTGAACGCCGTGGTGGTGGTTGTCACCCTGGGACAGGTGATTTCCCATCCTGCGGCCATGGGGGATTGGTGGACCAACCTGTGGGTCTCCCACGGGAACCCCGTGATGGCGGTGGCCATCGCGCTGCTGGTGTTCCCCAAGCTGGCGCTGGGCCTGTCCGGCTTCGAGACGGGCGTTGCGGTGATGCCGCAGGTCCGGGGCGCGGCGGACGATACCGAAGAGAACCCGGCCGGCCGTATCCGCGGCGCCCGGCGCATGCTCACCACCGCCGCCGTGATCATGAGCGTGTTCCTGCTGACCACCAGCTTCATTACCGTGGTCCTGATCCCGGAGCAGGAATTCCAGCCCGGCGGCCAGGCTAACGGGCGCGCGCTGGCGTTCCTCGCACATGAATACCTTGGCGTCGGATTCGGCAGCGTCTACGACATCAGCACCATCGGCATCCTCTGGTTCGCCGGCGCCTCGGCCATGGCCGGCCTGCTGAACCTGGTTCCCCGGTACCTGCCGCGCTACGGCATGGCCCCCGGATGGGCCAAGGCGGTGCGCCCCCTGGTGCTCGTCTTTACCGTGATCGGCTTCGTGATCACCTTTATCTTCAACGCCGATGTCGACGCCCAGGGCGGCGCCTACGCCACCGGCGTCCTGGTGCTGATGACCTCCGCAGCCGTGGCCGTGACGTTGTCGGCGCGCCGCCGCGGGCAGCGGAACCTAACCGTCGGCTTCGGCGCGATTTCGGTGGTGTTTGCGTACACCACGGTGGCCAACATCTTCGAACGTCCCGAAGGCATCCGGATCGCGGCCATCTTCATTATCGGCATCATCGTGATCTCCCTGCTGTCCAGGGTGCGGCGTTCCTTTGAGCTGCACGCCACCCGGGTGCACCTGGACCAGCAGGCCCTGGAGTTCATGTCCAGCACCCTGGACGGGCCCATCGCGATCATTGCCCATGAGCCGCTCCGGCTGTCAGCGGAGGCGTACCGGGACAAGCTGGAATCTGCGATCGAGGTCAGCCACCTGCCGCTGGCGGGGGACGCCCTGTTCCTCGAAGTCATTGTGGACGACTCCTCCGACTTCGAAACGGAGCTCCACGTCCGCGGCGTGAACCGCCACGGCTACCACGTCCTGGAAGTCCACGGGCCGGTGGTGCCCAACACCATCGCCTCCGTGCTCCTGCACATCAGGGACGTGACCGGGCTGATGCCGCACATCTACTTCCGCTGGACCGAGGGAAACCCGATCACCAATCTGGTGCGGTTCCTGTTCCTGGGCGAGGGCGAGATCGCGCCGGTGACCCGTGAGGTCCTGCGCGAGGCCGTCCCCGATGTCACCCAGCGCCCATGGGTCCACGTGGGCTGACCGGCGGGTCCGACGGTGTCCCGTCCGTGCGCTTCGGCGCGGGACCGGGGCGCTCCGGTGCAGCGTGCCCCGGTGCCGCCACGTGCGCCACCGTGGCCGCCACCCGGGCGGCGTCCGCCAGGGTCAGCGGGACGTGCGCGCGGAAGGCGGCCTCGGCGTCGTCCTCCCAGACGCCCGCTGCCAGCACCACCACGTGCACCATGTCGCCGTAGGAGTCGTTGCAGGCCAGGATGTCGCCGGGAACTTTGCGGGCGTGCAGGCCCGACGGTGGCCACGGCTGGAAGATGACCCACCATTGCTCGCCGTCCTGGTCGGGGAAGAGGTAGCCGCTGGCCGGCTGCAGGGCACGCCCGTTCAGGGGCCGGCCACCGTAGCCCTCCACGGCCTCGGCTGCGGCGGCGAACTTGACCCTGCCACGGTCCTCCGGCACCTCGTCCCACCGCATCTGCGCTCCCTGCCTCCCACCTGCTGCCTATGCCTCCATCAAAGGGCTGCACGGCCGCGGGCGGGGGAGCGGGGGCCGTTTATTGACGGATTCTTTACGCCCCGGCGCGGCCGACGCCCGGCCAGCGGGGCCGGGCCGGTCAACCATAATGGGACCCATGGACAGCCCCGTGACCATCCGCCCCATGCGCCCCGACGACTGGGACGCCGTGCACGCGATCTATGCCGCCGGCATCGCCACGGGGGAGGCGACCTTCGAGAGCGAACCGCCCACCTGGGAAGCGTTCGACGCCGGCCGGTTGCCTGGGCACCGGCTCATCGCCGAGGACGCGGGCCGGGTCCTGGGCTGGGCCGCCGTGTCCCGGGTTTCGTCACGGGAGGTGTACCGGGGCCTCGTGGAGCACTCCATCTACGTGGCGCCGCAGACGCAGGGCCGGGGCGTGGGCCGGCTCCTGCTCGGAGCCCTGATCGATTCCACCGAGGCCGCGGGCATCTGGACCATCCAGTCCAGCATCTTCCCGGAGAACGCGGCCAGCCTGGTCCTGCACCAGCGGCTCGGGTTCCGCGTGGTGGGGACCCGGGAGCGGATAGCCCGGATCAGCAACGGGCCCAAGGCCGGGCACTGGCAGGACACGCTGCTCCTGGAACGCCGCAGCACCGTGGCCGGGACCGGATAGCTCCTACCGCGAGGGCAGGGTCAGGATCTCGGCGCCGTCGTCCGTGATGGCGATGGTGTGCTCCGTGTGGGCCGTCCGGCAGCCGGTGGCGCTGCGGAGGGTCCAGCCGTCGTCGTCCGTGACCAGTTCCGCCGTGTCCGCCATGATCCATGGCTCCAGCGCCAGCAACAGTCCCGGCCGCAGCTTGAAGCCGCGGCCGGGCCGGCCCATGTTGGGCACGTGCGGGTCCTGGTGCATGGTGGAGCCGATGCCGTGGCCGCCGAACTGGGTGTTGATGGGGTACCCGGCGTCGGTGAGGACGCGGCCGATCGCGTAGGAGATGTCGCCGATCTTGGCGTTCGGCCCGGCGGCGGCGATGCCGGCGGCAAGCGCCCTCTCGGTCGCCTCGATCATCGCCACGCTCTCCGCCGGCCGTGATTCGCCCACGATGAAGCTGATGGCGGCGTCCGCTGCCACCCCGTCCTTGACGACGGCGAGGTCAAGGGTCAGCAGGTCGCCGTCGGCCAGGGCGTAGTCGTGGGGCAGCCCGTGCAGCACGGCGTCGTTGACCCCGGTGCAGATGTAGTGGCCGAACGGGCCGCGCCCGAAGGACGGCGCATAGTCCACGTAGCAGGACTCGGCCCCGGCCGCGGCGATCATCTCCTTGGTCCACCGGTCGATGTCCAGCAGGTTGGTGCCCACCGTGGCGCGGCTTTTCATGGCCTGCAGGATGTCAGCCACCAGGGCACCGGTGACGCGTGCGCGGGCCACTTCGGCGGGGTTGAGGATCTCGATCATGGGGCGCCCTTCATCTGCGGCCGGCTAGCTCTAGGGGCCATCCTATTTGGCCAGCCGCCGCGGGCTGCAAGGGGACGGCCCGGACCTGCGGGATTATTGCGGCGATTGCCAAAGACATAGATGAGTGTAAATATTTACGTATGTCTATGTCTTTGGAGCTGACCGCGGTCCAGGCCGCAGCCTGCTGCGCCCCGCTGGCGCGCCAGCCGCTGTCCGAGTCCGAGGCCGACGGGATCGCGCCGCTGCTGAAGGCCTTGGCGGATCCGGTCCGGCTCCGGCTGATGTCCATGGTGGCCTCGCACCAAGGCGGCGAGGCCTGCGTCTGCGACCTCAACGATGCCTTCGACCTCTCCCAGCCCACCATCAGCCACCACCTGAAGATCCTGCACGAGGCAGGCCTGCTGGACCGGGAAAAGCGCGGCGTCTGGGTCTACTACCGGGCCCGCACCGAGGCACTGCAGAACCTGGCCGCCCTGATCGGCGGGCAGGCCGCGTGACCGTCCTGGTCCGCCGGGCTGCGGCGGAATTCATCGGTACGGCATTCCTGGTCATGGCCGTAGTCGGCTCCGGCGTGATGGCCTCCAGGCTGTCCCCGGACGACGTCGGCCTGCAGCTTTTGCAGAACAGCCTCGCCACGGGTGCCGCGCTGGTGGCGCTGATCGTGGCACTGCAGCCCGTGTCGGCGTCGTTCAATCCCGTGGTGACGCTGGTGGAACGGGCGCTGGGGATGGTCGACACCGCCACGGCGGCCAGCCTGGTTGCGGGGCAGGTACTGGGCGGGCTGGCCGGCACGGTGGCCGCAAACCTCATGTTCGGGCTGGACGCCGTCACCTGGTCCACGCACCAGCGCGCCGGCGCCCCGCTCTGGCTGGGGGAAGTGATCGCCACCGTGGGCCTCCTGCTGGTCATCTTCGGAACGGTCCGCTCAGGCCGGGCAGACCGGGTGGCGTTCGCCGTGGGCGGGTACATCACCGCCGCGTACTGGTTCACCAGCTCCACCAGTTTCGCCAACCCCGCGGTGACCATCGCCCGCACCGTCACGGACACCTTTGCCGGCATCGCACCGTCGTCGGCCCCTGCCTTCATCCTGGTGCAGCTCCTCGGCGGCGCCGCCGGATTCGTCCTGGTCCGCTTCCTCTACCCCTCCCTCCCTGCCGTTTCCACCGCTCCGGCGGCCGACCGAAAGGTGCTCTCATGAGCCACAAACCCTCCGTCCTGTTCGTCTGCGTCCACAACGCCGGCCGCTCCCAGATGGCCGCCGCGTACCTGACCACCCTCTCCCAGGGCGCCATCGAGGTCCGCTCCGCCGGGTCCCAGCCTGCGGAGAAGGTCAATCCGGCCGCCGTCCAGGCCATGGCCGAGGTGGGCATCGACATGTCAGCCGAGATCCCCAAGGTCCTCACCACGGAAGCGGTGCAGGACTCGGACGTGGTGATCACCATGGGCTGCGGCGACGAATGCCCCTACTTCCCGGGCAAGCGCTACGAGGACTGGGTCCTGGAGGATCCGGCGGGCAAGGGCGTGGACTCGGTCCGGCCCATCCGCGACGAGATCAAGACCCGCGTGGAGGCCCTGATCGCTTCCCTGACCCCGGCGCAGGGCTGACCGGTGGGCAGCGTGGCATCCGTTGAATCGCTGCCCGTGGCCGTGATCGGCGCCGGGCCCGTGGGCCTCGCCGCGGCCGCCCACCTGCTCGAACGCGGGCTGGAACCCCTTGTCCTGGAAGCCGGCCCCACCGTGGGTTCGGCCATCCGGAAATGGGGGCACATCCGGTTGTTCTCCACGTGGAAATACAACCTGGACCCGGCCTCGGTGCGGCTGCTCGAACGCAGCGGCTGGGAAGCGCCCCGGCCCACCGCGCTGCCCTATGGTTCCCAGATCGTCTCCGACTACCTCGAACCCCTGGCCGCCACACCGGAACTGAAGGGCCGGATCAGGACCGGCGCCCGCGTTCTTGCCGTGACCCGGCAGGGCATGGACAAGGGCCGCAGCCTGGGCCGGGACGAGGCGCCGTTCCTGCTGCGGATAGAGCACGACGGCGGAGAGGTCACCGAGCTCCTTGCACGCGCCGTCATCGACGCGTCCGGGACATGGACCACGCCCGCGCCGCTGGGATCCTCCGGGTTGCCGGCCCTGGGCGAGCCGGAGGCCCGTGCCGCCGGGCCGGTCACCGGGTCGCTGCCCGACGTCACCGCCGGCGGTTTCGCCGGGCGCCGCACCCTGGTGGTCGGCGCCGGACATTCCGCCGCGAACATGGTGCTTGACCTCGCCCGCGTGGCCCGCGCCAACCCCGGAACCGAGGTCCTGTGGGCCATCCGCGGTGCCTCTCCGGAGCGCGCCTACGGCGGCGGGAACGCCGACGAACTGCCTGCCCGCGGCCAGCTGGGCACCCGGCTCCGCACCGCCGTCGACACCGGAGCCGTCCAGCTCCTTACGGGCTTCCACACGGCATCCCTCGAAACCCGCGGCAACACGCTCACCGTGCACGCCGCGGACGGCCGCAGCGTGACGGTGGACCGGGTGATTCCCGCCACCGGGTTCCGCCCGGACCTGTCCATCCTGTCGGAACTCCGGCTGGACCTGGACCCGGCAGTGGAGGCACCCAAGGCCCTGGGCCCGCTGATCGATCCGGACTTCCACAGCTGCGGCACCGTCCCCGCCCACGGCGCCAGGATCCTCGCCCAGCCGGAAAAGGACTTCTACCTTGCCGGCATGAAATCGTACGGGCGGGCGCCCACGTTCCTCATGGCCACCGGCTATGAGCAGGTCCGGTCCGTTGCGGCGGCGCTGGCCGGGGACACCCAAGCAGCGGACGCCGTGGAACTTGAGCTCCCGGAAACCGGGGTTTGCTCCACCAGCCTCCCGGCCGACGCCGCCGGGGACGCGTGCTGTGGCAGCCCGGTGCCGGTGACGATCGGCTTCGCCACCGGCGTCGAGCACGGCCGCAGCGGCGAATCCGCGCGCGTACAGCCGCCCTATGGGCTCAGTCGGTGATGTCTGTGCTGGTGCTCAGCTCCCGCCACTGGTCCAGTTCGGCCCGCTGTGCGTCCGCCACCATGCCGAACGCACCGAAAGCGTCCGTGCCCAGGACCAGCAGGCCCGGCGGGGTGGGGGATTCGACGACGGCGATGATCGCCCGGGCGGCCTTGTCCGGATCGCCGGGCTGGTTGCCGTGGCTCGTGTCGCTTTCCTTGCGGCGCTTGCCGGCGGTCTCGGCGTAGTCGCCGATCGGCGTCGCCGACTGGGTCAGCGAGCGGCCCGCGAAGTCGGTGCGGAAGCCGCCGGGCTCTATGGCGGTGACGTTGATGCCCAGGGGTTTGAGCTCGTTGCGGAGCGATCCGGACATGCCCTCCAGCGCCGCCTTGGTGGCCGCGTAATAGCCGGAGCCGGCCGGGGTGATCCGGGCGCCGATGGAGGAGACGTTCAGGATGGACCCTCCCTTGGTGGCGCGCATGCCCGGGAGGACTGCCTTGATCATGTCCACCGCACCGAAGAAGTTGGTGTCGAACAGTTGGCGGATCTCGGCGTCGTCGGCTTCTTCCACGGCGGCGCGGTAGCCGTAGCCGGCGTTGTTGACCAGGACGTCGATGTTGCCGAATTTCTCCTCCGCCTGCCTGACCGCGGCATTGATCTGCGCCTTGTCCGTGACGTCCAGGGGGAGTGCCAGCGCGGTGTCCGGGAAGCCTGCGGTGATGTCCTGCAGCGTCTCCACCTTGCGGGCGGTGACGACGGCGTTGTGCCCGGACGCGAGCACGGCTTCCGCCAGTGCCCGGCCAAGTCCGGTGGAGCAGCCTGTGATGAGCCACGTTGCCATGGGTTGTCCTTCCATAGGGTGTGAAATTCGCTGGGGGAGCGGCAGTTAAGCCGCGTGCCGCCGTCGTGCGTGTGTTGTCAGTTCGTGGGCGCCGTAGCTGTTGTCGTCCGGGTTGACGGTCACGCCCGGGGCCACCAGCTGGTCGATGCGGTCCAGCACTTCCGGCGCCAGCTTCGCGTCGGCGGCCGGGAGGTAGGACTCAAGCTGTTCCATGGTGCGCGGGCCCACGATCGCGGAGGTGACGCCGGGGTGGTTGATGACGAACGCGATGGCCAGCTCAATGAGCGTGACGCCCGCCCATTCGGCCACCTGCGCCAGCTCTTCGACGATGTCCAGCTTGCGCTGGTTGGCCGGCTGGGACATGTCGAACCGGGCGCTGGGGCGGGCAGCGGAGGTGGGTGAAGACGCGGAGTCCTTCCGCCACCGACCGGAGAGCCAGCCGCCGGCGAGCGGGCTGTAGGTGAGGGTGCCCATCCCGTGCCGCTGCACGGTGGGCAGGACGTCCTCCTCGATCCCGCGGGTCAGGATGGAGTAGGGCGGCTGCTCGGTGACGAACCGTTCGAGGTTGCGTTCCGTGGAGGCCCACTGCGCCTCCACGATCTGTGAACCGGAGTAGGAGGACGACCCGAGGTAGCGCACCTTGCCCTGGCGGACCAGGTCGGTGAGGGCGCCCAGGGTTTCCTCCACATCGGTGTCCGGGCTGGGCCGGTGCACCTGGTAGAGGTCGATGTAGTCGGTGTTCAACCGGCGCAGCGAGTCTTCCACGGCGCGCATGATCCAGCGGCGGGAGCCGCCGCGCCGGTTGGGGTCTTTTTCGTCCATCGGCATGAAGAACTTGGTGGCCAGGAAGACGTCGTCGCGGCGGCCTGCCAGGGCCTTGCCCACGATTTCCTCTGACACGCCGCCCGAATAGACGTCTGCGGTGTCGACAAAATTGATGCCGGCGTCCAGGGCGCGGTGGATGATGCGGGTGGCGTCGTCGGTGTCGTTGTTGCCCCAGGGGCCGAACATCATCGCGCCGAGGCACAGGGGGCTGACCTGCACGCCGGTGCGGCCAAGCGGGCGGTATTCCATCTGGTTCCTTCTCTCTCTCAGGCTTGGGGGTTGCTTAGGCCTCGGGGATCACCATGGCGAACCGCTCGGGGCGGGCCACGTCCGGGTCCGGGCCGCTGCGGACACCGGTATCCAGGGCATCAATGGCAGCCAGTTCCGCCGCGGACAGCTCGAAGCCGAACACGTCGAAGTTCTCGGCGATGCGGGCCGGGTTGGTGGACTTGGGGATGGCGGAGCGGCCCTGCTGCAGGTGCCAGCGCAGCATCACCTGGGCGGGAGTCTTGCCGTGGGCCTTCGCGACGGCGGCGATGGCCGGGTCACGCATGACGTTCTTCCGGTTCTCGCCCCAGCCGGGGTAGAAGGTGATGCCGCCGATCGGCGACCACGCCTGGGTGAGGATGCCGTGCTCTGCGTCTGCGGCCTGGACGTTGCGCTGGGCAAAGTAGGGGTGCAGTTCGATCTGGTTGACGGCCGGGACCACGTCCGTTGCCTCAAGCAGTTGCTTCAGGTGGTGCGGCATGAAGTTGCTGACGCCGATGGCCCGCACGCGCCCGTCCGCCAGCAGGGTTTCCAGCGCCTTGTACGCGGCCACCGTCTTCTCGAACCGGTCCGGTGCGGGCTGGTGCAGGATGAGCAGGTCCAGTTGCTCCACGCCCAGCTTTCCCACCGCTTTGTCCCACGCGTGCAGTGACTCGTCGTAGCCGTAGTCGCTGACCCAGACCTTGGTTTCGATGAACACGTCGCCACGGTCCAGGCCGGAGCGGCGGAAGCCTTCGCCCACTTCCCGCTCGTTGCCGTAGGCGGCGGCTGTGTCGATGTGCCGGTAGCCCACCTCGAGCGCTGTCTGGACGGCCGCCGTCGTCTCTTCCGGGGGACTTTGGAAGACGCCGAGGCCGAGAGCGGGCATGGTGACGCCGTTGTTGAGTGTGAGTTCCATAACCATTCCTTCACGGTATGGGGATGCGGAGGTTTGTGGGAGGGCTTGACAGTCCCTCCCTCGCGGCGGCGGCCGGGCGTAGCGTGGGTGGCATGACCAACAGCGACGACGTGCGCAAGTTCCTGACTTCCCGCCGGGCCAGGCTCACGCCGGACGAAGCCGGGCTGCCTGCGTATGGCGGCAACCGGCGCGTGAAGGGCCTGCGCCGGGAAGAGGTGGCCATGCTCGCCGGGATGAGCATCGATTACTACATCCGGCTGGAGCGGGGAAACCTGTCCGGTGCCTCGGACAGCGTGCTGGAGGCGCTGGCCCGGGCGTTGCAGTTGGACGACGCCGAGACGGCCCACCTGTTCGACCTGGCCCGGGCGTCCACGGCTGCTCCGCGGGTGCGGCGCAAGCGGAGCCCGCTGACGGTGCGGCCCAGCGTGCAGAGGGTCATTGATGCGATTACCACCGCGCCGGCCTGGGTCCGCAACGACCGCGGCGACGTCCTGGCGTCCAACGAGCTGGGCAGGGCCCTGTACCTGGAAATGATGACCGACGGCGGTACCCCGCCCAACAGCGCACGGTTCACGTTCCTGAGCCCGAAGGCGCGGGAGTTCTTCGCCGACTGGGAACGCGCCGCGGACGACATTGTTGCCGTCCTGCGGTCCACGGCCGGGAAGAACCCGTACGACAAAGACTTGTCCGACCTGATCGGGGAGCTCGCCACCCGCAGCGAGGAGTTCCGCACCCGGTGGGCCCGGCACGACGTGAAGTACCACCGCACGGGCCGCAAACGGCTCCACCACTCGATCGTGGGGGACCTGGACCTGACCTACGAGGCACTGGAGCTCCCCGCCGACCCCGGGCTGCGGATCAACGTCTACACGGCCGAACCGGGCTCGCCGTCCGAGGACGCCCTCAAGGTCCTGGCCAGCTGGGCCGCCACGCAGGAGGAACCGGCCCAGGCATCGGTCACGGAAACCAGCTGACTTTCCGGTGGCGCTGCCCGCTATTTGCCGCCGAGCTCAGCCTGCAAGGGGTAAGTGTTGCTGTCCAGGATCACTTGGGTGCACACGCCCGTTTCCGGATTGAGGACCAGCGGAGCCGCCAGGTTGACGGTGGGCTTTCCTTGGCCCGGGTTCACCACCAGCAACGTGGTGCTCTGGCCCGCTGCCCGGGCACCGGCCGGAAGGGCGGGGGCATAGTCCGGCACGTACACGGCGGCGTCGGCCAGGAACAACCGCACCGCGGCAGCCTCGGCCTCCAGGGCGAAGAGGCCATGGGCGCCGTCCACACCGCGCAGCGTGAAACCATCCAGCCCCTCGAGGCCAGGCATAGGGGCCGTGAAGGCCACCGGCATGGAGGAAACGGCCGTCACCGCAGGAAGTCCATCAGCGTCGGCTGAAGAACTTTGGCCGTGACGGCCAAAGCTACCTGGTAGTTGGATTCCTGCAGTTTCAAATCAAGCACCACCTGTCCGATGTCCGCGTCTTCGATGGCGGACCGCTGTGTTTCCAGCGTAGCCTTCAGCCCCGAGAGCCTGTCCTGCGCGGTCACCAGCTGTGCCTGCCGGGTCCCCACCTCGGCGCGGCCGTTGATCACACTGTTCAGGCGCGCGTCCACGGCGCCGAGCTGCGGGGACGGGTCTGCGCCGGATCGGATGGCTGCGGCGACGCCGCTGACCAGGGCGAAAACGGAGCCTGCGCCGTTCCCGAAGATCGCGCCGCCGTCGGCATCCACCCGGACTTTCTGCCCGGCGTCGACGCGCCGCTCCACTGAACTGGCGGGCACCCCGTTGAACACGGGCGGATTCCCGCTGAAGGCGGCCGCGGAATCGGAGCTGCCGGCGAAGATGTTCCGGCCCAGGTACTTGGTGTTGGCGGCGGCCAGCAGGTCCTTGCCCAGCCCGTCGAGCTCCGCGGCGATCGCATCCTTGGCCGGCTGGTTGAGGGATCCGTTGGCGGCCTGCAGGGTGAGGTCGCGGACCTTGTTCAGGATGTTGGTGGCCTGGCCCAGGGCTGCATCCGCCGTGTTCAGCCAGCCGTTGCCGTCGTTGATGTTGCCGGCGTACTGGTCCGCGGCTCGGAGCTGGGCGCGCGTTGCCATGGCATTGGCCAGCGCAGCGGGATCGTCCGACGGCTTGGTGATGTTCTGCAGGGTGCCGGCCTTCTGCTGCAGCGTGGCGAGCCGGGACTGCCCGGCCTGAAGGTTCCGCTGCGCGGCCGCAGCCATCGACTGGTTGGTGACACGGTTCAACATGGGCTACCTTCCCACCAGTCCGGTGTGGTTGATCAGGACATCGAGGGCTTCGTCGACGGCGGTCATCACCCTGGCGGCCGCCTGGTAGGCGTGCTGGTTGCTGAGCAGGCTGATGTTTTCCTCATCCAGGCTGACGGCCGCCCCGGAATCGCGCTGGCCCGCAGCGGAAACACGCGCCGCCGTGGCCAGTTGTTCGTGTTGCTGGGCTGAGCGGGACAGCGCGCCAATACCGGTGACGACGGCGGTCCAGGCCTTGTCCGGGGAGTCCGCCCCCGCTCCGAGCTGGGCCAGGGCATCGGCGGTCCCGCCGTCCAGTGCTCCGGCACCGGCCGTCCCGGTGGCGATTCCAGAGGCGTCCACCGGGACCACCCGCAGCGTGAGCGCCGGCGAGCCCGTGGCGGCCGCTGCGAAGAAGTCCAGCTGGCCGGCTCCGGTGGTGGACTGGCCGGCGCGGTGGACGGCGTTGACGTCGGTCATCAGTTTGGTGGCGAAGGCGTCGTAGGAGGCGGCCGCCTCCGCGATGGGTCCGCCGGACCCGCCGGCCGCCGGGGCAAGGAGGGTGATGGCACCTGCGAGCTTCCCGCCGTCGGGCCCTACGGGGTGGCCCGGACGGTCAGCCCACTCAAGCTGCACCGCGGCGCCCGGGCCGGCCATGCTTGCCTGGCCGGACAGTGCCAGGAGGCGGGTGGACGTACCCGACACCAGGGCGTTGCCGCCCACCAGGACATCGGCGGTGCCGTCGGCGTTGTCCCGGACGGTGCCGCCGGCCAGGGAGGCGATGGTCTCGATGGCCTTGTTGCGGGCGTCGACAAGCTCGTTCGCGGAGCCGCCGCCGGCCAGGACCTGGCGGATGCGGGCGTTGTAGCCGGCCACCTGCGCCGCGGCGTCGTTGACGGTTTTCACGTTGCCGTCCGCCTCGGCCCGGACCCGCGTCCATTGCGCATCCAGCGACCGGTAGCCGGCGGAGACGGTGCCCGCAAGGGAGGAGGCCGCCTGCAGCAGCACGGCGGTGGGGGCGGCCTCGCCCGGGTGGTTGGAGACTCCCTGCCAGGCCGCCCAAAAGCCCTGCAACGCCGCAGTGATTCCGTGTTCGCCGGGTTCCTGCAGGCTGTCCTCGACACGCTGGAGCTCCCCGGAGCGGACACTGGCGTACCCGGCCTGGGCTGCGCTGGACCGGACACCGGCGTCCAGGAAACTGTTGCCCAGGCGGGCGATGGCGTCCACGGAGACGCCTTGTCCGGGCTGGAGCAAGCCCGTTGCCAGGCCGGTGGGTGCCGGGGCGCCGATGGCCGACTGTTCAAGCCGCTGCCGCGTGTAGCCTTCCGTGGTGGCGTTGGCGATGTTCTGGCCCGCCACGTTGATGCCCTGCCGGGCCGCGGTGAGGCCCAGGTAGGCCGTGTTCAGTCCGCCGAATGTGCTCACTGCTGTCCTTTGCTGGTGCGGGTGTGCCGGTCAGATTTTTTGGTCGAACAAGTGCGACGCCTCGGTTTGCCCGGCACGGCCCTGGGAGTCGTACGTGCCGGCGGCCGGCTGGAGGTTGGCTGCTGTTTCCTGGGTGGAGCGCACCGCTGCGCGCAGGAATTGTTCGTTGGAGTCGCGAAGTTCCTGGATGGCGGCGGTCTGCCGCTGCATGGCCGTCAGGTGCGCGGTGAGGATTCCCGCCCACGCTTCGTCCGGGGCGGCGGACGCCAGTTCCGCCAACGAGGAATCCTCGGAAAGACCCCAGGCAGCGGCGACGGCAGATGCCTCCAGGGCGCGTGCCAGTCCTGCCTTGGACAGGCGCTCAAGGACCTGCTCCACCTCCCGCGTGCCGTGCGGGAGCCACCGTGACTTGCCGGCGGTAAGCAGCAGCTGCTCCTCCTCCAGCTTGAACGTCAGGAGGTCCAGGAGTTCGCGTTCGCGCCACAGCAGTGCCGAAAGTTCGTGGATGGCCATGGCTGGTCAGCTCCAGGTTCGTTGGGTTGGCGTCGTGTCATGGGAAAGCTATCGGCCGGCGGAGTGGGTGCGTTAGGAGCAGCCGGGGGAGGAACGCCTGGAAGGGATTGCCAAAAACTTCCCGGCCGTTTTTCCTAACCGGGGTTGCCGCTGCTCCGATAGCTGGTTGTGAAGGCCCACGGATGGGCCTTCGACACAACGTCCCACATCACGGAGGAAACACCATGGGAATGCAGATCAACACCAACCTGGCTGCGAACAACGCGTACCGCAACCTCAACAACACGCAGAATGACCTGTCCAAGTCGCTGGAGAAGCTGTCCAGCGGCCTGCGCATCAACCGCGCTTCAGACGATGCGGCTGGCCTGGCCATCTCGGAAGGCCTGAAGTCGCAGGTCAACGGCATGGGAGTTGCAGCCCGCAACGCCCAGGACGGCATCAGCGTCATCCAGACCGCTGAAGGCTCCCTGTCCGAGGTCCACTCCATCCTGCAGCGTGTCCGCGACCTCGCGGTCCAGGCCGGCAACGACTCGAACAGCACGGACTCCCGCTCTGCAATTTCAAAGGAAGTTACAGCCCTCGGCTCCGAACTGACACGGATCTCGGCTTCGACTAACTTCAACGGTACGAAACTCCTTGACGGGGTGACGACCTCGCTGACGTTCCAGGTTGGAGCTGGTAGCACCGCTGCTGCAGACCAGATCAGTGTCAACTTGAAGGATGTCGCCGCTGTCGGAACCACCATTTCGGGGCTCGCCGCCACGGGCTTTAGCACTGCTGCCGACGCTCTCACAACGATTGCTGCGATTGACACCGAGATCAAGGGTGTCTCCACCGCCCGTGCATCCCTCGGTGCCGACCAGAACCGGTTCGAGAGCGTCATCCGGAACCTGAACGTGTCCAAGGAAAACCTGTCGGCCGCCAACAGCCGCATCCGCGACACGGACATGGCTGAGGAAATGGTGAAGTTCACCAAGAACAACATCCTCTCCCAGGCAGGCACCGCCATGCTGGCCCAGGCGAACCAGTCCAGCCAGGGCGTCCTGCAGCTCCTGCGCTAGTCCGCTCCGGGCCACCGTCCGGTAGCAATGTTGTACCGGTGAGGGCCGGGCGGAGTGATCCTCCGCCCGGCCCTCACCTGCAGCGCCCCTTGTCCCAGCCACCCACCCACAGCACCCAGGAGCAGCAGCGATGGGCATATCCCTCGACGGACTGGCCAGCGGCCTGGATACCACCGCCCTGATCAGCTCCCTCATGCAGGTCGAAGCGATCCCGCAAACCCAGTTGAAGAACAAATCGGCTGACATCCAGTCGATGGTTTCCGCGCTCCAAGGGTTCAACTCCAAGGTGGCCGCCCTGGCCACGCAGGCCTCCGCCGCCGCCAAACCCGGCGCGTTGAACCTGAACACAGCCACCAGCAGCAGCGACAAAGTCACGGCCACCAGCACCGCTGCAGCGGCAGCCGGGTCCATCGACTTCACCGTGACCAGGCTGGCCCAGACCCAAGTCAGCGTCTCGGATGCCCTGACGGCCTGGCCGCAAACCACCCTGACCATCACCCAAGGCGGCAAGGCCGTGGATATCACCGCGGCTTCCACGTCCTTGGACGACGTGGTGACCGCCGTCAATGCTGCCGGCGCCGGAGTCAGCGCCGCCAAAGTCGCCGTAGGCGGCGGCCAGTACCGCCTGCAGTTCACTTCCACCACCCCCGGCCAGACCGGTGCGTTCGCCGTGACCAACTCCGGTGCCGCTGTTTCCGATGCCAAAGCCGCCCAGGACGCCGAGATCCAGCTCTGGTCCGGGCTGGCAACCCCGCAGTCGATCACCTCCGCCACCAATACCTTCACCGACCTGCTGCCCGGAGTGTCGGTGACGGTCAAGGAAGCATCGGCAACCCCGGTTACCGTCACCGTGGCACGCGACGACGCCCAAATCGGCAAACTGGCCTCCGACCTGGTGTCAGGACTGAACGGCGTCCTGGCCTTCGTTTCCGCCAGGAGCGCCGTCAGCACCTCGGGCACCACCACCAGCGCAGGCATCTTCACCGGCGACAGCACGGTCCGGGACGTGAGCCAGAACCTCCTGTCCGCAGCCTCCATGCCCGTGGGCGTCCCGCCGCGCTCGCCCTCTGAAATCGGCATCAGCATCACCAAGGCCGGCACCATGGAGTTCGACCAGGACAAGTTCGCAGCAGCCCTGGCCGCAGACCCCGCCGGAGTGCAGGCCAAGGTCCAGGAACTGGCCGGACGCCTCGCGGCAGCGGCCACCACGGCGTCGGACAAATATGACGGCACCCTGACCACCAGGATTTCGGGACAGCAGTCCACGGTCCGGGACCTGGCGGACCAAATCAGCGACTGGGACACCCGGCTTGAGGACCGCAAGCAGACCCTCCAGCGCACCTACTCCGCCCTTGAAGTGGCCCTCAGCGGCATGAAGGCGCAGTCATCCTGGCTGTCCTCCCAACTTGCCGGCCTCTCCACCTCCTCAGGAAGCTCCTCATCATGACCTCCACCCCTTTCGGCGGCTACGGCAACGCGGCCCAGCGCAATCAGTACCTGGCCGAGTCGGTGCTTTCGGCGCCACCGGCCCGGCTGCTCACCATGCTGTATGACCGGCTGCTGGTGGACCTGGCCCGCGCCGAAGCGGACCAGGAAGCAGGCAATTGGGCCATGGCATCGGTCCACCTGCTGCACGCCCAGGCCATCCTGACCGAACTTTCCTCCTCGCTGAAAGTCGAGGCGTGGGACGGAGCCGGCAGCCTCCTGGGAATCTACAACTACGCCTCCACCGCCCTCATCAACGCCAACATCCAGCGCGACCCCGCACTGACCAAGGAAGCGATCAGCCTGCTGGAACCCCTCCGTCAGACCTGGCACGAAGCTGCCGCGATGGTGCCGGCGGCCGCCCCTGTCCCGGCAGCCTATGCGGCAGCGCCCCTGGCGGCCCCCGCCGCTATCCGGGGGACCAGGGAGTCTTTGTTCCCTACTGGCAACGGGATGCTCGGCGTTGGCTGAAAGCCCGGCAACGGACCCCGCCGCGGAAGCGGACGCCGCCTTGGCCCGCTGGACGGCGGTCCTGGACTCCCTGGAGCGGACCGCGGATGCGGCCGGTGCCCTGATCCACCAGCCCACCCGCGGTATCCCCGGCACATCCCCAAGGCCGGTGCGGGCCCAACAGCTCCAACAGACCCAGCAGCCCCAGCAGGCCAATCTGCCGCCGCTCGCCTCGCTCCCGGACCCTGCGGCGGCTGCGGTCCGCGCGCGGGCGGTGGCGCTTGCCGCCCGGCAGGAAGCCCTGATCCGCCAGCTTGAGGAGGCCCGGGCGGATGTGGCGCGGCAGTTGCAGGCGGTGTCCTCCATCCCTGGTATCGGGGCGCCGGCGGCCGCCGTCTACCTGGACGTCACGGGCTGACGTACCCGCATGACCGGGCAGGCAGGACGGACGGGAAAACTGGGCGGATTTTCCTCCTAACGCCCCGCTGACCTGTGCCGATAACTCCTGACAGAGCACGGATCGCTCGATGCCACGGCCACGGATCGGCCTCTGAAACACCACCAGGCAGGTTTGTCGTGCTCGAATCCGTGACCTCCGCGGCGCTCTCCAGCGCCCTGGACGGCCTGGCGCTGCGCCAGCGCACCATCGCCAACAACATCGCGAACATCAACACGCCCAACTACCAGGCCAAGCGCGTCTCCTTCGAGGAGGCACTCGCCGCCTCGGTGCGCAACGGCAACGGGCAGGCGGTGCCTTCTGTCGAGGCGTCACTGGAGCCAACGCAGCTCAACGGAAACAACGTCAACCTGGATACCGAAACCCTCTCCAACATCGACACCGTGCTGCGCTACCAGTTCGCCTCCCGGGCAATTAACGGCGAGTTCACGGCCCTCCACGCGGCGATGAGGACCAACTGAAATGACCTTCGACGCCATCGGCATTGCCGGAACCGCCCTGACCGTCCACCGCAAGTGGCTCGACGCCGTCTCGGACAACCTGGCCAACATGAACACGGCAACCAGCACCAACGGCCCGGCGTTCCGCGCCCGCTACATCGAGGCCGCCGAAGGCCAAAACGGTACCGGCGTCTACGTCAAGAGCACCCCTGCCGGGGACGCCACCGGCCGCCTGGTGTACCAGCCGGATCACCCGCTGGCCGACGCGCAAGGCTACGTCCGCTACCCGGACATCGACCTGTCCGAGCAAATGGGCGCCCTGATCATCGCCCAGCGCGGCTACCAGGCCAACGCCCAGGTGGTGGACCGCGCCCGCGAAACCTATTTGGCTGCACTTGAGATTGGAAAGTCCTGATGGCATTCGATGTGCTGAGCGCAATCAGCAATATCGCCGGAGCCGGCGCCGGAGCCGGAGCCACCACCGGCCGGGGCGTGCAGGCAGTGCAGGGGACCGGCTACGTTGATGGCCCGGCCGCCGCCGGAAGCACCCCCTCCGGCGGTGCCTTCGCCACGGCCCTGACCGGCGCCGTCGACAATCTCCAGCAGCTGCAGTCCACGTCCAAGTCCCTGGCCGTCTCAGCCGTCACCGGCAACCTCGACGACATCCACGCCGCCACCATCGCCGCCACCCGCGCGCAGGTGACGCTGGAATTGGTGGCCTCCGTGCGCAACAAGGGCGTTGACGCCTTCAACGAGATCATGAGGATGCAGGCCTGATGCCCCCGCAGATTGCCGCGTTCTTCCGCAGACTGGGCTCCGGGGTCAAAGGGTTCACGCCGGCGCAGCGGACCCTGGCGATCCTGGGCGTCGCTGTCCTGGTCCTGGGTACCGTGGCGCTGGGTGCATGGCTGGGCAAGCCAGCCTACTCGCCCCTTTTCTCCGGGCTGAAGGATACCGACGCGAACGGCATCGTGGAGCAGCTGCGCAAGGACAACGTGCCCTACGAGATCGCCAACGGCGGCTCCACCATCCTGGTGCCCGAGGAGAAGGTCTACGACGAGCGGCTCAAGGCTGCCGCCGCCGGGCTGCCGTCCGCCGCGGCCACCGGGTACTCGCTGCTGGACAAGCTGGGCGTCACGTCCTCCGAGTTCCAGCAGTCCGTCACCTACAAGCGCGCCCTGGAAGGCGAACTGGCCTCCACCATCCAGGCCATGGACGGGGTCAAGACGGCGGCCGTGCGGCTGGCAATCCCGGAAAAGTCGGTCTTCGTGGACAAAACCCCGGACCCCACCGCGTCCGTGTTCGTGGAGACCCAGCCGGGCACCACGTTGTCCCCGGACAAGGTGCAGGCCGTGGTCCACCTGACCTCGGCTGCCATCGAGAACCTCAAACCGGCCAACGTGTCGGTGGTGGACTCGCAAGGCAACGTGCTCTCTGCCATCGGCGGAGCTGCCGCCGGGTCCTCCTCCAAGCAGGCCGCCGAATACCAGCAACGCACCACCGACTCCGTCAAGGCCGTGCTGGACAGCGTCGTGGGCCCGGGGAACGCCACCGTGGCCGTGGCAGCGGACGTGACCGGGGAATCGGCACAACAGCGCAGCGAGACGTTCACTGCCGCCGACGGCGTCCCCGCCCTCAGCGAGACCACCAAGACCGAGAAGTTCACCGGCACCGGCGGCGGGGGAGCGGCCGGCGTGCTGGGACCGGACAACATCGCCGTGCCGGGCGGCACCAACGGCAACGGCACGTTCGACTCCTCGGACACCACCAAGAACAACGCCGTCAACAAGGTCACCGAGGACCGGACCATCCCGCAGGGTGCCGTGAAGCGGCAAACCATTTCCGTGGCCATCAACCAGGCCGCGGCCGCCGGGGTCAACCTCACGTCCGTGCGGTCCCTGGTGACCGCCGCGGCCGGGGCTGATCCCGCCAGGGGCGACGTGGTCACCGTGGAGATGCTGCCGTTCAGCACGGCTGCCGCCGACAATGCCGCCGCTTCCCTCAACGCTGCCAAGGCCGACGCCGAGGCCGCCCGCCAGGCCGAGCTGATGAAGACGCTGGTCATTGCCGGCAGCATCCTGTTGGCCGCCCTCGCCCTGATCGTCGTGATGCTCATCGCCTGGCACCGCCGCCAGCTGCGCGAGCCGGTGGACCTGGGCGTGGGCATCGAATACCCCGCCCTTCCCGGCGGCGCCGTCCAGGCCCTCGAGACCGCGCCGGCCACCTCCGCCATCCCGCTGCCCGCCCCGGTACCGCTGCCGCTCCCGGACGCCGAAGCCCTCGACGTCGAACGCCGGCGCGCGCAGATCGAGGCCATGGTGGCTGAGAGCCCGGCCCGCACCGCCGACTACCTGCGCGGCCTGATGGACGACAGGCAATCCGTATGACCGCCCAGCCCGGTACGGGCCTGGCCGCCCCGGTGAAGGCCGGCGCGCCGCTGTCCGGTCCACAGAAGGTGGCCGTGGTCCTGATGCAGATGAGCCCGGAAAACGCGGCAGCCGTCATGGCCCAGTTCTCCGAGGCGGAGGCCGAGGACATCGCCGCCGAGATCGTCCGGCTGCGCCGGGTCCCGCCGGCCGTCGCGGACCAGGTGATGGGCGAATTCCATGACATCGCGGTCAGCGGCCGCCGCACGGCCCGCGGCGGGCAGGAACTCGCCGTCGGGCTCCTGGAAGCGTCCTTCGGCGCGGACAAGGCTGCCGGCTTCATGGACCGGCTCGCGTCCACGATGGCTGGGAAATCCTTCGAGTTCCTGGAAATGATGGACGCCGGGCAGATCCTGGCGCTGATCGACGGCGAGCTGGCGCAAACCATCGCCCTGGTCCTGGCGCACCTGCGCCCGGCCAAGGCCTCGGCCGTGATGGCGGGCCTGGGCGAGGCGCAGCGCAGCGACGTCGCCCGGTGCATCGCGGTGATGGGGTCACCCACGCCGGAGGCAGTAGGCATCGTGGCGGAGACGCTCAAGCAGCGCTCGGGAGCGGTGGTGTCACAGGGCAAATCCACCGAGACGGTGGGCGGAATCCAGCCGCTGGTGGACATCATCAACCGCTCGGACGTGGCCACCGAACGGTCTGTGCTGGACGGCCTGGAAACCCTGGACCCGGCCCTTGCCACCGAGGTCCGGGCCCGGATGCTCACGTTCGTGGACATCGTGAAACTCGAGCGCCGGGACATCCAGCAGATCCTGCGCGGGGTGGCGCCCGAGGTGCTGGCCCTGGCCATGAAGGGTGCCCCGGCCGTGGTCCTGGATGCCGTCCGCAGCAACGTTTCGGGCCGCAACCAGGAGATCCTCGAGGCCGAGATGGCCAATGCCGGGCCGGTGCGGGCCTCGCAGGTGGAGGAAGCCCGGGCGGACATTGTCCGGTCCATCCGCGAGCTGGAAGCCAGCGGAGCCATTGTGGTGCGCCGCGGCGAGGAGGACGACCTTGTCTACTGACGCCGCCCCGGCCGCGGTGGTCTTCCCGCGCGTGCAGCAGTCCGTCCCGACCGAGTCCCGCGACCGCGGCTACGTGCAGGGCCACGCGGCGGGGTACGCGGCCGGCCTGCGCGCAGCCGCCGCGGATCAGGAACGCCAGGCCGATGCCATGCGTGCCGAGCATGACGCCGTGCTGGCCCACGCCCGCGAGTCCGCCGCCAGGGCAACCGCCGTCCTCCAGGCCGCGGCTGCCGCCTTCCAGCAGCGGTTCGCGCTGGTGCTGCAGGACAGCGAACAGGTGCTGGCCGCCGGTGCCTTGGAACTGGCGGAGGCAGTGCTCGGCTATGAAATGCACGACGGCGACCGCACCGCCCGCGCGGCGCTTCACCGGGCGCTGGGCGGCAGCACGTCCGCCGCACCGGCCGCCGTCCGCCTCCACCCGGCCGACATCGCGCTCCTGGACGGCGCCGGCGCCACCGCGGACGCCGCCGTCGACCTTGTTCCCGACTCCTCCCTGGCCCGCGGCGACGCCATCGCGGTCTACCCGGACGGCTGGCTGGACGCCCGGCTCCACACCGCAGTGGCCCGTGCCCGCGCGGCGCTGCTCGGCCCGGACAACGTGCCCGGAGGCGCGGCATGAGCATCTCCTGGCGCCCGTACAGCGCACGCTTCGCCGCAGCGGTGGGCGCAGCCGCCCCGGAGCGGGTGGGCACCGTGACCGCGGTCCTGGGCCTCGGCCTGGAAATCACCGGGCTCGAGTGCGCGGTGGGGGACCTGGTCACCGTGGGTGACGGCCCCGGGCTGGACGCCGAGGTGGTGGCTTCCGTCAGCGGCGCCATCCGGTGCATGCCGCTGGGACGGCTGGCAGGGGTGGCCGCCGGCGATCCCGCCCGGTCAAAGGGCAGACCGCTGCTGGTTCCCACCGGCCCGGGCCTGAAGGGGCGCGTGCTGGACGGGCTGGGACGGCCCATCGACGGCAAGGGACCGCTGGCCGCCGGCCGGTACGTGCCCGCGGACAACGAATCGCCCTCCGCCATGCACCGGGCCCGGGTGTCCGCGCCCCTGCACACCGGCGTCCGGGTCCTGGACACCATGGCCACCCTGGGCAGGGGGCAGCGCCTGGGGCTCTTTGCCGGGTCCGGGGTGGGCAAATCCTCGCTGCTGTCCATGGTTGCCCGCGGCACCGACGCCGAAGTGTCCGTCATTGCCCTGGTGGGGGAGCGCGGCCGTGAAGTCCGCGAGTTCCTCGAAGACGACCTGGGACCGGAGGGACTGGCACGGTCCGTGGTGGTGGTGGCTACCTCGGACGAGCCCGCCCTGATGCGCCTCCGCTGTGCCGTGACCGCAACCCGGATCGCCGAATCTTTTCGGGAAGCCGGGCAGGACGTGGTGCTGATGATGGACTCGCTGACGCGGGTGGCCATGGCCCAGCGCGAGATCGGCCTGTCCGCCGGTGAACCGCCCGCCACCCGCGGCTACCCGCCGTCGACGTTTTCCATCCTGGCCCGGCTGCTGGAACGCGCCGGTACGGCCCGGACTGGCTCGGTGACCGGTGTCTACACCGTGCTGGTGGACGGCGATGACCACAACGAACCCATCGCGGACGCCGCCCGTTCCATCCTGGATGGCCACGTGGTCCTGGATCGGAAGCTGGCCGTGACCGGGCATTTTCCGTCCGTGGATGTGCTGGGTTCGGTCTCGCGCGTGGCGTCAAAGGTCAACCCGCCGGAGCGGACGGCGGTGGCGGGCTCGCTGCGGAAGGTGCTGGCCGCACGCCGGGCCGCCCAGGACCTGATCGACGTCGGCGCCTACCACCGCGGCACGAACCCGCTGGTGGATGCGGCGCTGGACAACGAGCCGGCCATCAATGCCTTCCTGCAGCAGCGCATGGACGATTCCACCCCGCCGGACATGGCCTGGCAGGCGCTCACCTCCCTGACCAACCGCCTGGGGACGCCCCTCGAAGGAGCCGCATGAACCGCCAGTTTCCCCTCGCCGGACTGCTGAGGCTGCGCCAGCTGCAGCAGGACCAGGCAGCCACCGGCATGGCGCGTGCCGCCTCCCGCTCCGAGGATGCCCGCGGCCGGCGCGCTGCGGCGCGGAAGGAACTCGGCGATTCCGTCGATTCCGCGGTCAGTTCGTCCTCCCTGCTGGCCCTCGCGGCCGCCCGGGCATCCTCCCAGAGCATGCTGGCGGACCTCGACACGCTGTCCGCGGCGGCGGAGGCGGACCTGGCCGAGGCCCGCGCAGACTACACGCAGGCCCGGCGGATGGCGGTGGGGCTGGAGAAGCTCGAGCTCCGCCACGGTGCCGAGCTGGCTGCCGCAGAACTGCACGCAGAACAGGGCGTCCTCGACGAGATCGCAGCCACCTCGTGGCACCGCAAGGCCGGGGAGGCGACGTCATGAGCATGGCCGAAATCATTGGGCGGATCGGAACCATCGAGTCCATGATCAGCGAACTCTCGCGGCCCCTTTCTACGGCGGCTCCGGCGGGGGCCGCCTCCGGCACGTCAGCGGCAAATGCGGCTGCGTTCGAATCAGCGCTGGCCGCTGCCGGTACGGATGCGGGTGCCGGGGCGGGACTGCTTGCTTCATCGGGGCTGGCGGGGCTGGCGGGGCTGGCGGGGCTGGGCGGCGTAACGGGACCTGGCGGCAGCACGGGCCTGTCCGGCATTGCCGGGACGGCTGGGCTTGCCGGAAACACTGGGCTCACCGGAACCTCCGGGCCCTCCGGGACGGCGGCTGCCTCCGCTCCGGCAGCGCCCGGAAAGGCCACCGGCACCGATGTGGTGGCCACCGCCAAGAAGTACATCGGCGTCCCTTACGTGTGGGGCGGCACCAACCCGGCCACCGGAATGGACTGCTCCGGGTTCGTGCAACGGGTCTTCAAAGACCTGGGCGCGGAACTCCCGCGCGTCGTCAGCGACCAGATGAAGGTAGGCACGCCGGTGGCGTCCCTCGCCGAGGCCAAGCCGGGTGACCTGCTGGTCAGCTTCGGCGGGAACCACATCTCCATCTACCTGGGCAACGGCAAGGCGATCGACGCGCCCGTCCCCGGCCAGACCATCCAGGTCCGGGACGCCTGGGAACAGCAATCGAACCTGACGGCCATCCGCCGCATCGTCCCCGCAGGGCAGGGCGCCTGATGCCGGCGGCGGTCCTTCTTCCCACCGCCCCGCCCGCAGCGGCGCGGGGCGGGGCCTCTGCAGGGGCGGCGCCTGACCGGGACGGCGGGGCCGGGTTCGGCGCGGTGCTCGGCGGCGTGCTGGCCGGCCCTTCCCTGCAACCGAACGTTCCTGGCCAAGGCAACGGCGGGGATGCCAAAGACACCACGGACGACGCCGGTACCGCGGTGGCCGGGCAGCCCGCCGTTGTAGAGGGTTCAGTTGCGGCGTTGCTGGCTGCTGCCGGGATGGTTCCGGCCCAGGCCCACGCAACCCCCGCACCAGGCACGACGGCAGCCACGGCAACAGTTACGACGGCGCCAGGGACGGTAGGAGTCCCGGCACCAGGTCCGGTCGCAGCTGCTGCGTCCGGGTCCACGGCAGCGGCCCCTGTTGCGCCAGCGGCCTGGGACGGCAGGCAGCAGCCCGCTCCGGCGGCGGCCCCCGGCGCTGTGGCAGCCGGTGCTGTGGCTGCCGGTGCGGTGGTGGCAGGCGAAGTCGTGGCTGGCGCGGCGCCTGACGCCGGCGTGCTTCCTCCCATGTCTGCAGGCCCGGCAGCCGCGCGCGGTACAAGCCTTCACACCCCTGCCCCCGGTCTTGCAGGATCCGTGCCGGAGGCGGCTGCGCCCGCGGCTCCTGTGCCCGCGCCCGGGGCAGTGGAGCCGCACGCCGAGTCCGGAACCGTTCAGGCCAACCCTGCGCCGGGCAACGGCGGACCGCCCCCGGTGGCCGTGCCCGCGCAGGTTCCCGCAGCACCCCAGCCCGCGCCCGGCGCCCTTGCTTCCGCCACAGAAGGCCCTGCACCGTTCACCCACCCGGCAAGGCTCACGCCGCAGCTGGCCGGCCCGTTGTTCTCCTTGGCCAGCGCCGCGCCCGGGGAACATGTGATGACCCTGAAGGTGTCCCCGGAGGCATTGGGTCCGCTGACCGTGCGGGCCCACATCGACGCCACCGGGGTGCGCATTGAGCTGTTCGCCCCGGCGGACGCCGGACGCGACGCCTTGCGGACCATCCTGCCCGAGCTGCGCCGCGGCCTGGCCGAATCCGGCCTCGCAGCCAACCTCAACCTCTCGCAGCACGGCGCCCCGCCGGACCCGAACCCGGGGGGACCCGGCGGCCAGGCGCCCGGGCAGCACCGTGAACCGGCCGGCCAGCCCCGGCCAGGGCAGCCCGCCGCGGCACCGTCCGATGCTGCCCGCCCTTCCCGGCTCCGCGCCGGCGTCGTCCTTTCCGGAAACCGCCCCGGTGTCCTGGACATCATGGCCTAGCCCGCAACCCATGAAAGAGAGCCACCCATGACCATCGAAGCCGTCGGCGCCACCACCGGCATCCCGGCCGCCGCCAGCGCGCGCAAACCCGTCCAGACCATGGATTCGGACGTCTTCATGAAACTCCTGGTCACGCAGCTCAAGTACCAGGACCCGGGCGCACCCATGGACACCAACCAGATGATGGCCCAGTCCGTGCAGCTGTCCATGATGGAGAAAATGACCGAGCTCTCCGGCGGCGCCAAGGAAAGCTTCTCCCTGCAGATGCGCACCGCTGCGGCCCAGATCGTGGGATCGGAGGTGGGCTACACCCTGGCTGACGGGACCATCGGCAGCGGCGTGGCCAGCGCAGTGTCCTTCGCCACCAGCACGCCGCTGGTCACCGTGGGGTCCGCCAAAGTCCCGCTCGATTCCCTCACCGGGATCAGCGCCCCCGCCCCGAAGCAATAGCTCCACGACACCGCCCTACCCACCCGCCCCACCCGACGAAAGGCCCACCCATGCTGCGTTCCCTGTACTCCGGCATCTCCGGACTCCGCGCCCACCAGACCATGCTGGACGTCACCGGCAACAACATCGCCAACGTGAACACCACCGGCTTCAAAGCCTCCGCCACCCAGTTCCAGGACACGCTCTCGCAGATGACGCAGCCGGCCGCCGCGGGACAGGACGGCGGCGCCGGAACCAACCCGGCCCAGATCGGCCTGGGCGTGCGGGTGGCGGGCATCAGCACCAACTTCGGCCAGGGCTCGGCGCAGACCACCGGCAAGGCCTCGGACCTGATGATTTCGGGCGACGGCTTCTTCGTCACCGGCAAGGGTGCGCAGACGTTCTACACCCGCGCGGGCGCCTTCGAACCGGACAACGCGGGCCGGCTGGTCAGCCCGGACGGCGGCATCTTGCAGGGCTGGACCGCGGTCAACGGGGTGGTCAACACCGGCGGAGCGCTGGGCGCCATCGTGGTTTCGCCCAACACCACCTCGCCCGCCGTCGCCACCACCACGGCGGCCCTGGACGGGAACCTGCCGGCGGACGCCGCGGTGGGCACCGTGCTGGAACGCCAGGTCAAGGTGTTCAACGCCGACGGCGCCTCTCGCACCCTGGATCTGACCTTCAGCAAGACGGCGGCCGGCTGGGACGTGGCGGGGCGCGACGCCAACGGCGCCACCGGCGCCTCTGCCATGACGTTCCAGAACGGTGCGCTGGCCTCCGGCGGCACCCTGGCCGTTGGCGGCATCACCGTGACCCTGGGTACCGTCACCGGGTACGCGGGGATGAGTACGCTCACCGTCGCCGGCCAGAACGGGGCCGAGGCCGGAACCCTGCAGTCCTACACCCTGGCACCCGACGGGTCCGTGGTGGGGTCCTTCAGCAACGGCAGCCGGGCCGTCCTGGCACGGGTGGCGCTGGCCAAGTTCGCCAACCCGGGCGGCCTGGAAAAGGCCGGAGGGTCCTCCTTCGTGGCGACGGGAAATTCAGGTGCTGTCCAGGTGGGAACGCCGGGAGCCGCCGGGATGGGCACCTTGGCCACCGGGTCCCTGGAAATGTCCAACGTGGACCTGTCCCAGGAGTTCACCAACCTGATCGTGGCGCAGCGCGGGTTCCAGGCCAACGCCCGCATCATCACCACCTCGGACGAGGTCCTCCAGGAACTGTCCAACCTGAAGCGCTGAATCTACGGAAGAACTGACTGTCTCCTAGGCGGCACCCACGGGCGGCTGCGGCCCGTGGTCACCTGCGGGGCAGGGGTGTCTCTTGTGCACTGCCCGGGTCACGGGAGCGTCCCGTTGGTTGCCGGAAGCACAGCTCGGCGACGGATCAGCCGAACACCAAGCACTGAACGGTCGAAGCCCTCGCATCATGAAGAGAGCCGGAGGGCGGCAATTGGTGGCGAACCAGGGTCCTGACGAGCAGTCCTGTGTGGTCTCGGAGAGCTTGCAGGACATGATTTCCGATGAAACCAGTCGCGCCTATCAGCAGCACGACTCTATGGGCAGTTGTGAGAGGAGATACTTGAAGCGGGGTGGGCACGTATGCCTCCTCATTTGGAAGGTGGATAAGGATTGGCGTTACAGGACAGGGCGAAGGCCACCCGCGGTGCAATTATCGAAGGTGCAGCATCCATCTTCGAGACCCAGGGGTACGCCAGCGCTTCTTTGGCTGATGTTGCTGAACGTGCAGGGGTCACTAAGGGAGCACTGTACTTCCACTTCAAATCGAAGGAAGAGCTTGCCAAGGCTGTCATCCAAGCGCAGCATGACATGTCCCTGAAACGTAGCGCTACGATTCTTGAGGCGCAGCACCCTGCGGTGACGTCCATGAAGCTCCTTTGTCGAAGCTTTGGTGAGCAACTCCAAGGCGAACCCATCATTCGAGCCGGGATAAGGCTCACCTTCGAGGCGTCCTCCTTCGGCTACGCCGTGAAGGAGCCCTATATCGACTGGCTCACGACGATGGAATCGCTTGTTCGCGCAGCACAAGCTGAGGGAAGCGTCCGGGAATCCATTGACGCTGCCGCCCTTGCCCGACATATCGTCGCGTCATTTACAGGGGTCCAGTTGTTGTCCGAGGTTCTCAACGGGCGCAAAACTCTTCTGGATGAGATCGACATCATGTGGGAGTTCCTCGAAGAGGGCATCCGAAGATGAACGAGGACGGCCGTGTCGCTCCGAGACCCTCACAGGCTGCACGGGCCCGGGCCCATTGCGATTTCAAATTCTGCTTTACGATCTCTGGCGGCGTCGATTGTCAGTGACGCAGTGACGCAGTGACGCAGTGACGACGGCTCCGGCGCCTCGGGTAATTCGGCGCACCTGAACGTGCGGGTCGTCGCCGAACTCAACGGTCTTGTCGAAGCGGCCGGAGAACTTCGTGATATGAAAGCCCGCCGACCACCCAATCAAGCGTCTTCCCCCAATCCCGCCAAACGGGGTAGAGCCTACGCGAACGCTCTCCTAGTGTTCAGAAAACAAAACCGGTCATCCAGCTTGTTTTGCCAGGACTGCTGTCGTAGTCTCTAAAAGCCCGAGCAGCAGGTTATCCGAGGCCTGCGACCTGGCAGCGCCGGTTCCTTCGCGATGAACCTGCGCGCAATGGGGGGAGTTACCTGAACTTTGGAAGCTTTCCTCTCCAGCCGTCATGAATGTGTCGCCGCACTGGATCAGGTTCTACTACGGCAACCTCCGCACCGCTTGCGCCCGCGTTTAGCACTAGAGATCGGCACTGCAGCAGTGAAAAACAGCATGGGTGGGAGTCGTCGGCCCCATCACCGCACACGAATCGTTGGACGCCTGTCATTGCTGACTGCGGCCCTGCTTGCTTTCACTGGCTGCAGTGCCGGTCAAAACCAGCCCAACAACGAGATCTCCACAATCAAAAAAGACGTAGTGAAGCTCCGAGGGGCCAACGGCTTGTTCCGCATGCCGGAAGCCTCAGACTACGAATCCACGTTGGACGTCCAAGCAGCCCTGGAAATAAAGTCCACGCCAAAAAAGGACCCCGTCGTTCCGAACGACGGCTCCGTGCATGCAACCTACCTCGCGTCACGGCTTCTCGACACGAGTTTCCCGGACATCACAAATGAGCGGACGAAACAGGAGCTGGAACGCGTCCTCCAAATACCCGAGACTGACATTCTGACCAGGCTAAAGGCCCTCGTGGCACTTAAAAGGTCTGGCTCGGAAGCCTGGCATAACTACACCCCCGTTGTCGGCCAAGCGCAAGCCAACCTTCCGGCCTCTGTGACTGCTGAAAACCTCAACGAGTACGTCGAACTCATCGACGTGCTGATGCAAGCGGATCCAAGGACCACCCTGAGCAGCCTCAAATCCTTCGATGCCCAGCCCGGCAATGACTCTGCCCTTTCCAAGGCTCTGATTGCGCTTTCGAATTCGATGTACTTCAAAAACAGTGCTGAGGTCCGGTCCATGTTCCCTGCAGTCCAGGCGAAACTCCCGGAGATCATCGCTAACCAGGGAACAGGCGGACTGAACTACTTTAGAGCCCTGACGGCGATGACCAGCGCCAGCCTCTCAGGGCTGGACTCAAACGACTTTGACAGCGCAACGCAAAAGCTCCAGAACTTGAAAGGCTGCAAAGAGTTCTCGTCGCTCTACCGTCTGCAAACCGACGAGGCCTCACCGTGCAGCCTGTCCCTTTCAGCAGCACTCATTGCCGTGCCGGGCGCCTATGACCTAGGAGCAAACAAGTGAGTACCGTTCTCATGCTGGAAAACATCAGCAAATCCTTCAGGGATGACCACCGTAACCGCCACACTGTGCTCTCCGGGGTCAGTCTGCGGCTCGACGCCGGCGAGATCGTTTGGCTCCACGGCGACTCAGGCTCAGGAAAGTCAACAGTCCTGAACATTGCCGGGCTTCTGTCGACCCCGGATGCAGGAAGTGTTTGGGTTGATGGTCGTGACCTCACGCGTGCAGCTCCGAAAATCGCTGCTCGGACAAGGGCCGGCCGGATTGGAATGGTCTTCCAAAGCAGCAACTTATTGCCTGAGCTGACAGCGCTGGAAAATGTTCTTCTGGCGGCCCGCGAACGCCCCTCAAGGGACCAGCTCCTGCACGAACTGGACCGATTCGGTCTCACCGCAGTGGCCGATAGAAAAGCAAAGAAGCTGTCCGGCGGACAGCAACAACGCGTTGCATTCTGCCGTGCTGTTTTCAACAGGCCTGCCGTGCTCCTGGCGGACGAACCGACTTCAGGGCTTGATCCAACGAACACGGAACTCGTCCTCGAAGCTTTGCGATCGAGTGCCGCAAACGGCTGTGGTGTGTTGGTCGCGTCGCATGACCAGATTTTCGAGCAAGTCGCTCATCGAGAACTCCCAATGAGCGAGGTGCTGATTGAACAAGTATGACGTTTTTATCAAGAAGTCCGTACAGCTGACGCTTTCCAAACTGCGTCCGCTCGCGGTCCTGATGGCACTCGGCATAGCCGCCTTCGTCTTTGCGGACAGTGTGGTGGGGGCAGGAATATCCTCGTACTCGAACAACATCACCACCAATTCCGCTCTAAACTACGTTGAAGTGAGCTCCGTTGGCCCCGGAAGCGCGAAGGACATCACGGACGAGTCACTCGGGCAGTTTGATGGGATTTCACACGTTGCTGGTTCTACGGGATGGGCTCAGTTCGATCTAGCTCTCCAAGACCCGACCACGTGGCCGACCACTAACAACCCGGGAGCGTTTACCGCCACGCCCTTCATCAGCGGCGTGACGCCGAAAGTACTTCAAGGCGAAGTCCCGGAATCCGGCCCAAAGGCAGGCGAGGTGCTGCTCCCAGACACCGGACAGGGACAGAAATTCGGCCAGCTTCTCGGCAAAGAAATCAACTTCGTTTACACGAAAGTCATCGGCCCCGGGAACGGAGAGCCGGCGGCAATCGCACTGCGGGTAGTTGGCATCTACGACAACTCATCGCCGGGAACCGACGGAACCCAGGCCGCCTATGTCTCCGATAGCGTCCTTAAGTCCACAATCTCAGATTCCAGGATGGCCGGTGAAGAACTCACTTACCCCCGGGCTTTTGTTCGCGTCGACACAGCTGAAGAAGTAGTCAGCGTACAAAACGCTGTCCGTGAATTGGGCTACTCAGTCAACAGTGTGGCAGGGCAGATCAGGTCACTTACCGGACTCTTCGCACTTCTTGCCCTTGCCAGTTGGGTCATCGGAGTAGTCCTCGTCATATTCTGCCTGGGTGTTGGTATCTCAGTGGGTGGAAGTTGGATCAAGCAACGAGCTCGGGAGGTCGGACTCCTCAAAGCTGTCGGGTGGTCTGCGAAGTCGATCGGCGGGGCCTATTTGACTGAGCTGGCCGTGGTGGGACTGGCAATTGGAGTTGGGGGAGCGCTCTTGGGTTCGCTTTTGTCGATATTTGGGACAACTGTATTCAGCAGCCTCCAACTCGAACTCTTGCCAGTGACCCCGTGGGCAGCGCCGAACTGGCTTCTGGTCCTGGGTGCGCTGGGCTGTGTGCCATTGTTTCTCTGCTTGGGCGCAGTGGGCCATATCGCTCGGCTCGCCCGCTTGGACGCGGATTCCTCCCTGCGCGATCTCTGAGTGCAGACTGCCGAAGGCGTGCTTTATCAAAAGCACGCGGCGCAGGCGTGCCTGGGACCCGGCGGCGCGCTTCGGCGCGGTGCTTTAGTTGTGCTTCAGGCGGCCCAGCCGCGGGCAACGGCGTCCAGGGCGGCGGCGTAGACGGCGGCCCAGTCGGCATCCGGTGGGCCGACTTGTGCCAGTTCCAGGCTGACCAGGCCATGGACCTGGCCCCAGATGGCGGCGGCGACCAGTTCCACGGGCGCTTCCAGGAGGGTCCCGGCGGACTGTGCAGAAGCGACGGCGTCCATCAGCGGCTGCATGGCATTGAGGGCAACGTCCGGGTCTGGCCGGCACTCGACGTAGGCGGCCAGCACGCCGCCAAACATCAGCCGGTAGAGTGCCTGGTGCTCCAGGGCCCAGGCCCGGTACGCCATGCCAAGCCCCTGCAGGCCGCCAGCGGCTGCGGCCGCCTGCGACTCGCCGAACGAGCGGAAACCGTCCTCCACGACTGCGGTGAGCAGCTCTGATTTCCCGCCAAACAGCGAGTAAACGGCGGTGGTGGAGGTCCCGGCGGCGGCGGCCACGTCCCGCACCGTCACCCGCGCCGGACCAGTGCGGTCCACCAGTTCAGCCGTGACGGCCAACAGGTCCTGCCTCAGGGAATCGTTATGAACAACAGGTCTTGCCATGGACCCCATTGTTTCATAACCTTGTTTTGTAACAGCGTTACACAACACCGTGCCGAAGGGGTTCCCATGTCGCAGAAGGTATTTCCGGGCCGCTATACAGCCGATCCGGGCCGGGAGTCCGTCACGGTTTTCCTGATCGGGATGCGGGCCAACCGGTGGTGGAAGGTGGGGACCGTGGGGAGGGTTGGTGCCGCCATGGGGCGGATGCTTCAGCATTTGGGAGATGACCCGGCGACGGGGATGCTCGGTTACCAGCAATGGGTGGGGCGCACCACCATGATGCTCAGCTACTGGGAAAGTCCGGAGCACCTGCGGAAGTTTGCGGCGGACAGGGATGCGCCCCATCTGGAACCCTGGCGCCGTTTCATGAAGGAGCTCGCCGGAACCGGGAACGTCGGCGTCTGGCATGAGACCTATCAGGTGCCCGCTGCCGGCATCGAGGTCATCTACAGCGGGATGCCGCTCTTCGGGCTCGCCAAGGCCACGAACCATGTCCCGGTCGGAGCAGGCACCAACACCGCCAAGCAGCGGATGGGGCGGGCTGCCCGCCCCGCCGGCGGTTCCTGACCGCAGGGGTTTGACGACGCCGAACCGGGCTGGGGCCAGGCGTCCCCCGCCGCGGGGCAATGACGCGCGTTTCCTCCCGAGGTCCGGCTGCGCAGTAGAATCCGGATCTGACAGGAGAACAGATGACTGACGCAGCGAAACCATCCAGCCCTGCGCCGTACGTCCCGCGGCAGATCAGCGGGCCGGTGCTGATGGGCGTCGTGCCCGGCCAGCCGCTTGCCGTCGCGCACCGTGCCGCGGAGCTGGCGTTCAGCCTCGGAGTGAAGCTGGTCTGTGCCTACGTGGACGTAACCACCTACCTTGCCGGGGAGCCGGACGGCAGGGCGGAGGCCCGGCCGATCGACCCCGACGGGGTGGATGACGATATCGAAGGAATCGGTGCCACCATTGCCGCGGACCTCCGTGCAGCTTTCGACGGATCCGGGGTCGACTGGTCCTTCGTGACCCTTGCCGGTGACCCGGCCCGGGCGCTGGGACGCCTGGCGGAATCCGCCGATGCGTCCGTCATCGTGGTGGGCACCCGCGAGCGCGGACTCGGGGCCCGGCTTGAGGAAATGCTGGTGGGATCCGTGGCGGTGTACCTCACCCACCGCCAGCACCGGCCCGTGCTGGTGGTCCCGCTGTCGCCGCACAAGCACCAGCCCAAGGCGGGCCGATGATGGAACCGCCTGTCCCCGGCGCCCAGACGCAGGCGGGGAACGCGGACAAGCGGGGGGACGACGACGGGACCGGGCGTCCGGAGGCCGGCGGCCGGGAGGCTGCGGCGGACCAGGGGACGCTTGGTGCGGCGCGCCCGCACCGGCCGGTGCACCTGCATCCCGGGTTCCTGCTGGTCGTCATTGCGGGCGGCATCCTGGGGGCGCTGGCCCGTTTTGGACTTGCCGGCATCCTGCCTGCACCGGGTGGCTGGCCGGTCCCCACCCTGGCCATCAACCTTTCCGGCGCCTTCCTGCTCGGCCTCCTGCTGGAGGCCCTGGTGCGGCGGGGCCCTGACGCGGGGCGGCTTCGGCTGATCCGGCTGTTCGTCGGCACCGGGTTCCTGGGCGCGTTCACCACGTACAGCACCCTGGCGCTGGAAACGAACACCCTGTTCGGAGCCGGCCGCGTCGCGGACGCGCTGCTCTACGTGGCGGTCAGCGTGGTGGCGGGCGCGGCTGCCACCGTGGCGGGAATTTGGCTGGCGGCGGGCAACCACGCACGGGCAACCGGCAGCCGGAAGGCTCTGAAGAAGGAGAACCGGTGAACGTCGCCACCATTATCCTGGTCGGCGTCGCCGGCGGGCTCGGGGCAGCCACCCGGTTCGTGGTGGACGGCCTGGTACGGTCCAGGGCCCGCACCGCCCTGCCGGTGGGAACCATCATCATCAACGTCACGGGCTCGTTCCTGCTTGGCTTGCTCGCCGGCGCCGTGATCGTGCACGCAGCGCCGGTCGAGCTGCAGGCCATTGTCGGCACCGGGTTCCTGGGCGGGTACACCACGTTCAGCACGGCAAGCTTCGAAACCGTCCGGCTCATCCAGTCCCGCCGTACCGGGCTGGCCCTCCTCAACGGCATCGGCACCGCGGTGGCCGCGGTGGCCGCTGCTGCCGCCGGGCTTGCGCTCGGCAGCCTGTTCTAGCCGGGCAGGCCGGCGCGTCCCCAGGCGGCGCCTGTTGCCGCGGTTTAATTCCCGTGCGCGCCGTACTCTTCGATCACCACGCCCGACTGGAACGAACGGGTCCACGTCAGGGCGAACGACTGTGCAGCGAAGGGCTTGTTGCCGAACAGCGGAATGCCCGACCCGAACGCCACGGGGTTTCGCTTCAGCACGAGCCGGTCGATCTCCGGCAGGAGCGATCCGGCCAGCGCGCCGCCGCCGCACAGCCAGATGTCCAGGCCCTCTTCCCGTTTCAGGTCTCCGACGGCGGCCAATGGGTCGGCGGTCACGGTGATGGCGGGGTCCAGCGTGCGTGGGCTCCTGCTGGCCACAATTTGCCGAAGATGCGGATACGGGCTGCTGATGCCGGCGTCGAGTGCCGGGGCCAGGGTGTTCCGCCCCATGATCACGGTATCGAACCGTGTTCCGGGCGGCTCTAGGCCGAGTGCGCTGTGTGCGTGTGCGGGCAGGGCGTCGGCGTAATCGCCGACCACGAATGCCATGTGGTCGCCGTCGGCAAGGAAGGCGTCGAATCCGCCGGTTGGGTCGGCAATGTATCCGTCAATGCTCACGGCAACGTAGTAAACGAGTTCTCGCATGGTTTCTCCAATCACGACACCTGTCGTAGTTAAAGTACAACAGGCGTCGTGGTTTGGCTAGCATGATCCGTATGGCCCGAAACGATGAACGACGTTCCACCCTTGCCGACGCCGGCATCCGCGTCCTCGCCGAGGAAGGCGCCCGCGGCCTCACGCATCGGGCCGTCGACGCCGCGGCCGGTGCGCCCCGGGGGACTGCCTCCAACTATTTCCCCACCCGGGACGACCTCATCGCCGCGTTGGTTGACCGGATCGGAGAGCGGCTGACTCCTGATCCGGCCGCCGGCCCGGGGCAGGGCCGGGAACCGGACAGGGCACTGTTCGCCGCGTACCTGCGTGACGTTGTGCGGCGGCTCGGTGCCGACCCCCACGTGTCCCTCGCGCTTTTCGAGCTGCGGCTGGAAGCTGCCCGGCGTCCGGCTGTTGCCGACTCGCTGGGCAAGTGGCGGCAACGCGCCTTCGAAGACGACGTGAAATTCAATGACCGGGCCGGACTGCCCGGAGGCCGAACAGAGCTGGCCCTGTTCCACTACGCCATCGACGGGCTCATGCTGGACCACCTCACCGTCCCGCTGGCCACAGGACTCTCCCTCGACGCCGTCGTGGACGAACTGGTGGACCGGATCCTCAAATGAGCGGGTTGCCGGCGCCGGGATCACCCCTGACCTAACGGCCCGGGCCGGGCGGCCGACAGTAGGGAGGGAACGCCCACCCAACAGAGCAGAAACGGCCCATGATCGTTGTCACCCGCCTCAACGGCACCCGCTTTGCCGTGAATCCGGATGTGATCGAGCGGATCCACGAGAGCCCGGACACGCACCTGGTCACGCTCGACGGCGCCACGTACGTTGTGCGCGAAAGCCTGGCTGAGGTTGTGGAGCTGATTGCGAACTACCGGGCCTATGTTCTCCGCCGGGCACGTGACCTGCCGGCAGCCCCCGGGCATTCGCTCAGCCTTGTCCGGACGCCCGAGGAGTAACCCATGGATCCCGCAACAATCATCGGGCTGCTGCTGGCCTTCGGCTCCGTCTTTGCCATGGTCACCCTGGAAGGTGCCAGCGTGGAGGCGCTCCTGCTGCCCGCGCCCATGGTCCTGGTGTTCGGTGCCACCCTGGCGGTGGGCCTGGCCGGAAACACCCTCCGGGACGCCCTCCAGGCGTTCAAGGACCTGCCCCGGGCATTCGTGGCCAAACCGGCCAAACCGCAGGACAGCATCGACCAGCTGGTGGGGTTCGCGGAGATTGCCCGCGGCGAAGGCCTCCTGGCCCTGGAGGATGAGGCCGGCAAGGCCAAGGACCCGTTCCTGGCCCGTGCCCTGCAAAACATCGCCGACGGCACGGACGCCGAAGAGCTGCGGATGCTCATGGAAGACGAGATCGACACCAAGCAGCGCCGCGACCGGATCTCCAGCAAGTTTTTCGCCAGCCTGGGCGGGTACGCACCCACCATCGGCATCATCGGCACGGTGGTGTCGCTGACCCACGTCCTGGAAAACCTCTCCACCCCGGACCACCTGGGCCCCATGATCGCCACCGCGTTCGTGGCCACCCTGTGGGGCCTGGTGTCCGCGAACTTCCTGTGGCTGCCGTTCAGTTCCCGGCTCAAGCGCCTCTCTGACCTGGAAATCGAGCGGATGACCCTGCTGATGGAAGGCATGCTCGCGGTGCAGAACGGCACCCAGCCGCTGCTGCTCGCCGAACGGCTCAACGCCATGGTTCCGGCCGGGCAGGCCAAAGGCAAGGGCAAAACCAAGGGCGCCCCGGCCGCCGGCGAGCTCTCGGACCTGGGCCGGGCCGCTTGAGCAGGCGCCGCCGCCGGAGCCACGAGCCGGAGGAAGAACACGTGGACGAACGGTGGATGGCGTCCTACATGGACATGGTCACCGTGCTCATGTGCATGTTCATCGTCCTGTTCGCCATGTCCACCGTGGACCAGGCCAAGTTCGACAAGCTCCGCAACTCCCTGGCCACCGGATTCGGGGCGGTGGCCACGCAGACGGTGGACACCGCCAGCGGAACCGTGGTGCCGCCCGAGCAGATCAACAAGGATGCCGAAGCCTTCTCCTCCCTGGAACTGGCCATCAAAGAGGTGGACCGGCTCACCGCCCTGCAGCAGAAAATGCAGTCGGACCTCAAGGCCGGCCAGTTGGACGCCAATGTCCAGTTCCAGGTCACCGAGCGTGGCCTGACCGTGAAACTGGTGGGCTCGCAGGCCTTTTTCCTGCCGGACCGGCCCGAGCTCACTCCGCGCGCCAGCCAGGTCCTGGACACCATCAGCCCCACCCTGGCCCCGGCCGGCCTGGAGATCATGGTGGAAGGCCACGCCGCCAACGGCATCACCTCGTTCCCGTCCACCTGGGAGCTGTCCTCCGCACGGTCCGTCAACGTGCTGCGCTACCTGGTGGACCGCGGGGGAGTGCCGCCGGGCAGGATCGGGGCGGTGGCGTTCGGGTCCGCCCGCCAGGTCAACGACGATTCCACCGAGGAACTCATGGAACTGAACCGCCGGGTGGATGTGGTGGTCCTCTCGGACAAGGCGGAGGCCATCCGGGCGCTCATTCCGGAAGCCATCAAAGTGGAGGCCGCGAAACCGGCCCCGTAAGGGACAAGAACACCGGTCCAACCTGCTTACGCGCCGGGAACCGCTGCCGATAGTCCCACCCGTGAGTGAACTGGAGGACCGGCAGGCGCCACGGCAACGGACCGTGGACGTCTACGATTTCCGCAGGCCCACCACCTTGCCCCGGCAGCACAGCCGCGTCCTGGAAGTGGCGTTTGAAACATTCGCCAGGCAGTGGGGCACCCAGCTCACAGCGAAGGTCCGGGTGAAGTCTTCCGCCACCCTGGACCAGCTGAGCATGCAGAGCTACGACGAATACGCCGCCTCCCTGCCGGCCGTCACCGCCATGGTCCTGTGCCGGATCGAAGGCAGCGAATCCCGGCTGGTCCTGCAGTTCCCGGCCACCGCCGCCCTGTCCTGGATCAGCCGGATGCTGGGCGGCGCCACGGACCCGGTGGTCCCGGAACGCAAGTTCACCCAGATCGAGCATGCCCTGGTGCGGCGCATGGTGGAGGACGGGCTGGAGGACCTGCGCTATTCACTGGGCTCCCTGCTGTCCGCGCCGCTGGCCATGGACGTGGTCCAGTACAACTCCCAGTTCGCCCAGGCGGCGGCGCCCGGCGAGCTGATGATCGTGGCCGCGTTCAGCGTCAAGGTGGGCGAGAACCACAGCGCCGCCACGCTGGCCATCCCGGCGGACGTGCTGCTCCCGGGCCTGGGTGCGGTCAACCCGATGGTTCCCACGGCCGACGCCGGCGCCCTGGTCCGTGCCCAGGTGGCGCAGGTGCCGGTGGACGTGGCCGTGCAGCTGGCGTCCGCGCCGGTGACGCCCGGGCAGATCCTTGGCCTGGCCGTGGGCGACATCCTGCCCCTGCCGCACCGCGAGAACAGCCCGTTCGACGTCACTATCAACGGCACCCGGCTGGCCACCGCGGCCCCGGCCCGGAACGGTTCCCGTGCCGCCGCCGTCATTGTCACCACCGAGGAGAACCAGCGATGACCATCACTTTGAACCTGCACGAATCCTCGGCGCAGCAACTGGCCCTGCACCTGCCGCATCCGGCGGTGCTGTCCGTTTCCGGCATCGTCCCGCCGCTGGCGGCCGCTGCGTACGCGCCGCAGGGCATCGCGGCCACGTTCGTGGGCGCCGTGACGGCGGACCTGGCCCTGGTCCTGGCGAACCGTTCGTTCCTGGCCGCGGCCGGCGGTGCGGGAGCGGCTGCCGGCGGCGGGGCACCGGGCCTGGTGTCCGCCGTCGACATCCTGCGCCCTGCCATGGAGGCGGCTGCCGCGGTGTTCGACGCCGGCGTGCTGGGCGAGCTGCGGGAAGAGGACGCCGCCGGGCTGCTCTCGGACCCGGAAACCGCGGTGTTCGAATTGACGGACGGCACCAGCCCGGCCGGCTGGTTCGCAGTGCGGGTGCGCGAGCACGGCACCGTCCATGACGCCGGCCGCGGCTCCCGCCGGGATTCCGGCGTTCCGGCCCGGCTCAGCCTGATCAGCAACGTGGAAATGTCCCTGACCGTGGAGATCGGCCGCACCAGGATGTCCGTCCGGGACGCCTTGGCACTGGAACCGGGCAAGGTCATTGAACTGGACCGCTCCGCCGGTGCCCCCGCCGACGTCCTGCTCAACGGCCGCCTGATCGCCCACGGGGAAGTGGTGGTGGTGGACCAGGACTACGCCGTCCGCATCACCCGCATCCTGGATACCGCCGAGGGACTGGGGTAGATGGATTCAGTCATCCTGGGGCTGCGCGTGCTCGTGGCCCTTGGGGCGGTGCTGGGCCTGATGTGGTACCTGCAGCGCCGCCTGGGCAAGGCGAAAGGCCACGGCCGCCGCCGCGCCAACCGCACCCTGAGCGTGGTCAGCCGCCAGAGCGTGGGCCAGAAGGCCTCCGTGGTGGTGATCGATGCCGGGGACAAACGCTTCCTGCTCGGCGTCACCGAACACAGCATCAACGTCCTGCATGCCGGGGAGATCCCGGTGGAAGCAGTGGACATCACGACGCCGGAGCAGCGGGCCGCGCTCCCGGCACCCGGGCGGGTGGCGGCGGCGCCGTCGGAGAGTTTCGCCGCCGTGTTCCAGGAGGCGGCGGGCATGCCCCGCCGGGCCGAGCTGCACCGCCGCGTGGGCCCCGCGGCCCTGCCCGGATCCAGGGTGTCCGGTCCCGGTGTGCCGGCGTCGAAGCTGCACGGCTCCCTCCTGGCCGGTTCCACCTGGCGGCAGGCCGCCGAAGCGCTCCGCGGACGCCGGAGTTGACCGGAACCGCGGCCGCCGGCCGGCGGCCCCGCCAGGCCGCCACGGCAACCCGGCTGCTGCTGGCCGCCGTCGCAGCGGTGCTGCTCGCCGTCGTCGTCCTCTGGCTGGGCGCCGCCCTGGCCGGAACCCCCGCGCACGCCGCCCCCGTCCCGGTGCCCGCGCCCACCCCGCCCGCGGCCCCCGCCGAACCGGGCAACGGCAACGTGAGCATCAACATCAACGGCCTGGACGGCCAGCCCTCCACCGCCGTGGTCACCCTGATCGGCATCACCCTGCTGTCCGTGGCGCCGGCGCTGCTGCTGATGATGACGTCCTTCACCAAGATCTTCGTGGTGCTGGCCATGACCCGGAACGCCCTGTCGCTGCCGTCCATCCCGCCCAACCAGGTGCTTGCCGGGCTGGCCCTGTTCCTGTCCCTGTTCATCATGTGGCCGGTGATCCAGGACATCAACACCGCCGCGGTGCAGCCGTACCTGAACGGCAGCATCGACTTCGGCGGGGCCGTGTCCGCCGGTGCCGCGCCGCTGCAGCGGTTCATGCTGGGCCACACCCGGCAGGAGGACATCGCCCTGATGACGCGGGCGGCCAAGATGGCCAACCCGGCCAACCCGGAATCGGTGCCGCTGCAGACCCTCATCCCGGCGTTCATGATTTCCGAGCTGCGGGCGGCGTTCATCATCGGGTTCGTCATCTTCATCCCGTTTCTGGTGATCGACCTGGTGGTCTCCGCCGCCCTGATGTCCATGGGCATGATGATGCTGCCGCCGGTGATGATCTCGCTGCCGTTCAAGATCCTGCTGTTCATCCTGGTGGACGGCTGGGGACTGGTCATCACCTCCCTGATCCAGAGCTACGGCTGATGGATACCAACGCCGTCCTGGACATCTGCCTCCAGGCCATGATCGTGGCGGCCAAGCTCTCCGCACCCGTGCTGGTCACCGCGCTGGTGGTGGGCCTGGCCATCTCGCTGCTGCAGTCCATCACCCAGCTGCAGGAAGCCACCTTGTCCTTCGTGCCCAAGGCCGTGGCCGTGGCCATCGCCCTGGTGGTGTGCGCGCACTGGATGATCACCGAGATGGTCTCGTTCACCAACGAGCTTTTCGCCCGCCTGCCCGGGTTGATCGGGGGAACGTGAACATCCCCGTCGACCAGGGCTGGCTGGAAGTGATGCTGCTGGCCTCCGTCCGGATGGTCGCGTTCCTGGTGGTGGCCCCGCCGTTCGCGCACCAGGCCATCCCGGCGCAGGTCAAGGCCATGCTGGGCATCGGGCTGGGCCTTGCCGTGTCAGGGCGCCTGGCGGCCGGGTATGTGCCCCTGGATACGGCGGGGTTCCTCACCGCGATCGTCCTGGAGCTGGCCACCGGCCTGGCCCTGGGGTTCCTGGTGTACCTGGTGTTCGCCGCCGTCCAGTCCGCGGGCAGCCTGATCGACCTCTCCAGCGGATTCCAGATGGCCCAGGCGTTCGATCCCCAGATGATGGTCAACGGCGCCCAGTTCACCCGGCTCCTGCAGATGGCGGCGCTGGCCCTGCTGTTCGCCTCGGACGGCTACCAGCTGGTGATTGGCGGCCTGACCGGCAGCTTCACGGCGTTCCCCCTGGCCGGCGGGATCGACCTCGCCCGGCCCGCCCAGGCAATGGTCCAGGCCGTCACCGGGATGTTCCTGTGCGCGGTGCAGATCGCCGGGCCGCTGATGGTGGTGCTGCTGCTGGCCGACGTCGGCCTGGGCCTGCTGACCCGCGTGGCGCCGGCCCTGAACGCGTTCGCGCTGGGTTTCCCGCTGAAGATCCTGCTCACCCTGGCCCTGGCGGGTTTCCTGTTCCTGGGGCTGCCGCGGATCGTGGCCGTCCTGGCGGGGCAGGCCGTCAACTCGCTGATGGGGGTGGGCTGAATGGCGGACTCGCAGGAGCGCACCGAGCAGGCCACGGACAAGCGGATGCGCGAGGTCCGGTCCAAGGGCCAGCTCAGCCGCTCGCAGGACCTCACCGCCTGGCTGGGTGTCGGTGCCGGCGCCGTGATGCTGCCGGCCACCATCGACCGGGCCGCCAACGCCGCCGTGGACCAGGTGTTCAGCATCCGTTCCGTGATGGAAAGCCCGGACCTCGGCAAGGCCCTGCACGCCTTGGAACTGGGGCTGGGCTCGCTGGCCGGCATCCTGGGGCCTCTGCTGCTGGTGGTGTTCCTGGTGGTGCTGGCCGGATCCGCCGTGCAGGGCGGGGTGCATTTCAAGAAGTTCCGCCCCGAGTTCGGCCATTTCAACCTGCTCAGCGGGCTCAAGCGGCTCTTCGGGATGCAGGCCGTGTGGGGCGGGCTGAAGGCGCTCCTGAAGGCGGCCGTCGTCGGCGTCGTCCTCTATTTCGTGGTCCAGCGCCTCATCCCGGTGCTGCTCACCGCCGGCGGGCTGCCGGTGTCCGGGGTGATCGCCGCGGCCACGGACGGCATCGGCTCCCTGGTGCAGTTCGCCGTGGCGGCGGGCCTGGTGCTGGCGGCCGCGGACGTGCTGGTGGTGATGCGCCGCAACCGCAAGAAGACCCGGATGTCCAAGAAGGAAGTCACGGACGAGAACAAGAACACCGAGGGCGACCCCCTGGTCCGCTCGCACCGGCGTTCCCGGCAGCTGGCCATGAGCCGGAACCGCATGATCGCCGCCATCGCCGACGCCGACGTGGTGCTGGTCAACCCCACGCACGTGGCCGTGGCGTTGAAGTACGACGCCGGCACGTCGGCTCCGCGGGTGGTGGCCAAGGGGGCGGGGGTCATCGCCACCCGGATCAGGGCCGAGGCGGAGGCCAAGGAGGTGCCCATGGTGCAGGACATCCCGCTGGCCCGGGCGCTGCATTCGGCCTGCGGGCTCGGCCAGGAGATCCCGTTGGAGCTGTACCGGGCGGTGGCCGGGGTGCTGGCGTTCGTGATGTCCCTCAAAGCCCGCGGCGCCGCCCGCGGGATGCACCGGATGGCGGAAGTGCCATGACCGCCGCGCTGCTTGAACCTGACCGCCGTGAAAGGACCTCCGCATGAAGAAGCCGCTTGGCCCGTTGGCCGTTCCGGTGGGGATCGTGGGCATCGTGCTGCTGCTCGTGGTCCCCGTTCCGGCGCCGCTGCTGGATGTCCTGATTGTCTGCAACATCCTGCTGGCGCTGCTGGTGCTGCTGACCAGCATGTTCGTCAAGAAGCCGCTGGACTTTTCGGTGTTCCCCTCGCTGCTGCTGGTGGCAACCCTGTTCCGGCTGGGCATCAATGTGGCCTCAACCCGGCTGGTGCTGGGGCAGGGGTACGCGGGGCAGGTGATCGAGGCGTTTGGCCATGTCACGGTGGGCGGGTCCATGATCATTGGCGCGGTGGTGTTCCTGATCCTGGTGGTCATCCAGTTCGTGGTGGTCACCAAGGGCGCCGAGCGCGTGGCGGAGGTGGGTGCCAGGTTCACCCTGGACGCCATGCCCGGCAAGCAGATGGCCATCGACGCGGACCTGAACGCCGGCCTCATCACGGACGCGCAGGCCCGCAGCCGCCGCGCGGACGTCTCGGCGGAGGCGGACTTCTACGGCGCCATGGATGGTGCGTCCAAGTTCGTCAAGGGCGATGCGATCGCGGGCATCATCATTATCATCATCAACTTCATCGGCGGCATTGCCATCGGGGTGCTGCAACGCGGCATGAACGTGGGGGATGCGCTGGGTACCTTCGGGCTGCTGACCATGGGCGATGGCCTGGTCACGCAGATCCCCGCGCTACTCATGGCCGTGTCCACCGGCATGATCGTCACCCGGTCCAACGCCGAGGAGGACATGGGCCGCACCGCGTCCTCCCAGCTGATGCAGTCGCCCACGGCCATGATGATCGCCGGGCTGGCCGCGGCCGCCATGGCTTTCATCCCGGGCATGCCCATCCTGCCGTTCCTGCTGGTGGCCGCGCTGCTGCTGTTCGGTTCGCGGCGGCTGGCCGCAGACCAGAAGGCCCGGGCTGACGTGGCGGCGGCGGAGGAAGCCTCGCTGCTGCCGGAGGAGGACCCGAACGAGCGGCTGCTCGAGGACATGCGGGTCCACCCGGTGGAGATCCTGCTGGCCCCGGACCTGGTGGACATCGTCTCCGGCGCCTCGGATGACCTGCTGGCCCGGGTGCGTTCCCTGCGGCACAAGATCGCCATGGACCTGGGGCTGGTGATCCCGCCGGTCCGCACCCGGGACAGCGTGGAGCTGCCGCCGGCCACCTACGTGATCCGGATTGCCGGGGTGCAGGCCGGCCGCGGCACCGCACCGGCCGGGCGGATGCTGGCCCTGGGCGACTTCCTGGACGCCCTGCCCGGCGCCTCCACCGTGGAACCCGTGTTCGGGCTGGCCGGCAAGTGGATCCCGTCCGAGATGCGGCACAGCGCGGAAATGACCGGCGCCACCGTGATCGACCGCGTCTCGGTGCTGGTGACGCACCTGTCCTCGATCGTCACGGCCAACGCGGCGCGGCTGCTCTCCCGGGAGGATGTCCGGGTGCTCACCGAAGGTGTCCGGAAGCTGAGCCCGGCGGCCGTGGAGGAACTCACCCCGGGGCTGCTGTCCCTGGCGGAGATCCAGCGGGTGCTGCAGGGCCTGCTGGAGGAACAGGTCCGCATCAACGACCTCCCGCGCATCTACGAGGCCCTGGCGCTGCGGGCGAAAGCTTCCACTGATCCCGAGGCGCTGATCGAGGCGGCCCGGCAGTCGCTGGGCCCGGCGCTCGCCGCGAAGTTCCTGGACGGCGGAGTGCTGCACGTGATCATGATCGATCCGCTGCTGGAGCAGTCCATGCTGGAGGACCTCCGCCCGGGGGAGGGCGGCACGCAGATCGTCATGAACCAGGCCCGGCTCGACGCCGTGCTGGGCTCGGTCAAGCAGTCCATGGAATCCGCCGCGGCGGCCGGTCGCCAGCCGGTGCTGGTGTGCGCTCCGGCGCTGCGGCCGGCGGTGCGGCGGCTGGTGGCAGGGCCCGACGGCGGCGTGCAGGTTTTGTCCTACCGCGAGGTGACAGCCGCGAACGTGGGCATCGAGACGATGGGGGTGGTGCGGCATGCCGAAGCAATTCAGGCTTAAGGGGTCCTCGCTGGAGGCCATCCGGGACAAGGCCGTGGCCCAGTACGGCGCCGGCGCCCGGATTGTCGCGGCCGAGAAAGTGACCAACCCCGGGTTCGGCGGGTTGTTCGCCAAGGACCGGTTCGAGGCCACGGTGGAGGTGCCGGACGGTGCAGCTTCCGCTGGTGTTGGCGCGTCTGTGCAGGCGCCTTTGGCAACCGCGACGCCGGCACCGGGCACGGCTGCCAACGCCCACGCCGGACTCCGGCGCCCCGCTATTGCCGCCCTGCTGGAGCAGGCGGACCAGAGCGAGCTGCGGCTCCACGGCCGGGGTGGCGGGCTTGGCGCTGCTTCAGGTTCTCCGCACGTCCCGTCCGCTGCCGCGCAAGCCGTGGAGCCCGTGGAGCCCGTGGAGCCCGTGCCGGTTTCGACGGCGCGGGCCGACTTCGCCGGACTGTTGGCGCAGCTGGGTGCCGACTACGGCAAGCCGCTTGCCGCCGTCGAACCTTCCCTGGCGCTTCCCGCAGGTGCTCCGGGTGAGGCCGTTGGCCAGGCAAAGACCCGTCCGAAAGCTCCGGCACCGCTCACCGGTGCCGGGGACCTGGTGCTGCTGCTGGGGCTTGGCGACGACGCCCTGGGCCCGGCCCTGGAGATGTCCCTGGCCGCGGGGGGCTGCGATGTCCGGACCAGCGGCAAGCTGACCGCGTTCGGCCACCTGCACGTGGCGGACCGCCAGGGCGCGACGGCGGCGCGGGCCTCGGCCGTGGCCACCGGGCAGGCGGTGCTGCTGGCGTTCGGGCTGGGCAGCCCGCGCGACGTCGCAGGCCACGCAGCCGTGATCGCAAGCCTCGGCGCTGACCAGGCCTGGGTGGTGGCGGACGCCCGCCGGAAAACCGACGATACCGCTGCCTGGCTGACGGCACTGCGGAACCTGACCGCTGTGGACGCGCTCGCCGTCGTGGGTTCGCAGGACACCCTGACCCCGGGAACAGTGCACGGTTTGGGGCTGCCCGTCGGTTGGCTGGACGGCAGAAAGGTAGATTGAGTACATGTTGGTTCTGACGCGCAAGCCGGGCGAGAAAATCATGATCGGGGATGACATTGTCATCACCGTCATGGAGGGGCGCGGCGACGGCGTGCGGATCGGGATCGAAGCCCCCCGCGGCGTGACCATCCAGCGCAGCGAGGTGGTGGAAGCCATCGCCGCAGCAAACGTCGCAGCAGCGCAGGCGGGCCCGGAAACCGAAGAGCTCCTGAAGGCGTTCCTCCCGCCCGCGGACTGACGCTTCCGCCGGGGTTGGGTCCCTGGCACGTGCGGCGGAAAGCCTTACGCCGAGAGGACCGGGCGCGTGATGCCGCCGTGGGTGGCGGCGCCCATTTGGGCCATGTAGTCGTTCCGGCGGCGGGCGTTGATTCGTGACTCCGGCGCGTGGGTGGTGCCGGGGTCGTCGGCGTAGTGCGCCGCCAGGCCGTCGCGCATCAGCCGGATGGCTTCTGCACGCTGCTGGGAGACGGCGGCGTGGGTGGATCCGAGTTCGGCGGCAAGCTCCTTGACGGTGCGGCCGGCGAGGTAGATCTCTTCCACCACGTAGCGCATCTTGGCGGGCAACGCCGTGACGGCAGCGCGAAGGTACTTGACGCGTTCATCCGCCAGCACTGCGTGTTCGGGGGACGCCGTTTCCGCAGCGAACGTTTCCACAATGACGTCGTCCAGCGGGGTGAGGGTCCGGGCGGCGTCGGCCAGGGCGGCTTCCACCACGCTTCGCTCCACTCCGAGGGATGACGCCATCTCCGACACCGTGGGGTTCCGGCCCAGGAGCCCGCGCAGGGTTTCCTCCACGGCCATGGTTTCCTTGATGCGTTTGCGGGCCGAGCGTGTGGCCCAGTCCTGGGAGCGCATCTCGTCCGCGAAGGCACCGATGATACGACGGCGGGCGAAGGCTCCGAAGGGAACGCCCAGGGCGGGATCGAAGGACTCCGCGGACGTGATCAGCGCGATGGACCCCACCGACGCGAGGTCGTCACGCGACAAATGGGAGGCTTTGGCGCACACCTCGGAAACCAAATAACCCACTAAGGGGAGGTGCTGGAGGACCAGCTCGTTGCGGTGTTCGCGATCCAAAAAAAGTCCCCCCACGAGACTGTAGTGATGGTGCTGCCGCGCAGCACTGAGCGAAGACTATCACCTCAAAGCGACCCATTACGTGTACTGTCATGCAAAAGACGGCGCGGATTTCGCATCTCCGCGGCGGCAGAACTCCATAGTGATTGGGGAACCATTGGGGGCAGATGGACTTTCCGCGACGTTGTGGCGCGAAAGACGGCAACTCGAGCTGTTGAATTTCCGCTTGGAAACGCAGCTCCTGCACCTGGGCACGGGCAAAACCCAATGGTTAACGTTCACATCCGCGGACCTGGAAGCCGTCCTGGAGAAGCTCCGCTTCGAGACCCTCGCCCGCAATGTCGAGGCCGCCGCGGTCGCCGCAGAGTGGGGCGTTCCCGGCGAACCGGACCTTCAGCGCCTGGCTGCAGCGGCGCCCGAAGGGATTTGGGGCGAACTCCTGCTGGACCACCGGCGCGACATGTCCCTGCTGCTCCAGCACATCCAGTCCGCGATAGAGGCAAACCGGGAGGCGCTGAAGTCCGCGCTGGAGGGCGTGGCCCGGGACCTGGATGCGGTCGCGTCGTCCCCCGAGCCGGCCGACGAACTCTCGATCCTGGCCCGGCAGGCCAACGCGGCGCACGCCCTGGCCGTGGTGGAAAATTGCGGGCAGCCGCTGGTGGCTGAGTTCCTGGGCGCCACCGAGTAGGAGCCCGGCGCAGGGCATTGCGGCCGGTCACGGCGCGGGGCTACGTTGTGGCGATGGAGCGCAAGGCAACACCGGGCGACATCGATGCCATCTGCAGGGGCCTTCCCGAGGTTGTGCTGGGGACCTCCTGGGGCGACCGTCCAACCTACAAAGTGCCGCAGGGACCCAAGGGCCGGGGCTTCGTGCTGTACCGGGCCCCGCACAAGACGGCGATTAATCCTGAATCGGGCGAGCCGTACCAGGACCTGCTGGTCATCGTGGTCCCGGACGATGCCGCGAAGTCAGCCCTGGTGGAGGACCCGTCGCTGCCGTTCTTCGCCGGCCGTTGACGCACGACGCCGGCCCGCGACGTGCCCCATGACGCCCCGTTAGCTGGGTGGGCCTCAGCCACAAGGAGCCGCCGCACACTGTCAGGCCGCCAGGTGGAAGGTGTCCGCAAAGCGGCGGAGGAGGTCTCCCGGCCCGCTCAGCACCCGGACCACGCCGCTTTCGATCGCGCGGTCTGGTGCCATGTCGCCGGAGATGAGCAGCCGGATGTCCGGCCCGGTGGAAAAGGCGAGGTCCGCCGCGCCGTCACCGCGAATGACGTCGAGGCTCGGTCCCTGGACCCTGATCAAAAGGTCGGCGGAACCAAAGTGGGCCGCATAGGCCGTGGCAGGAAGGGCGGCCGCCACATCCGGCCGGAACGCGGTGCGCAGGTCCATGGTCATCGAGTCGGGGCTGATGATCTGGTCCTCGCGTGGATCGCCCATGGCCTTGAAGCCCCAGGCGCCCAGCGCGAGGACCACCGGTTCGAGTTCCCGTCCGTACGGCGTGAGCTCGTAGACGATGACCCGCGAGCGTGGCGCACGGCGGATCACGCCGGCCGCCTGCAGTTCCTTGAGCCGCGCGGCCAGGATATTGCTCGGGATCCGTGGCAGGCCCTCGGCGAGCTCACCGTAGCGGCGCGGCCCTACGAGCAGGTCGCGGACGATCAGCAGGGCCCACCGTTCGCCGACGATCTCCATGGCCCGCGTGATGCCCGAGTACTGTCCGTAGTCGCGTGCGGCCATGAACCTCAGGCCTGCTGGTTCATGAAGGCTTCCGGGCCCTGTTCGGCGGCAGCGGCTTCCATGTAGCCAAACTCAAGGATGTTGCCGTCCGGGTCCGTCAGCTGGCGCTGGTACATGAAGCCGTAATCGGAAGCGGGCTGGGCCTCGGTCCCGCCTGCTGCCAGGCCACTGGCAACGCTGGCGTCCACTGCATCCCGGCTCTCCAGGAAGATTGCGGTGGTGGCCGATACGGTCGCGGACGGGTCGCCGATGGGCCGGTCGCTGAAGGTCTGGAAGTACTCGCGGACCAGGAGCATGAAATAGCTGTGGTCTTCCTCCACCACCACGCATGCGGCGTTGTGGTCAGTGAACAGCGGGTTGATGGTGAAACCCACCGCCGTATAGAACGCCTTGGCGCGCTCCAGGTCGGTCACCGGCAGGTTTACGAACATTGCGGTCATCACAGTCTCATTTCCCAAGATGGAGTGGATAACCACGATACTTGCAAAAAACAAGTGAGGGGTCAATACCCAGACTGCATGCTTCCAATCCGTTCGTTCAGCCCGCCCTTCAGTCCCGCGCCAGCGGCAGTGCAAGCCTCATGGTCGTGCCGTCGGGTCCGGTCCGCTGTACGTCCACGGTGCCGCCGGCTGCGGTGGCGATGTCGCGGACCAGGGCCAGGCCTATGCCAAAGCTGCGCCTGCCCCCGGCTCCGTCCAACCCCGGGGCGCGGACGAACCGGTCAAAGATCCGCTCGGGGTCCACCCCGGTGATCCCGGATCCGGTGTCTGCCACCAGGACCACGGCCCTGGATCCCTCGATATTGGTGCTGATGGTGATGCTTCCGCCGGAGGGGGTGTGGGCCAGGGCGTTATCGGCCAGGGCCAGGATGGCGCGCCGCAGCGAGCCGGGATCTGCGCGCACCCACGCCATGCCGGCCCCGGAGAAGTCCAGCCGGACGCCCTGTTGGCCGGCCAGGCCCTGGAGGCTTTCGGCGGCGGACCGGGCAACCGCCGCGACGTCCACCGGCTCCGGGACAACGTCCCCGGACGCGCCGGCGGATCCGCCGGTGGAGCCGGTCGCCGCCAACAGGAGTTCGTTGACGATGCGCGTCAGCGTGGCCGTGTCCTCCCGGATCTTCGCCAACGCCTGCGCCGGCTCGGACCCGGGCTCGGCCTTGCGCTGCGCCAGCTGGATGCGGGTATCAAGGATCGCCAGCGGGGTGCGGAGTTCATGGCTGGCGTCCTGGACGAAGCGCCGTTGCCTGGCCAGGGCCTCGCCCAGCGGCCGGATGGCACTGCGGGCGCTGATCCAGCCCACCACACCGGCCAGCACGATGCCCCCCAGCCCGGCCAGGATCATGCCCTCGATCAGGTCCTTCGAATCCAGGTAGGTGTAGGCCTTGCCGGCGGTGGAACCGGGCGGCGTGGGATGGGCCAGCTTGTTCATCAGGAACAAGGTGGCGGCGGTAAGCAGCACCAGCACCAGGACGGCCACGCCGGCGCTGATCCGCAGTGCCACCTTCAGCGACGCGCGGCGGAGGATGTCCTGGTCCGCGTCCCCGGAACCGGAGTGGGACACGCCGGTGGAGCCAGGGCCGGAGGAGCCAACACCGGAAGAGTAAGAGGTCATGAGGGGTCGCCGATCTGGTAGCCCACGCCGTGGACGGTGCGGATGACGGTCCGGGAGATCTTTCGGCGCAGGTGGTGGACGTAGGTGTCGATGACGCCGGGCTGGTCCGTGGACTGGAAATGCGCGGCGAGCAGGTCGTCGCGGGTGAACACCCTGCCGGGTTCGGCGGCCAGCGCCGCCAGGAGTTCGGCTTCCTTGGCGGTCAGCGTCACCACCTCGCCGTAGGCGGAACGGACAGAGCGCGACGCCGGATCGAAGTCCCAGCTGCCGATGCCCACCGGCCCCGCGGGCGGAGCGAAGGTGCGCGTCAGTGCGCGCAGCCGCGCCGCCAGCTCGCCGGCGTCGAACGGTTTGGTCATGTAGTCGTTGGCGCCGGTGTCCAGCCCGCGGACCTTCTCGTCCGTCTCGCCCAGCGCGGTGAGGATCAGGATGGGGGTGGCGATGCCTTTGGCCCGGAGCGCCGCGATGACGGCCAGTCCGTCCATGACGGGCAGGCCGCGGTCAATCACCATCACGTCCCAGGGCTGCGTCAGCCCCAGGTGCAGGGCTTCCTGGCCGGTGGCGGTGAGCCGGATCCGGTAGTCCGGCTCCAGCAGTTCCGCGATCATTGGTCCCAGCGCGGGATCGTCCTCGGCGAGCAGCAGGGAAGGCCGGTCCGCGGTGGTCATGCGGCCTATTCTTCCGTGAAAGCGTCCTGCCGAGCGCTGGTGCCCACCGTGTCGAGGTGCGGCGCGGCACCCGCCGAAGCGTCGTCGTCGTGCTCTGCGGACGGCTCTGCGGCGGCACGGCGGTTGGCGCGGCGGCGCTTGAGGTATTCCACGGCCCAGGGAACAACGGAGACCAGGACCATGAGCACGGCGATGACGTCGATGTTCTTGGCGATGATTTCGTAATGCCCAAGCCACGTCCCCAGCAGGGTCACGGATGTGGCCCAGGCGGCGGCGCCCACGATGTTCCACAGCGTGAAGGATTTATACCCGTAGCGGGCGGTACCGGCGGTCAGCGGGGCGAACGTCCTGATGATGGGGACGAAGCGGGCCAGGACCACGGCCGCGCCGCCATGCCGGCGGAAGAAGTCCTCGGTGGCGGTGAGGTGGGCGGTTTTCAGGACCTTGGCGTCGTCCTTGAACCAGCGCCGGCCGAACCGCCGGCCCAGCAGGTAGCCCACCTGGTCGCCGGCGATCGCGGCCGCCGTGATCACGCCGATGAGGACGGGAAGGGCCAGCTGCAGCTGCTGGTGCAGGAGCCCGGCGGTGAAGAGCAGCGAATCACCGGGCAGGAACGGGAACAGGACGCCGGATTCGATGAAGACCATCCCGGCGATGACGCCGAGGGCTGCCGGTCCCAGGCCGCCGAGCAGGCCTGCGGGGTCCAGCAGGGAGGGTGATCCCGCGGTGGCCATGGCGGAGACCACGTCAGGGGTGAGCAGGGTGTGCATGGGGGTCCCTTAGCGTCGGCCGGACGGGGTGGTGAGCGCGGCGGGCAGGCGGTCGAAGAGCCGGGGAGCGTAGCGGTTCCAGAGCCCGGCGAGCAGCACGAAGGCGGCGCTCGCGGCCAGGAACGAGGCCGCCACGTCGGTGGGGTAGTGCACGCCGACGTACAGTCGGGACCATGCGACGGTTACGGCCACGACGGCGCCGGCAGCGGCCACCAGCTTGGACCAGCGGGTGCCCCGGGCCAGGAAGTACAGGGCGAAGGCCAGGGCGACGGCAAAGCTGACGTGGCCGCTGGGGAAGCTGTTGGATCCGGTCTCCGGCGAGAGGGGATCGAACAGCAGGGCCGGGTTGGGGCGCTGCCGGGCAACGATCAGCTTGAAGACTTCGCTGGCAACCCAGCCCGAGCACGCCACCACGCCGAAGGCAACAGCCGTGGCCAGGTCGCGGCGTACCAGCAGCACCACCACGGCGATGACGGCGATCAGGCCCAGGCCCGCCACCGGGCCGAACAGGAAGTTGATGCCCATCGCGACGGCGGTCAGCACGGCAACGTGGTGCGTGCTGAGGTCCTGGTCCACGTGCAGTTCGGCGGCGGTGTCGCCGGGCAGGAGCTGCACCGTGAAACCGAGGACGACGACGGCGGCGCACAGCAGCGCGCCCAGCAGCAGCCAGTGCCGGGCCTGGGGGAGCACGGGGAACCGGGTGCGTGCCCCGGCGGTGGGGCGGGGGCCGGGTGTTGTCTTGTGGGCTCGGGCTGGTCCGTTCACGAATCCTCCGGGATGGTCCTGCGGCGGACAGGGTTCTGTCCGTGGTCTCTGTTTCGATCCTTCCCCAGGGTTCCTAAGAAAGGCTTAAGAAACGTGGCCGCCGCAGGGCCGCCGAAGGCGCCCGTCAGGTCATGGGCCGGCCGAGATCGCGGTGAGGAGCGCTGCTCCGTCGGGGCTGCCGAGGCCGGTGCACGGGTCCCAGCCGGCGGCGGCCTTGTAGGTGCCGTTGTTTCCGGCGGTAATGTCGCGGAAGGCCGCCTTGTTGCGGTACAGCAGCGGCTGGATCTGCCCGAAGGTGCGGCTGGTGGACTCCGCCAGGAGGGCGATGAGTGCCGCCCAGAGCGGTGCCACGGCGCTGGTCCCGCCAATGACCATGTCCGTGCCGTCCACCCGCACTTTGTAGCCGGTCTGGGGGTCCGCCACTGCGCTGACGTCCGGCACTCCGCGGCCTTTCGTCCCTGTGGGGTGGTGGCCGCCGTGGTGCGCGGACTGGCCTGACTGCCAGGCGGGGACGGGGAAGGTGTCGCTGTAGCCGCCGCCGGTGGCTGAGTGCGGGCCGTCGTTCCACACAGTCTCGGACGTGATGGTTCCCGTGGCGGGGTCCGCGTCGAGGCGGGTTCCGCCGCAGGCCAGCGCGTGGGGGCTGGAGGCGGGGAAATCGGCGTGGTCTTTGCCGTCGGTGGCGCCGTCTGCGCTGCCGTTGTCCCCGGCGGCGGCGGTGACGGTCACGCCGAGTGCCGTGGCGTCGGCCAGGGCCTGGTCGAAGGCTGTCCGGGCCTGGGCGGTCCAGTCGTCCTCGCTTTGGCCCCAGCTGATGCTGATGGACGTGGGTGCCGGGGCGGCGTGGGAGGCGTTGATGATGGCGTCGAGGAATCCGGCGTCGGTGTTGGGCGCGAAGTAGACCGGGATGTCCGCCTGGGGCACCAGGGCGCCCACCACTTCGATGTCCAGGAGGACTTCGCCGTCCGCGCCCGTGGGGTCCTGTCCGGGATGGTTCGCGGCGCCGTCGACCCCCACTGCCCGCACCGTGGGCCCGGTGATGCCCAGTTCGGCGAAGTAGGCGTCCAGGTCGGATTGGGCGAAGCCGCCGCCGAGTTCGATGATGGCCACGGTCTGGCCGGCGCCGCCGCCGCCCGCGGGGAAGTTGTAGATCCGGGCGAGCTCGGGCGGTGTGTAGCTGGTCCCGGATGCCGCCCGCGGAATGGCGTGGAACTGGGCGCGCGCCTGGGGCCGGTCATCAAGGCCCAGTACCGCCGTGACAACGCCGTCCAGTTCCGCGGGGATCTCCAGCCCGCCGGTCCTGTGCCGGTGGGTGACATCGTGGCCGTGCGGACCGCTGCTGGTGACTTCCTCCAGGCTGGTGCCGAAGATCCGGCTCAGCACCTCCACCGTCCCGGCGAGTCGGATGCGGCGGGAGGCGGCGTCGGCCTCGACCACGTCGGCGCCGAGCCGGGTGAAGGTCTCGGTGGCAAGGCTCAGGTCAGCGTCGGAGGCTCCGTGGCGGGCTGCCAGTTCCTCGCGGGTCAGGGGCTGGGCGGGCTCGGTGGAGGCCTCCGGCAGCGGTTCCTGGCGGCGCAGGATCACGGTGACCTCGATCCTGTGCGCGGGATTGGCAGGACCCAGGGTGTTTTGGATCCGTGCCGCCGCGGGGCGTTCTGAGCCGGGAAGGGGGACACGGCTCTCTGCGTGCTCGGGGGTGGGGTTGGTGTGCTCAGACATTGGATGGCTCCGTTCATGGTCGGGCAAGGCCAATTGTGCTCCGCGCCACTGACAATGAACAGGGAACATTGGTCCCTCCGGAGCGGCCGGCGACGCACCAGTTCCCCTCCGCCGCGCAAATTCCGTTGCGCGCCAGTTATGTGGGTGCGTGGAGAACCGCGGCAGCGCACGACGGCGGGCCCGGCCCCGGGAAGCCAGCGCACGACGGCGGCACGCGCCACGCGCAAAAGGTGAGCGGGCGTTGGGGGCGGAACGGTCGAAGGTGAGCGCGCGTCGGTGGAAGGGCGCTTGAAGGTGAGCGGGCGTCGGTGGGAAAGCTGTCGAAGGTGAGCGCGCGTCGGTGGAAGGGCGCTTGAAGGTGAGCGCGCGTTGGGGGGAGAGCGGTCGAAGGTGAGCGGGGGGAGGGGTGCACGCTTGACGAGTTCCGCCGCGCCCGCATATCCTGAACGAACGGTCGGTAAATAATTCCGGACGTCCCAGTAGGTCTTTGCATAGGAGCAACCATGGCAGCGCAGAACTTGCAGTCAGTGCCGGCTGAGCTAACCCAAGAAGCGGACGCCGCGGGGGAGGCCCACTTTGATCGCATCATCGCCGAGGACTCCCGGATCGAGCCCCGTGACTGGATGCCGGCGGCCTACCGCAAGACCCTCCTGCGCCAGATCTCCCAGCACGCCCACTCCGAGATCATCGGCATGCAGCCGGAGGCCAACTGGATCTCCCGCGCCCCCAGCCTGAAGCGCAAGGCCATCCTCATGGCCAAGGTCCAGGACGAGGCCGGCCACGGGCTCTACCTCTACAGCGCCGCCGAGACCCTAGGCCAGTCCCGGGACAAGATGATGGACGACCTCATCGCCGGCAAGGCCCGCTACTCCAGCATCTTCAACTACCCGGCCCTGACCTGGGCGGACATGGGCGCCATCGGCTGGCTGGTGGACGGCGCAGCCATCTGCAACCAGGTCCCGCTGTGCCGCGCCTCGTACGGCCCCTACGGCCGCGCCATGGTCCGCATCTGCAAGGAAGAGTCCTTCCACCAGCGCCAGGGCTTTGAGATCCTCCTGGAACTCTCCAACGGCACGCCCGCGCAGAAGCAGATGGCCCAGGACGCCGTGAACCGCTGGTACGCCCCGGCCCTGATGATGTTCGGCCCGCCGGACGACGATTCCCCCAACTCCAAGCAGTCCATGGCCTGGAACATCAAGCGGTTCAGCAATGACGAGCTCCGCAGCCGCTTCGTGGGCATGATGGTGGAGCAGGTCCGGGTCCTGGGCCTCACCCTCCCCGATGACCAGGTCCGCTTCAACGAGGACACCAAGAAGTGGGAGCACGGCCCGCTGGACTGGCACGAGTTCCAGGAAGTCCTGGCCGGCCGCGGTCCCTGCAACGCCCAGCGCCTCGAGCGGCGGAGGGCAGCGCACGACGACGGCGCCTGGGTCCGTGAAGCAGCCGCCGCGTATGCGGACAAGCAGCGAGCAAAACAGCAGGCAAAAGAGTCGATGAAGACGAAGGAACACGCAGCATGAGCCCCATGGCCCCCCACGGCAACCCGGAAACCCCGGCCAGCTCCGCCACCGAGATCAACCGCGAAGCCCCCAAAGCATCACCAGCGCCGCAGGAGCACCACGACCGCGGTGCCTGGGGCCTCTGGGAGGTTTTCGTCCGCTCCAGCCGCGGCCTGAGCCACGTCCACGCCGGGTCCCTGCACGCACCGGATGCCGCCATGGCCCTCCGCAACGCCCGCGACCTCTACACCCGCCGGAACGAGGGCGTGTCCATCTGGGTGGTCCCGGCAGACGCCATCGCTGCCAGCGATCCCGATTCCAAGGGCTCCTTCTTCGAGTCCCCGCAGGGCAAGGATTACCGGCACGCCACGTACTACACCAAGAGCGAAGGGGTAAAGCACCTGTGAGCACCCACGAAAACACGGGCCACGGCGACATCTCCACCGGCGTGGCCGGCGGCGACTCCAACGCATCGGCAACACGCATCACCCCCGGCAACGCCCTGCGCCCGGAGGACATCGCCCTGGAGGTAAAGACCGGCCTGGTCAAGCCCAGCGGGGACGTCGCCGAGTACGCCCTGAGGCTGGGCGATGACGCCCTGATCCTCGCCCAGCGGCTGGGCCACTGGATCTCGCGCGCCCCGGAGCTGGAGGAGGACATCGCCCTGGGCAACATCGCCCTGGACCAGCTGGGCCACGCCCGCAGCTTCCTCACCTACGCCGGCGCCGGCATGCCCAAAGAGGACGGTACGGCCACGTCTGAGGATGAGCTGGCCTACTTCCGCCGCGAGCACGAGTTCCGGAGTGTCCAGCTGTTCGAGCAGCCCAACGGGGATTTCGCGGCAACCATCGCCCGCCAGTTCGTGGTGAGCTATTACCAGTACGAGCTCTACCGCCGGCTCACCGAATCCACGGACGCCACCCTGGCAGCCATTGCCGCCAAGGCCGTGAAGGAAGTGGATTACCACCGGGACCACAGCAGCCAGTGGGTGCTGCGCCTGGCCGGCGGCACCGAGGAATCCCGCAAGCGGATGATCCACGGCCTGCGCCTCATGTGGCCGTACGTCAACGAACTGTTCCAGGACGATGACCTGACGCAGCGCCTCGCTGAGGCGGGTGCCGCCGTCGCACCTTCCAGCCTTAGAGGCGACTTTGACCGCCTGGTCACCGCCGTCCTCACCGAGGCCGAACTGGAGGTGCCGGACGTGCCCGCAGCCCCGGGCGGCGGCCGGCACGGCAAGCACTCGGAGCACCTGGGCTACATCCTCGCGGAGATGCAGGTGTTGGCCCGCGAGCACCCCGGGGCCAGCTGGTGACTGCCATGTACATCTCGGACTTCGAAACCCGGACGCAGACGCCCCGGCAAAAGGCATGGGACATCGCCGCCACGGTGGTGGACCCGGAGATCCCGGTGCTCACCATCGCGGACCTGGGGATTTTGCGGAAGGTCGACGCCGGCACGGACGGAAGCGTCACGGTCACCATCACGCCCACGTACTCGGGCTGCCCGGCCATGGACGCCATCCGGGACGACCTCTACACGGCCTTCAAGAAGGAGGGCTACTGGGACGTGCACGTGGACCTGGTCCTGGCCCCGGCGTGGACCACTGACTGGATGACGGAGGCCGGCAAGCAGAAGCTGCAGGAGTACGGCATCGCCCCGCCCAGTGGCCACTCCAAGGCGGGCGGACACTCCGGCCCCATCCGGCTGAGCCTGGCGGTGAAGTGCCCGCAGTGCAACAGCCTGAACACCAAGGAACTCACCCGCTTCGGTTCCACGTCCTGCAAGGCGCTGTATGTGTGCCAGGACTGCAAGGAACCGTTCGACTACTTCAAAGTCCTGTAAGGAACCCCCATGCCTGTTGTCCGCCAGACCGCCGCCGAAGAGGCTGAGGTGACCGGCCGCCGTCGTCCGTCCTTCCACACCCTCACCGTGCAGGAGGTGCGCCGGCTCACCGAGGACGCCATCGAGGTCAGCTTCCACGTCCCCGCGGAGCTCGCCGGCAAGTTCGACTACCTGCCCGGCCAGTACGTTGCCCTGCGCACCACGCTGCCGGACGAGGACGGCGAGCCGAAGGAAATCCGCCGCAGCTACTCCATCTGCGCCGAGCCGCGCAGCTTCGAGGACGGCACCAGCGAGATCCGGGTGGCCATCAAGAAGGACCTGGGCGGGCTGTTCTCCACCTGGGCCAACGCCGAGCTGAAGGCCGGGGACACCCTTGACGTGATGAGCCCCATGGGCGCGTTCGTGTCCAAGCACGGCCGCGACGGCGTGGCCGTGGAGCAGAACGTCATGAACTCCATGAACCACCCCGAAGACCTCGCGGGGGAGGCGGGGAACTTCGTGGCCATCGCCGCCGGGTCCGGGATCACCCCGGTGATCGCGATCGCCCGGACGCTGCTGGCCGCCAATCCGGAGACCCGGTTCGACCTGATCTACGCCAACAAGGCCGCCATGGACGTGATGTTCCTGGAGGAGCTGGCGGACCTGAAGGACAAGTACCCGCAGCGGCTGGCCATCCACCACGTGCTCTCGCGGGAGCAGCGGATCGCGCCGCTGCTCTCCGGCCGGATCGATGCGGAGAAGCTGCAGCAACTGCTGGGTACCGCCCTGCACGCGGACGATGTGGACGAGTGGTTCCTGTGCGGGCCGTTCGAGCTGGTGCAGCTGTGCCGGGACACCCTGGCCGAGCGCGGCGTGAAGCCGGAGAACGTCCGGTTCGAGCTGTTCACGTCCGGCAAGCCGGACCGCCCGGAAGGCCAGGCCGGCCGTCCCGTGGTGGTGGACGAGTCCAAGGAGACTTACAAAATCACGTTCAAGCTGGACGGCCTGCAGGGCGAGGTGGCAAGCCCCACGCACGCCCGCGAGTCCATCCTCAACGCGGCGCTGCGGGTCCGCCCGGACGTGCCGTTCGCGTGCGCTGGGGGAGTGTGCGGCACCTGCCGGGCCAAGGTGGTCACCGGCACCGTGACCATGGACGAGAACTACGCGCTGGAGCAGGACGAGCTGGACAAGGGCTACGTGCTCACCTGCCAAAGCCACCCCACCAGCAAGGAAGTCACAGTCGACTTCGACGTCTAATCCGTTTTCACTACAAGGAGCCCCATGATTTCCCTTTCCATCGGCATCGGCAACGGCATCGCAGAGGTCGTTCTGGACGCACCGCACAAGCTGAACTCGCTGGATGAGCAGGCGCTGCGGGATTTAACCCAGGCGTACGACGACGCTGCTGCCGCCGCCTCGCGCGGTGAGGTGCGGGCGCTGCTGCTGAGGGGAGAGGGCCGGGCCTTTTGCGCGGGCCGGGACATCGCCGGGGTCACCCCGGAGAGTGACGACGCCGCAGCGTATCTGGGTGGGCTGGTGGAGCCGTTGCTGAAGAAGATGGCCGCGTTCCCGGCGCCGACGTTCGCCGCGGCCCAAGGGGCGTGCCTGGGCGTGGGGCTGGGGCTGTTGCTGGCCACGGATGTGGTGTACGTGGCGGAGAACGCCAAGTTCGGCTCGCCCTTTGCCAAGCTGGGCGCCACGCTGGATTCGGGCGGGCACTGGTACTTCACGGAGCGGCTGGGCATGCACCGGACGCTGGACCTGATCTACACGGCGGACCTGATCTCGGGGGCCGAGGCGGTGGCGCAGGGCATGTTCAGCCGTGCCATGCCGGCGGCCGAGCTGCTGGACTCCACCAGGGCGATCGTTTCGCGCGTCGCTACCGGTGCCACGGGTGCGTTCGTTGCCTCGAAGGAGCTGGTGGCGCACATCCGCGACCAGCGTCTGGGCCTGTGGCAGGCCATGCAGGAGGAGAACGAGGAGCAGGCGCGCCTCTGCAAGACCGATGATTACGCGGAGGGTTTCCGGGCGTTCCAAGAGAAGCGCGAACCGCAATTCCGCGGTAATTGAGCTTGTCGAAATCGAGCTTGTCGAACCTCACCGAAACCCGGTCCACGAAATCATAATTGCCCGCCGCTCCATCAAATTTGTTAAGGTTCAGCTATGACTATGGGGAGAGCTATCACCAAAGCCGTCATTCCTGCTGCCGGATTGGGAACTCGCTTCCTGCCCGCCACCAAGGCAATGCCGAAGGAAATGTTGCCGGTGGTTGACCGCCCGGCCATCCAGTATGTGGTCGAGGAAGCGGTGGATGCCGGCCTCACTGACCTGCTGATGATCACGGGCCGCAACAAGCGTGCCCTGGAGGACCACTTCGACCGCGAGCCCGGCCTGGAGGCTGCGCTGGAGGCCAAGGGGGACAAGGACAAGCTGGGCATGGTGGAGTACGCCTCCAACCTGGGTCCCATCCACTACGTCCGCCAGGGTGAGGCCAAGGGCCTGGGCCACGCTGTGCTCTGCGCCCAGCAGCACGTAGGGGATGAGCCCTTCGCGGTGCTCCTGGGTGATGACCTCATCGATGAGGCTGAGAACCTGCTGGGCACCATGATGGAGGTGCAGCAGAAGACCGGCGGTTCGGTCATCGCCCTGATCGAGGTTGACCCCTCGCAGATCAGTGCCTACGGCTGTGCTGACATCTCGGTTGTTGAGGGCGAGGACTACGTCCGCGTCAACAGCCTGGTGGAGAAGCCGGCAGTCGCTGACGCACCGTCCAACCTGGCCGTGATCGGCCGCTACGTGCTGCACCACTCGGTGTTCGGCGTCCTGGAGAATACCGCTCCGGGCCGTGGCAATGAGATCCAGCTGACCGATGCCCTGCAGACCCTCGCCGCCGGCGAGGGCGAAGGTTCGGGCGTGTACGGCGTGGTCTTCAAGGGCCGCCGCTACGACACGGGCGACAAGCTGAGCTACCTCAAGGCCGTCATCACGCTGGCGTCCGAGCGCGTGGAGTTCGGCGAGGACCTGAAGACCTGGATGAAGGGCTTCGTCGGATAGCTCTGGCGTTCTATTGTTTTTGGGAGGCTCGTTGCCGGATGGCGGCGGGCCTCCCTTTTTGCATGGCCAGGAGTGCCACCAGGGCGCCGATGACAGCACCTGACGTGTTGGTCATGACATCTGACGGGCTAGCAAAGCGGCTGTGAAGAAACAAAAGCTGCCCCAGTTCAATGCAACCGGAAACGAGCATTCCAAAGGCGCCGATTTGCCACCATTTTTTGTTGGGAAATGCCAGGGCGGCAACAAATCCGACGGGAAGAAAGAGGCCAACGTTGGCGGAGCGTTCCACAAAGTCGTAGTTAAACCAGCGGGGAATGCCGTGGTGGTGGAGGAAATTCAACACGATGGCCAGTTGCCCTGAGACGGGCTGGTCTACGGGTGTCGGCCAGAAAGCGACGAGCGCCAACGGAACCACCATGGCCGCCAGGATGAGCTGCCACAGCCGGTGGTTGTTGAGGATTCTCAAATGGGCCTCAGGACGTCTGTAGAAGGGCAAAAGCGGCGGTGGCGAAGGCGCAGGCCGCGAGGAGAACGAGGAGGGCGTAGCCGAGCACCTGTGGGCGGGGGAGTGGGACGGAAAAGTCGTATTCGCGTGGTGCCCTGCGCCAATGTCTCCCCATAGCCCTAATAGTTATCACAAAAGCGTTGGTGATTGAGCTTGCTAAATTCAAGGTTGCGGGAACCCGCAGCATCAATCCCAAAGCAAAAGGTGGGTGCATCTCCGTTTCCGGAGATGCACCCACCTTCTTTGGTGCTAGGAGCTGCTGCGGTTAGGCGGCAACCTCTGCCTTGGCGCGGCGGCGAACCACCACAACGGAGGTTGCACCGGCGGCCAGTGCGCCTGCGCCCACCAGGGTCCACAGGATCAGGCCCGAGTCGGCGCCGGTGTTGGCCAGGCCGCCCGTGTTGGCCAGCGGAGCGCCGCCGTTGGCACCGGCAGCGGCGCCACCGGTGTTTGCCAGGGAGGCGGCCACGGTTACCGTGACGGGGCCAACGGTGACACCGGAGGTGTTACCGGTTGCGGTCAGGGAGTAGGTGCCGGCTTCGCTGATGGAGATCGGCAGGGAGAATGCGCCCTGGGCGTCAGCGGTTGCGGACAGGGTCTGCGGTGCCTGGAAGACGGGAATCTTCACGGCAACGGAGCGGCCCAGGCCGGCGCCGTTGGAGGCCGGAGCCTGGCCCGGCGTAACGGTGATGGTCAGGCCTTCGCCGGCGAGGAAGCCCTGGCCGCGGAAGACGAAGGTTTCACCCGGTCCAACGGTTCCGTCGGAAACGGCGGCCTGCGGCGGAAGTGCCGGGTAGGTTGCGGCCATGGCAGGCGCGGAACCGATGAGTGCGATGGAGCCCGCGAGTGCGAGAGCTGCGAGTGTTTTCTTCATGTGTGTCCCCCCGGAGACGTTTAAATTTTTGATACCCGATTTTGGGGAGATGCCCCCTCCGCACGAGACCATGTGCAGAACTACGGATAGATATCCCAGATAGAAGGTACCATCCCGGATACGTTGTAACCAACCTCAATCCAGTCGGTTTACATAGTGTTAACGCGACCGTCACTGACCAGGATCACACGAGGCATTTTCGGTAGGCAGGATAACGTCCTTTACAGGCTGCACAGTCGGTGTGACAACCACGTTAGGTTCTGTGTGCTGGACGATCTTCCCGAAAGTGAACTCCACGGTTTTGCTTTCGCCAGGCGCAAGTTGCTGGGCAACAACGCCTACTGGCCTGTTCGCATGGATGTATGGGGCAAACGGGGTTTTCTGGCCGTCAATGGTGGCTGACTCGACGTTTGCTTGGGCGGGACCATAAGCGACAACGTTCGTTTGGACAGTGCCGGGGGCGACCCCAAATGCTCCTGCACCCGTGACGTATGCCGGCAGGGAAGTGGCAGCGTCACTTGGCGCCGTATTGGTGCTGGTCACTCGGACCGTCGTCTGTTCGTAGCCGTCTGCCGGACACTCCTTGATGAGCTTTACGGTGCGTTTGACGTAGTAGTCCATCTTGGCGCCCGTCCCGTCGTTGAAATACACGCCGAACTGGGCGGGGGAAACACTAGGGCCGGAGATGGAGCCGCTCAGAGCGTACTTGGAGATGACGGACTGCTCAGAACTTTTGGCGGACCAGATGAGAACACGTCCTTCTTCGGTGCCTCGGGTGATGCCACTGATAAGGCCTTTGGCTTCTCCCTTGCCGCTGGAAAGCGCAGAGAAAACTTCCTTCGCCACACCCGCAAAATAGGCGTCTTGGAGTTTTGGCTGTTTGATCTTCGCGTAGACGTCGGAGAGAAGCGTTGGGACCACGTTTTCACCGGTCAGTACAGTGGGCAGACCTGATGCCTTCACGGCTGCGAGTTCGGGTCCGTTGACGGAAACTGGTCCCGTCGACTGGAGGATGTAGCTCAGGACTATTGGATCAATCGAGATGACACCATCCACGCGCTGCCCAGTCTTCTTTTCCCACATCGCCTGGGCGATAGTTGCAGCCGTTGGAAAGTCTGGAGTGAGATTGACGTCCTGCAAGTACTTGCCGAGTCGGCTGGAATAGATCTGCTGCTGTTGTGGATCCACCGATATAACGGGTGAGATGACGCCAACGTCGCCCGCGCTGCTCTGTGGTCCTAAGGAGAGCTTGCCTTTGTCGAGTGTGAGGACGGCGAGGGCGCCCGGAATGCCACCCGAGGCGCGAGCCTCCGCATTATTCTGGATCATTAGAAGGTATGTGTGCTGTTCATCGGCTCCCAACATACCGGGAGCAGTTTTTGCAACATCAGCAGAGATGCTTACTGCACCAGTGACTGACGTCAGTTCTTGCCGAAGACGGTCCAGGGGTGCGGCTACTTGTCCTACTAGCTCGCTTGAATCAATCTGATTCAAGCGAGCAGCTGAATTGCTGACCGCTTGTGCCGCAGCTGAAATGCTAGGAGAAGCTCGCTGGAGTGCATCAAGATCTGTTGCGGTATCGCTGGGAACCAATTCGTCCCAGTTCATCGAGCCATAAACAGCTACTAGCGGCGCAACGCTCAGAGTGGCGATGTCATCTGCTGAACGCGAAATTTCAGCAACAGCGCTAAAGTTTGGGCCAACTACTGGCACCGATGAGGCAAGGGTCCAAAGAGGATCGTCAGCCGCATCCCGCGCCGCGGCGGTCTTCTCCCTTATGTGCTTTACCGTTACGCTCGCGCTTTCAGGATCATGGGAGGTGATGTCTTTACGGAGACCTTGCACTAAGTCTTCAGCGGCGCCGAGCTCCGTCTTAATTATCGTGGCTCGACTCGCGAGCCAAAAAACACTGGCGATTACGATGACGGCCATAAACATGAGAAGAATTCCGGCTATCCAGAATTTTTTGGACTTCTTAGTACTAATGATTTGTCCTGCGGCCGGAACTTCTAACCCCATGCGGCAACTCCTTTGCGGATATCGTTGAGTTTCGGGGAGTGCTCAAGCGCCATGACGAGACCCTCGAAAACTGTGAGAGGACGTATTAGTGCCCCGTGACCTCTCAGTAAAATCGCACGTTGGGTTGTGCCACCCAATTATACTGCTCCGGTACTTGCAAACACCGCTTTGAAGGTCTTCACGAGTATTACTAAATCCCCCGTTAGCGACCAGTTTTCTACGTAGTACAGGTCAAGCCTGATGCTCTCTTCCCAGCTGAGGTTCGAGCGTCCACTTACTTGCCAGAGACCGCTCATGCCCGGACTGACGTAAAGGCGCCGATGAGCCGCATCGTCGTATAGTGCGACTTCACCTTCGCGTTGCGGCCTCGGACCTACCAGACTCATGCTGCCGCCGAGGACATTAAGCAGCTGAGGTAGTTCGTCTAGCGAGTATTTTCTGAGCACGCGTCCGACGCCAGTAATTCGTGGATCATTATCGACTTTGAACAACGGTCGATCGGAGGTGCCCTGTGCATCCAATAACGCCTGTAGCTCTGTGTCAGCATTGACTCTCATTGACCGGAATTTCAGCATTCCGAAGGTACTTCCGCGGAGGCCGATGCGCTCTTGACGATAGAAGACAGGGCCAGGACTGCTCAGCTTGACGAGAATCGCCACAGCGGCAAAGAGCGGAGACAGCAGAAGCACAAGTGTTCCGGCAGCTGCGATGTCGAAAGCGCGTTTTGCGACTTTCTTGCCGCCGGTCAGCTTGGGGGTAGACACATGTATCAGAGGGAGTCCGGCTACGGGTTGTGTGTGAATGCGCGGTCCCGCTATGTCGGTTAACGCCGGCGCCAAAATCATACCGATGTCTCGCGAAGCTAGCTCCCAACCAAGGCGACGAAGATCTGTCGGATGCATGTTTACGCCAGCAGAAATTGCCACGGCATCAACGCCTTGCTCGACGATTACTGAGAGGATCGAGGAAAAATCGTTTTCAACACCGGTGATAGGAACGTCCATGCCAAGCAGACGCTCCGAGTAATTTGATCCAGGTAAATGTGCGGCAACGGGAAGGTACCCAGCAGAGGGTGCACTTGCTAATGACCTGGCGAGATGGGCCGCCGAGTGAGGACCGCCGATTATTAGTACCCTTGAAGCACTTCGGCCCCTTTGTCGTTCCAGGCTCAGATGCTGGCGAACAAGCCATCTCCCAGTTACAAGACCGAGAACGCCCGCGGGGAAGGCCAGTCCCACAAATCCTCGGGCCGTGTCTATCCGGAGCGCGTAGGAGACCACTGCCAGTAGGCCGAATAGCCAGACAGACGCGGCAACGATGCGTTTGTACTCCTCGGCGCCGGAACCGAGGACTTTTGCTTCACGAGAACCCCAAACGCCGAGCATGATCCACCAAGCCGATGCTAGAACAGCGGACAGGGCGATGTAATCGATATCGCGGATCTGGCCGTGCTCGACATCGGCGAAACCAAAGCGCACGCCGTAGGCTCCCACCACAGCCCATACAATGACGGCTCCATCGAGCATTCGCAGGCGAACAGCATACCTTCGTCTCCAGACATCGCGTCCAGGTAATGCTCGCACTCTAGTTTCGTGCTGTGCTCCCACTTGTCCCCCACGCAATGAAATTCTTCGATGTCCGCTTGTATGTTACTGGCCGCGAGGGCACTCCGGGAACCTGCCGGAGTAGCACAAGCCGGAGGACTTCCCTCTCCGTCACAAACGGGGCCTGAATCTCGACAAAAGCTTGACAATCTATACTGAGAACTTCCACCCACGCTGATCATTAGTTCTCAACCGACCGACACGCGCTGGGCCCTGCGTCTTAGGCAACTAAGACACTCATTGGGACGAACGGATTTTGCTGGCTTCTGGCCAAGAGGGGATGGGCGAGCATGTCCTACGAGAAGAGACAATCAACACAGCTAAGGGCGCTAGTAGTTCACGAATGGTTCGCGTCCATAGGTGGCTCCGAGAACGTCGCCACCACTATCCGTCAGGCCTTCAACGGAGCGGACTTACTGTGTCTTTGGCGCGATAAGAGCGTTACTTTGCAAGGAGATGGCAGGGTAATGGAGACGGTTCTATCATCTAGACCTTTTCACGGACGGAAAGTCCTATCGCTCCCGCTGATGCCGTTTGTATGGCGAAGGACTCATGCCCGCAGAAGGAAGTGGGACATAGCCATCGTTAGCTCCCACCTATTTGCTCATCACGTGGCCGTCGCCAAGGGCATGCCAAAGTTTGTTTATGTGCATACTCCGGCCCGTTACATTTGGGAACCTGAATTCGACGAACGTGGAGACAGTCTGCTGGCGCGTGCGGCGTCCGTGCTGCTAAAGCCGTTGGATCGATTCCGAGCCCAAGAAGCAATTTCTGTCGCAGCCAACAGCGAATTTGTACGCCAGCGAGTCTTGAAGAACTGGAAGCGCGACGCCTGCGTAATATATCCCCCTGTTGAGGTCACCGAAATTCGTGGTGTAGCTGATTGGTCCGCCTGTTTGGATGACGACGAAAAATCTCTCCTGGAGACTCTGCCAGTTGATTTTATTCTGGGAGCCTCGCGATTCATCCCCTACAAGCGACTGGATCTCGCAATTCGCGCGGGTGAGCTCACCCGTACGCCTGTCGTTATCGCCGGTGCCGGCCCCGAGGAGCAGCGCTTGCGTGACCTCGCACGGGATGCCTGCGTGAGTGTTGATTTCGTCCTGAGTCCATCGAACAACTTGCTTAGAGCGTTGTACCAGCGAGCAGCTGTTTTTGTTTTTCCACCAGTTGAGGACTTCGGCATCATGCCGGTAGAGGCTATCGCCACTGGAACACCCGTAGTCTCGAACCTAATCGGAGGCGCCAGCGAATCAGTTCTGGAGGGAATCACAGGCGCGCACTTTCAACCCGATGATGATGAATCTCTCTTGTCCGCCGTAAATCGAGCTCTGGCTCTAGATTGCACTTCCATTGCAAAGCATTCAGAACGATTCTCTCGGGAAAAGTTTGAGCAGCGTCTGCATCAGTGGGTGTCCACGACACTCGCGATATCCGCGCCCGCCGCGCGAAATGAATCTGTGCATTGAAGTTTAGATCTTTTGGGGGGAGGGCTTCTGGCTTTACTCGAATCATCACTGCTTCCTCAGTTCCTATCATGCGCTCAACCAATAACGGGACGATCAGTAGAATGTCCCGTGTAAGACGGGGGCTTTACGTGGGGTGCAACGTAATAGACCAGGGCTGGATTATCAGATGGAGATGACAATGGGAACCGATGATGTTCGGCTCGGCGTGGTAGTCGTCAATTATTTCTCCTCGAGTCAGGTGAAGGACTTACTCGATTCGCTTCGTACAGCTGGATCCGGTTGCGAAACTTACGTTTGTGTTGTGGACAACAGTTGTAGCGATCAACAGTTCGAAACCCTCGTTCACGACCTAAGGGACTTAGCAAGCGCTTTCGCTGCTCTGAAAATAGTACGAAGTGAAAGTAATATGGGTTACGGCAGGGGCAATAATTTGGGTTGGGCGACACTTAGAGCCTACAAACCTGAAACTGTCCTCATCGCAAACCCTGATGTTGTGTTCCTAAGCGGCAACCTGGCTGGAGCCATGACCAGGGTACGAGATAGTGCAGGCTCGATCTTCGGCACGCCCACGAGACATGGGTCCAACAACCTAAGCGGGTTGGCCTCAGTCAGCATAACTACTGGAAGCAGCCGCCAGCTATACGAGGGAGCTGACCTGCCTACCTCCATCTTAATTTACCCGGGTGGGCATTTTCTTGCCGTATCCGCTGATACTTGGGAAATAATGGGTGGTTTTTCGGAAGATTTTTTTCTCTATGGGGAGGAAGCTGATTTGACCCTCAGAATGAAAAACCGCCTTCCTAGCTCGAAAGTTGATGTTTTGACCGAGATAGCAGTAGCTCACTCGGGGGGACTAACAACGGGGAGCAGCGGTGAGGATAGAAAATCAGTGACTACGTATAGGCATGGAACTCGTAGTTCCATTGTGCTCTTTCGCAAACATCGGGAACTCCGTCCACGGTGGCCACTGATAGTGGCCCTACGATGCGTTTTTGGCCTAAAGACGTTTCTGCTGGAAGGACCTCGTGCGGGTATCGCCGTCTTCCTTGGAGTTGTCGACGGACTTTGTTGGCGCCCAGCGAACGAGCCATCATTCCAATGAACATTGACGAGGTCTTCAATATTTCCTGCATGGTTTTGTTGGCTATTCTGGGCCTTCTCGCCGTGCTTCAAATCAGATTCAACGTGATTGTATTTCTTGCCTATAATCTCACGCTCGTCTACGTAGGCCTATGTCTTTTGGCAACTGATGGGGTTACCTCATGGCAAATAGCTCACGAATATGGAATTGGTGTCCTAGGATTGATTCTCGGTTACGCCGCTTCAAATCGATACCTACTGTTGCGTCAGCAAAGGGACCGAGCCCCCAGCATCCGTAGTACTTTTTCAGATTCCTCCGTAATGGCCGTTGTAGTCACCGCTGGAACTCTCGGTATGTACCATTTAGTCGTTGGGGGGATACCGATCTTTTCGAGCTCAATCGAGGTAGAAAGATTCGATTTCACGTCATCGGGCTTTTTTGGTATACCAGGTCGAATGTTCTTGTTTGGCATACCAATAGCTTGGATACTCGCTTCGGTCAACGCAAAGATTCTTGGTGTTGAATGGAGAAACTATCGGCCTTGGCAGTTGGCGACTGGTTTCTATATTTTATCGGCACTGCTTTCCGGTTTCAAGAGTGGAATGCTTGCAATGCTTTTTACGATGCTAATCACTTATTTTCTGGTGAATCCTACGCCTGTGCGCATCGGCGTGTTTGCGCGGAAATACTGGTGGCTGACTGTTCTCCCAGTTGTCTATGGGCTCTTTGTTGCAACCACCTACGCAACTTATCAAAATACGAATGTTCCCCTTTGGCGCCAGTTGCTGAACAGAGTTACGGTCGTCGGAGCGCAGCCTGCTCAATTTGCCCTTGAGGGCCGACCTCAGTGGTACATGCCCAATGGTCTACTCAACGATGTATTTTACTATGCGAAGAAGTATTTCGGTGGTGACACATCTTTCGCGTATTCATTCGAGAGGGCAATTTCTGCGGAAATAATAGGTGCCGATCCGTCATCGTCGGCATGGACTACCCCAGTTACAATTGGCGGCTATTCCGAGTTAGTATTTTCGCTTGGCACCGTGAGTGCGGTGCTTGCCATGATTCTCGTGGGGGCTTGGGTTGCTTTTGCACATCATGCCACATACCGGTCTTCGCTTTCATTACTCATATCCGCAGTAGTCGCCTACGGTCTTTACAACTGGCTTCTGAAAGGGGGCCTTGTCTACTATGTGCTAAATCTTGGTGCGATTTGTGTCATGTTGGGATTTGTGGCGATAATCGGCAAATTGGGCGAAAAGGACTCGGCGTTGAGCTCCCCGACGGTAGGTCTTGGCCGTCTACCTTCGGAACCTAAAACACACGGAGTGAAGGCATTCAAGGGCAATGCGCCGTTTTCCGAGTCCGCATTTTAGAAAAAGAATACCACGAGAGATCGATGAAATGACGGTAATGCCGACAGGGCCGAAAGTCCTGTCTCTGACACTTTTTGCACCATACTCGGGAATACCGCATGCTGGCGGTGAATATGTTTATCGGCATTATCGATATCTCGCCAAAATTTCCTCTTTGCATGTTTTTGCGCCACATTCGAATGACAATGCGGACGCGTCCAGGAATGTCGACGATAGGCAGTATAAGCTCAGTGTATTTGGCTGCGACGACAGTAAATGGTTCGGAATACGCGGTGCCTGGCTGCTACTCGTTAAGTTTATTCGAGGCGTTTCTCTCGGTCTCGACGTGGAACGAGGGGCCCGTAGATGCGTGGAGATGAACGTTGCGGCGAAGAGCGCTGAAGTGATCGAATTTCAGTGGACGGAATCTGCGAGTTTGTCTCGTTATTTCAGAAGAATTGCGCCTCAAGCCAGACAGACGCTTATTGCGCATGATGTTTTGTCTCAGCGCTGGCGTCGTCGCTTCAAGTCCGAGAAAAGCACTGCGGCTCGAATCTTCTACTTTGGTCGCTACGTCTTCACAGTCTTAGCAGAGCGTCGGCGTTTCGCTTCCGTTGATACCATTTTGGTGTTTAGTGACAAAGATGCAGGCTTGGTCCGGAACTTGTATCGCTCGGCAGATGTCCGTGTTGTTAGCCCGCCCTTAATGGAAGATGGGATGCTGGAGGCAAGAAGCCAAGCTTCCTCGAAGAATAGCCGTTGCATCTTGTTCACGGGAGCTATGTCGAGACCTGAAAACGATGAGGGCATAAGGTGGTTTGCTGACGAGATCTGGCGAGACGTCAAGGCTGAGATTCCCGATTGTCGACTCGTGATTGCTGGGGCAGGGCCTTCACCGGAGTTACTAAATTTTTCGGAGACGCATCACGATGTCCTAGTCACGGGTCGGGTCGACGACTTGGCACCGTTCTATAGAGATGCAGATGTATTTATTTCGCCGATGTTCAACGGCGCCGGCGTGAAGTTTAAGAATATTATAGCCATGCTGTGGGGTCTTCCAATCCTTTCGACAGCCATTGGTGCGGAGGGCATCGGCTCTGAGGATCTTTATTTGGCTGTTACAGATGACCGGAATGTGTTCCGCGAAACGTTGTTGCGGGCACTCCGAAACCGGGACATTCGTCATGGCGTTGCCGCAAAGGCCAAGGCCTGGGCATTCGCGACCTATGGTGATGAGCAATTTGCCAAGCAACTTCAGGACATTTACTTGGCGCCGGCTGGAGAAGGGCGTTCTCACAGCTAACGGTTTTAGCTTCGAAATGTGATTAGTAGAAGATTTAACACAAACTGATTATCCATCAACTACCGGTCGACCGTTCAGATGGTATCTATGGAATTTGACACCGCGTCGCAAACCGATTTTTCGGGTTGAATGTCTGTACTGTACTCACCCAGAAGGAGATATGAGAGTGCGTAAACCCTACGAGACTAATCGTTCCCAGGACTCAATTCGACGTTTGAAGCACTTACTGTCCGTTATGAGAGGCCCGGTTGAGTTCGTCAGGGACTCCAGGCGTTACTTCCGCCACGCGGCACCGCAAGACGGCCACGTCAGTTCATCTTTGCGCGGTCGAAACCTGGAGTGCCAGTTGACGAAGGACTATCACCGGGTCGAAAAGGGGCTTGCGCTTCGCCACCCGCGGTCTAAATTTGGCGCAGACGTTATGGCAAGGCTTTCTATGCTCCTTCCCGTTGCCAGCGCGGAGTATCCCGAGGCACCCTACACACGTTTCGCTATCGAGGCGTCTGAAGCTCTTGGCCTGTGGAATAGCGGACACGGAGTCGATGAAGAAATCGCTCCGACTTCGGAGTCGTTGGTAACGCCGCAATGGGACATCGGGTTTGTCGAGACCTTCTTTAACAGTCGAAAGAGTGTTCGCCAATTCGATCTAGACAGACCAGTGAGCCAGGACCTGCTCGCCAGGGCTACCAGGCTTGCATCGACGACCCCTTCGGTGTGTAACAGACAACCATGGAAGGTTCGTTTCTACTTGGGCGATCATGTTTCGAATGTTCTTGCCTATCAGAACGGCAATGCCGGGTTCAGGCATGAGGTGCCGTGTGTCGGACTTATCACTGTTGACACCCGCATGTTCGCCGGTGCGAGTGAGCGCAATCAGCCCTGGATCGAGGGGGGCGTATTCGCTATGAGTCTTGTGTACGCCCTCCACGGCGTCGGCCTGCAGAGCTGCATGCTCAACATGTCTGTGCTGAACAAGCATGCCTCGGTGGTCCGTGCAGCAACCGGGCTTGAAGATGCTGAGCAAATCATCATGATGGTAGCCATTGGCCACGCGCCATCAAGCTACCGAGTGGCCCGTTCGCCGAAACGCGATATCTCCGAATTGATGACTGTCCATAGTTGACATTTACTGAGGTGATGATTCCCTTGTGAGTTCGGACGCACGTACGGCTAATGCTGCGTCGCCTGTGCTCTGGAAAAGCCATTTTTCACGAATGTACTGATATAAATTCAGGTTGGAAGTTGATGAAGATTAAAAAGTTGATTGGTAGCTTACTGACGGGTCTTATTGAATCACGGGCTTATCTCCGGATATCAGGTTTTGTAGATGAAGTTGCCTTGGCAGCTTTCAAGGCTCGCCGAGGGCATCGAAAATCCGAACAGCGCTATTCCATTATTGTTCCTACGATTGGAAACGGAAACCTGGGGGACCAAGCAATGTTCGATGCCTACGTTGACAACGTAGGAGGAGACATAGTTGCCGTCGTTAACAATCGCCATGACCTTCATGTGTCGGAATCGGGCAGCTCGAGAGTTTCGACGATTGCGCTGCCAGGTTTATTGAGCGGCTGGCCCCTTGGGCGGATAAGAGCCAGACTAAGGTTTCTAGACCTCGTACAGAATGCCTCGAGTGTGAGCATCGTGGGAGCCGACATCATGGATGGAGGCTATTCGCGACGTGATTCGGTACTCAGGAGTCAGCTGCTCAGGATGGCGGTGGCTTTGGACGTTCCGAGTCAGATTTTGGGATTCAGCTGGAACGGACATGCAAACGCAAGCGCTCAAAGAGTGCTTGAGCGAGTATCCAAAAGGGCAATCCTGAATCTAAGAGACCCCCTGTCGTTCGAGCGGATCCAGAGCACTGCCTGTGAGAATACTGTGCTGACGGCTGACACAGTGTTTGCACTGCGACATTTGGCACCAGCCCCAGAGGCCACGGTTTGGGTTGACAGTATGATTGCGAAAGGCCGGAAAATCGCAATCGTAAATACCAGCGGATTGTTGGCGCGCCGGTTCGACCTCCATTCTGAGTATGTCAAGATCACTGAAGCACTTCTCGACCGGGGCTTTGCTGTTGCCATTCTTCCGCACGTCATTCGTAAAGGTGATGATGACTTGGCGGTGGCTCGGGAACTTAAGTTGTCTTTTGGAAGAGAGGATGTTTTTCTCGTAAACCGATTGTGGACCCCGCGGAATGTAGCGTGGCTCGCTTCCCTATCCAGTGTAGTGGTTACGGGACGGATGCATCTTGCGATTCTAGCCCTCGGTCAAGGAACGCCAGCGATCACCCTGGCCACCCAGGGGAAGGTAGAAGGCATGCTCGGCTTCTTCTATCTCGGGAAATATGCAGTGGAACCAAGTTTGAGAATTTCCACAGAAATCATTGAGCTCATCGACTCAGTTCAACACGACGAATCAGCACGGCGACAAACGATCCTTCGGAGACTCGAGCAAGTTTCAAGTGATGCGCGTAAGAACTTTAGATTAGCAGCTAAGTTTCCCGCCACCACCGGCAATTAATACATATAGCACGATGCGGCTTGAAGTCTAGAAGGCGACAAGCGGTCGCTGAGCATGTCACCAAATGAAAACGAATCTTGAGGCGGAACGGGATATGTCACTAGGGTCAACCGGTGTGAGAGGTGGGCTTGTCACTCTGGCAAGCCAAGGCATCAAGATACTGACCCAACTTGTGGGACTAGTCGTCCTATCGAGGCTGCTGTCCCCTGCGGATTTCGGGCTTATAGCAATAATTACTGCGGTAATTGCCTTTGGGGACCTTTTCCGCGATTTCGGTCTTACCTACGCTGCAATCCAGGCAGACGTACTACCTCGCAAGGAGAAAACGAACCTATTTTGGCTGAATACCGCCATAGGATGCCTTTTTGCGATCATTTTGATTCTTGCTGCGCCCGGACTAGCGACTGTTTTCGAGGATGAACGCTTAACTGTAGTATTAGTTGTAACTTCTGCCACATTCGTTCTGAATGGTGTTCAGGCTCAATTTCGCGTCGAACTTGTGCGCCATTACAAGTTTACGCTTCTTGCAATTGCAGAATCATCAGCTCAGTTTGCGGGGCTTGCTGCAGCGGTGATATTGGCCTTGCAAGGTGCCGGCTACTGGGCCCTTGCTTTCCAACAGATAAGTATCGTAGCAGTTCTCACAATCGCAATAATTGCTACCGCCCGGTGGTTTCCTGGGTTGCCCAGCAGAAACGTCAGTATCACACGGTATCTGGGTTACGGGAAGAATCTTGCTTTTTCTCAAGTTCTAGGATATTTTGCAAGCAATGCAGATTCGATGATAATTGGAATACGTTTTGGCGCGCAATCATTAGGTTTCTACAATCGCGCTTTTCAACTCCTCATGGTGCCGGTCAATCAGCTTTTGGCACCACTTACGAATGTGGTTCTCCCGATACTGTCAAGGGTACAATTCGAGGATGCCAAGTTTATGCGCTTCCTAAGCGCCATTCATTTGGCCCTCACGTACTTAGCGCTTGTTGTTTTCGGGCTTGTTGTTGTGGCCGGTGAGCCGATCGTAGATATTGCGCTTGGGCTTGGCTGGGAGCAGACGGGGAATGTTCTTCGAATACTGGCGGTGGGTGGCATCTTCCAGACAATGAATTTCGTGGGATATTGGGCATTCCTCGCTCGCGGCGAAACTGGTTCGCTTCTGAAATATAACTTGGTCACGAAAACTGCGGTAGTAATTTCGGTGATCTTTGGTAGTCAATGGGGAATCCAGGGTATAGCTTGGGCTTATTCGGCGTCCCTTGCTGCAACCTGGCCTTTTCTTCTGGTATGGCTTCAGCGGTTATTCAAGCTCTCTTTTAAAATTATTGGCACGACAAGCATTCGTGTTTTCTCTCTCTTTTGCCTGTCGGTGGGAGCTGGTTTCATCGGACTCGATTATTTCAGTAGTGATATCCCGCTTCAGTCGATTTCTGTTGTTGTGGTGATTCAATTGGGCGTTTATTTTCTTTCGCTCCTTATGCCGTCAATTCGCAGCGACATGCGCGAATTGCTAGGATTTTTGCGTTTGGTGAGTCATGGTAAGAGCATTAGAGCGGCGTGACCCGTTAATCCTTCTCGGTGAGCTAGAGTGACGCCGGATTTATGTGTAATAGTTAACGGCCACAATGGGTGTGTAAGTGGAATTATGCACCCGCCTTAGATGCCGTCATGTATGATTGACCCGACTATAGGATTTTTTTGGTCTGGTGCTGGGCCTTGCGGCCGCTCCAGTCACATACACAGGGGGGCCCGGTTTGGACCTACGCGACTATCTGCGCATCCTTCGCCGCTATTGGCTGTTGGTTGCGGCGGCTGCTCTAATCGGACCAATGGTAGGGGGTCTTGCAGCCATCGTCGTCAGGCCGACTTACACCGCAACCACCCAGCTATTCGTTGCTATACAAAGTTCTGGCAGCGTGTCCGAACTTCAACAGGGAAATACGTTCAGCCAAGCTCGGGTTCAATCCTATGTTAAGACCGTGGGAAGTCCTGTGGTACTCCAGCCCGCGATCGATAGTCTCGGGTTGAAAGTAACCCCGGCCGAGTTGGGGAACCAGGTTAGAGCCTCGACGGAACTCAACACAGTCCTGATAAATATTTCTGTGACAGACACTTCTCCAGCTCAGGCGGCAGCTATCTCCCAGGCGGTGGCAGACAGTCTGGTAAAGGTAGTGGATATTTTAGAAAAGCCAAAAACCGGGGGAAGTTCTCCAGTCAGCCTCTCAGTCATATCTCCAGCGGTTGCGCCAGTCACGCCAACGGCACCGAATACAAAGATGAACTTGCTGCTTGGATTAGGTGCTGGTTTAGCACTGGGGTGTGCCCTTGCTTTGATGCTGTCCAAGCTAGACAGTCGACTAAGAGGCGAATCGGACTTGCGCGAAGTCACAGACGCGCCGCTCTTGGGTGGAATAGCTTTTGATCAAGAGGCCGTGAAGTCACCGCTGTTGACCCAGTCTGCTCCTCAAAGTCCTCGGGCTGAGTCTTTTAGGCAGCTCAGGACCAACCTACGCTTCACCAACGTGTCAGGTGAGACGCGGAGTGTGTTGGTAACATCCTCGCTTCCAGGTGAGGGGAAGAGTACGACGGCGACGAACCTTGCCATTGCTCTCGCTGAGGCCGGAGAGTCGGTCTGCCTGATAGACGCTGATTTGCGGCGTCCTGCGGTCGGCGACTACCTCGGTCTTGAGCGTAACGCTGGCCTGACGACAGCGCTTATGGGAGCTGCGGATGTGAATGAGTTACTGCAGCCCTGGGGCCAAGACAATCTCTTCGTTCTGACCTCGGGTCAGATACCTCCGAATCCTAGCGAACTGTTGGGTTCGAGCGAGATGAACGAACTCTTAGGGCGGCTCGAAAGGACGTTTGACGCCGTCGTAATTGATGCACCTCCCTTGTTGCCAGTTACGGACGCCGCGGTTCTTTCACAGCACGTTGGTGGAGTTGTTGTCGTTGTGGGCTCACACAAGCTTAGGCAACAGGATTTGCATAAGTCCCTAAAGGCATTGGAAATGGTTGGGGCAAAGCTGCTTGGGGTAGTTCTGAACCGACTTCCAGTCAAGGGGCCGGACGCGTACTCTTACGGTTACTACAGCCATGATGAGCCGAGCAGAAATCCGGTTGTGCGGCAGGAAGACCGTCGGCGAGCATCGAGGTTGAGAAGTCGGGGACTCAATGAGGCGCCTGTAGCCGATGACAGGCCGGCAACCCAATTTCCATCGACTAAGATTTCTAACTCGTAGAGTTCCTAAACCTCATGACGTGTTCGCGAAAGCGGACTCTTAACTGATGTGTCACGGTTGAAATCCGCGATTCGGGAGGCCCCGGAGACGACTTGCAGGCCATTTGCGACTACGCATCGTTGAGGGGCCGCGAGTCCGAGACCGCCCCGGCAATTGCAGCCGCAGCCGGCGGCATGGTTGGTCCGTGGCGGCGACCCGTCAGCGCTGGTCGAAAAGTGAGCCATTTCGGGCGCGGCGGAGGAGAGCGGTCGTTGCAGCGACTTATGGTTCGGTCGGTGGTGAGGACAGTCCAGTCAGGTGCTCCATGGGGTCTGCTATCGCATTATTTCGCGTAGTCGCTTCGGTGGGCTGGGAGTGGTCTCATCGCTTCGGTCGGTGATCGCGCAGGTATTCAGCTCCGCGGTTACCGGCCAAGTGCACGAGGCTGATGAAGCAGGTGGTCCGTTCAACCAAGTGTGGCAATAGCAGAGCGGCCGCCCTTTCCAATGGTCGGTCCCTTTCCCGGGAACCGCTTGTTCCGGTGTTCCTGCCGACGACGCGGCCGGCGACCGGTCGTCCGCTGCACAGGGAAACTGCAGGATCCACGGTCGCCGTTGATACGGGGGAGGGGTAGTTCGCCCGCAGGGCGTCGTGGGCCCTGGTGAACGCCCCTGATTTGCCGTGCCGGGCCAGTGCGGTTGAACCGGGCAAGACCCCGGGTTAGGTTTGCAACATCGAGCTCGTGGTCCAGGTAAACTCTTCGCACGGACCGGGCTGCCACAAGCTGATGCCTAGCCGTCGCATTGCGGCGGTCGAACGCCACGCCTTCGACCGTTGCAGATGACCACGTCCGCTGTGAAGAAGTCTCGGGGCACCTACCATGGGGTTCAGCGGCTGTTGCGTATGGGGTATCGACGGGCATCAAAAACCGGACATTGCTATGCGCCGCCGGCAATTCGACCGGCGCTTGCTGCTTGCGCCTAGCTGAGGGGTTCGTCGCTGATCATGAAACCCGGCTGGCCAGCAGTAAGCCATATTTCTGCCAGTAAGACTTGCTGCCTATTCCGGCAAGAAGTGGTCGCGTAGACGATATGTTGCAGGAAGTGGTTTGCCTAAGCCCGGCAACCTCCTGGGCCTATCACTAGGCTTGCGCTTTCATAGCTTCAATTCGTGCAGAATCAAGTCGCTTCTTAAGTGCCATAGGAGGTCGCTCGACGAGCATGTACGTCAGCGTTGAGAGTGCGCCAGTTACGATAAGAACAATCATCGTGTTACCGATCCAACCTGCAACAGTGTCCGGAAGTACTAATCCAAGGCGTTGCATGAGCAAAATTACGGGTACGTGCCAGAGATAAGCACTGTAGGAGATTTCGCCCATTTGCTTAAAGGGGGGCGACTCAAAAATCGTCGCCAGCCTTCCAGTGCCGTGCCTTCCTGCTGGAATGGCGACGAAAAGGATTACGGCTGCTGACAGTACTGCGAAACCCGAGTTCGAGTAGCTCAAAGCCCAGCCCGCTACAGCAGAGAGACATCCGAGAATAAGTGCTCCCCAGCGCAGAAGCTGCAAGCGGCCAGCAGCTATCGCGCTTGACCTATACAAGCAAAAGAGAAGTGAGGCCAGCATTCCCCATGCAAACAGGTCGGCGTGGTAAAGAAAGCTTCTTGCGAGAACGGCAGTCCAGTTCCCGCCCCATTCAAGCCAATAGGCCTCATCACTAGTGCTGGGTCTTGCGATTAGACGGTACCAAATTTTACCCGTCAACCCGATGACAATCATCGCGATGATGGGTATTGATGCATGCCATATCGAAGTTCGCCTACTCCGTGTCCGCAACTTGAGGACGATGACCGCCAAGAGGGGCATAACGGCGTAGAACGCCAGTTCCACCGTCAGTGACCACGCAGCAGGTATGCCAGTCTTTATCGCCTCCGGGAAAAGAGTCTGTAGTGCAAGAGCGTTGCTTATCAGGAGGAAAGGATCCGTCATATAACCAACGGGCTGGGTACCACTAACGGAGCTTTCGCCCAAGGCGGCCGGTCTCAGGTACGCAACTCCCGCAACAAGTGCGACGAAAAGGAAGATGACTACGTAAGCGGGAAAAATACGCAGCGCCCTATTCCAGAAGTAGTTACGCAAAGAGGGTGAGGGGCTTCCGGTGACGATCGCACTTGCAAACGGTCGGTAAAGCAGGAACCCAGAGAGTGCAAAAAACAGCGTGAGGCCCTGACCTCCAAAATTCACAAGAGACCCGAGCCAATGAGGGCCGGCGTCAGGCGCAAGCCTTTGATTTGTGTGTGTGATGACGACCATCACTGCTGCAAGGCCGCGAAGCCCATCAATACCAATCAGGCGTTGACCCCAGGGTGGTGCCGTCATGAATTCTCTATTTTGCGCCATTCGGAAAGCATATAGGCGGTGCGTCATCTTCTGTGGCGGGTGACGTTGTGACGTAACGGACGACCCACCGGCAGCTGGCCTCAAGTGCGATCTCCAATGGATGTAATCTAAGTTTGCCAACTCGGTGCTAGCTCATTGGAAATGGCGTGGGCACATGCCGCCCCTTCCTCGGGCCCGCGCCCTAGTGCGGCCGTTGCTAGGTGAGCAGAAGAGTCCTGAGCTCCCATCACGCATCTGGTCAGCGCCGCCATGGACATCCACGCAGACGACTCGACGGTCGGATACTGGTAGCTGGACTTCAGCACTGCGGCCCCGAACCGGCTTGGCTTACTGACGTCACCGAGCTCCCGGGGCGAGGGAAAACTATATCTGTGCGCGGTAGAGGACGTATCTTCCGGGACAACTGTCGGCTGCTTGATGGAATTGCGGATGAATTTTCCCCCGAGTCTGGTGCCGGTGTTTCGTGAGGCCAACAGCATCAGCAAGGTGCTTAGCAACGTTGGCCGGCTCGGCCAACCACGGTCCAAGCTGGGCGTCCTGATGCTGCAGGGCTGAAATCTCTCGAAGTGCAGGGTGGGCATCCATTGCACGACGCCGACCACCCAGCTATTGCACGCGGGTGGCGTGGCCCACGCCGCCCAATTCGGTAGCGAGGACACCGTGGTGCTGGACATGTGCGAAGACAGCGCCACGAGCGAAGGCGACTACACTACTTCCACGAAGCCCTGAACTTCGCCGCCGTCTCTTCCACTTGCCCGTCATTTTGTTTGTGCAGAACAACAAGGACGCCATCTCGGTGGTGCTGGTGCACCAGTCCATGGCGACGTCCCTGGCTTGCAGGACTGGCCGTGCCCACTGGATACAATCAGTCACCAAGACGAACGAACACTTTGACGGAGGTACGGAGAACAATGTCGGAATGGCTCAAGGTCGGCACGGGAAACTATGTACTGGTCACTGAAGGATCCCTGCTGAACACAGGCCTGATCGTCGGTTCTGAACGCGCCATGGTCATCGATACCGGCTGTGGCCCACGACAGGGGCGCGTAATTCTGGACGCCGTCAGGGAAAAGACTGATCTTCCGCTCGTGGTGGTCAACAGCCACGCCCATTACGACCACTTCTTCGGCAACGCCGTCTTCGCCGAGGCTGGCGTCACCGAATTCTGGGCTCACCAGAACTGTGCCACCGAGGTCGACCAGCGCGGCGACGTACAGCGCCGTCATGTTGGAACCCTGGAGCCTGAGATGGCCGCAGGTGAGGGTGAGAACGTGGAGCTTGTGGTTCCCAATGCCATCGTCAAGGACCAGCCGGTTCTGGTAGACCTCGGCGGCCTCACGGCAACGCTGTTCTACCTGGGACGGGGCCACACCGACGGAGACCTGCTGGTAGGAACGCCCAGCACGCTCTTTGTGGGCGACCTAGTGGAACACGGCGCCCACCCTTCCTTCGAGGACTCCTACCCTGAGGAATGGGCTGATGCTCTCCGCCACATCTCAGCCCTCCGGCACCGCTACGAATTCCTGATCCCGGGCCACGGAATACCCTGCAGCGACCAGTTCGTCAAAACCATGGCCAACACCATGACCACGGCCGTCCGCCAGGCCCGCCAGTCCATCCGGGACACCCCCAACGACGCTACGAAAGCCATCCCCGTTCTGCCCTACGGCCCCGAGCAGTCCCGGTGGTTCATCAGACGCCTACAGGAGGCGCGTGGCGAAACTAGCCGAGAGTCGTGAAGTATCTAATTCAACGACAGTCCTCTCCCGGACAGATCGTCGGTTGCGCGGAAGCCGCTAGTAGTCGCTCGGGTGCGAACCCTTCGAACATATCCGGATTTATCGTGGTTCTGCTCCGACCGTGGCGTGTGTCCCGCATTTATCGGCAACGCGCCGGTCCGCCTTGACCTGCTGCATGTTACAAACACCTATGCAACGACCCTGGTTGAACCTATGCGGGCGGCTCTGCTGCCGCCCGCATAGGGCCTAGAGGTTTGCTGTTGGCCTGAACGTCGCGGCGGAAGAAGCGATTGTGGCACCGCTTACCATTGTGTCTGCTGCCGAGTCAGGGGTTAGCGTCGTCCCTGCGACACGAATGACCTTCTTCTCGCCCGTAACGCCTGCGATAGTTATGCAGGCGCCGCTCGCGAGGCCTGTGACGGATGGCGCCACCAATGACGTTGAGCCGCTGTTTATGCAGCCCGTCGTGGCACCGGCATTTAGGGTGCCCATAGTCCCTGAAGTGGAGCAAACCCACGCAGCGGAGTGCCGGCCTGCGGGTTTTGGTTCCATGCCACGTCCGCAAGTTCCCACGTCCCGGTTGTTGGCGACGCGCCTTGGAAGGGGTGCTTCTTAGTGGAGATGTACGTGAAGGCAACGCCAGGGTTGTCGGCGATAACCGAATTGGTGCCGGACGTGGCGTAATTCGTCAAGGTAGCCCCGGGGGAGGGGGCACTACGTAGTTGTGCCTCATGAGTGACTTGTCCACGAAGAGGACGCTGAAAGCCGTGACGCCGGCCGCAGCGTTCCGGTTGGCCTGATAGATGTGGTTCCCGGTCACCCGCGCCTCGGAAATGTACCTCGCTGCGCTTCCGGAAACGAAGATACCCGCCGTACCGGATGACCGTGACGTGTTGTTCACGAGAGTCGTCTGATGCAGATGGACGTAAGGGAGAGAAGTTCCGTCACTCAACAGGGGCTCGGTCCAGAGCCGCAGGTAATTGCCCGATTCTTCAGCGGCGTTTACGGAGTAGCCAACGTTACCGGCCCGTGTGACTCGCCGACCACAATGCCGCCCGAAACTGTCTTGTCGATCAAGTTGTCCGCAACACGGACATTGCGTTGGTTGTAAACGCTGATATCGTCTGTTCGCGCCCCGGTTAGGGGCGCTCCTGAATAGGTACCTGCGTTCTTGATCCCGTTCGCAGCGATGACGATGTTCCCGCCGATTGCGTCACCATCGCTAACGTTGAAGAATTCTGTTACGGATGCCGCTGAGTGCCGCATCCTCGATGATTTTCCCCGTGACCGTTGCTCCGATGATGCCGATGAGGGCAACGCCCGAGCCGGGCTGTCCTGGTGTCTGCCGTCCGAGGATGTTGCCGGTGATCGTGGTGTTCCGGCAGTAGCCTTCGGTGTTGAATCAACGTTCTCAATTTGGATGTCCGTGGCGTCCTGCCCACTGATCACATCGTAGACACCCGTGCGGCCAGTAATGGTGTCCTCGCCAAGGTCCATGTCACGGATGGTCACGCTGCTTACGCCGTCGAGCTTCAGCCGAACATTCTGAGAGGCGCCAGTACCCTGAAAACGAAGCGACGACAGGCCCCGTATGCCATGAACGGTGCTATTGGAGACCGGCGTGAGCATCCCAATTTTGTAGGTGCCTGGTGGGACGATGATGTCACCTCCCAAATTCAGCGCGACACCCCCAACGACGCCACCACGGCCATTCCCGTCTTACCGTACGGGCCCGAGCAGTCCCGGTGGTTCATCAAACGGCTCCAGGAGAACTGGCGCAACGGCCACGAGGCCTCGTAACAAACGGGAGTTCTCAGGGAACCTTGAGGTTTGCTGCTTATGGTCAGCGCATGAGCCGGCACGGGGGAAGTTACGACGTTCGCTATTACAAGCGGGATGCGCGGCAGCGCAGGCTGCGGTACCTCTCCTACGCGGCACTGGCCGCTTTGGCAATCGCCACCATCGGGGTGGTCCTGATGGCGGTGGAGCGCTAACCGCGCCACCGGCACACAGAGCCAAAAATCACCCCTGACCTGCACCAACACCCATTCTTGAGTCAACCTTGAGGGTAGACCGCAGGGTAAATTGAGTTCGCCCCGCCAAGGTGGAGGCATGCTCTCACGTCTCCGGGCAGGGAGCGTTGTTCTCACCTGCGCCCTGCTTGCCGCCGTCCCATTCCAGGCCGCCACTGCCGCAGCGGCCGCTCCCGCCGCAGCACCCGCGGAACGCGTCGCCGCCACCCACACCAACCCGGCCACCGCCAACGCCAGCCTGGGCTCCGTCTCGGCCATGCCCGGCCAATCCGGCCAGCAGCTCGCCGTCCCGGTGGCCCCCGGCCTGCAGCCCGCCCGCATCACCGGCAGCATCGCCGTCACCGGCCAGCCCACCACCGGCACCATCCGCGTCAGCGCCCAGGGCAGGACCCTCCTCGAAGCACCCGCCAAGGGAACCATCGCCCTGGACGCCCCCGTCAGCGCGGCGGACCTCACCGACCACCAGCTGGTCCTGGCCCTCGAATACACCCCCGCCGTCCGGGACGTCTGCACCGCCACCCAGTCCACCGCCACGCTCAGCAGCCTCAGCCTCACCACCCAGGGCACCGAAACCGCGCCCACCACCGTGGCCGAATTCCTGGCCCCCTCCGTGCCCGCCATCCTCATTCCCGTCCCGGCCGAACCCGCCACGGACCTCTCCGCCGCCATCCTCGCCGCCTCCGCCGCCATGGCCCACCGCTACCCGGACGCCGCACTCAAGCTCGTGCCGCCGCAGGACATGGACGCCCAGGCCGCCGCCCTCCCCGCCGGCTCCCGCATCATCACCATCAGCAGCACGGACGGCGACCCCAGCACCACGCTCGGCACCCAGGCCGGCCGCCCCGCCCTGACCATCAGCGGCACCGGTGAGGGCCTCCGCACCGCCGCCCGCGCCCTGGCAGACACCAAATCCGCCCTGGCGGACGGCGCCACCGTCACCGGCATGACCGCCACTGTCCCCGCCGCCGCCGGACCCGAACAAACCTTCACGGACCTGGGCGCCCAGGCCATCCGGCTGGCCGGCTACGGAACCCAGGAAACCTACCTGGGCGTCAACCAGTCCCAGTTCGGCGGCCCCGTCTCCGCCATCAGCCTCCAGCTCCGCGGCACCCACACCGCCATCCCCACCGGCGGGCATGCCGCACTCTCCGTCTACTGGAATGACTACCTGCTCAGCTCCCAAACCCTCAACGGCGACACCTTCGACATCGCCGCGGACGTCCCCGCCGGCCACATCCAGTCCCGCAACGGGCTCCGCCTGCGCCTCACCGCCCTCCCCGCCGGCGGCGACTGCTCCGGCCCGGCGGGCCTACTCCCCATGGAACTGACCGTGGACACCACCGGCAGCAAACTCACCGCCCAGCGCGGCCACTCCATCAAGCCCGGCTTCGCCCGCTTCCCCCAGGTCCTGGGCACCACCCTCCCCATCGCGTTCGACGCCGGCGCTACCGCCCAGGAAAACACCGTCAACGCCGCCACGCTGGCGTTCTCCCTCCAACGCGACAACGACGCCCTCCTGGACGTCCGCCTCACCACCCCCGCCGCCCTGCTGGACTCCAGCGACTCCGGCCTCCTGGTGGGCGCCACCCCCGCCACCGCCGAACAGGCCGGCGCCCCGCTCCGGCTCGCCGGGTTCCGCACGGTCTCCAGCAAGGACATCGAATACGGCGTGGGCACCACCGCCCCCTACGGCGCCCTGGAAGCCTACGAACACAACGGCCGCAACCTCCTGCTCCTGGGCGGCTGGGCCCCGGACACCACCGGCGGCACGTCCGCGGCAACCGACACTCCGGGAACCCTGCAGGCCAGCCTGGCCAGCTACGTCCAACAGCAGCCCGGCGGCTGGAGCTCGCTGTCCCGCAACCTCCTGGTCACCCAGACCACCGGCAACCCCGTGCTGCTGGAAACCAACGCCATCACCCCGCAGGCCGAAGTCACCGACGGGTTCCGGCCGCTGGCACTCTGGCTCGCCGCCGCGGCCGCCGCGCTCATCCTGGCCGCGGGCACCCGGGTCCTGCTCCGCCGTCGCCACCGCCGCGCCGCCCGCGCCCACGCCGACGCCCTGGAACAGGCCGCCGCGGACACCGCCCGTGGCCAGTGACCTGCAGGCGGCCCCCGCGCCCCTGACGGACACCCCGGCCAGGCCGGCTGCGGGGGAGCGGACCCCGTGGCTGCGCCGCACCTGGACCGCCCTGGGCTCCCCGGCTGCCGGGCGCCGCATCCCGGGCACGGCCACCATCGCGGTGGTGGCGGCCGCCGTCGGACTCTTGGCGTGCCTCTACACCACCGGCCAGGGCAGCAACCTGGATTACTCGGACGCGCAAAGCCACCTCACCATCGCCCGGCGCGTATTCGACAGCAAAGCCCCCGGGTTCGAACAGCTCGGCACCGTGTGGCTGCCCATGCCGCACCTGCTGCTCATGCCGTTCATCATCAACCTCTGGATGTTCAGCAGCGGCTGGGGCGCCTGCGCGCTGGGCATCATCGCCCTGGCCGCCACCGCCTCCGGGCTGTACCGGATCTGTGCCCGCCTGGGCTACGGGCGCACCGGCCGGCTGGCCGCGGTACTGGTGCTCCTGGCCAACCCCGCCATCCTCTACACCTACACCACAGCCCTCACCGAACCCGTGCTGCTTATGTGCCTGGTGGCCGGCATGGCAGGCTTGGCGCACTGGGCCACCAGCCGACGCCGTATGAGTGCCGGCGAGCTCGCCGTGTTCGCCGGGATACCTTCCGGCGCCGCCGTGCTCTCCCGCTACGAAGGCTGGGCCCTGGTGCTCACCGGCACCCTGTTCGTCCTGGTCACCGAGCTGCGCCGTTCCCGCCAATGGCGCGAGGCCACCAAGATGGCCGCCGCCTACGCCATGGTCCCCGCCGCTGCCGTGCTCTGGTGGCTCTCCTACAACTGGGCCATCTACGGCAACCCGCTGGAATTCATGTTCGGCCAGTACTCCGCCTACGCCCAGCAGAAAAACATTACCGACGGCGGCCTGCTCCCCACCAAGGGCAACCTGGGCCTGACCCTCTGGACGTTCCACTGGTCCCTGCTCGAAACCCTGGGCATCTCAGTGCTGGCTGCCGCGGCGTGCGGTGCCCTGGTGGTGGTGTACCGGCGCGGCCTGGCCACCAGCACCCTGCTGGTGGCCGTCACCGGCAGCGCCTACGCCTTCGCCCTGCTCAGCCTCTACCTGGGCCAGACCGCCATCAACAACGACCACTCCCTCCCCAGCACCTGGTGGAACAACCGCTTCGCCCTCACCGCACTGCCCCTCGCCGCCGTCCTGGTCGCGGCCTTCGTGCACCAGGTGACCCGCCGCCGTCGTACCCGTTCCTGGATTGTTGCCGGCCTGCTGCTGGCCCTGGCCGGGCAAAACGCGTGGTGGCTGCAGGACCCCGCCGGCCGGCTGGCCATCCTGGCCGAGGGCCGCATGTCCCACGACTCCAACACCTACTCCTTCGCCGCGGCCCGCTGGCTGAAACAGCATTACGACGGCGGCGGGATCCTCCTGGACGAAAGCGCCCGCGGGAACGCGGTGCTCCCCATGATGGGCATCCCGCTCGCCAACATCTACAACCGGGCCGCCGGCGACCACTTTGGCCCCGCCCTGCAGGACCCGGCCAAGTACGCCAAATGGGTGCTGGTGAACGTCGAAGGCGAGGACGCGCCCCTGGACTCCGGGTTCACGGACCTGGTGCACCAGGCCATCAGCGCCAGCCCCACGTTCAACGCCCGCTACGCCGTGGTGTTCTCCAGCCCCACGCACCGGATCTACGAAAGGACCGTCAACTGATGGCAGAGCACGCCCCGGTCCTCTCCACCGCCCGCGCCGGTGGTCCCGCCGGTTCCTATGACGACGGCGTGGGCGTGCAGTCCGTGGCGCTGGGCCAGTCCCTGCTCCTGGCGGGACTGATCACCCCGGAGCAGCTGGACCGCGCCTTGGACCGCGCGAACACCGAAGGCGGCCTGCTGGGCCGGCACATCATCCTGGAAACCGGCCTGAACCGCCGGCACGTCTACCAGGTGCTGGCCGAGCAATGGGACGCGCCCCTGGTGGACCTGGTGCAGCATCCCTCGGACGACGCCCTGCTGGAGCAGCTGAGCTTCACCGAGGTGTCCGAGCCCGGCTGGCTGCCCTGGCACCTGGAGGATGGCGTCCTCACCGTGGCCACCGCCGTCAAACCCAGCGACGAGATCCGCCGCGCCGCCCTCCGCATCCCCGGGGCCGAACAGGTGGTGTTCCGCACCACCACCGACTGGGACATCAACCACTCCATCCAGCGTGCCTTCCGCAACCACCTGCTCTACGAATCCGCCGAACGCCTGGCCGAGGAACAACCGGACGGCTCCGCCCGCACCGCCCTGAACCTGTGGCAGCGGCTCCTGCCCGCCGTCCTGCTCAGCTGCCTGCTGGGCGGCCTGCTCCTCGATGCGCAACTGACCGTGATCGTGCTGCTCACCGCCGTGAACGTGGTGTTCCTGGTGAGCATCGGCTTCAAGACCCTGGCCAGCCTCCGCCAGCCGTTCGACGCGCTGCATGACAGGGCCGCCGCCAAGGCACAAGCCCGGGAACTGGAACGGCGCGGCGTAGGGACCGGGGCGTTGGGGGATCCGTCCGGACTGGCAGGGCGGATCCCGGACGGCGAGCTGCCCGTCTACACCATCCTGATCCCGGTGTTCCGCGAGGCCAACATCATCAACAAGCTGCTGGCCAACCTGGGGCAGCTGGACTATCCGCGCTCCAAGCTGGACGTGCTGGTGCTGCTGGAAGAGGACGACACCGAGACCATCGAGGCCGCCAAGCGTTCCCGGCCGCCCGAATACGTGCGGATCCTGGTGGTGCCCCGCGGCGAGCCGCAGACCAAGCCCCGGGCCTGCAACTACGGCCTCACCTTCGCGCGCGGCGAGTATGTGGTGATTTACGACGCCGAGGACCGGCCCGATCCGGGACAGCTCCGCGCGGCCATTGACGCGTTCCGGCAGGACGCCTTCGAACGCCGCTACCTGGCGCCGGGCCGGCGGCCGCTGATCTGCGTGCAGGCCGCCCTGAACTACTTCAACGCGGACCAGAACGTGCTCACCCGGCTCTTCGCCATCGAATACACGCACTGGTTCGACTCCATGCTCCCGGGCCTGGACCGCTCCGGCATCCCGCTGCCGCTGGGCGGCACCTCCAACCACTTCGACACCCGGCTGCTGCGGCTCGTGGGCGCCTGGGATCCGTGGAACGTCACCGAGGACGCGGACCTGGGGCTCCGCGCCGCCGTCGAAGGCTACCGGGTGGGCGTCATCAACTCCACCACCTGGGAGGAAGCCTGCTCGCAGGTGCCGGCCTGGATCAAGCAGCGCACCCGCTGGATCAAGGGATACATGGTCACCGCGGCCGTGAACACCCGCAACACCGTCCGGTACGTCAAGCGCACCGGGGTGGCCGGCGCCGTCGGCTTCCTGGGCCTGATCCTGGGCACCCCGCTGGCGTTCCTGGCCTACCCGCTGGTGCTCGGCTTCACCATCGTCACCTATGTGGGCTACAACTTCGTGGGCCTGGTGCTGCCCGAATGGCTGCTGCTGGGCGGGGTGGTGTCCATGCTGTTCGGCAACGCCATGATGATCCTGGTGTCCGGCATCGCCACCTGGCGGCGGCACGGCTGGCGGATCGCCATCTTCGCGCTGCTCAACCCGGCGTACTGGGTGCTGCACGCCGTGGCCGCGTGGCGGGCTGCCTGGCAGATGCTCTCCAGCCCGCACAAGTGGGAGAAGACCCCGCACGGCCTGGACGAGGAGTACCACGACGACGGGCGGTGGTCCGCTTGAGCGCGCACCTTTCCGTGCTGGACCCGCTGACCCTTCCTGTGCTGGACCCCCGGCACGTCAGGGACCTGGGGGAGGAGCTGGACAGCCCCGCCGGCGCGCACGCGTTCCTGGGCACCTACCTGGAGATGCTGCCGGACCGGCTGGCGTCGGTGTGCCACGCTGTCCGCGGTGGCGACTGGGACACCGCCATGGACCGGGCGCTCAGCCTCAAAGTCACCTCCACCATGGTGGGCGCCCTGCAACTGGCGGCGCTCGCCGAAACCATGGAGGCGCTGATGTGCCGGGGCGACTGGGCAGCCGCGGAACCCCTGCTCGAGGTCCTGGCACCCGCCGTCGCCGCCGTCCGGAAGGCCGGGGGCGCCGTCGTCAACGGCCTGCTGCACCCCTGACCCGGCGCGTCTGAGCCGGGGTTCCACTGCGCTGGCCTTGGCCGGTGCAACCGTTGTCCGGGAAGCATCTGTACGGCGCGCCCCGGACAACGTCCCGCCGCGGTTGCAGGCGGGGAAGCCTTACCGTGCCAGCGCGGCCGCCACCAGGGTCAGGGTATCGGCGGCATACTCACTGATGTGCTTTTGCCGCTGCGCCTTCAGCTCCTGGGTAAAGGCGGCCAGCTCATGGTCCTGCAGCTTGGACAGGAGGCTGTCCCGGAGGCCCTGGTTGTCGATGTCTCCGGAGCTGCTGTAGGCGGTCACCAGTTTCTCCAGCGTGGCAAAGGGATCGCCCTTGTCAGCCAGGTAGCCCAATCCGTACTGCTGCAGCGCACTGCCGGCCACCGGCTTCAGGAATGAGACGTCCGGGAGGCCGCCGTCCGCCTTGCGGGGAGCGGTCAGTTGCTGCATGTCCAGGCTCTCGAAGTCTCCGGCCGTCACGCTGAGGCCGCCGTTGATGGTCCACGAGTTGTTCGTCTCGTTGTCCGCCGGGGTGTTGTCGTTTGACGTCAATGGGCCGGTGAAGGCCACGTTGTTGTGGAGGACCTCCCGGTATCCCGGAATGTTCTCCGGGCTGGTTGGGCTCACGCGCTCCAGCATGTTGAAGTTGGCGCCGTACCCGGGCTTGTAGGCAGTGTTGTTGATCCAATAAGCCGATTGTCCCGGCTGGTGGTTGGCGTAGAAGTTGTTGGCGCCGTTGTCGGCGCCCAGGCTGTTGATGACGGTGTGCAGCGGAATCGGGTCCGGGAGCCCTGTGGTTCGGTACGCGTACCCGCCTACTTTGAATCCGTTCTGGTCACCCACGCCGTTCTGGTTGCCGTGATGGCCAAAGGACCAGTCGTTGATGTAGGCCACCCTGCCGGTTGAGGTGATGCTGTCGTATCCGTCATCGCTGTTGTGCCAGGCCCGGTCATTGATGAACCACACGTCCTTTGCGTGGGCGCCAAAGCCATCGGTATTGCCGGCGGACAAGGCTGTGGGGCCGATGTTGTTGTAAGAGTCGCTGTCCAGGACAACGCCCGTTCCGTCCAGCGTGTAGTAGAAGCCAATGGCCTCATTGTCATGGGCAGCCATCTTGAAGAAGTTGGCGCCGCCGGCAATCCTGAAGGCCTCGGACTGCTTTTGGCCGCCGACCTTGACGCCGGTGACATCGAATCCAACGAAGTTCACGCCGGTCACCGCGGTTTCGATGTAGAAGCCGGCAACGCGCTGATCGGTGGGTACGGTGCTGAAATCGAAGACCGGCCGGGCGTCTCCCGGGTATGCCGCGTAGGTGATCCCGCTCTTGTAGATGTCATTGACGTAGTGGTAGACGTCCTCGAACGGGTTGTTGGTCTCGGGTATCTCGAACTGGTTGTAGGTGCCCGCGCGGATGTAGACGATATCCCCGGCAGACGCTGCCGACTGCGCCTTCATCAGGGTCTTGAAGGGGGCGTCCTGCGTGCCCGGGTTGCTGTCACTGCCGGCCGGCGAAATGAAGAAGGCGTGCGCTCCAGGCGCCGGTGCAGCCGCCATGAGTGATGACAGGTCCGGGACCTGCGGATTGTCCGCCGGACTGGCACTGGCGGGGTCAACGACGAACAAGGCCCCCAACACGCAGGTACCGGCAACTGCAGCAGCTATCCGCTTCGATTTTTTCACGCACATTACTCCTTTGTATGTATGTCGAATCATCGGGAAGAACGGCTCCGGGTCGAACCCGCTGGGGCTTCGATTGCGATAGGACACAAGCGCCATGGGCACCAGCAAGGGGCCGGGAGTGGTGGCCGCTGGTGTGCTGCGCCGGGGAGAAGGTGGCGGCCCCGCAGCCCGCCGATGTGTCCTTAATCCCGAAGATGGAACGATTCAAACACAGGGAATGCGCTTTCACAAGGGCAGTGCAGGTTTGTTTAGGGCGTGCAGGCGCAGCCTGCCGCGGTGAATCGGAAGCCGTGAATCAGGACCCAGCGGGGCTGCAGGTGGTCCCGGACCCGTAGTGCAGCCACTCCGGCAGGGCCGCGGTGAAGGCGTCCCGGATGGCGGGGGTGTTGGTGATGGTCCAGTCGATCCGGCCGTTGACCTCGGTCTCGTTCTTGTCCCACTCGAACCAGTTGATCATCTTCAGGTTGGGAAACTGCGCGTGGGTTTGGGCGCCGAACACCTGCTCCCACCAGCCGCGCTTGATCTCCGCCTCGGAAGCACCACCCGCCGCCGGGTTGTACAGGGCCGCGGTTTCCGGGATGGCAACGGGCTTGTTGTGGTCCTTGCCGTACACGCCGTAGAAATCAGGCAGCAGGCTGTCATCGCCGTTGGCGCCGTTGTAGTTGCCGGTCAGCTGGTCCGCGAACTTCTTCGCCTCCGGGATTTCGTTCTCGCCCCACGGGTACGTCGCGCCCCAGTGGTACAGGGACATCCCCACCCAGTCCACCGCGTCGTCACCCGGGTAGTACGGGGCGTAGGCGTCGTCCGCCATGGTGATCACGCCGTCGTGGTTGGTGTCCAGGGTGGCGAAATCCGCGGTGCCCGGCTTGGCCTCATATTTGCCGCCGGCGAACGGGTAGCCGCCGCCATAGTTCGGCGCCCACATCATGGCGGACCCCGGTGCGTTGGTGTGCACCGCAGTGGCGAGGGTCTTAAAGGCGGCCACGTACTCCAGCGGCTGCTGCGACCAGGCGTACCAGGAGCCGTTCATTTCGTGGGCGAACCGGACAATCACTGGGACGCCGTTCCTGTTGAACCGGTCCAGGTCCTTCGCCAGGGCCGTGGCGGTGGCGTCGGTAATGCTGGACAACCCGTCGGCGGGCTCCAGGGTCAGGAGCATCATGTGGCCGTCGGCGCGGATCTGGGCCACGGCCTTGGCAAGGTCATCCTCATCCTTGGCTGTCAGTGGGAAGCCGGTGAAGGACACGCTGACTGCCGGCTTATGGCCCAGGTCCGCGGCGAACGTGGCCAGCGGCTTGGAGTGGAAGTCCAGGTTCACGCCCAACAGGGCGCCGTCAGCCGGGGCAAGCGACGCGCGGGGCTCCACCTCGCACGTGGACGCCGCCGGGGATGACTGCGACTGCCGCTGGGAGAGGTCATTGGCGAAGTTCCATCCGGCAACGCCCAAAGCCACCAGCCCGATCAGAACGGGCAGCACGAACGCCCGGCGCAGTTCTGCCCTGTTCTCTTTCCTGGAATCATCGTCCCCGGCAGGAGATTTCCCCACGGCTACGACCCGGCCGGACGGCAGGTGGTCCCTGCGCCGTAGATGAGCCAGTCCGGCAGTGCCGCCGTGAAGGCTGCCCTGATGGCCGGGGTGGTGGTGACGGTCCAGTCGATCCGGCCGTTCACTTCGGCCTCGTCCTTGTCCCACTCGAACCAGTTGATCATCTTCAGCTGCGGGAACCGGGCGTGGGTCTGGGCGCCGAACACCTGCTCCCACCAGGCGCGCTTGATCTCCGCCTCGGACGCGCCACCCACCGCAGGGTTGTATAGGGCAGCCGTTCCCGGGATGGCCAGCGGCTTGTTGTGGTTCACCGCGTACTCGCCGTAAAAGTCCGGCAGGGACCGCTCGTCCCCGTTGGTCCCGTTGTAGGTGCCGGTGAGCTGGTCCGCGAACTTGTTGGCCTCCGGCACGGCGTTGGCGCCCCACGGGTATGTGGCACCCCAGTGGAAGAGGGACAGGCCCACCCAGTCCACCGCGGCGTCCCCGGGGTAATACGGGGCGTAAGGGTCATCCGCGATGGTGAGGACGCCGTCGTGGTTGGTGTCCAGGGCCGCGAAGTCCGGCGTCCCGGGCTGCGCGTCGTTGAGGCGGCCGGGGTAGGCGTAGCCGCCGGCGTAGGACGGCGCCCACATCATGGCCGAGCCCGGCGCCCCCGCATGGACAGCGTCAGCCACCCTAGTGAAGGCCGCCCGGTACTCAATCGGCTGCTGCGCCCACGGGAACCAGAAACCGTTCATCTCGTGCCCAAAGCGGACGATTACCGGCACGCCCTGGCCGTTGATGTTCGCCAGGTCCTTGACCAGGCCGGCGATGGCGTCGGGGGTGACGGCGGACAGGCCGGTCTTGGGTTCGAGGGTCAGCAGCATCATCTGCCCGTCGTTGCGGATCTGGGCCGCGGCCTGCTGCAGGTTGGTACGGTCCTGGTCCGTGTAGGGGAAGTCCACAAAGGAAACGCTCACGGCAGGCTTGTGCCCCAGGTCCGTGGCGTATTGGGCCAGCGGCTTGGCTGCCAGGTCCAGGTTCACCCCAAACAGCGCTCCCGACGACGGCACCAGGCTGCCGCGGTCCGCCACCTCACAGACGGGCAGGCTTGGGTCCGTAGAGGCTTGGCCCGCTGTGCTTTGGTCCATCGCGGGGGTGTCCCGGTTCCGGTCAGCCAGCCCGTTGGAGATGCTGGCCACCCCGAATCCCACGGCCAGCACCGCGGCCGCCACGGGGAGGGCCCAGGACTTGAACCTGTCCGCCATGGCCTCGCGGCGGGTCACGGAATTGTCCGTGGACTGCTCTTCAGGCAAAGCGGAACCCCCTGGTGGCCTGCGGTTTTGTCTCCCATCCTAAATGTCGTCCGGCGGTCCTCCGGTTGGCAGAGCGGACTGCGGAGCGTGCTGCGATCCGCTACGCTCCGGACTATGCCTTCGTCCTGGACCGTGTTGATCTCACTTCATGCCATTGCCGCCAGTTATTCACTGATCTTCGGCGCCGTGAACCTGTTGAGCCGGCCTAAGGGCGGCAGAGTTCATCGGATCGTTGGTCGAATTTGGGTTGTTTCAATGTATGTGGTGGTGCTGACGTCGTTTGGTGTCAGGACCATAGACGGCGGCTTCAATTGGCTCCACGCACTTTCCGTGCTGACGTTCTGCACGCTGACGGCGGGACTGTTGGCCATCCGTAAGGGAAACATCAAAGCGCACCGCAGTTTCATGACCGGCAGCTACCTGGGCCTCCTCGGAGCGTTCGTGGGTGTTCTGTCAGTGCCCTCACGCCGTATCCCGCAGCTTGCCATTCATGAGCTCCCGACTCTGGGGCTGCTGATCCTCGTCCTGCTGGGAACGGCTGCACTCACCATCACCGGCATCGCCCAGATCCGCAAAACCTCATTCATCCGCAGCGGCCGTTAATCGTTCCCTACCGGGAGCCCCTGCGCCGAAGGGGCCGTTAAGAGTTGGAGGATGCGGTCACGCAGATCTGCGAGTACTTCGGTTTCGGGATTGCTGCGTGCGAGGGCCGCAAGGCCGCGGCAGGCAAGTCCAGCGTCGGTGAGTTCTCCGCTGACAAGAAAATCCATGAGTTCCGATATAGGAAGAAGCTGCACGTGGCCGGATTCAGAATCATCCCAGGTCGTTGCAAATTCTTCCGATGCATTGGCGGCGATCACAAGATGCTTACGTCGTGAAGAGTTAGCAGCAAACCATTCTGAACCAGCGTAGAAGGCTGATTCTGAGGAGTAGCCGGTTTCTTCCCGCAGCTCGCGAAGAGCCGCATCCATGGGGTGCTCGGCGTCATTGAGGTATCCGCCGGGGAGTTCGAGTAGTGACTTCCCGGGTCCAACGCGGAACTGCTCGAAAAGGACGACGTGACTTGCTGCAGGTGTGAATGCAAGGGCCGCTGCAGAATCACGACCGACTATGACGTCCCAGTCCGTCACGGCTCCACTCGGCTCTTCGTAAGTTTGACGGTTGACCGTCACGAAGCCTTCGTACGCGGTCGTCGTTCGAATCTTTTTCCAGGTGTCGCTGACAGGCACAGTTCTCCGCCTCTCAGTGGCTAAACGGTCTCAACACGTCCCGCTACGACAACCAAAGCCGGGGGCACCCGAGGCAGCGAAGGCAAAGATGACGGCAACGACCGGCACAGACCGTGGATGACGTACCGGGCTATGAAGCGTTGGGGTTCTCAGCCGTGCGAATGGTCAGGATTGCTTTTGAAGCAAAGGTAATGCCGGCCAGGAGAAGAATGGCGGCCGAAAGTACGAGGTACCAGGTGCCAGCGGATGTCAGCGCGATGTAGACGCCCAGGAGTGAACAAATAACTGCCCCCAGCGACCAAATGAGCGTAGCTCTCTTGGAGTTATTCATGAGCCCAGCCTAGGCAAAAGGCAAGGTCGAGCGTCCACCGGGCGCGGCCGGGCGTGGTTCCATGCCGGCTCGGCACATTTTGACGGGACTCTCCATGCCGCTGCGGCCTCGTGCTGGCCGGGGATGGTGCATCTTGAGGAAACCTTGAGTTTTTGACGCAATTTGTCACTTTGGGTTTCATCTGGTTGGGTCTATGCGGGGGCTCACTATCACCAATGGAGACTGTTGTGGCTTTTTCCGACTACGCAATGGCGCTTGGCGCACTGCTCGGCACCCTGTTGATCCCCTTTGCAGTCCTCTACCAGATGCTGCGGCTTAAGCGCCGCGCACTCCGGATCCCCGTCCGTCCCGCACCCCGAGGTATTAAGCGCTGACATGCCGTATGTCGATATCAACCCCCACAAAGGCCGTCCCAAGTGGGTGGGCTACGCTGTCCTGACTGTTCTCCTGGTGCTCACCGTCGCCGTCGTGGCGGCAGCACTCACACACCACTAAGCATCCATCCCGGCCGGGGGAGTACCGCCGTCGCCGGGATGTCCCGGTCTCAGGCCTTGGGACTGAGCTTTCCACGGGCGACGCTGTCGTCCGAATGTGCCGGATTTCCGTTGTACGCCTGGTTTGAGATGTCCACCACCGGATACTGGGCCAAGTCGATGCCGGTGGGGATGGTGAACGAGCCCGTATCGTTGGCGAGGACGCCCAGGCTGACCATCCCGGAGAGATCGCTGGTGGCCACCCACACCTCCCGGTACCCCGAAGTCTGCTCGGCGGAGAGATGGACGGTGAGTTGGCGGGTCCCGTCGGGCAGTTGTTCCATCTGTGCCTCGCCGCTGCCCGTATGCGCGGCCAGGGGAGTCAGCGGCGTTTCGGCGAGGACCCTCGCAACCGGACCTGACCGGGCGGGGCCGGGCGACGGCGTACCCCCTTGTCCCAGGACCACCGCAGCGGTCCAGCCGGCGGCCGTGCCGAGGACGACCCCGGCGGCGGCGGTTGCCATCCACAGCCTGGGTCGGCGCCGGTCCCTGGCACCCGGCCGCAGCGGAATGGGTGCGGCAACCTTGCCGCCGTCGGGCGTTGACGGTGTCTCCACCTCAGCAGGCGAGGCAGCCGGCTGGTCAGCCTGGCTCCCGGGCGTGGCCATGGGATCGGGCCCGGCCAGGGGATCCGCTGCCAGCGTCGGTGAAAGTCCCAAGGCCTGATGGATGGCCGTCCAGGTCCCGGCGCTGGGTTGTTCGAGCACGATGCCCGCAGTATCCAGGGTGGCGATGTCGGTGACCCGCCGGAAACCCCGCAGGGTTGCGGCGCACTCCGGACAGGTGTCCAGGTGGTGTGCGTCGGCCTCCGTGCCCGGTGTCTCGCCCAGGGCCATGAGGCCCAACAGTTCCGCGTCAAGGTGTTCCATGCTCCACCTCCAGGCGGGTGCGCAGCCGGGCCAGGCTGCCGGATATGGCTTTTGACGGTTCCGAGCGGCAGGTTCAGCCGCGACGAGATCTGATCGTGGGTCAAGTCATCGTAGAACGCCAGCCTGAGTATCGCCTGTTGGGGGTCTCCCAAATGTTCCAGTTCATCGTCAAGGATCAGCCGGTCGGCCACGGCCTCCGCGAGGGCGTTCTCGTCCCCGCCGGCAGGCGCCGGGTCGAGGCCGGGGCCCCATTCGCGGGTGGCGGCAGCCTCCATCGGGATGCTCCTTGGGCGGCAACGGGCCTGATTGGAAGCCCCATTATGCCGCTGCCCGGGACGGTCTGCTACGGGCTCATGGCACTGGCGGGTACCCCCGTGCTTGTCCCCGGCGGCGCCAGGGTGCGGGCGCCGCCGGGGACAAGTTGCAGGTGCGTGCGGCCGGACTGCGGGGGTTAGTCGCAGTCGCGTCCGCGTGAGGCGGAGTCCACCACCTGGACGGCCACGCCCAGGGTGTTATCGGCCAGGCTGCCCCAGGCGTACACGATCGTGTTCTTGCCCTCGGCGATGTTCACGTCGGCGGGGCCGATGAGCGGGGTGGTGGTTCCCGCTGCCGCCACCGAGGCCGAGACGGTTCCTTCCTTCAGGGTGAGGGTCTTCTGGTTCGGGTTGGTGAGCCCCTTGACGACGGCGGTCCCGCCGGCCAGGACATCGACGGCCGGGGCGGCGGCGACGTGCCGGACGGTCAGCTTCCCCTTGCCGTCAGGGCTGGGCTTGGTGCTGTTCTTGAAAAGCGTGGCGGTGGGGGTCCCGTCCGCGGCCAGGTGCGCCACCGCCGTGTAGTCCCTGCCGGCCTTGAGGTCCACGGTGACCGGGCCGATCACCGGGTTGTCGGCGCTGGTCGCGTCGGCGCCCGTGATGGCAATTTTGTGGTCTCCGTCCGGAACCTCCAGCGGCCCGGCCAGGGTGCCCGGCGCGAAGTTGTCCAGGGTGAGCTTGCCGTCCACCCAGACGTCCACGGTCAGGCCCGGGACGCCGTGGAGGACGGAGAGTTTGGCCGTTCCGTCATGGTCGTGGTGCCAGCCGGACGCCTGGGCGGGGGTGGCGAAAGCGAGTGCTGCCAGCAGCGTCGTTGCTCCTGCGACTGCAGAAAGTGTCTTGCGCATTCCAACTCCTATTGAGGGGCCCCGATGGGGCCGAGGTTCCGCTTACACCCCCTACTACCGGCCGAATGCCCTGCCCGGATGCAGCCCGCGGAAGAATCTTTGCCACTCTTACCCGGCTGGTTCCCCTATGCGGCGCCAAGGAACTCTGCCTGCCCTGCGGTCCACCAAGGTTGCCGCGCCGAGGGCCCCTGAAATGACCACCATGCTGCCCAGCCAGCCGGCGGCAAGGATCAGCAAGGTCATCCGGTCACTGGCTTCCACCGGCGCCAGCGACTGGCCGGCCACCACCACCTTGCCGGCCGCCTCCCGCGCGACTATTGCCATCCGCAGGCCGGTCTCCGGCTGCCACGTCACCGTCTCCGTCCCCATCGTCCGCGCCGCCGCTGCCGCCGCGGGAGCGGTGTTGGCCGCACGGCGTCCGATTTGCTGGAACGTGACGTAGGTGCAGCCGAAAGCGAAAGTGGCAATGATGGCTGCGGTCACGCACCACATGATCCTTCTCATGTGAATATGATCCGCCGGAACCCTGCGAGCAACAGTGCCAAAAGGAACAGGCGCCCGCCGCCCGGGGCCGGATGCTCCCGGCATAGCCCGTAGACTTACTGTTTGAACTAGTGCTGCATAACAGTTTGCCGATCGTCCGGGGGGACAGACATGCCACAACCGGCGGATCAGAATGCAGGCGCCCCAGCAGAGGATGCAGGGCAGCCGCAACTGCGCCGACGCCGCGACCTTCGTCGTGCCGACGGAACAGTGGACGATGCCTGGACAGGAACCATGCCAGCAGTAACCCCTTCCCCTTCCAGCCAGAACGACGCCGGAAAGCCGGTGACGCGCCGCACGTCCTGGGCCGAGGCGGCCGCCGCAGCCGACGCCACCAAGCCGTCCCGCGCCCCGGCCCCCACCCGCACCCCGCCTCCGGCACCCGCAGCCCCGCCCGCTGCGCCGGTGTCGACGCCCGCCGAACCCATCGCCTCCGTGCCGGGCACCTCCCGGCCGGGAACCGCCGAACCTGCCGCGGCTGAGCCAGCCCGCCGCGCCGGCGGGGTTGCTCCGGAAGCGGCAGCGCCGTCGTCGGACACTCCGTCATTCCGCCGCAGCCGGCCCACCGTGGCCGACACAATCGCGGAAAGCCCCATGCCGGACTTCATCAGCTCGCCCGGCCTGTTCGTCAAGGAACAGAAGCCGCGGCCCGTGGGCGGGTTCCGCGGGGCGCTGTACAACCTCACCGGCGGCGCCTGGAACCTGGGCCCCGGACCCAAGCAGCGCCAGGAGGACGAGCTGGGCCGCCGGATTTCCCGGCAGCTCCAAGGCAGCTACAACACCGCCGTCCTGAGCCTCAAGGGCGGCATCGGCAAGACCTCCACCACGGTGGGCGTGGGCCTGACCCTGGCCGAATACCGCGGCGACGCGCCGTGCGCCATCGACGCCAACCCGGACTCCGGCGACCTCGTGGAACGCGCCTTGGGCGAGGGCATCTACCAGCAGTCCAGCCCGCGGACCATCACGGACCTGCTGGAGAACATCGAATCCATCGACTCCCTCACCGCCCTGGCCCGGTATATGCACCACGCCGGCCGGTTGCACCTGATCGCGGGGGAGCAGGACCCGGAGGTCTCGGACTCGCTGACCGCCGAGGAATACCTGCGGATCCGCAAGCTCATCTCCAGCTACTACTCGGTGGCGCTGACCGACTGCGGCACCGGCGTGACGCACAACGCGATGAGCGGGATCCTGCAGTCGGCAGACAACCTGGTGATCGCCGCAGGCTACGCCGTCTCCGGCGCCAAGCGGGCCCGCAGCACCCTGCACTGGCTGGCCAGCCACGGGTACGAGGACCTGGCCCGGAACGCGATCGTGGTGATCACGGACAAGGACGAGGTGTCCTCCCGGGTGGACAAGGACGCCATCGAGGAGCACCTGTCCGGGATCTGCCGCGAACTGATCGCCGTGCCGCACGACCGCGGCGTGGCCGACGGCGACCTGGTCACCCTGGACGTACTCAAGCCGGAAACGCGGAGGGCGTACAAAGAAATTGCCGCGGCAATCGTGGACGGATACCGGTAACAAGTTCGTTATTTTCCGGCGCCGGGGCAGGTATCCCCGCCGCCGGATTCAGGTATCGGTTACTGATCACATTTTTCGGGCCGCTGCATATCCTGCATTCATGCTGAAAACCGTGCTTCGGAGTTTTCGTCCCAAGCCAAAGTGCAAGGTCTGCGGCTTGGTCCTCCCTCCCTCTCCCACTGCGGTGTTTTGCTCCCGGGACTGCTATGACACCTACCTGTCCACGGCTGACGGTGCCCGCCGCAGACAGTAGCTGATGATCGTCTGAGTAGTGCCCGGTGCGAAAGACAGGTAGCCGGTACCGGGGAAATCCCGGCGGCACGCTCGTAGCCTCGTCAGCATGATGGATCTCATGGATGGTGGGCGCCGCCGTCGCCGCCTGCCGAAGCGCGAGACGCTGGAACTCGTTGGGTTCACGGCGTTGTCCGTGGCGGCCGCGGCTGCACTGTTGCCCGTGATCGGGGTGAAGACGGTGGTGAGCTCGCTGCCGTTCGTGAAGCCCGCGCCCGGGCACGACGCCGAGGACAGTTACTTGATCAATTAGCGCCGTGCCCGGCGCCTGCCCGGCGCTTTGCCGCGCGCCGCTTATCCACCGGCGCCTCGACTGCCTACCGTTGGGCGATCCTGAACAGCGCTCCCGTGGGATCGGCCAAGACGGCAATGCGGCCAAACGGCGTATCCTCGGCCGGATGGATCACCGTGCCACCCATGGACGTGGCCATGTCCACGCCCTTATCGGCGTTCCCAATCGCGAAATACACCTGCCAGTTCGACGGAACACCCTCGGGAAGATAGGTGGCATCCATGATGCCGGCCCGTGATGATTCACCGGATCCGAGCGTGGTGTAACGGAAGTCCTCCGTGTCGCTCAAGACCTCCGTTTCCCAGCCGAAGACGTCCTGGTAAAACTTCACCGACGGAGCATATTCGCGGGTGTGGAGTTCGTGCCAGTAGGGGGTGCCGGGTTCGCCCTTCGCCTGGTACCCGGTGTGGCCGCCGAACTGCCATGCGCCCACGGCCGCGCCGCCCGTGTCACCAAACATGGCCATGTGCCCCTGCTCCGGGACCTCCATGGGCGGCATGAAAACCTGGCCGCCGGCCGCGTGGGCAGCCGCCGCGGTGGCCTTGATGTCCTCCACCCGGAGATAGGTGGTCCACACGTCCGGGTAGCCGGATTCTCCGTCGTTCTTCATCATCCCGGCCACCGGCAAACCATTGGCCAGGGCGGTGATGTAACCGCCGTATTTCTCCTGGTCGCCTTCCTGGTAGGTCCAGCCGAACAGCCGCGAATAGAACTCGCGGGCCCGATCAGTGTCCGAGGTCATGAGGTCGATCCAGCAAGGATCACCGGGGGCAAACGTGGGCTGGGGCATGGGGACTCCTGGGGTTCGTTGAGGAAAAGCAGGGTGGTCTGCTACCGACTGTAGTGCCGCCCCGGCCGCCCGCGACAGCCCTTGCCGGGAGGCCGCCGTCGTGCCCTGACATCGCAGTGCGGCGATGCCTGCGTTGTTGCTGTCCGACGGCGGGCTCCGCCACAATGGTGCCCATGGCTCCCGTGTCCCTCCTCGCCTTCGCCGGGCTGTGCCTGCTGCTGTCTGTCACCCCGGGTCCGGACACCTTCCTGGTGCTGAGGATCTCGCTGCAGAACGCCGGCGCCGGAATTGCCGCGGCGTTCGGCTCGGCCGCGGCGGCCCTGGTGTGGGCCGCCCTGGTGGGTGTGGGCCTGGCCGCAGTGCTCGAGGAGTCGGCCGCGGTGTTCCGCTGGCTTAAGATCGCCGGCGGCCTGTACCTGCTGTACCTGGGAGTCTCGTCACTGATCCGGGCGCGGCGCACCTCGGGGACTGCCGGCCCCGAAGTCCCCGCCCGCCGGGCGTACAGCCGCCGGGCCGGGTTCGGCGCCGGTGCCTTCTCCACACTGCTCAACCCCAAAGTTGGCCTGTTTTACCTTGCGGTGGTGCCCCAGTTCATCCCGCACGGCGGCAACACCCTGAACACCGCCCTGGTGCTGGGCGCCATCGAAAGCGTCATCGGGTTCCTGTACCTGGCGGCCGTCGCAGTCGTAGCCGCCAAGGCAATGGCGTGGCTGCAGCGCCCCCGGGTGAGCCGGTCCCTGGAACGCGGAAGCAGTGGCATCCTCGCCGCCTTGGGCCTGGGGATGGTGGCCTCAAGCGCCGGCTCGTAGTTCCTGTGAATTACCTGCCAGTGTCCCGCGGTCCGGGGTGCCGGTCCGTCACAGCCCTCTTCGCGGAGTAGGGTGAAAAGACGGTTGCCGGCGTGATGTGACGCGGGGACCTGGCAACCGGTGCTGTACCACCACGCGCGGAACCGGAGACCCACATGCCCAAGGAATCCCCTGCCGCGCCGCAGCCAGCCAAGCGCCCCAACCTCTTCCGCGCCACCGGAACCACCCTGGGCCGGATCACGCTTTTCCTGGGCGTCAGCGCGCTCTGTGGCGCCCTGCTGGCGGGCCTGATGATGCCCGCGGCGGCGGTGACCGAAACGGCAGTGGCTGACGGCGCCGCCGCGCTCAAGACCGACCTGCCCAACGACGTGTTCTCGGCGCCCCCCGCCCAGATGACGCGCGTGCTGGCCGCTGACGGGTCACTGATTGCCACCCTGTTCAGTGAGAACCGGACCCGGATTTCCCTGGACCAGATGTCCCCCAACATCAAGAACGCCATCGTGGCCATTGAGGACTACCGGTTCTACCAGCACGGCGGCATCGATCCCGAAGGCATCTTCCGTGCCTTGGTCATTGACGCCGGCGGCGGCCACCAGGGGGCCTCAACGCTGACGCAGCAGTACGTCACCAACATGCTCAACGAAAACCTGATTGCCCAGGGCAAGGACGCCCAGGTGGTGCTGAACGGGCAGAAAGGCCTGGACCAGAAAGTCCAGGAGATGAAGCTCGCCATCGGCCTCGAAGAAAAGTACTCGAAGGACCAGATCCTCGCCGGGTACCTGAACGTGGTGGGTTTCAACGCGAACGCCTACGGCATCGAGGCGGCCAGCCAGTACTTCTTCTCCGTCGACGCCAAGGACCTCACGCTGCCGCAGGGGGCGCTGCTGGCCGGACTGGTCAACGGCCCCTCGCTGTATGACCCCACCGTCCATCCCGAGGCCGCGAAAACACGGCGTGACCTGGTGCTGGACGCCATGCTGCAGCACGGCTACATCGACCAGCAGCAGCACGACGACGCCGTGAACACACCCCTCCAGCTCAAGGTCAATCCACCCAAGCAAGGGTGCGCCTACGCCTCCCAGGCCCAGTACTTCTGCGACTACGTGCTCCACCAGATCGAAAACGACCCCGCCTACGGCGCCACGCAGGATGAACGGGACCAGAAAATCATGGCGGGCGGCCTGACCATCAAGACCACCCTGGACCCGCGGCTGCAAGGACCGGCCCAGTCCCAGGTGGACGCCACGGCCGGCGCCAATCCGGACAAATGGGGCGCATCCCTGGTCACCATCGAACCCGGTACCGGGAAGGTGCTGTCCATGGCGCAGAACTCCAGGAAGCTGCCGGACGAAGGCAGCGGATTCGTCTCCGACTACAACTTCAACGTGGACAGCAGCGACGCCGCCGGGAACAGCCTCGGCGGTGTTGGCGGGATGCAGCCCGGTTCCACGATGAAGCCCGTCACCCTCGCCGCGTGGCTGGGGGAGGGCAAGTCCACCAACCAAGTGGTCGATGCCTCCAGGCGCCGCTACGGCATCAACTACCCGTGGAAGACAACCTGCCATCCCGTCCAGGGCTGGTTCGACAGCACCGTGCCGCAATCCTCCGACCTGCAAAACGATGAGCCCAACTGGTACCGGCCCATGACGGTCCGGGAAGGCATCTACCAGTCGATCAACACGGCAACGTTCGCGTCGCTGGCCGGGTTGAACGATTTCTGCGACGTCCAGCGTGCGGCAGACGCCATAGGGCTGCACCTGGGCAGCGGGCACGACCAAAAGATCGACCTCTCCACCCTGGGCAACATCCTGGGCAGCCAGAACGTTGCCCCCCTGACCATGGCGAACGCCTTCGCAACCTTCGCCGCCAACGGCACCTACTGCGCACCCATCTCCATCACCGAAGTGGACGACGCCCAAGGCAAGAAGATCGGCGGACAGGCACCGTCCTGCCAGCCAGGCTCCCTGAATCCGGACGTGGCCAAAGCCGTCACCAACGTCCTCCAGGACGTCCTCACCAAGGGTTCGGGCCTGCTGATTCCGCAGAAGCTGGGAGTTCCGGACGCCGCCAAGACGGGCACCAACGAGTACAACAACCAGACCTGGGTGGTGGGCTACACCAGGGGGCTGGCCACGGCGTCGTTCTTCGGCGACCCCTTCAACGGCGGGCCCAGCCGGCTGGGGCGGAACATCACCGTCAACGGAAAGTTCTATCCGGCAGTGGACGGGGCCTACATTGCCGGACCGCAATGGGCGCAGTACATGCAGGGCGTGGTGGGCCTCTTCGATCACGGGAACTTCGACGCCCCGCCGCAGAGCCTGGTCAGCGCCCCCGGCCCGCAGCCCACCAAGAGCAGGTAACGGCGGCCCCTTCCACCGGGTGCTGAAGGTTCCCGCATGCACCGTGGTGCGCGCCGCCGTCGTACCTCCCTGCCCTGCCGCCGGGCCTGCCCTGGCGCCGGGGCCTGCACGGGCCTACGCGGCGGTTGCGCGGGGCAGCCGGATGCAGAAGCAGGCCCCCGGGTGCTCCGGGGTGGCTGGTTCCACAGCTCCCGCGGAAGGACCGTCATGGACATCGTTCAAACCGGTTTTGAATGACCACCACGAGACGACATCCGGGACAACGAATAGCGGCCCGCTCTAAGAAGCCGCGACGGCGAACAGCCCGGCAACGCCGAGCAGGTACAACACCAGGACCAGCAAGGAGTCCACGCCCATGCCCAGCAGCTTCTTTTGCGGCCGGAAGAGGATCCCCAGCAGGTAGACGAGGGTGAGCAGGATGGCCAACGCGGTGAGGTAGATGTCCGTTGACTGGGCTTGGGGGAGTACCGGCTTGCCCGTGATCAGCACCGCCACCAGGAACAGCACCGGAAGGAAGGCATTGCCGCCGAAGATGTCGCTGAACGCGAGTTTGTAGTCCCCCTGCTTCACGGACGTGAGCCCGGTGGAGATCTCCGGCAGTGAGGTTGCCAGCGCAAGGAACGTGGCACCGAACAGCACCCCGGAGAGTCCGATGTTTCCGGCGATCGCATCACCGCTGCGTTCCAGCACCACACCGGCGCCCAGGGTGGCAAGCGCGGCGACGCTGAAGATCAGCACCGAGGTGCCGGTGCGCAGGTGCTTGTTCTTCTCGGCGCCCTGCTTCTTGGAGTGCCCCCTGGGTTTGTCCTGCGCCCCGGGGGCGTCCCCTTGCTGGTGCCAGGGCAGGTCCTTCTGGGAGCGCTGCACCAGGATCAGGCCAACAATCCAGAACACCGCAATGAGGACCGCGGCGGGCGTGAGCCGGAACGCCACCAGGTTGCCGGGCATCTGGCTGCCGGCGATCACCACGCCCAGGACGGCGACGACGGTGACCGCCTCGATCACCAGCGTCAGGGATGCCGCGCGGTAGCTCAGCGGGTGGCCGCCTTTGGTGCCCAGGGCATCCAGGACCACCAGCACCACCGTCTGGATGGCAATGCCGCCCAGGATGTTGCCCACGGCCACGCCAATGTTGTTGGCCAGGGCTGCGGAGACGGTGATGGCGATTTCGGGCAAGTTGGTGGCGATGGCCAGCAGGATGAGGCCGCCCAGCGCGGAGCCCAGGTGCAGGCGGTCATCGAGGATGTCCGTCTGTTTGGACAGCTGGATCCCGGCCACCCAGATCACGGCCGCAGCGGCGGCAAAGATGAGCAGGAGGACTGCAAGGGGCAGTGATTCCAATCCGGGGTCCCTTCCTGGTGGGGTCGCTAAACCGCGTGACGTATTCCCCCATGGCTGGGCCGTACCCACATTTGTGCTGGTCACCCATCTTCACGCTGCTCAAACCCGCATTGACGCTCCATTGGTTAGAGTCGTCTTTCGGGCACTGTGAAAGGGGTATGAGGCCATGGAGGGGAAGCCTTACGTGCCGAATGAATTGCTGTCACGGCTGGTGGGGGACCGGCTTTACTCGGTGGAGTTCGTCCTCAACGACTACGTGCAGTTGCGCTTCGACGGCGCTCGGGCCGGGATCTCAGGTGTTGGTGCCAGGATGCCCAACAGGCGTGCTTTTTGGACTGCCATGAGCCGGTCACGCACGTCCAGTTTGCGGTAAATATGCTCAAGGTGTTTGGTTGCAGTGCGTGGCGATATGGTGAGCCGCCTGGCGAGTGCTTCTGCCGTTAGACCCTCACTCAGGAGCGTGAGGATTGTCAGCTCACGACCCGTCAAATCATGTGCTGAGCTCTTCGGGACCAGGTTGGCCTGAGCCGCGGCAACACTCAGTTGGAGGGACAGCCCGGTGAGCACGGGTTGCAGCAGTCCGGCCAGCGCCATCTCCTGTTCAGTGAAGTCACTGTCAGGCCGGGAGACAAGGTAGGCGTTATGGTCGGGGCCACCGAGTCGCAGCGGTATGGAGAGCTGATGGTTAACGCCCCAGGGGCGGGACAAGTCTTCCCAAACCCCTTTCTGGTGGTCGCTGGCCAACGCGGCGGGGACCCGGCCGTAGGACTGCGGCGCGGTCTGCCCGGTGAACACAAACCAGCGAAGCAGCGGTTGTTGCCTGAAGTCGTAACCGCCTGGAGGATCGTTCGGAATGTAGTCGAGCGGCCAACAGGAAAGGATATGGTTCTCCCACTCCGGGCTCACGTGGTTCCGCGATGCAAACGAACCGTTGAACGACTCGGCCATGAGCTTGAGAAGCTGTGCCTCGTAATGCGTGGACGCGGCCGGTGGCCCCTGAAGGACGTCCCCCAAGAACTCCAGCCACAATTTGTAAAGCGCATCATTGCGAACCACGCGAGAATCTTAGATCCAGGCGGCGCTCAACAACAGCCGCGATACTACCCATTTAAGCCCCTGTTTGGTGTTCCTTCCAGTACGTAGAACTGCTTAGGGAAACAGCCCGCAAACTTTTCTAAGCTGGACATAGCGGGCACAGAAACTTACCTCACTGTCCTGCATTTATTGAACTGGAGCCGCCTGCATCCCAGGGAGGCGGCGATCTAGGTCCGGTCGCACGGCTTGCCCGGAAGCGTGCAGGCACACTCCATTTCCGGGAACACGCATCGCACCAGCACCCAATTTTGAATAGAGAAGAATCATGAAAAATGGAGCCAAGCCCTTTGCGCTCGTTGCGCTGCTGACGGCCACCGCGGTTGCCACGGCCCAACCAGCCCGCGCGGACGATTCCCTCATCCTGCCTGCAGGTTTGGGCTGTGCAAACTTTGACCTGCAACTCCAGAGCTCCGGAGGTAATTTGCAGACAAAAGACTTCTACGACAGGGACGGAAGCAAGGTCCGTACCATTACGGCGGGAAAGGGCGTCCTGCTTACCTATACAAACCTGGCAAACCGGCGGTCCATTTCTTTCAACACGAGCGGCTCTGTATCGAAGACCACGTACAACGCTGACGGTTCCTTTACCGTCAGCGCAAGTGGCCATAACGGATTGATTCTCTTCCCCACCGACGTTCCGGCTGGCCCAACCACCACCCAATACATCGGGACCATCGTTTACACGGTCGATCCCGCCACTGGCGTGTTCACGTTGACCAGCACCGCAGGGCAAGCCGTGGACGTCTGCGCTGCGCTGGGCTAGCAAGGCCGCAGGACGCCACACGGCAGTCACCGGGCCAGCGCAACAAGGTCGCGGCGAAGTGCTCCAATCGCCGGCATTTCCCGCCACTCTCTTGGGCTGGCCTCCCATTACAGTTCGTGCCGTACTTGGAGACCGTCATGATCGCACAACACAACTTAGTCATTGCCGCCCTTTTCCCTGCGCTCTTCCTCACCGGAGGAGGAACTGCCGATTCATCCGACTCCGGGGACAATCCACTGACTACATACGTGGACTGCCCGCTGGAAAGGATCGGGTCCCAGCTCGTGCGCTGCGACAATCTCACGGGCACTGGAGCGGAAGCACCTGCCTGGATCCCCGAGCAGAAGTAGGCCACGAAGCCGCTGAGGCCGGCCCCCGCCGCCGGGACCCTGTCAGTGCTTCGCAAAACTGCTAACCATGCTTACTATTGTGGGGCGCGGGCTGCCCGCTGGGGGCAGAGCACCCGCGCCGCACCGGAGGTCTCTCAAGCATGGACAACGAACTGCGTCCCCTCACCGATGAAGAACTGATGTCTGAACAGGCCACCGCCCTGCCAGACAAGGAAGTGGCATCCGTCCTGGACCTGAACGCGGACCTGGACCTGGGCATTAACGCTGCGGCTCCCATCGACCTGGCCGTAGCCGCCAACGCGAACGTGGCGGCCCCCATCGACGCGGCAGCCTCGGCCAACATTCTCTCCTTCGGCTCCGACGCGCAGGCGCTCTCGAACCAGGACGCCGCGATTGACCAAGGCATCGTGGCCGACGCCAATGCCGACTCCGCCCAGGACAGCGTGATCGGCCAGGGCGACGGCACCACCGAAACGGGCACAGGCACCACCGATGCTGGCACCACCGGAACCACGGATGGGACCACCGGAACAGCACCTGCCCCCACAAGCACCGGTGGCGTCACCGACGCAGCGGGCGCGCTGAACGGCAACCTGCTGAACGTGGACGTGAACCTGGACGCCGACGCCGCCATCGCCGCCCCCATCAACGGTGCCGTGGCCGCGAACGCCAACGTCGCCGCACCCATCGATGCGGCCGTTGCCGCGAACATCGGTTCCATCGACAGCCAGGCGTACGCCATCTCGGACCAGAGCGCCACCATTTCGCAGCACATCGACGGCGAGGCCAACGCCACCGCCGGCCAGACGTCCAACCTGCAGCAGTAAGCCAAGATGACCCAAACCCACGGCGGCCCGCCTCCCGAGGCGGGCCCGCCGTCGTCACGCGTTTCCCTCGCCCAGGAACCGCCGGGCCAAGGACGTACGACGGCGGGAGCCCACCTTCCGGCCCTGGCCGACGGCGTGCAGCTGCTTGGCACGGCTGAGGGCTCCGGCTACCGTGAGCCGCCCGCCCTGGTGCGCCGCGGCGACGGCCAGACCCTCCAGCTCACCCGGCTGCTGTACCTGGTGCTGGAAGCGGCGGACGGGAACCGGGACCTCGACGAAATCGCCCGGCACGCCAGCGAGGGATCCGGGCGGCTGGTCAGCGCGGAGAACGTCCGCACCCTGATGGATTCGCAGCTGCTCCCGATGGGCCTGCTCCGGCTTGCCGACGGCAGCCAGCCCGAGGTCAAGAAGTCCAACCCGCTGCTGGGCCTGCGGTTCCGCTACATCGTGACGGATCCCGAACGGACCCGCAGGATCACCGCGCCGTTCGCTGTCCTGTTCAACCCGCTGATCGTGGTGGCCGTGACCGCGGCGTTCCTGGCGGCCTGCTGGTGGGTGCTCATGGTCAAGGGCCTGGGCTCGGCCACCCACGAGGCGTTTGCCCAGCCCGCCCTCCTGTTGCTGATCCTCGCCGTCACCATCCTCTCCGCCGGCTTCCACGAATTCGGCCACGCCGCCGCCACCCGCAAGGGCGGCGCAACCCCCGGCGCCATGGGGGCCGGGCTGTATCTCTTGTGGCCGGCATTCTTCACCGACGTCACCGACTCCTACCGGCTGGGCCGCGGCGGCAGGATCCGCACCGACCTCGGCGGCCTGTACTTCAACGCGATCGTGGCGGTGGCCATCATGGGGCTGTGGTGGGCCACCGGCTTCGACGCGCTGCTGCTGGTGGTGGTTACCCAGATCCTGCAGATGGTCCGCCAGCTGATCCCGCTGGTGAAGTACGACGGGTACCACATCCTGGCCGACGCCACGGGTGTGCCGGACCTCTTCCAACGGATCAAACCCACCCTCCTGGGGATCCTGCCGTGGCGGTGGGGAAACCCGGAAAGCAAGGTGCTCAAGCCCTGGGCACGCGCCGTCGTCACCGCCTGGGTCCTGGTCACCGTGCCGGTACTGCTCTTCAGCATGGTGATGATGGTGCTGTCCCTGCCCAGGCTGCTGGCCACGGGCTGGGCCAGCGCGGGGAAGCAGCAGGAACAGCTCGCTGCCAGCCTGTCCGCCGGTGACTTCGCGGGCGTGGCGGTGCGGGCGCTGGCCATGGTGGTGGTGGCGGTGCCGGTGCTGGGCGTCCTGTACATCGTGGTGCGGCTGCTGCGGCAGCTGGTGACGGGGCTGTGGCAGAAGACCCGCGGCAAGCTGGTCCAGCGGACCATCGCCATGGGTGCCGTGGCCGTCCTGCTCGCCGGGCTGGCCTGGGCGTGGTGGCCCGACGGCGGGACGTACCGTCCGGTCCAGGCGTACGAACGCGGGACGCTCGGTGATGCCACCCGGGCCATCCTTCCCGTCCGCGACAGTGGGGCGTTGCGGCAGGGCAGTGCCGGACGGACCCTTGCGTTGTGGCCCGCTGGAGTCGCCAAGCCCACCCGGGACAACCCGCAGCTGAGCATGGTTTTGGTGCCCGTTGGCGGTTCCCCGGCGGGTGCAACGTCCGCCACTGCGTCCGGCGGTGCCTCGCCCGCATCCGCTCCGTCCTGGGTGTTCCCGTTCGACCGGCCAGCCGCGCCGGCCGCCGACGGAAACCAGGCGCTCGCCGTCAACACCACCGACGGCTCCGTGGCCTACAGCGTGGCGTTCGCGCTCGTATGGGCCGAGGACGGCGAGCCTGTGACCAGCACCAACGAGGCCTACGCTTTCGCCAACTGCACCGGATGCGCGGCCGTGGCCGTGGGTTTCCAGGTGGTGCTGGTGGTGGGGCAGGCCGATGTCATCGTGCCGCAGAACCTCTCCGCGGCCGCCAACTACAACTGCCTGGACTGCCTGACCTATGCACTGGCCAGCCAGCTTGTCCTCACGCTCGACGGTCCGCTGGATGCGGCCGCCAAGCAGCAGCTCGAGGCATTGTGGGCGCAGATCGCCGACTACGGGAGGCACCTCCAGGACGTGCCGCTCTCCGAGATCCAAGCCACGCTGTCCGGATACAAAGACCAGATCACGTCCATCGTCAAGGGCAATTCCGTGGCCGGAGGGACCTCGGTGGCAACGTCCCCGGCGTCCGCGGGCCCCAGCGGCGTTCCCTCAACGGGGCCCACCGCCCCGGCGGTGGACAGCCCTGCTGCGGTTCCCGCGACAGCACCCGCCGGTACCGCCGCACCTGCGCCGGCAGGGACCGGGGCGGCCACGGCACCGGCGGGCCAGTACGTGGAAGGCGGGCAGCCGACGTCGTCCGTTGACTATGGGACGCCGGTACCCACCGCTGATTCCGGGGTTGGCTCCACGCCTGTTCCGGCGCCCACCTCCAGCGCCGGCTGACCACCGGACCGGTTGCACCTTTGAGCCCGGCACCCTTGTGAAAAGGGTGCCGGGCTCAATGGGTTTCCTGTTGGGTTACTGCGCGCCCGGGTCAGCCGGCCCTACTGCGTGGCCCCGGCGATGAAGTAGCCCGAGATATCGGCGATCAGGTCCGTGGTGCCGGGTGAGTTGTTCTGCAGGGCGATCTTGTTATCGGCCCCGACGGGGACGGTGACATTATTCGGGATGGTCTGCCCGGCGCTGAAGTTCACGTTGGACGTCACCGGGACTGGAGTTCCGGACGCCCAGGCAATGATGTGTCCGTAGGACTGTGGGCGGGTCACCGTGAGGTTGAAGACGATCGCCGAGACTTTCGCGGGAACCCCGGCAACTCCCGAGGCTTGGAAGGAAACCGGGGAGAACGAAGCTGCGGGTGCCGTGTTGCGGGTGTCCAGGAGCCGGGTGGGGGCAACGGGTACGAACGCGCCCGGAACTGTCGGGGTTCCGGCAATGTAGTAGCCGGCAATGTCGGCGATCAGGTCCGTGGTGCCGGGTGAGTTGTTCTGCAGGGTGATCTTGCCGTCGGCCCCGACGGGGACGGTGACGTTGTTCGGAATGGTGTCTCCGGCGTTGAAGTTTTCGTTGGAGGTGACCGGGACCGGAGTGCCGGAGGCGTAGGCGATGATGTGGCCATAAGACGTCGGCCGGGTCACGGTGAGGTTGAAGACCACCGCCGAGACTTTTGCGGGTACCCCCGCCACGCCAGCGGCCTGGAACGATACCGAGGAGAACGAGCCCACCGGAGCGGTGTTGCGGGTGTCCAGGAGCCGGGTGGGGGCAACGGGGACGAACGCACCCGGAACTGTCGGACTTCCAGCGATGTAGTAGCCGGCGATGTCGGCGATCAGGTCCGTGGTGCCGGGCGAATTGTTCTGCAGGGTGACCTTGCCGTCGGCCCCCACGGGGACGGTGACGTTGTTCGGAATGGTGTCTCCGGCGTTGAAGTTTTCGTTGGAGGTGACCGGGACCGGGGTGCCGGAGGCGTACGCGATGATGTGCCCGAACGACGTCGGCCGGGTCACGGTGAGGTTGAAGACCACCGCCGAGACTTTTGCGGGTACCCCTGCCACACCAGCGGCCTGGAACGATACCGAGGAGAACGAGCCCACAGGTGCGGTGTTGCGCGTGTCCAGGAGCCGGGCGGGGGCAACGGGGACGAACGCGCCGGGGACAGTGGGGGCAGGAGCAACGGTGAGTGGCCTGTCGGCGAACCAGTAACGTTTGGCCACGTCATCGCTGGCCAGGATTACCAGGCCTGATGCACTGGTGACCGGCTGCTTGCTCGTGGTCACGTTGTTCATGTTGGGGGAGGTAGGGTCCTGGATAACGGGAGTACCGCGGCCTGCCCCGAACACTGGATTGTCCATGGACGCGGTCTTTTCGTAAATGCTGCCCGCTTCCCCTGTGAAGGAGCATCCGCTGACGGAGGCGGCCGGTGCTGTTTGAAAGACATGCACGAGGTTGTTTTCCGGGTCCAGCACCACTTGCGGGCGCGTCACGCAATCGCCCAGGGTGGCAATGGTGGTCTGCGTGAAGGCCCCGGTGCCCGGCTTGAAGACGAGCATCAGGAGTTGTGGAAGCTTGGGATCGGACGAAACCTGGTCGAGGCTGGTCTTCACTGCCGCGAACACGCGCCCGGTCGAGTCTGCCTGCAGTGACTTCAGGTTCAGGTGGTCATCGGCCAGGCCGTTGCCCTTGACGGCCGACTGCACCTTCCATGAAGACGACGCTGCCGGAGCAGTTCCGTCGGTACGCGTAGCCCACCAGACGGACCCGGTGAGCTGATCGGTCCACATCACCCCGATCTTCTTGTTCCCGTAAGCGACCACCGAGGAAATGTCATCGGCTGCCGGGTGCGGATTGGCCACGGGCAACACAAACGGCGTGGACCAGCTGGTTCCCCCGGGAGCTGAGTTGTTGACGTACACCGTGCTGGTGAAACCGTTGGTTGGATCACCTGCCACCTCCGTCCAGGTGGCCCACATGGTGCCCGTGCTGTCCTGGTCGATCGTCATGGACTCGCTGCTGTTGGGAGCGATGACTGTCGGGAACCCGCTGTCCAGCGTGTACTTGCCGCCGGCGTAGCTGTACCGGTAGAGGTAGGCAGGCTTATTGGGAACGGAGGCCTGCGGTACCGCCTCGGTGGATACCGTTACGACGTGGGAGGCAATGTACAAGTGGGTGCCGTCCCACAGTGTATCCGCCAGGGTATTGGGTCGGCTGTCATTCAGCAGGCCGGTGTCCACCCAGGTCTCGGTCCCGCGGTCCAGGCGGTAGATGTGCCAGCCGCTGCCGGTGGTCCACATGTCGGCCCACCAGGAACCGTCATTCCACCACAGCTTGCTCTGGGGCTTGTCCGCGGTGGGAGGATTCACGGCACCCGCATAGTTGATACTCGGATTCCCGTAGGTACCGTCCGCCGCCGCATTGGCTGGAGAGGCCAGCACCGTAGCGGTAAGGACGGCGGCCAGTGCCAGTAACTGGGCCAGCCAACTAACAGAACGCTTAATCTTCATCACAGCTCTCCCGCGCTTGATCGGATTACCCCAAAGCCGGCCACGTCAGTGTGGGCCGGCAGCAGTTCTTATCCGGTCGCGTTCCGGGCACAAACCCCAGCGTTTATCAGCACACAGGTCGTGGCCGGTCTGCCGAGCCTATGGGCAGGATCCCTGGGCCGTCATGAGTAGTAAGTACTCGATGTTTTGTGGCGGGTACTCTGTGCTGACCGGCAGAATTGGCCAATCAGTACCTGTTTCCTTTGGCGTGCTCTGCCGGAGGCGTCCTTGGGTCCGGTCCTTTGCGGCGTCGAGAAGCAGCGCGCCCGCTGTTAGCCGGACGCGCTGCTTCGCCTCCGCCGATGGCTGCTGCGAGGGCGAGGCTGGCGATCGCTGACTTTACGGTGGTCTTCATGTGGGGCTCCTTCTGGGTTGGCCCTCCGCTGGAGGGGGATGAATCAAGCATCCGGGCCCCGGCTGTTCCCGATGTAGGGCTCCGCTGTGCAACCGCTGTGGAGATTCTTGGGCCGCTGAACGTTGGTGTTTGTGCCCCTGACCAGCAGGAAGCCCCTGGCATGTGTGCGCCAGGGGCTTCCTTCGGATTCTGTGCCTGTGCCCGCTACTCCGCGAGCTTGGAGACGGCCTGGGCCCAGAGGAAGAACTTGTTGGTCCCCAAGTCCTTGACGGTCTTGATGTTCAGCGCCTCTTTGAGCTTTTGGGCGTCGCCCTCGGAAAGGCCCTTCAGTGCTTCGACTGGCGCCGCAGCCAAGTCGTCGATGCCTTTGTCGAGGTATTCCTTGTCGAACTTCGCATTGATTCCAGCCATACTGTCCTCCTGGTGTTCGGGGTCCTGACTGTGCTGTGGGGCACAACCGCCATTGAACCACTGTGTTTATCAATACGCACGGGTTAACCAGTATTGGCGCTGCGGCACCGGAAGTGACCGGCGCTCCACATATCTCGAAACACGCAGCGGCTCCCCGGCGACGAATCGAAGGGGAGCCGCTGCGCCGGGTCTAGAAACGAGATGTTGCCGTGAGTGCGAATGAACCGAGCGGGTTGCCCGCCGGGTCGGCAAAGCCGGTCCCGGGGGTGTAGGTGGGAGCGTCCGGGGTGGTGGTGGTCCCGGAGGTCCCTCCGCCGGACTTGCCCAGTTTGATGGTGAGGATGCTGGAACCGTCCCAGGTTACGGAGCTCATGTTGCTCGCGTTGCCATTGCCGCTGAAGCTGAGGGCGCCGGCTGACGCGTACTTGGCGTTGGATCCCAGGGCAATCGAGCCCAGGTTCAAGGTGCAACTTGTACTGGTCACCGTCAGTAGGTTGGCAGTGCTGATGTTCACGGTGACGTTGTTGTTGCCGCTCAGAGTCTGAGTTCCGCTGTTGGTCCAGTTAGAGCAGATCTTCGTTGCGTCGATCTGTTCGGAGAACTGGATTGTCAGCGAGTCCCCTTGTTCCACCTTGCCCAACGTGCCCCCGCTGTTCACCAGCGTGACCGCGGTAACCGTCGGAGCCACCATGTCCTTCGCGGTAATGCCGGAAGCAGTGGCTGTCCCGGGGTTTCCTGCAGCATCAGTTGCAGCCGCCGTGTAAGTCAGGGTGCCGTCGGTCAGGGTGGACAGGTCCATGGTGGTGGACCAGGCCGTCCCGGTGGCTGTGACCTGCTTGGTGACACTTTGCGAGACTCCGTTCCTGACCGTCACGTTCACGACCGTCCCCGCCTCGGTGGTTCCGCTGACCGGGACCGCCGCCACGTTGCTGCTGAGGTTCACGTACATCGGCGCCGTGATGGTCAGGACGGGTGCCACGGTGTCCTTCGTGTCCGTCGTAGTGGCAGGGGCGCTGGTGTTGCCCGCGGAGTCCGCCACGGTGACCGTGTACGTCACCGCCCCGTCTCTCAGGGAGGTGAGGTTGAGATTCACCGCCCAGCCTGAAGCGGTGGCAGTCGCCGTGCCGGTAACCGCTGCGGCTGAACCCGGGCTCATCGCCGAAACGGTCACCACCGCGCCGGTTTCAGCGGTGCCGGAAATGGGAACCGAACCAACCCCGGCACTGTTCACGTATTGCGGCACGCTCGAGAACTGCGCTGCGGCCGGAGCCACCGTGTCCTTCGTGGCAGTAGCCGTCTTGGCCGGGCTGGTATTGCCCGCGGCGTCCGTGGCGGTGGCCGAGTAGGTGACGGTGCCCTGGTTCAGGCTGGACAAGTCCAAAGTTGCAGACCAAGTACCCGTCCCCGATGCCGTCACCGTGGCCGAAATGGAATGCGCGGAACCCGGATCGCTGGCAACAAGCGTCACCTTGGACCCCGCCTCAGCGGTGCCTGTCAGCGGCACGGCTCCAACGTTGCCGGCATTCACGTACGCCGGAGGGGTGAACGCCGGCGCGGCCGGTGCCTGGGTGTCGATCCGCACCGTCTGGCTCTTCGCGGACCCGGCATTGCCCACGTTGTCCGTGGCGAAGTATGTGAGCGTGTGGGTCCCGTCGCCGCTGACGGGGACATTGGCCACAGCGCCGCTGACTGTCTGCTGCGCGCCGCCGTCGAGCGCATAGGAAATGGAGGCGACGCCGGACCCGGCCGGACCGTCATCCGCAGTGACCGTCACGCTGACAGGGCTTGTGTTGTTCCACCCGGCCGCGTTGGGCGTGGGCGAGATCCCGGAAACGGTGGCCACCGGTGCGGTGGAGTCACTGCTGGTGCCGTTGCTCCTCGGGCTCTCGGCGCCGGTCCACAGGGCAATCGCAGGCGTCACCGTGTAGTACCAGATGCCGCCGGGCACAGACAGTTCCGTGCAGGTAAGCGTGGTGACGGTCCCGGCACAGCCGCCCGTGGCAGGGGTAGCCGTGCCGCCGGTGGCCGCCGAATAGCGTGCAACGGTGTAGCCGGTGGCGGCCCGACCGTTCACAGTGGTGCCGCCGGCCCAGGTGACCGTTAATGCGGAGCCGGCGGCGGTGACCGCAGGCTTCGATCCTGGTGAGAGCGTGTCTGCAGCGGCGGCCGCGTTGCTGCTGCTGGTGCTTGAGGCCCAAAACGCGTAGGCGGCGGTGCCCGTTCCCAGCAGGAGCAGCAGGGCGGTAACGATCCAAGGCAGCCGGCGGGACGGGCGGCGCAGCAGGAGGAACCTCATTTCCGCACCTCCGCCGTCACGGGGACGCTGAAGGTTGCGCCCTGGCAGGCGGCGAGGGAAGTGGTGTCCATGGTGGCCGCTCCGGGGAGAGTGATGAGTGCTGATGAGTTGGCGGCAACGTACGTTGCGGGAGCGAGCGGTGCGGCACCCGCGAAGCGGACACCGGTGGTGGTGCAGCCCGGATGCGCGGCATCAGCGGCGGCGGGGCCGTTCGCCGTGACGCCGTAAACCTGCACCGAATACGGGTTGGGATTGGTCAGGCGGAGCACGACGTCGGCGCTGCCGCCCGGGATGAGGGCCGTCTTCGGGTTGTCGCCGGCCACCAGGGCGTCGACTGTGACTGCCTGCATGGTGCCGGCCGCGGCGGACCCGGAGCCTCCGCCTGCCGCGGACCAGTAGGCGTAGGCGGTACCGGCGCCGGCAGTGGCCAGGAGCCCGGCGAGGGCCGCGGCCTTGATGCCGCGATGCCTGTGGATGCTGGTCATCTCAGTTCCCCTGTCCTGATCCCGAGTACGTCAGCTGGAGGGTTGCGCCTTTGCAACCGTCCTGGTTCCTGGAACTGTCCAGCATCCCCACCCGCGGCCACGCAGACTGTGCCAGGCGGAGACCGGACAGCGAACTGCTGCCGGCCGGCGCCACCAGGGGGTACGGGCCGCTGTACTGGGTGAGGGCGAAATCGGCCGCCGTGCAGGCAAGGTTCCTCGCTGTGGCATCCGCGCTCCTGGTAACCCCCGCGATAGCTACGGACAGGTTGGTCAGGGAAACGGATTTGTTGTTCGGGTTGCTGATCTGCAGGTCCAGTGCGGCCGAGGTGCCGGGCGACAGTGTCCCGGGCACGTTCCCGGAGAGGGTGAACTGCTTGATGGTCGAATCCAGGACCAGTTGGACATTCGCGTAGGCGTACTGCGAATTCCCGGCGGCGTCCTTTCCGGTCCCCACCAGGTACAGGTTGTAGCTGCCGGTTGGTGAGGCGGCCGTGGTTGCCACCTGGAGGGTGCTCGAATTTCCCGTTGTCGGGCTGGGAGAGAACGTTGCCGTGGCGCCGGCGGGCAGTCCGCCCTGGACGCTGAAGGATACTGCGGCGGGGAAGTTGTTGCGGGCCAACTGCAGCGTGTAGACGGCGGTTGCCCCGGGCGGGACGGTGACGGAATCCGGTGTGGCGGCCACCGAGAGCGCGGTGGACATCTTGTAGTTCACGGTGAGGCTGGCGTCCACGCTGCCGGACACCTTGCCGCTGGTACCGGTAATGGTCAGGGCATTGGTCCCGGCCGGAGTGCTGGCGCCGGTGGTGGCGTTCAACGTTGCGGTCGCCGTGCTGCCGGAGGTCAGGGTGACGGACGACGGCGTGAAGGCGCCTGCCGCGCCGGCCGGGAGTCCCGCGGTGGCCAGGTTGACGGCTCCGCTGAAGCCTCCGGTGGACGTCACCGTCACCGTGTAGGTTGCCGGCTGGCCCTGCTGGACGGACTGGCTGGCAGGGGAGACCTGCACAGTGATGCCCGGCTTTGGATTGTTCGATGCCGCGATCAGCGCCCCCGCACTTGCCAGCAGCAACAACAACGCGATGAACGCCGCCTTGATGCCGTTCCGTGTGCCGTGCCGCGATGGCCCGTCCTGCTTGTGCACCTTGTGCCCCCCTTGTTCCTTGGTGCAGACGACGGCAAGCCGGGGGCGGATTGCGCCGCCCCCGGCCAGCTGTTGGTTAGTTGCTGCCGACGGTCACGGTGATGGTTGCGCCCTTGCAGGCATCCTGGTTGGTGGCCGGGTCATCGTTGAGGGTCAGCGTTCCGCCGCCCAACGCCGTGGTTGCACCGGCGAGGACGGTTGTGGTGCCGGTCGGCGCAGTGGCGGAGAACCAATCGGGCAGGCAGCCGGACTTGTTGGTGGTGACTACCGGGGTGGCCAGCGTCACCGTCGTGCTGCTGCTGTTCGGGTTGGTGGCTGTGTAGGTGATGGCCTGGGGCGTGCCTGGGGCAACGCCCGGCGCCACGGTCACGTTGATGGTGACGGGGCTGGTGCCGGAGGAGGCTACCGCGGAGCCGTTACCACCGCCCGTGGTGCTCCAGTAGGCATACGCGGCACCGCCACCAACGGCCACCAGGGCGATGGAAGCGGCAGCTGCGGCGATCTTGTTCTTCTTGGTCATTGGGCGCATGGAAAGACTCCTTGTGTGTGTGATTGAGAACCCGTTCCCCCATAGGTGGCTCCATCGAGGTGCCTTCCGGTGGATCGATGACCCAATATTTGCGAACGCAAAAGGGCGCAACAACACGTAGTGGTACCCGAATTTCCAGCGACTGGAGTTGACCGCTACTTGGATCGGGGGTCGAGTACTCGCGCGGGTGGGCAGCGCCCTGACGTGCGCGTCGGCATTACGTCCCGGCACCGGCGACGAACATGCTCGGCGAATTAGCCCGCTTCTACCGCGTATCCACGTCCTCGAACACCAGGAAAGTCTGCGTATCCAGGACGCCCGGCATGGTCTGCAGTTGATCGAAAATGACCCGGCGAAGGTCGATGTTGTCCACGGCCCGGACCAGGAGGATCACGTCGAAATCACCGCCCACCAGGGCGATATGGTGCACCTCCGGGATGGCGCCCAGCTGGTCCCGAAGTTCCCGCCAGGAGTCCTGCTTCAGCTTGAGGGTGACATAGGCCGATGACTTCAGCCCTGCCTTGATGGGGTCTACCAGTGCGGTGAAGCGGGTCAGCACCCCGTCGCCGGTCAGCCGGGCGATCCGCGAGTAGGCATGTGCCCGGGAGATGTGCACGTTTTCCGCCACCTGGGTCACGGACATCCGTCCGTCCCGGGTGAGCTCACTGATGATCCGGCGGTCAATGTCGTCCAGCGGGACCTCGGCTGCAGCATCCTTGCCCGGCATTTTGTCCACGACTCCTGTCGGTAATCCACGTCACAGTTACAAATCGTCTCCCATAGTAGGCACTTTGAAGCAGCTTCTCCACGATTTGCCCACCCGGTAGATACGAAACCTGCTGCGGGACCATACTGGGAGCGAATAGTGGCAACCGAAGGACGGACCAATGACGATCTCCGCAGACCACACCGCGCCGGACACCACCAGCACCGAGCCAGCAGGAAACGCGCTGACCGAAGCTGTGAAGAAGTTCGGCATCACGGTGGAGGACTACATGCTCCCCGCCCGGCACCAGATCCAGATGGTGGACCCGGACGGCCGGCTCATCCCCGAAGGTGAGCAGGGCACCCAGCCCGGCCACGAATACCCCGTGCCCGGCGACAAGGAACTGCTGGCAGCCTACGAGCAACTCGTCGTCGGCCGCCGCGTCAACGACCAGAACTCCGCCTTGGTCCGCCAGGGCCGGATGGCCGTCTACCCCTCCAGCCACGGGCAGGAAGCCTGCCAGGTTGCCGCCGCCCTGTGCCTGTCCGACGCCGACTGGATGTTCCCCACCTACCGCGACGCCGTGGCCGTCATGACCCGGGGCGTGGACCCGGTGCAGGTGATGACCATTTTCCGCGGCGACTGGCACGGCGGTTACGACCCCCTCGAAAACAAGGTGGGCATCCAGTGCACCCCGCTGACCACCCAGCTGCTTCACGCCGTCGGGGTGGCCCACGCCGCCAAGCTCCGCGGCGAGGACACCGTGGTCCTGGCCATGTGCGGCGACGGAGCCACCAGCGAAGGCGACTTCCATGAGGCCCTCAACTTCGCCGCCGTCTTCCACCTGCCGGTGATCTTCTTCGTCCAGAACAACAAGTACGCCATCTCGGTGCCGCTGGCGCACCAGTCCGTGGCGCCGTCGCTCGCGCACAAGGCCGTGGGCTACGGCATGGCCGGCGAGCGCGTGGACGGAAACGACGTCGTGGCGCTCCTCGCCGTCCTGGACCGCGCCGTCAAGCTCGCCCGTGAAGGCTCCGGCCCGCTGCTGGTGGAAGCGAACACGTACCGCATGCAGGCCCACACGAACGCCGACGACGACACCCGCTACCGCGAAAACAGCGAGGTTGCCGAGTGGCGGGCCAAGGACCCGGTCAACAGGATGCGCACGTACCTCACGGACCGCGGGTTGTTGGACGACGACGGCGAGGCCCGCATCCGTGAACACGCCGAGGCCGTTGCCGCGCAGCTCCGCGAAGGCCTCAGCGAGGACGTTCCCGTCGACCCGCAGGAACTGTTCCGCCACGTTTTCGACCGGCAGACACCGCAGCTGGCGGAAGAATCCGCCATGCTCGCCGACGAACTCGCCCGCGACGCAGCAGCTACTGATTCACAGGAGGCCGGCAAGTGAGCCCCACCATCACCACCTCATCCGAGGCCAACGGCAACGTTTCCGCCGCCACCGCCCGGGCCGCAGCCTCCGCGGCGGCGTCCGCCGAAGCCGCCGGCCCGCAGCCGGTCACCATGGCCAAAGCCCTGAACACGGCGCTCGCCGACGCCATGCACGCCGACTCCTCCGTCCTGGTCTTCGGCGAGGACGTGGGCATGCTGGGCGGCGTCTTCCGCATCACCGACGGCCTCACCGCCACGTTCGGCGAACAGCGCTGCTTCGACACTCCGCTGGCCGAATCCGGCATTGTGGGCATGGCCGTCGGCATGGCGATCAACGGGATGCGCCCGGTGATCGAGATGCAGTTCGACGCGTTCGCGTACCCCGCGTTCGAGCAGATTGTCAGCCACGTAGCCAAGATGCACAACCGCACCAAGGGAGCCGTGAAACTGCCCCTGGTCATCCGCATCCCGTACGGCGGCGGCATCGGCGGAGTGGAACACCACTGCGATTCCTCCGAGTCCTACTACGCCCACACCGCCGGCCTGAAGGTGTACACCCCCGCCACCGTGGCGGACGGCTACCGGATGCTCCGCGAAGCCATCGACTCCGACGACCCCGTCATCTTCATGGAACCCAAGAAGATGTACTGGACCAAGGACCAGGTGGACTTGGGTGAGCTGCGGCGCCTTCATGCGGAAGGCACGACGACGGGACACACCTCCGAAGGCCGGGCCGCCGTCGCCCGTCCCGGCACGGACGCCACGCTCATTGCCTACGGCCCGTCCGTCCCCACCGCGCTCGCCGCCGCCGAAGCGGCCGCGCTGGAAGGGCGCTCGCTGGAAGTCATCGACGTGCGGACCATCGTGCCGTTCGACGACGCCACCGTGTGTGAGTCCGTCCGCAAGACCGGCCGGGCCGTGGTGATCGCCGAGGCACACGGCTTCGCGTCCGTGTCCTCCGAGATCGTGGCCCGGGTCCAGGAACGCTGCTTCCACTACCTGGCCGCCCCCATCCGCCGGGTCACCGGGTTCGACGTCCCGTACCCCGCGCCCAAACTCGAGAAGTACTACCTGCCCGGCGTGGACCGCATCCTCGACGCCGTCGACGACCTTCAGTGGGAGAACTGACCATGAGCCAAGCACGTGTGTTTTTGTTGCCGGACCTGGGCGAAGGCCTGACCGAAGCCGAACTCGTTGCCTGGCACGTTTCGGTGGGGGACACGATTGTTGTTGACCAGCCGATCGCCGAGGTGGAAACCGCCAAGTCCGCCGTCGAGGTCCCGTCCCCGTACGCGGGGATCGTCGCCGAGCTGCATGGGAAGCCGGGGGAGACCCTGGATGTGGGCAAGCCGCTGATCTCGGTGACGCCGCTCTCTACTGGTGTCGCCGGTGGGGCTGACGCGGATGACGCCGCCCCCGCCCCTTCGCCGGACCAGCCGGTAGTTCAGCCCACCGAGACCGAGCTTGCCGAGCCGAAACCGGCCAGCGCGGCGGCCGAGGCCTATCGTGAAGAGGAGAAGGCCGGCTCAGGGAATGTCCTGATTGGTTACGGCACTCCCGGCGGTCACGGCGTTGCCCGGCGCACCCGTGCTCCCAAAGCCTCGCTCTCGGTGGTTGAGCCTGTCGAAACCAAGCCTGTCAACACCACCGAGGATGACCTCAGCCTCCTGCGCACCCGCGTCCCCGGCAGGCTCGGCGCGGTGATTTCACCGCTGGTCCGGCGCATGGCCCGGGAGCACGGCGTCGATCTCGGCGGCCTCCAAGGCTCCGGCGACAGTGGCCTCATCATGCGCCGCGACGTCGAAGCGGCCATCTCCGCCCCTGCGGTCGAGCAGGCGGAAACCAAGCGCACCCCGGTGGTTGAGCCTGTCGAAACCAAAACCGCAGACCCCCGTACGGGTCTTGCCGTCTCCGCCCGCACTCCTGTCCGCGGTGTCCGGAAGGCAGTGGCCGCGAACATGGCGCGCAGCCGCTCGGAAATCCCGGAAGCGACCGTGTGGGTGGATGTGGATGCCACGGCGTTAATGGAGCTGCGGGAAGGACTCAAAGCCAAGGGTGGGGAAGCTCCGGGCCTGCTCGCCTTCATCGCCCGGTTCGTCACCGCCGGGCTGAAGAAGTACCCGGAACTGAACACGCGGATCGAAACGGCGGAGGACGGCTCGCAGGAGATCGTCTCGTTCGACGGGATCAACCTCGGCTTCGCGGCCCAGACCGAGCGTGGCCTGGTGGTGCCTTCCGTGCGCGGCGCCGAGAAACTCAGCGCCCGGGAACTGGACGCGGAAATCCGCCGCCTCACGCAGGTGGCCCGGGACGGCAAGGCGACACCCTCCGAACTCGGCAGCGGCACCTTCACCCTGAACAACTACGGCGTGTTCGGCGTGGACGGATCCGCTGCGATCATCAACCACCCGGAGGTGGGCATCCTCGGGGTGGGCCGCATCATCGACAAGCCCTGGGTGGTCAACGGCGAGCTCGCTGTCCGTAAGGTCACCGAGCTCACCCTCACCTTCGACCACCGGGTGTGCGACGGCGGCACCGCCGGCGGCTTCCTCCGCTTCGTGGCGGACGCCATCGAAAACCCCACGTCCTTGCTGGCGGACATCTGAGCTCCTCCACGTTCGACGAGCGCCGCCGGTAGGTTGGCCCTTAGCCGGCCAGCCCTCGGCGGATGTTCCTTATGTGGAGGTAGGCCATCAGCACCAGCAGGGGAGTGTGGATGGCCGGAAGGTTGTGGGCGAACCATTTTGGCAGGTAGATGTCCGTGACCGAGCCGGTTTCGGCGCCGTACCGTTTCGCGAGGCCGGTGAGGGGGCAATGGAAACCGTTGGCGGCAAATACCAGGGTTTCGGCGGTGACCACTGCCGCCGCCATGCCGACGCGCTTGTCGGTCCGCCCGGCCAAGCCGGTGACGAGCACGTAGACGACGCACAGTTCAATCGACAGCCACGCGAGAGTGTGGACCGCCTTGATTGCTGCCACGGCGGACGGATTGTGTTTCGCGGCTGTCACGTTGCCACGGCTTCCCATCGTGACCCCGGGGCTGCTTCGGGAGTCCCCTCGGCGGTCAGCGCGGTGTCCTTGGCCATTCTGCGTTTCCTTTCGGGCGGGATGCACTGGCACCTGCTGGTACCAGTGCATCTCCGGGGATGGTCCCGGACCAGAGGAATAGGTCCCGCCGAAAGGAAACCTAGGGCGTGGTGTGGCCGGGGAGGTCCTGGCCGTTGGCGTCGCCGGGCTGGTGGGCGCGGTACACGAAGTGCTCCACCCGCCGGTCGGGGACCAGCCAGATGAGGGCCACCACAGTGTAGACGGCGATGCCCAGGAGCGGCTGGGCGAGCGCCAGCGCTATGCCCACGAGGTAGATCAGTGGCGATGCCTTGCCTTTCCAGTCGCGCCCCAGGGCCTGGGCGACGGCCCCGGTTTTGCCCTGTTCGCGGATGAGTGCCTGCTCCAGGATGTAGAAAGCGATGGCTGCGGCGAGAAGGTTGATGCCGTAGACCAGCACCGGCACCTCCACGAACCCGGACTCATCCATCCACCGGGTGGTGAAGGGGAACAGGGACAGCCAGAACAGCAGGTGCAGGTTGGCCCAGAGGATGGCACCGTTGACGCGGTCCGCAATCTGGATCAGGTGGTGGTGGTTGTTCCAGTAGATCCCCACATAGACGAAGCTGAGCAGGTAGCTGAGCAAGGTGGGCAGCACCCCGGCGACGCCATGCCAGGTGGGCTCCTCAGGTACTCGCAGCTCCAGCACCATAATGGTGATGATGATTGCCAGCACGCCATCGCTGAACGCCTCAAGCCGGTTTTTGTTCACAGTTCTGCCCTCCGTCAGAAGCATAATGCCCGGTCGCTGGCTTGGGCACCGGTCGCTGCGATGTCAGACGCCGGCCGCGCCCCGCCGTCGAACGCCGTGCCTTTTTTCGATTAGGGTCTTTACGCCCTAGCCGGAGGTCTCTAAAGTGATTTAGGTCATAGTCCGGATGGGCGCCCGGGGGCATCCGGGAAGGGGGAGTGCATCAACACCGACCACTATCGGAAGCCAAGTGACAACCACTACGTTGAAAGCCCCTCCTAAGAGGGGCTTTCCCTTTGCCTCGGGCCACGGCGAACCGGCAACCGGCGGTGTCAGCCGGCCAGGCCGGACAGGCGGGCACGGAGGAAACGCTGCTCGGCTTCGTTGTCCGTCAGGATCAATGCCTCCTCGAACGTCACCCGCGCCTCATCCGGCCGGCCCAGCCGGACCAGGAAGTCACCGCGCGCCGCAGCCAGGTACGGGTACCTGGCAAGCTGCGGCTCGGCGCCAAGCGCATCGAGTTCTGCCAGCCCCTCGGACGGCCCCACCGCGAAGCCCAGGGCGATGGCCCGGTTGAGCCGGACCACGGGGGAGGGCCACCGCTCCATCAGCAGGTCGTAAAGGCCAAGGATCTCCTGCCAGTCGGTGCCGGACCAGGACCCGCTCTCGTCATGGACGGCAGCGATGGCTGCCATGAGGGCAAAGCGGCCGGGCGGCCGGGACGCCAGCGCCTCGCGCAGGAGCGCCACTCCTTCCGTGACGGCGTGCCGGTCCCACTTGGACCGGTCCTGGTTCTCCAACAGGACGAGGTCCCGGTTCCCGTCCATCCGGGCATCCCGCCGCGCCTCTGTCAGCAGGACCAGGGCCAGGAGCCCGGCCACATCGGGGTCGGCAGGAAGCAGTTCACGCAGCAGCCGGGCAAGCTCCGCGCCGCGCTCGGCAAGGTCCCGGTGCATCAGGTCGGCTCCTGACGGCGCCGTGTGCCCGGTGGTGTACACGAGGTACACCACCGACAGGACTCCGTCCACCCTCTCGTGCAGCTCGTCCGCCGACGGCACCCGGTAGGGGATGTGAGCGGCCGTGATCTTCTTCTTCGCCCGGGTGATGCGGGCCGCCATGGTGGCCTCGGGGACCAGGAACGCCCGCGCCACCTCGGCCGTGGACAGTCCGCAGAGCAGCCGCAGCGTCAGGGCCACCCGTGCCTCAAAGGGAAGGGCAGGGTGGCAACAGGTAAAAATCAGCCTCAGCCGGTCATCCGGAATATCGTCCCCATCTGTGAACCCGCCGTCGTCGTCCTCACGGCCAAGGAGCTTGGGCAGAGCCCGTTGCGCCGTTGCCGCACGGCGCCGCATATCCAAGGCCCGTCGTCGTGCCGTCACCGTCAGCCAAGCCCCGGGATTGCTCGGGATGCCGTTCCCGCCCCACGTGGACAAGGCGCTGGCGTACGCGTCCTGGACGGCTTCCTCAGCGGCGTCAATGTCCCCGGCAACCCGCACCGTGGCCGCCAGCACGAACGCCCACTCCCGGCGGTGCGCATCGGCAACCGCGGCAGCAACCTCCGAGCCGGCGGCCCGCGCCATCAGCTGACCACCCGGACCGGCCACACCTCAACCCCGACGCCGGCGGGCACCTCCTTGCCGATCTGGAGCGCCTCGTCGAGGTCGGCCGCCTCCACCAGGTAGTAGCCGCCCAGGGTCTCCTTCGACTCGGCAAAGGGGCCGTCCGTCACCACGAACCCGCCAGCCCCGTCGCGGCGGATGGATGTCGCCGTGGAGGACGGGTGGAGGGCGGCGCCGCTGATCAGGGACGCTCCGCGGCGTTCCATGAACTCCTGGTAGTTGGCGCTGATCGACTCGCCTTCGGCCTGCCTGGTCACCGCTTCGTCCTGGTAAATCAGGATCAGATACTTGGACATTTTGAACTCCCTTCGCTTGTTAATAAGAGCCCACTGTTGGAGCCCCTACCCATACGACGCGCAGGGGAAGCCCGGATCGACAACGCTCTCAAAAAAGTTCGCCCGGGCAGCGGAGTTTATGCCGCCGCCCGGACGAGTGTCCGCCTAGCCCAGCTCAGCGCAGATGTTCCGCTGCGTGCCTGACTGCTGCTGGAAGGGCTGGGTCAGGGTGTAGTTGCTGTCAGTGGTGTACTTGACCACACCGGTGTACAGGATGGTGGACGGTCCGCCGAGGTCAACCTTGTCGAACAACAGGACCAGGTTTGCGCCGGACAGCGACCACGTAATGTCGCCGGTGGCGATGTCCGTGGCGCTCCTGGTGACCGAACCCTTCGTGCCGAACGTTACTGACTTTCCGGATTCGGCATTGGTCACCGTGATGGTTGTTCCACGGCCGGCGACGACGGTGTAGATGATTCCGTCTTTGATTCGTGTCATGCGGACGTCCTGTGTCCCACCGGTCGAACTGAGCGTGACGTCAAAACCGGGGCACGAAGGATACGCCGGGACCGGCGGGGCGGCCTGGACCGCTTGTGGAGCCAGCAGCGCCATCGCTGCCAAGAGCGTCGCCAGAAGCAGGCGCACTAGTATTTTCCTCATTTTTGGTTTCTCCATTTTTGCCTGAATTGAGCAATGTGGTTGGCGCACCACCAAGACGGGGAGGAGACCGTTCGCCATGCAAAGTCGGGGCTATGCCCTGTGTGCAGCACCGGAACGGCGCTGTGTGGCGTCCATGGCCGCTGTGCGGCCTACGCCACAGCGTACGGAGGATCGGTGTAACGCAAACAGTCTTGACAGGTGTAATGGCGCGGGTGAATCGGCGTAAACGGAGTGCCCACCGGCAGATGACGCACGCGCATACTGGGGCCGGCCGTTCCGCCCGGCGTAAAGGAATCGTTAAAGTTTTGGCCGAAAGAGCAGTTGGCGGGCTGTGCCGCAGGCGCCGGCAAGTACTTTGGACGCAGTGCCGCCTTCTCAGGGACCCCCAACCTGGAGAAGGCGGCACGCCTGCTTTAGAGGCGGCAGTCGTCCCTGTATTTCCAAGGTACCGCGCTCCGGGGGGCTTGCCGCAAGGCCCCCGGGCTGACGCATACTGGGTGCCGCATCCCGGCTGGCGGGTGCAGGAACGGGCGGGGACAACATGCATGATGTGGTGATAGCGGGGAGCGGGCCCACGGGGTTGATGCTCGCGGCGGAATTGCGCCTGGCGGGCGTGGAGGCGCTGGTGCTGGAGCGGCGGCCGTCCCAGGAGCTGGCCGGCTCCCGCGGCGGTGGAATCCACGCGCGAACCATTGAACTGCTGGACCAGCGCGGCATCGCGGAGCGGTTCCTCGCCGAGGGCAAGACCGTTCAGGCGGCAACGTTTGGCGCCACCCAGCTGGACCTGGCCGGCCTGCCCACGCGCCACCCGTACACGCTGGCCCTGTTCCAGAACCACATCGAGCGGCTGCTGCTGGGCTGGGCAGAGGAGCTGGGCGTGCAGGTCCGGCGGGGCGTGGAGGTCACCGGCGTGGTTGCGGACGACGACGGCGCCGACGTGCAGCTCGCCGGCGGCGGACCAGTGCGGGCCAGGTTTGTGGTGGGCACCGACGGCGGACGCAGCGTGGTGCGGCGCTCGGCGGGGATCAACTTCCCCGGCCCGGACGCCACCCGCAGCAGCCTCATCGCGGAGGTGAAGGTGGCCGGCGAACCCGTGCAGCAGGGCACAGTCGATGCCCGCGGCATCCACGGGCTGTACCCGATGGGGGACGGCATGGTCCGGGTGGTGGTGACAGAAGCGGAGCTGGGTCCCGCCACCGAGCCCACGCTGGAGGACCTGCGCCGCGCCTTGACCGATGTGTTCGGCACGGACTTCGGCGTGCACAGCCCTGCCTGGCTCTCGCGTTTCACGGACGCCACCCGGCAGGCGGAGTCCTATCGGAAGGGCCGCGTCCTGTTGGCCGGCGACGCCGCCCACGTCCATTCCCCGACCGGCGGGCAGGGCATTGGCCTGGGCCTCCAGGATGCCGTGAACCTCGGTTGGAAGCTGGCGCAGGTGGTCCGCGGAATATCCGGGGACCACCTGCTGGACACCTACCATGCCGAACGCCACCCGGCAGGCGCCCGCGCGCTCAAATACACCATGGCGCAGTCCCTGTTCCAGAAGGCCGATCCCCGGCAGGAGGCGCTGCGGGACCTGCTGGATGAGGTCCTCCGCCGCGAGGGCGCCGCCGATCCGGTGACGGCACTGGTCACCGGCCTCGACGTCGCCTACGGTCCTGGCACGGGCCACCCCCTCGTGGGACGCCGGATGCCCGACCTGGATATCGCCACCGTTGGGGGATCCGTGCGGATTTATGAGCTGTTGCACCAGGCGCGGCCGGTGCTGCTGGAACTGGGCGGTCCCGGCCTGGACGCGGGCGCGTGGACTGGGCGGGTGCGGCAGGTTTCCGGGACGTACGACGGCGCGTGGGAGCTTCCGGTGCTGGGCGTGGTGCCTGCACCAACGGCAGTGCTGGTGCGTCCCGACGGCTACGTGGCCTGGGCCGGCGGGCACTCGGCGTCGGGCCTGCCGGAAGCGATGGCGGAGTGGTTGGGTCCAGCCCGCTGAATCCTTGCATGATCTTGACAGAAAATTGTGCGCTTGCACGCTGTTGCCGGAAGGCAGGTGCTTGTAGGCTGGCCCAAGGTCAGGCAGACGGCCAGCAACGCACCGTCTGAGGATATCCGTGACCGCTCTCCCCACAACACCCGAGCCCCTTCCGGGCGTGCATCCGCCTCCCCCCTAGCTGGCGCGGATGTGGCCCAAGGGAAATCCATGATTCGGGGGTGGGCCACATCCACGCCGTACACTCCGGGAGTCAGCAGCGTCGCTGGCTCCCGGGCCGGCGGGGAACGCCGCCGGCGTGCAACCTCAATCCTCGAAGTAGGCGGCTGTGGGCTGGGAGCCCGTGAACCGGTCCACCAGCGACTGGGCAAGATCGTTGAGCTTTTGGTTCCGCGTGTTGGAGGCCCGGCGGAGTACTTCAAACGCCTGGTCCTTGCTGCACTGGTTTTGCGCCATGATGATCCCGCAGGCCACGTCAATCGCGGTCCTGGTGTCCATCGCGGCCTTCAGGTGCTCGGCACGCTGGTCCGCGGACGCTATCCGGATGGCCAGGCGCAGGGCCATGCCCGCCATGTCCGCAAACCGTACCGCCTCGGACACCGCCCGCTCGCTGAAGACCCCGCTGGCGGGTGCGAAAAAATCCAGGACGGCCCCGGCGTCGTCCTGCAGTTTCATGGGCACCCCCAGCGCGCTGGCGATGCCCGCGGCTGCGAGGGCCTGGCGGTACTCGGGCCACCGGGGGTCGGAGTCCACGTCACCCAGCAGGACGGGGACGCCGGTCTCCAGCGCGTCGACGCAGGGCCCGTCTCCCAGCGTCTGCTCGATCCTGTCCAGCACCACCGCAGTATCGCTGCTGCCGCCAATGGTGGCCGTGTGCTTGCGGCGGCGCAGGGTCACGGCGCATTCAATAGGCGTGCCGGTGGTGTCCGTCATGGTGGCCGCCGCAAACGTGGTGATGGCGTCCAACACGGATTTGATGTCTTCCGTGCCGCCGATCAGTTCGACGAGCCGCTCGAAATCTTCTGCCATGTCCTGGTCCACCATGTGTTCAATGTAGAAGGCGCGCCGGCCGGCCACAAGCCACGATGTTGGGCCCCGTTTTCAGCGTCCGCCCAGCTTCCACACAGGGCAGTTATGGAAACGTTATATATGCTTGCTTAGTGGTTTTTAGGTCAAGCAGTGGAATTTTGTCAGCCGCGGAGCGCCCGGCCTTGCCCGGAACGGGGCTCATCGCCGGGCGCAAGCATGCCCTGGACGGGCTCCGCACCATCGCCGTGGCGGGAGTGTTCTTTTTTCACACGGCCACCGATCTTGTCCCCGGGGGATCCATCGGCGTCGACGTCTTCTTCACGCTCAGCGGCTTCGTGATCACGCTGCTGATCATGAAGGAGTGGAGCACCACCGGCCGCCTCCACCTGGGCATCTTCTACGCCAAGCGCCTGGCCCGGCTCTGGCCGGCGTTGCTGGCGCTCTGCGCAGTGATCCTCGTAGCAGGCCTCCTGTTCCCGGCCTCGGGCTGGGGCGGACAGGCGGGGTTCGTCCTGCCGGCCGCGGCCTACGTGATGAACCTGGCGCACTTTGGCGTGTTCGGCGACTCCATCGCCGGGGAAACGCTGGGCCCCACCTGGACCCTGGCCGTCGAGGAGCAGTTCTACCTGGTGTGGCCGCTCCTGCTGCTGGTGATGCTCCGGTTGTGGAAGGTCCGCACCGTCGCCTTCGCCACGCTGGCGGTGGCCGGCGCGTTCCTGCTGAACCGGATCCTGCTGGTCACCGAGGGCCAGCCGCTGGCCCGGATCTACAACGGCCCGGATACCCGCGCCGACGAGCTGCTGATTGGCTGCGCACTGGCCCTGTTGTTCACCTCCGTGCGGACCGGCTCCCGGCTGCACGGTGGGTTGGTGTCCGTGGCCCGCTGGGGAGCCCCGCTGGCGGCCATTACTCTGGCGGCCGCCCTGTTCCTGTTCCGGGAACCTGACAGACCTGGCGTGTGGTTCACGGTTTTCTGGGCTGCCGGGCCCGCGGTGCTCGCCCTGTTGTCAGCGGTGCTGATAGGAGCCTTGGTGCTCGAGCCGGCAGGGTTCCTGGCGCGGATCCTGAGCCACCCGTGGCTTGCCAACCCCGGCCGCGACCTGTCGTATGCGATGTACCTCTGGCACTTGCCGGTGTACCTGTTGCTGATGCGGCTGATCCCGGCGTTGCCCCTCCGGATCGCGTTGACCGCGGTCCTCACCGTGCTGGTGGCGTACGCGTCGGTCCGCTTTGTGGAGCGGCCGCTCCGGCAGTGGGCCAACGCAAAGCTGGAACCCGCCGTCGAGCCGGTACCACGGGAACGCACCAAGGAGCCGGTGGCCGCCTGAGCCACTCTGCTCCCGGCGGCCGAAGGCCCGGCCGGCAGGCGGCCTGTGCCGTCAGTGCTGGATGCTTTCCTGGTCGCGGTGCGCAGCGGGTTCGATCTGGAAGGTGGAATGCTCGATGCTGACGTCGAAGTCCTTGGCCACGCAGCGTTGCAGGTCGGCCAGGATGCTTGCCGAGTGCCCGTCGCGCATGCACTGATCCTGCACGGTGACGTGGGCGGACAACACAGGAACGCCCGAGGCCACCAGTGAAGCGTGCAGGTCGTGGACGTCGATGACGTGCGGCAGGGCCAGGATGTGTTCCCGTACTTTGGCCAGGTCCAGGCCCGGGGGAGTACTTTCCATCAGCACGTTCACGGTGTCCCGGAGCAGGCTGAGGGTGCGCGGGATGATCAGCGCACCGATCAGCAGGGACACGACGGCGTCCGCCCGGGTCCAGCCGGTCAGGGCGATGACCAGTGCTGCCACGATCACCGCGATGGAACCCAGGGCGTCGTTGAGCACCTCGAGGAACGCGGCCTTCATGTTGAAGTTGTGGTGACGGCCGGAGGCGAGCACCAACAGCCCCACCGCGTTGCCGGCCAGTCCGATGACGCCGAACCACAGCATGAGGGAGCCGCCCACCTCGGGAGGGGCAAACAGCCGGCGGATGCCCTCCACAATGACGAATCCGCCCACGCCCAGCAGCAATGCGGCCTGCCCGGCCGCGGCGATGATTTCGGCGCGCTTGTAACCCCAGGTGCGGGTGTGGGTGGCAGGCTTCAGGGCGAGGGATGCCGCAATCACGGCAATGAGGAGCCCTGCGGAATCGGTAAACATGTGCCCGGCGTCCGCCAGCAGGGCCAGGCTCCCGGTCAGGACCGTTCCGAGGATCTCGGCCAGCATCACGGTAAACGTTATGCCGAAAACCAGCAGCAGCTTTCCGCGCTGGCCGTGGTGGTCGGCTCCGCCGTGGGAGTGGCTGTGTCCGCTGCCCACGGGTCAGCCTTTCCTCATGGTGGGCATGCCCAAGGACTGCGGAGCCGGCCCGCAGCAGTCGTCGCCGGCCGGGTCCTGCTCCGCGTGCGGAACCGCGCAGCAGGCGTCCCCGCGCCACGCGCTGACGCCTTCACGGACGGCGATTGCCGCAATGACCAGTGCTGCCCCGGCGTCCGCCCACCACCAGCCCAAGGCGCTGTTCAGGACCAGGCCAACCAGCAGCACGGCGGAGAGGTGGGTGCACAGCAGGGTCTGCTTCGAATCGGCCACTGCCGTCCGGGAGCCGAGTTCGCGGCCGGCACGGCGCTGGGCCCAGGACAGGACGGGCATGACGGCCAGGCTCAGGGCCGCGATGACGATTCCGGGACCCGAGTGCTGCGCTTCTCCCGCGCCTGCCAGCGAGCGGACGGCGTCCACGGTCACAAACGCAGCAAGGGCAAAGAAGGACACGGCGATGATCCGCAGCGTCAGGTGCTCGCGCCGCTCCGGGTCCTTGGCGGAGAACTGCCAGGACAACGCCAGTGCGGACGCCACCTCGATCACCGAGTCCAGCCCGAAGCCGATCAGGGCCGAGGAGTCGGCCACCCCGCCCGCCCACAGCGCCACGGCGGCCTCGATGACGTTGTAGGTGATGGTGGCCGCTGCAAAGAGCCGGATCCGGCGGCTGAGGACCCGCCGGCGTTCCGCGCCGGGCATGTGGAGTGCTGTCATCACGCCACGTTCCCGTCGGGGCCGCAGCAGGTGGGGTCCACGGCCAGGACCACGTTGATCAGGTCCGTGATGGCGTGGCCGATCCGGGCATCCGCGAGCTCGTAGCGTGTGCGCCGGCCGTCCGGAACAGCAACCACCAGGCCGCAGCCGCGCAGGCACGCCAGGTGGTTGGACATGCTCTGCCGTGACACGCCGAGGCTGTCCGCCAGGTCCGAGGGGTACGAGGCTGCCCCGGAAAGCGCCAGGAGGACACGGGCGCGGGTTGGGTCTGAGACCGCGTAGCCGAACCGGGCCAGCACGGGAGCCTGCGTGAGGGTTTGCATGATCCCAAAGTACATAGCTGGCTGTATTCAGGCAACTGTGTACTTTGGGGACTGCGACGGTCCCCGGGTTGCTAGTAGCCGGAGGTGTTGGTGGCCTGGCAGGTCTGGTCGCTTCCGGTCTGCGCCACCACGCTCCCGGAATCAGCTGACGACGGCGGTGTGGCGGGCCTGGTGCCCGTCACGAAGTCGGTGCCGGCAGAGAGCTGCACGCCCTGGATGTTGGCCACCTGCTGGACGCTGCCGGCCGGCAGGCCGAACAGTGCGGCGACGTCCGCTGCCACGTCTTCATACCCGGCGCTGTAGTAGACCATGGTCTGGGTGCGGACGGTGGCCTGGAGCTTGGTCACCTTGGTGAAGCCGGCGTCGGCCAACAGGCCGGCGATGGCAGTGCTTCGGGCCGTCACGCCGGTGCCGTTGGCAACGGATACCGGCTGCAGCGCCTTGTCGTAGGCGGGTGCCGAGGGTGTCGCGGGTGCCTGGGTGGGGGCGGCGGTGGCCGGCTGGCTCAGGTCCGGATTGCTGCGCAGTGCAGCGAAGAAGTTGGCGGCCGCCGGCTCGTCCAGGGCCAGCCTGTTGGGGTCCTGCGGCGCCGGGACGGTGGGAGTGGTGATGAAGTTGACGCTCGCCGGATCGATGTTCTTCAGCCGGTTGGCGATGGTCAGCAGCGACGGCACGGAGGACAGCCCCGAATCCACGGTCAGGTTCTTGGTGACCGTATCAGCGATGGTCAGTACCTTTTGCGGGTTGCTGAGTGTTCCCTCGGACTTGAGTTTGCGGGTCAGCGAGGCCAGGAATCCCTGCTGGGCCTTGATCCGGCCCAGGTCCCCGCCGTTGGCGAAACCATGCCGGGTGCGCAGGAACGCCAGCGCCTGTTCACCCTGCACCTGGGAGGTGCCGGCGGGCAGGTGCAGCCCGGAATCTGGATCGTCCACGGCGTCGCTGACGCATACGTCCACGCCGCCCACCGCGTTGGACAGTTCCTTGACGGCGTTGAAATCGGCCATCATGAAGTGGTCGATCTCCAGGCCGGTGAGCTTGTTCACGGTGTCCACGGCGCAGCCGATTCCAGCCTGTTTCATGGCGCTGTTGATCATGGCACCCTGCTGTGCGGGATACTTCTGGCCGGTCTTCGGGTCCGTGCAGGCCGGGATGTTCACCAGGAGGTCGCGGGGAAAGCTCACCACGTTGACGTGCTTGTTGTCCGCCGAGATGTCCAGCAGCATCATTACGTCGGACTGTCCGTAGCCGGAGGAATCGTCCGCGCTGCCGTACTCGCTGTTGCTCCCGCTCCGGGTGTCCGAGCCCAGCACCAGGATCTGCATCCGGTCCGTGCTGTCATTGACCGCACCTTCGGTGCGTTCGCCACCGGCGGTCAGCGCCGCGGTGCTGATGTTGGACTGCAGGCGCCAGGCCCAGTAGCCGCCGAACGCCAGGACGCCGAGGAGGAGCACGGAGACGACGGCGACCACAGCCTTGACCCAGCGCGGGGCACGGCGGCGGGGCCTGCTGTGGCGGGAACTGGCGGCGTACAGCTCGCCTTGGCCCGGATAGGCAACGGGAGTGGAGCCTTCCTGTTCCGGGCCGGGAGATTTTCTGGAACCGAACACGACGAAATGACCTTCGGGAGGGGACAGGTTTCCGCTACCCTACAGGGCCAAGCTGGCAATTTCCCCAGAATGCCGGTTTCCCGGCCGCGCCGGTGCGGTCCCCGGGCGGCGGGGGCGTACTCTTTTTTCTCGGCGGTACCCGCCCCGGAGATGGGCCCGGCCGTGGAGGAAGCCCGGGGTGCAGGCTGAGGAACGGACAGATGGATACAGGTCAAAAACAACGCAGCGCGGCCCGCCCTGGCCGGCCCGGATGGGGACGATTTACCCTCTGGCTGGAGGATGACTCGCCGGGTCGCCTCCGGCCGCTGATCTTGGCCGTGGTCCTCACGCTCTCGGCGATCGGGCTCGTGGAGGTGGCGTCGGCGTCGTCCGTGGAATCCGTGGCGGCAGGAAACAATCCGTACGATCTCCCGCTCAAGCAGGCCATGTGGACCGTTGCAGGCGTGGTGATCATGCTGCTTCTGGCCCGGATGCCCGTGCGGCGGATCCGGCGCCTGGGCTGGCCCATGCTGATCGGGTCACTGGCAGCGCTGGTCCTGGTGTTCACGCCGCTGGGCATGTCCGTGAACGGCAACCGGAACTGGCTGAGCGTAGGCGGATTCACCGCCCAGCCCTCCGAGTTCGCCAAGCTGGCGCTGATTGTCTGGGCCGCGGCCATCCTGGACCGGAAACAGGCCCTGCTGGCGAACTGGAAACATGCGGTGGTACCGCTGGGCCCCGCCGGCGGGCTGATCATGATCATCGTGGCGTTGGGGCACGACCTCGGCACCACCATGATCATCATGTTGATCCTTGCCGCCACCATGTTCTACGGCGGGGTTCGGATGAAGGTGTTCTCCGTGGCCGGCCTGATGTGCGTTGTGGCCGCCCTGGTCCTCGCGGCAACCAGCGGCAACAGGATGGGCCGGATCTCGTCCTGGCTGGGCATGGGTTCGGACGAGGACGCCCAGGGCATGGGTTACCAGGCGCAGCACGGCGCATACGCGCTTGCCTCCGGCGGCTGGTTCGGAGTTGGCCTGGGGCAGAGCCGGCAGAAATGGAATTGGATCCCGGAAGCCCACAACGACTTCATCTTCTCCATCCTGGGCGAAGAACTTGGGCTGGCGGGCACCCTCCTGGTCCTCGGGCTGTTCGCGATCCTTGCCATCACGGTCTTTAAGACGATTGCCCGCACCACGGACACTTTCTCGCGGATCGTTGCCTGCAGCGTGATCACCTGGATCCTGGGGCAGGCGGTGATCAACATCGCCATGGTGAGCGGGTTGCTGCCGGTTATCGGTGTCCCGCTGCCGTTCATCTCCTACGGCGGCTCGGCCATGGTCTCCTCCCTGGCCGGCATCGGGGTGATCCTGGCCGTGACCCGGCCGGAACATCCGGACAGCAAGTCCCCGGCCAAAGCTGCCGCCCCGGCGAAGCGGGTGAGGGAACACGAATACCAGCGGTAGCACCGGGAGGGCCGTTCCGGGAACGCCCATGACGGCTGTCCGCTTCATTGTGGCCTTCGGGATCGTCAGTGCCCTGATGGACATGGTGTACGAGGGCGCGCGGAGCGTCACCGGGCCCTACCTGGGCGCCCTGGGTGCCTCGGCCGTCCTCGTCAGCGTGGTCACGGGGGCGGGTGAAGCCGTCGCCCTGGTCCTCCGCCTGCTGTTCGGGCGCCTCGCGGACCGGCCGGCACTGCGTTGGTCCCTTGCCATCTCCGGCTATGCCCTCACGGCGTTGTCCGTGCCGCTCCTGGGCATCAGCAATGCACTGTGGATCGCCTGCCTCCTGGTCCTGGCCGAACGGCTGGGCAAGGCCGTGCGGAGCCCTGCCAAAGACACCATGCTGGCTGAGGCCGGTTCCTCCTTGGGCCAGGGCAAGGCCTTTGCGCTGCACGAAGCGCTGGACCAGGTGGGAGCACTGCTGGGGCCCCTCCTGGTGGGGGCGGCGCTCGCCCTGACCGGAAGCTACGGGCCGGGATTCCTGCTGCTGGCCATCCCCGGGCTGGCGGCCATGCTGTTGCTGTTCTGGCTGAAGAACAAGGTTCCGGACCCTGCCGCCTACGAGACCGTCCCGGGCCAGCCGCCCGCGGAACCCGCCACCCCGCAGGCCGATGCCCGTCCTGGGGCTCCACCCGCACCGCCCGGCAGGGCTGCCCCGTTGCCCCGGCAGTACTGGATTTACGCCGCGTTCAGCAGCCTCACCATGTTTGGCTATGCCACGTTCGGGCTTCTCTCGTTCCACCTGGTGCAGGCCGGACTGCTTCCGCCCGCGCTGGTCCCGGTCCTCTACGCGGTGGCCATGGGAGTTGACGCCGTGGCGGCCCTGGCCTCCGGGTGGCTCTTTGACCGGGTGGGCCTGAAAGTCCTCGTGGTCCTGCCGGTGCTGGCCGCAGCAGTCCCGTGGCTTGGGTTCAGCAACAACACAGTGCTCGCGGTGGCGGGGGTGCTGGTGTGGGGAGCGGCCATGGGGGTCCAGGAAAGCACCATGCGGGCCGGCGTCGCGGGGCTGGCACCCGCAGCCCGGCGGGGGAGTGCATACGGGATGTTCACTGCCTGTTACGGCCTTGCCTGGCTGGCGGGAAGCTTCCTCATCGGCCTGCTCTATGAACAATCAATTCCGGCCTTGGCGGTGACCATCACCGGGGTGCAGGCAGTGGCCCTGGTGATCTTCGTCGTCGTCCGTCCGCACGCCGGCAGGCCATAAGCCGGCCGGAGGAGGCGCCGAAGGGACTCAGGCGACGGCACTCTCAATCTCGGGGCACTCACTGCAACGGACCTCCGCAACCAGCGAGCCGGCGTCGTCCTTGCGGAAATGCGTGACGTGCTTAGTGGCCCTGCCGCAGGTGGGGCAGTAGCTCTGGCTTTGTTTTGTCCACATGCATGAATAATACGGAACGCCCCGCCAAAGGGAAGATCGGGGAACCGAACTATGTGGATGCCCGCAGCTGATTTTCATCAGATCTTGACCAAACCTGCTGGCGATCCTTCGGGAAACGCTGAGACTCGGCGCGTAGCTTGGGCTCATCAGGCAGTTTCAGTGGCATGGACGGAGCGCAGGGCAATGACCATTACAGATTACTTCGTGGCTCTCGGCGGCATGTTGGCTTCCCTCGGAGCTGCCGGGCTCGTCGCCGCCGGACTCATCCGGGCGCGGGCGCGCCACTAACCCCTCCGGGTACCGGTACGCCGCTGCCCTTCCGATAGTCCTCAGGCAAACGCCGGGGGCTCAAACCGGGTGCCCGCGGCGCCGCTGGGCATGGTGCTGAGGATGCTGTCCGCAACGCTGCGGACCTTGAGGTTGCGGTGCCGCGACGCCCCGGCGAGCTTGCTGAAGGCCTCGGGGTAGGAACAGCGGTTTTGTGCCATCAGCACACCGCAGGCCACATCGATGGAGGTCCTGCTCTCCAGCACCTGCTTCAGGTTGTCTCCGGAGCGGATGACGCCGTGGACGTCCAAGGCCAGCTTCAGGCTCTGTGAGGCCACCCCGGCAAACCAGGCCGCCTCGTTGGTGATCCGGGTGATAAAGGCGTAGTTGCCGTGGGCCAGGAACACCAGGGCTCCCGACGATCCGGGCCGCAGTTCGAGGGGGAGGGCCAATGCCGCTCCGTATCCGCCGTCCAGCAACCGGTGACGGTACGCCTGCCAGCGCGCGGCGGAGCCCGTGGGGTTGACCACCACGGGCGCTGACAACGCCACGCCCAGCGCTGTGGGCCCGTCTCCGTGTTCCTCCTCGGCCGCCGCGAAGCGGGCTGCTCCCGGCGTGCTGCCGGCACCGGCGGCGTAGGTTCGCTGCCTGTGCAGCACGGCGCCGCACTCGATCGTTGAGCCGGCCGTCGTACTGAGCCACCTGGCCCCTGCGTCGGCGAGCGTCTGCAGGGAGCCGGCGTCGTCCTCGGTACCTGTTATCAGGTCCAGCAGGAACCCTTGCCGTTCGGGTCCCCTGTTATGCGCCGGGCCAACCGCCACCCCGCACCCCCATTCAAGTCGTACCCAGTGGCATCGGCCGCCGCAGGTTTCCTTGCAATTTATTGGGTGGCCAGGGCGCGTGCACGAGTAGCCGGTACTCTACTTTTTCCGGCGGCCGGCGCAGGTACTTGCCCGGGCTCTTCGGGGGCCGGGCCGGCGGATGGGCTACGATAGATTCGTTAGACAGCCAAGCAAGTAGGATATCGAAGGAATTCGCATGAACCCGCATGGTGCAAGCGAAGGCTACTCGTACCCCACCCTGGAAGACACAGAGCCCAGGGCCGTTGATGTGATCAACGCCCTCCGGGAGTTCCGCACATCCGAAACCGCCATGCGCCGGCGCACTCGCTCGTCGCCCGCCATGGGGGAGACCGATCTCCTGGCCCTGCGGTACCTCATTGACGCAGAAGCCGCCGGCGTGGGCGTACGCCCCACGGAACTGGCAGGCCGGCTGGGAATCACCTCGGCCTCCATGACCACGCTCGTGGACCGGCTGGTTGCCAGCGGCCATGTAACGCGTGAACGCCACCCGTCGGACCGCCGCGCCATCATTCTCCGGCCCGCACCCGGAGCCGACGAGGAAGTCCGGCATAACCTCAACCAAATGCATAAGCGCATGCTCGAGGCCGCCGAGTCCCTGTCGCCGGAGGAAATCAAAGCGGTGATGCACTTCCTGATGCGCATGCGCGAGGCGGTGGACGCCGTCAACATGGCTCCGCACATTGGATCCCGGTAGACAACGAAGTAATCCTAGTTAGACTAGCTACATTGTTAGTGAACTATCGGATGGTGGATCGAATGACTGCAGTACTTGAACCTCAGGCGGCCGGGCACTCGATCCCGGTGACGATAGACACCGAGACTCCCGCCCGGCCCGCGGAAAGCGTGGCGCTGGACATCACGGCACCCGCGGCCCCCATGCATTGCGGCGTGGAAATGACGGCCTCCCCGGTCCCCATTGCTTCCCTCGGCTGGGCTCCACTTGAGCTCGGCTCCTCCGAATGGTCATGTGCCTGCGGGCACAGGCTGGATAGCGAACCTGCGGGAGATCCACTGGAAGCGGTCCGGCTGGCCTCCGCGCGGGTGGAAAGCATCCAGTGGGAGCTGGATGCCGCGCAGGAGGGGTTTGCCAACGCCGTGCGCGGCGCCTCCCGGCTGGGTGCCGCGCCGGACGCCCTGAGCGACGCGGCGGGCCTGACCCAGATGGAACTCCGGGAGTTCCTCGCCGGCAGCGACCGGCTGCTGTAGGTCCAGGAGCTGTTCGACCCGAAACTCCCGGAAGAAAGCCATGACGTCACGAAGTGCAGCCACCCGTCTGTTCGGGTGCAGCTGCACTTCGTTGGTTAAAGCGGGAGAGGAAAATGTGGCCGGCCGGCTCTGGCCCGATCAGGGGGCGCGGCGAGCGGCCGGGACGCGCTATGCGGCCTGGCGGGCAGGCGTCGCGGAACGATGCAGCCGGTCAGCCAGCACGCTGATGGTGCAGGGTGCCTGGCCGGGATCGATCTTGGCCGGCAGGTGCCTGGACCGGGCTGCGGAACGGAGCATTTCCAGCGCATCCTCGTCCACCCAGGCGCTGGAGATATCAAGCTCCAGGTCCAGGCCCCCTTTGAGGGAGTTGGCACGCTTGGCCACGACATAGAGTGCGTTAATGCTGTGGATGGTGATATGCCCCTTTGCAATCACCTGGGCCTTGCTGTGGTCCAGGTCAATCCGGACCACGATATTAAGCTTCGAATTCACGTTGTAAGCCTTCCCCGGCATTGGCTGCGACGCTGCAGCTTCTTGCATGGCCTGTTTGCTTAAGCCTCAACCAGAGTAGGGACAGAATGTGATGTGCGCAACACCGCGGCCTTTATGACATCGAAGCGAACGTTGGCCCTCCCGCTCTGATCCGTGATGTGATCAAGGCACGCCCAGTAGCACCGCCTCCGAAGGACATCCCATGAGCAAAGAACAGCTGATCATTATCGGTTCCGGCCCGTCCGGCTACACCGCCGCCATCTACGCCGCCCGCGCCGGACTGAACCCGCTGGTCCTGGCCGGCTCCGTCACGGCCGGCGGTGCCCTGATGAACACCACCGAAGTGGAGAATTTCCCCGGTTTCCCGGGCGGCATCCAGGGCCCGGAGCTGATGGACGGCCTGCAGCAGCAGGCGGAAAAGTTCGGCGCCCGTATCGAGTACGACGACGCCACCTCCGTTGAGCTCAAAGGCCCCGTCAAGCGCGTCGTCACCGGCGGCGGGGAGACGTACGAGGCGCAGGCGGTCATCCTCGCCACCGGCTCCGCCTATAAGGAACTTGGCCTGCCGGAGGAGAAGAAGTTCAGCGGCCACGGCGTCTCCTGGTGCGCCACCTGCGATGGGTTCTTCTTCCGCGACCAGGACATCATCGTCGTGGGCGGCGGCGACTCCGCCATGGAGGAAGCAACTTTCCTGACCCGCTTCGGCAAGACCGTCACTGTGGTGGTCCGCAAGGGCGAACTGCGGGCCTCCCGCATCATGGCGCAGCGGGCCAAGGACAACCCCAAGATCCGGTTCGCCTGGAACTCCGCGGTCAGCGCCATCCACGGCGACGGCAAGGTCACCGGCGTGACCCTCACGGATACCCGCACCGGCGAAACCCGGCACCAGGACGCCACCGGCATCTTCGTGGCCATCGGGCACCTGCCGCGGACCGAACTCGTGGCCGGCCAAGTGGATCTGGACGAGGAGGGCTACATCAAAGTGGATGCCCCCACCACCTGCACCAACCTCGCCGGAGTCTTCGCCTGCGGCGATGCCGTTGACCACCGGTACCGGCAGGCCATCACTGCGGCCGGCACCGGCTGCGCGGCTGCCCTGGACGCGGAACGCTTCCTGGCAGCCTTGGAGGACGCGGCCAGCATCGCGACCGCGTTGGTGGAGGAACCGACGCACAACTGAGGCAGTCCGGCGGCGGGCCCCCGGGGTCAGACCACTTCGGGGAGCCTGCCCGTTAATACAGAGACCGGAGCGGCAGACCAGCGCTCGCGTTCGGGCTCGTAGGAGATCACCATCGACGCGTCGTTCTCGCGAGCCTCGTCGATGGCGAGCAGCAGGGCATCCTCCATGTGCCGGGCATACTCCAGGCGCTCCGGCAGGGAACCCTGCAGGCCGGCGTCGTCAATCAGCACGTGGCCCTTGCCGTCCACAATGACCTTCAGTGAATACCCGCGGTCCTCGTGCAAGGACCCCCGGGTGGACGCAATCTCGGTGACCCGGTCTGCCCGGACCAACCCGTTGCCCAGAGTGCGAACCCACACTTCACCCATGAAATGACCTCCCCTTGGCGGTGGGCACGAATCAGCGCCCCATAAGGCGAACGCTACTCCTCGCCGGCCCTTTTGTGACCCCTGTATTTTTACCGCCGGGACGCACGCCGGTGGGGGGACCTTCGGCACTTTCGGCATGCGGTGGGGCCGGGGGAGGGTGGTGCCATGGCGGACCGGACTTCCACCGGCGGGAGCGGCAACATTGGCTCCGCAGTGGTCAATGCCCTGCTCCTGTACGGGATCAACATCTGGCCCGGGTGGCAGGTGTTGCCCTTCCTCACCTCCGGCATGGTCCGCGTCCTTGACCTGATCAACGCGTCCATGATCGCCGGCATCGTGGTGGGCGTGGTCTGCGTCCTGATCCGTGCCCGGGCCCTTTGGGCCGTGGGAAACCTGGTGGCGCTGGGCTTCGGCCTGGCCGCCACCGTCCGCGTCTGGGAGGTCTTCCCCTTCGACTTCACCGGCGGCTGGACCGGCTGGCCGGTGCTGGTGCGGGTGCTCCTGGTGATCGCCATGGCGGGCTCGGTCATTGGGGCCGTGGCGGAGCTGGTCAACCTGGTCCGGGCGTTGACGGGCATCGAGCCCCGGCCCAGGAAACGTTAGGGGCCCGGGGCGCTGCCACACCCCGTCCTTCGCCTCACGGCCCTGATGCGTTGGCGGCGGCCATAGGATAAATCTGATGACTTCCCCGGATGACGCCCAGCCCTTCAACCTGCGCAGTATTGCGGTCGCCGCGTTCGGTCCCACGCTGCTCTTCGGAATCGGCCAGGGTGCCATCCTCCCGGTGGTGGCATTGTCGGCCCGCGAGCTGGGCGCATCAGTGGCCGTGGCAGCCCTCATCGTGACCCTCATCGGCCTGGGCTCCTGGTTCTTCAACCTGCCCGCGTCCCTGGTGACCCTGCGCTTCGGAGAGCGCTGGTCCATCGTGGGCGCCGCCGTCGCCGCCGGCCTGGCACTCGCCGCCGCCGCCACCTCCGCGCTGGCCCCGAACGGACTCTGGCTGCTGGCCGTGGCGATGACCGTCGTCGGGATGTCCGGTGCGGTGTTCGGCCTGGCCCGGCAGAAATACCTCACCGAGGCCGTGCCCGTGGCGTTCCGTGCCAGGGCACTGTCCACCTTGGGCGGGGTGAACCGTATCGGAGTGTTCATCGGCCCCTTTGCGGGCGCGGCCGTGATGCAGTTCTTCGGCATCGCCGGCGCGTACTGGGTGGGCGTGGTGGCCATGACCGCGGCAGCCCTGCTGTCCCTCACCATCCCGGACCTGGCCGTGCCGGACGCCCCGCCGGGCGGGGACGGCGCCGCCCAGCCCACGCTCCGGAGCGTGGCGGTTTCGCACGCCGGCGTATTCCTCTCGCTGGGCGTGGGCATCCTGCTGCTCAGTGCGTTGCGGTCCTCCCGGCAGGTGGTGATCCCGCTCTGGGCCGACCATCTGGGCATGGACGCCACCTCCGCGTCCCTGATCTACGGCCTCTCCGGTGCGATCGACATGCTGGTGTTCTATCCCGCCGGCAAACTGATGGACCGCAAAGGCCGGCAATGGGTGGCCATCCCGTCCACGTTGCTCATGGGAACCGCACTGCTGTTGATCCCGCTCACCGGATCCTTCACGGGACTGCTGCTGGCTGCGCTGCTGATCGGCTTCGGCAACGGCATCAGCTCCGGGCTGGTGATGACCCTGGGAGCGGACTTCTCGCCGGATCGCGGCCGCGGCCAGTTCCTGGGCCTCTGGCGGTTCATGGCGGACGCCGGGTCCACCGGCGGTCCGGTGCTCCTCTCCGGGGTGACGGCACTGGCCTCCCTGGGGCCGGGGATCTCAGCCACGGGCATCCTGGGGTTCGCGGCGGCGGCCGTGTTCGGCGTCGTCCTGCCCCGCCTCAAGCATCGCCGGAACTACTGACGCCGGCAGGCTATTCTCGACACATGACCGACCCCGGCGTGAGCGCCCGCATCAGCCCCCTGCACAAAGCCGTGTGGTGGGCCCAGGACTATGCCTATGCCACCGGCTGGCAGGTCAGGGGGTTCCTCTCCCGCGTGCAGCCGGCCTCCTTCCGGACGGGCACCCTGCAGCCCGTGGTGATCATCCCCGGCGTCTATGAAAACTGGCAGTTCATGATGCCGCTCATCCGGGCCATCCATGATGCCGGGCATCCCGTTCACGTGGTCACTGTGCTGCAGCGCAACAAACTCAAGGTCCCGGACGCCGCCAGGCTGGTGGCCCAGCATCTGGAGGAGGCGGGCCTGCACAACGCCATCCTGGTGGCCCACAGCAAAGGCGGGCTGATCGGCAAATACACCATGCTGTCCCTGGATCCCGAGCACCGGATCGACCGGATGATTGCCGTGTGCGCACCATTCTCCGGTTCCCGCTACGCCCGGTACATGCTGCTGCCCAGCCTGCGGATCTTCTCACCGCGCAACGCGTTGACCCTGCAGATGGCGCGCGAGCAGACCATCAACAGCCGCATCACGTCCCTGTACGGCCCGTTCGACCCGCACATCCCGGAGGGCAGCGTGCTCCCCGGCGCCACCAATATCGAGTTGCCCGTGGCCGGGCACTTCCGGATCCTTGGCGACCCCGGGACCGCGAGGATCATTGTGGAGCAGTTGAGCCTTCCGGCCTGACCGCATCCGGTGCTGGAGTTGATGATTCCGCGGCTGCCGCCGGTGCCGCGGCTGCCGCGATCCTGCCGGCGATGAATTCCGCGTCGCGGCCTACGCCGTGGACCATGGAGGAGGCGAGCGAATGCTGGAAGGTGGCGCCGAGGAAGTAGAGTCCGGGCTGGCTGGTGGCCACGCCCCGGTCTTGGGCAGGCTGGCCGTCCGCGCCCATCACGGGCAGGTGGATCCAGTCCAGGTCCGGAGTGAATCCGGTACACCAGATGACGTTGGCCACTTCCAGTGTCGTCCCGCCAGCCAACAGCGGAAGGCCGTCTTTGGTTCCTTCCGTCCTGGCAACGCGTACGACGCCGGCGCGGACCAGGTCCCGGTTCTTCACCCTGACCAGTGGCCCGCTGTGCGAGAGGACCCGGGGCCGGGCCTTCCGGCCGGCGGGCGTGCCGAGCGTGAGGATATGGGAGAAGGCGAAGAAGACGGCCAGCGTCAGCGGGCGGGCGGCGAGGGCGTCGACGCGCCAGGGGATTTCGCCCGGATGGCGGCCGGACAGGTAAGTGGTGCGGGTGGAAGCAAGTTCCAGGGCGATGTCCGCGCCTGAATTGCCGGCGCCGACCACCAGGACCGGTCCCGGCGCGAGGTCACGCGGGCTCCGGTAGCTCCCGGCTGTGAGCTGCCGGATGGCCGGGCTGAGCTGCCCGGCGAAAGCGGGAATTCGGGGTTTCCGGTCCCAGCCGGAGGCGACCACCACGTTGTCGGCTTCGAACCGCCGGCCGCCGGCGTCGATGACGAAGGCGTGGCTGTCGTGGCGGAGGCCGGTGACCCGGACATTGTGCCGGACCGGCAACCCGAACTCTTCACCATAGCGGTCCAGGTAATCGGCGAACTCTTCGCGGGAGGGGAAGGACCATTGCGGTGCGGGGAACCGGCTGCCTGGCAGGGCGTCGTACCGGGCCGGGGTAAAGAGCCTGAGGGAGTCCCAGCGGGCGCGCCAGCTGTCACCTGCTGCCGCATGTTCATCCAGGATCACAAACGGCCGGTTGAGGCGGGCAAGGTGGTAGCCCATGGCCAGGCCTGCCTGGCCGCCGCCGATGACCACGGTGGTGAAGCGCTCCGACATGGTGTCCTGCCCTTCCGTCCGTGCCGCTCCGCTGCGGTCCCGGGCTTCCTGCTACAATTCATCCGAAAGTTGTTCGGATGAATTAAGGCTAGGCCCGGCGATGAGTGAAGTCAATGCCCAGGCACGCCGCTACAACTCCCCGTTGCGGAGGGAACAGGCGGCGGCAACCCGGGATGCGGTGCTCTCCGCTGCCCGGGACCTGTTCGTGGGCGAGGGGTACCGGTCCGCCACCGTTGCGGCCATCGCCCGGCGGGCGGGTGTCGCCGTCGACACTATCTACGCCACGATCGGGCGGAAGCCGGACCTCCTGCGCGGGGTGGTGGAGGCGGCGATCTCGGGGACCGGCCAGGCCGTCCCGGCCGAGCGCCGGGACTACGTGATCCGCATACGCGAGGCGACGCGGGCGGCCGAGAAGATCTCCCTGTACGCCCAGGCCCTGGCACACATCCAGCCCCGGCTGGCGCCGGTGTACGAGGCGCTCCGTGATGCGGCCGGCACCGATCCGGCCTGCGGCGCGCTCTGGCGGGAGATCTCGGACCGGCGCGCGGCCAACATGCGCCAATTCATCGCGGACCTCGCCACGACGGGGGAGCTCCGCACCGACCTGCCGGCCGCGGAACTCGCCGACGCTGTATGGAGCATGAACGGGCCGGAGTACTGGGGGCTGCTGGTAGGCCAGCGCGGCTGGGATCCGGAGCGGTTCGCCGGGTGGTTAAGCGATGCCTGGTGCCGGCTGCTGCTGGACCGGTCCTGAGCCGGGGTTGCGCCTATAACCGCAGGTCAAGCAGCAGTTGAAATTTCAAATACCTTGAGCATTTGTTGACTCTTTACCCCCTCGCTTCCTGAGCTTGGCCCTGCAAAGTAGTTCCCAGCTAGTCAAAACGAACACCACAAAGTCTGAGGGGACATCATGAAGAACAGCACTCTGGTCAAGGGAACTGCCGCTATCGCCGTTGGCGCCGCACTGCTGCTGGGCGGCGGGGGCACCCTGGCCAACTGGAACGCAGAAGCAACCGCCGCTCCCGGCACCATCGTTTCCGGCGACCTGAACGTGGTCAAGGCCGTCGACGGCGTCTGGAAAGACCGTACCGGCACCGTCATTCCCGACATCTCCGCTTACAAGGTTGTCCCGGGCGACAAGCTCACGTTCACCCAGGACCTGACCGTGACCCTGGTGGGCAACAAGATGGCCGCCAACGTCACCACCACCGGCATCAGCGCCACCAACGGCTTCACCCCGGCCAACGTCTCGGTCAGTGCTCCCGCGCTCACCGTGGGCAGCACCGCCGTCGCAAACCCCCTGGTTCCAACGGGATCGGACCAGACGGTCACCGCAACCATCACCTTCGAATTCCTGTCCACCACCACCGGCCGCGCGGACACCACCAAGAGCTACAACTTCAACAACGTGGCCTTCCAGCTGACCCAGGTCACCCAGCCCGGCCTCTCCTAGCCTGACGTGGCCGGGTGGCCCCAGGGCCACCCGGCCGGCAGTACCAGGAAACAGGACCAGGAGGAAGCCACATGCGCATCACGCGCTCACTAAAGGCAGCAGCATTGATCGCCGCTGCCGTGGTCCTGGGCCTGTTCACCGTGCAGGGAACTTTTGCCCTCTGGAACGCGTCCGCGGTGGCCGCTCCCGGAACCGTGACCGCGGCCTCGTTCGATGTGGCGCTGACGGCGGTCAACTCCGGCACCACCACGAACATGACCCTGGCCACCGGGGCCGCGGCGAACCTGGCATTGTCTCCAGCCGGCACGCTCGGGCCAGGTAGCCCGGTCTCCGGGGGAGTGGTGGTCACCAACAACACCAACGCCGGCGGCCAGTTCAACACCGCCACCACGGTGGGCCAGCCAACAGTGGCCAACACCGGCGGGGGCACGCTGGCCTCCTACATCATCGTGAGCGCGAAGACCGCCGTTTCCTCCACGGAATGCAGCTCCAGCACCGGCTACGCGCAGATCGGCGCCAGCGGCCTTGCCTCGCCCACAGTGGGCAAAGGCGGGTCCACCATCTTCTGCTTCCAGGTCAGCCTCGCCTCCGGCGCCCCGTCAACAGTGAAAGGACAAGCAGTGACCATCTCCCTTCCACTCACCGCACGTCAACTCTGCGGGGTGCCCAGTGGCTGCTGACCTGACCGAACGCCTTCTCGGCGGAGACACCGAACTCGTCACTCCGGCAGCCGAGCCAAAGCCGGCACGCCGGCGCAAAGGCGCCTGGGCCGCCGTCGGACGCATTCTGAGCATGGCGGCGATGCTCGTGGCGCTGTTCGCCGCCATTGTCCTGATCGTGGTGCCGGTGGCGACCGGATCGCAGACCTACACCGTACTGACCAAGTCCATGGCGCAGCACTACCCGCCGGGCACCTTCATGGTGATGAAACCAGTGCCGTTCAACGAACTCAAGTACGGCGACGTCATCACCTTCCAGCTGTACTCGGGCCGCCCCGACGTGGAAACGCACCGGATTGTCGGGTTTGGTTCCACCCAGTCCGGGGAGAAGACGCTCATCACCAAGGGCGACAACAACGGGGCCAACGATCCCGAGCCCATCCGGGCCATCCAGGTCAAAGGCAAGCTGTTCTACGCCGTCCCGTATGTCGGTTTCGTGGCCAACTTCCTGGGCAATTCGGACCGGGAAATGTGGACGGTCATCGCGGCTGTGGCACTGATCGGCTACGGCTCCATCACGGTCTACAAGTCCGTTCGCAAGGCCCGCAAGCATGATGACCCCGCTGCCGAGGCCGCCTGAATGCGGCGGCTGAGGAGCATTCCAGGAGCCACGTTCGCCGTGGGGGCATTTTTGCTCACAGTGCTGCTGGGTGCCGGCGCCGGCACGGCCTCGGCCCTCTGGCAGCAAAGCGCGACGGCAAGTATGGCCGTCACGGCGTCCGGCACCTGGCCGACGCCGGTCCTGCCCACCCCTGCCTGCACCGCCGGGGACACCGCCAACAAGACCATCCAGTTGAGCTATTCCGGATTGTCCGAGGTACCAACAAAGTTCACCGTTTCTGCGGCCGGGTCCAACGGGACGTACGGATCCAGCCTGGACTTCGCGGGATCCGGCGGGACATCCGGGAGCTTCGTGGTTTCGGGTGATTCCGTGGTCTTTTCCCAGGTCAGTTCCGCCACCGCAACCGTGCGGGTGGTTGCCACGTTTGCCAGCGGGGCGCAGTCCACCGCATCGGTCAAGGTCACCCTGGACATCGGCACCGGAAACAGGAAGGTCTACTGCGCCTGACCACCGCCAGCCCGGCGGAAGAGGGCGCCGCTGCAGCCCCCCTTGCAGCGGCGCTCCCTCCCGCCGGGCTGGCCTCGCGACACCCACATTCGGTGGCGACCCGGAGCCGCCCGGACGCCCCCGATATGTGGGACGCGCAAGGGAGACAGCGCCGCGAAAAGGGGTTTGCGCGTCGGTAGACTGCGGTCATGTCATCCCGAATCAGTGAACTCGTCCTGAATTGCGCCGACCCCGAACTGCTTGCGCGGTTCTGGTGTGGAGTCCTTGGCTACGTCGAGCTGGACCGCGAGGAGGGCTCGATCGAAATCGGGCCGGCGGCCGGTTTCGGCGGCCTTCAGCCCACCATCATCTTCAGCCCCAGCAGCAACCCGCGCGTGGGGCGGCTGCCGCTGCACATCGACATCAACCCGGTGGACCGGGACCAGGATGCCGAACTGGAACGATTGCTGGCACTGGGAGCGCGGCCGGCCGACGTCGGCCAGACCGGCCGGGAGCAGTGGCACGTCCTGCAGGACCCGGAGGGCAACGAGTTCTGCCTCCTTCGCAGGCGGCTCGAACCCTGAGCCTGGCCGGTCCCGGATACTGGAGTGCCTGGGGGCGCCCACTTCAAGACGCCACCAGGCACTAGCAACTATCGACGGCGGCGCTCAAGTTACCCGGAGTAAATTCCGCAAGGTTCGGTCAAGAGTTTCCGGCTGCGGGCCGGACCTCCAGGCGCCGACATAAAATGGGCAGCCGACTTCGGTGCCGGCGTGTCCCGTTCAGGTACTAGGACCCTTTACCGGCGTGCCAGGGAAGGCGCTAAATTGTAGCTACCTATCCGGGCGACGTCCATGACAGCCCGCGGCTATGGAGGGACGAACGTGGAACTCTTCGGCGACAAACCTGCCGTCGCTGCCGCAGCCCTGACCAGGCTCGTCGCCGCCGAGGCCCGGACTCCTGGAAAGCCGGCCGGCCGCCTCCAGGCGTACCTCAGCGATCTGGTGGTGCGGAACGGGCCCCGCATCGTCGAGCAGCTCGCCATCGAACTGGCACGCCAGCACTTGGCCACCATGGATTTGCTGGCCAAGGAGACGGGAAAGCCCGCCGCCCGCTACCTTGACGACGTTGAGTTGGCGGCCGCCATGGATGAGAGCATCAGCCGGGATTCGGCAGACCCCGGCGACGGTTACTGACGCCCGCCAGTGGCCCTTTACGGGCCGGTCGCGTCCCGTCGCCGTGCCGCGAACGCGAACAAGGACGTCGTTGCCACCGTAGCCAGGTACCCCGCGATCACAATCAGCGAGATCCCGGCCCAGAAGTAGTTTGTGGTGCTGGTTTCCTGCCACGGGCTGGGCGCAATCCGGATCAGCGAATAGACGGCCACCCCGGCCGAGGCCAACCCGATCAGCACCGGAAGCGTCAGCCAGATCCGGGCCGAGCCAAGGTGCCGGCCGAACCCGTCCCACTCATTCCAGGAACCGCGGCGCAGGATCAGCCAGCCCGCAGGGATCATGAAGGCACCCACCAGCAGGAAGGCGGCCACTACGTCCGCGGGCCGGTGCCACTGGTTGATCACGGTGGAGGCGCCGGAGGCAATGGCAAACGAACCACCAATGAAACCGGCCATGGGGCGCCAGCGCGGGGATGCCATCAGGAATACGGCGGCCGCGGCGGAGGCCGCCAGCGTGGTGTGCCCGGACGGCAGGGAGTTGAGCTCAAGGGTCAGCACGCCTTTGTCCGGACGGGCAGGCAGCAGGTCCTTGAGTACCTGTGTGGCCACGTTGGCGCCGATGCACGCCGCCACCGCGATTCCCGCTTCCGCCCAGTGCCGCCGGATCACCGTGACGAACAGGACCACGACGGCGGCCATCACCAGGGAGATGGTGGGCAGCCAGTCCAGGAACTGGGTTGCGGCCTTGCCTGCCGGTCCGTGGATGTCCACGGCTTCCACCAACGCGGACTCATCGATGAACTGGCCCGTTGCAGTCTGTACGAAGAAGTAGTACGTGGCAACCAGCCCGGCAATGCAGGCCACAGTGGACAGCACGAACAGGAACGCCGAGCCCGGAGCGGGCCGGGACGGTGTCCTGGTGGGTAGTTGCTGTGAAGAAGTCATCGCGCTTAAGGGTGACACAAAAAGCTGGATGGCTGCTCAGGGGCCGGTGGCATCCGGCTTAACGGGGTCGAGCCGGGGAATGCTTGCTGCCGCCACCAGCACGGCGAGGACGCCCAGGCCGAACGGCAGCGCCGTGGCCGTCGCGATGCCGCCCACCAGGAGCGGGCCGCCGGCGTCACCCAGTTCGCGGCCGAGTTCGGCCGAGCCCATGGTCCGGCCCATCCGTTCCGGCGGCGTGGTGTCCGCCAGGTGCGCGAAGCCCAAGGGCGTGGCGGCGCCGATCCCGGTCCCGATGCATGCCGCGGCCACGAAAACGGTCACCAGGCCCGGGGCAGCCGCAACGAGGGCGACGCCCGCGGCAATTAGCAGCAGGCCAACGGTGGTGCCCCTGTTGTCAGTGACGGCGTTCCGGTCACGCAGCCTGCCGATCCACGGCTGGGTCAGCACCGAGCCCAGCGCCACCACGCTGACCGCGGCCGTGCCGGCGAAGGCGTCCATGCCATGGCGGGCGGCCAGCGCCGGAAGGAAACCGACTGCGGCACCCAGCGCGCCGGTGGACGCGGCCAGCACCAGCGTGGGAACCAGGAACCGACGCTCGCCCACCTGCCGGGCCAGGTCCATCACCGTGTACCGCTTCCGGGGGAGCGGCTCCAGGTTCGCGACGGACACCAGCACCCACACGGCCGTGACCGCGGCCAGGACGGAGAGGGCGCCGAACAACAGCGGGAAACCGCCCGCCAGGATCAGCCCCGCACCCAGCGGCGGCCCGATGATGTAGCCCAGGCTCTTCCAGGAGCCATACCGGCCAAAGTAGGTGCCGGCCTTGCCGCCGCGTGCCATCCGGGCCACCATCGCGGACGACGCCGGCGAAAAGGCCGACGCCGCAGCGCCCTGTCCCAGCCGGGCCAGGGCCAGGACCAGGGGATCGGCCGCGCCAAGTCCGATCAGCGACAGCACGGCGAAGGCCAGCAGGCCACCCACGACGACAGGTTTGGTTCCGATCCGGTCGCTGAGCGCACCGAAGACGGGTTTGAGGAACACCTCGGCAACGTCATACAAGGCCAGGAGGATTCCGAGGTTCAGCAGCGTCAAGCCAATATTTCCGCTTTGCGAGCCCAGCCCGGCCGCGATGCTGTGGGCGCCGAAGGCTGTGACGAATCCCGCTGCGTACAGTGGCGCCGAGGACGAGCGGACGGCCTGGCCTTCAGTGCTCATGATTGGGACTTTAGTACCTTCACAAACTTGTGAAAACTCCGAAGATTAGTCCATGAACACTGTCATCCAAACTGTGGGCTTGCATAAAAACTTTGGCAAGGTCCGTGCCCTGGACGGGCTGGACCTTGACGTCCGGGCAGGGGAGATCCATGGCTTCCTGGGGCCCAACGGCGCCGGGAAATCGACCACCCTGCGCATCCTGCTGGGCCTGGCCAAGGCAACATCCGGTTCCGCCACCGTCCTTGGCATGGACCCCTGGACCCAGGCTGTTGAACTCCACCGGCGCCTGGCCTATGTCCCCGGCGACGTCAGGCTGTGGCCCAACCTCTCCGGCGGCGAAACCATCGACCTGCTCTCCCGGCTCCGCGGCGGTACAGCGGATGGTGCGGCGTACCGCCGCAGCAAGGACCGGCTGTGCCAGGCCTTCGACTTTGATCCGGCCAAGAAGGGGCGCGCCTACTCCAAAGGCAACCGGCAGAAGGTGGCCCTGATCGCGGCCCTCGCCACGGACGCCGAGCTTTACCTGCTCGACGAGCCCACGAGCGGCCTCGACCCGCTCATGGAGGAGGTCTTCCGCCGGGAACTGCTCGCCGTCGTCGAACGGGGCGCCACCGTGCTGCTCTCCAGCCACATCCTGACCGAGGTGGAGGTCCTGTGCCACCGGGTAAGCATCATCCGCGCCGGCAGGATTGTGGACGGCGGGACGCTGGACTCCCTGCGCCACCTGACCAGGACCGAAATTTCGTTCGCCGCCGATGGCCTGGACACAGCCTCCCTGGCACGGCTGGGGGCCGTGCATGACCTGACATTCGACGCCGGCCGGGTCAAGTTCAGCGCGGAATCGGACCGGGTGGCGGAGGTGCTGCCCGCCCTGGGCGCCCTGGCGGTGCAGGGGCTGACCATTACGCCGCCGTCGCTCGAGGAACTGTTCCTGCGGCACTACGGCGACCCGGCGGCAGGTGCCGAATCCGGGGCGCTGGACGATGACGGGGACCACCGGCACGGCGCGCGCCGGCACCTGCTGGGCGCCAGGGGACGTGGCTGACATGGCCGTCCTCATGATCCTCTGGGGCCAGCGGTTGCGCCGTGACCGCTGGCAGCTGCTGAGCTGGATCCTGGGAATCGGCGCCTTCGCCCTGTTCGCCGCCTCCGCCGTGACCCAGACGTACGGCAACGCCGCCAGCCGCGCCGAAATTTTGCAGGTGGCCATCGCCACCCCCGCCATCCTGATGCTGCGCGGCCTGCCCCGCGGCGCTGACCAGGGCGCCTTCACGTTCTTCCTGGTCTATGCCTTCCTGGCCCTGCTGGCCGGACTGATGAGCACGTTCCTGGCCGTGCGCCACACCCGTGCCGACGAGGAAACCGGGGGCGCCGAGCTGGTGGCCGCCACCCCCGCGGGCCGGCTCTTGCCCACAATTGCCACCGTCCTGCACGGTGCGGCGGCCAATGTCCTGGCGGCGCTCGCCGTCTTCGCCGGCCTTGCCGCCCAGGGCCTGGACCTGCAGGGGTCCCTCGTTGCGGGTGCGGCCACGGGCGCCGTCGGCCTTGCCTTCCTTGGCGTGGGCATCCTGGTGGCCCAGTTCATAAGCACCTCGCGCGGCGCCAACGGTGTCTCCTCCGCCCTGGTTGTCCTGGCGTACGTGCTGCGCGGGATCGGCGACGCCACCGGAACCCCGCACGCTGACGGAACGTCCATGACCGAAGGCGCCGCCAGCTGGTTCTCGCCCATCGGATGGGGCCAGCAGACGTTCGCCTTCTCCGGCAACCGGGCCTGGCCGTTGCTGCTGCCGCTGGGGCTCGGCGTCGCCTGCCTCGGGGCCGCATGGGTCATCCTGGGCACGCGGGACAGCGGCGCCAGCGTTTGGGGTGCCCGCCCCGGACGCCTCACCGCCCGGCCGGGCCTGCGCAGCCCTGCGGCCCTCGCCCTGCGCCTGCAAGCCAACTCGATCATCGGCTGGGCACTGGGTGGCCTGGCCCTCGGCCTGCTGGCCGGGTCGCTGGGAAAGGCGATTGCCGCCGTCGACACGCCGGACACCAATATCACCGCCGTCCTGAGGTCGATCCTGCAGTCGCAGGGCACTTCCCTGACCCAGCTCATGGTGTCTGTCCTGTTCTCGATGGCAGGGATCCTGGCCGCTGCCTGCGCGCTGCAGGCCGTGATCAGGCTCAGGCAGGAAGAGGCCGCCGGGACCGCGGAACTGCTGCTCGCCGCTCCGGTGGGGCGGATGCGCTGGCTGGCCGGCTACCTGGTGCTCGGTGCCGCAGCAGTGGTCCTGGTTATTGGCCTGACCGCGGTGGGCACGTGGATCACGCTGACCGGTTCCGGTGACCAGGCCATGCCGGCTGATGCACTCTGGCAAACCGCCGTGGCGCAGCTGCCGGCGGCGCTGGTCTACCTCGCCGTGCCCGCCCTGGTGTTCGTCCTGTGGCCCGCCGCGACCATCGGCGTTGGCTGGGCACTGCTGGGGCTCGGGGTGTTCCTGGGGATCTTCGGCGGCATGCTGGGCCTGGACCAGAGCCTCCGCGACCTCTCCCCGTTTACCCACACGCCGGTCCCGCACGGGAACGCGACCGACTGGAGCGGGGCGTGGTGGATGCTGGCCATCGCCGTCGTCGCCGGCGCGCTTGCCGTCGCGGCGATGCGGCGGCGGGAGGTGGGGGCGGCATGAGCGCCGGGACGGGGGTGGCTGCCGCCCGGGACGCCGGGGTGGCCGCCGCGGCTGCCGAACGCACGGCTGCCGCGTTCGCCGCCGCCGGGTTTCCCAAGATGCCCGCCAGGACGCTGCTGGCCCTGGTGTCATCCGAGCAGGGGAGCCTTACGGCTGCAGAGCTCGCGGAGCGGCTGGGGGCCAGCGCCGCCGCCGTGTCCGGGGCGGTGCGCTACCTGCAGACCGTCGGCTTCGTGCACCGCGTATCGCAGCCCGGCTGCCGCCGCGACCTCTACGCACTGCACGACGACGAGTGGTACGTGGTGTCCATGCGGAACAGTCCCATTTACGAGAAGCTCGCCGAGCTGACGGACGCCACCGCCGAGGCCCTGCCGGAAGGTTCGGCGGCCCGGGCCCGGGTGGCCGAGATGGCCCGCTTCTACCGCTTCCTCAAATCAAGGATGCCGGCCCTGCTGGACGACTGGGAAAAGGAACGGGAGGCGCAGCCGTGACCATCATCGACAACGCGGTGTACGTGAACGGGCTGCGGACCGAGGACCCCGAGGACCTGGACGAGACCTATTTCCTGCTGCGGCAGCGTGAGGGGATGGCATGGATCGGGCTCTACCGGCCCGATGCCGCGGAACTGGAGTCCGTCGGCGAGGAATTCGACCTTAACCCCCTGGCCGTGGAGGACGCGCTCGCCGGGCATCAGCGCGCCAAACTGGAACACTACGGGGAGTGCCTGTTCCTCGTGCTTCGGCCCGCCAAGTACCGTGACGACGTCGAGAAGGTCGACTTTGGCGAGATCCACGTCTTTGTCGGCGAAGAATACGTCGTCACCGTCCGGCACGCCGAGTCCCCGGACCTGGCCCGGGTCAGGCGGCGGATGGAGTCCATGCCGGAATTCCTGGCCCTCGGCCCGGACGCGGTGCTGTACGGCATCCTGGACCAGGTGGTGGACGAATACGAACCCGTCGCCGCCGGGCTGGAAAACGATATCGACGAGATCGAGGACGACCTCTTCGGCGCGGACCCGGACGTATCCCGCCGCATCTACGAACTGTCCCGCCAGGTGATCATGTTCCAGCGTGCCACCAGTCCGCTGGCCGGGATCCTGCAGGCCCTGATGTCCGGAACCCCGGACCGCGAGCAGGCATCGGAGCTCCGTGACCACTACCGGGACGTCCTGGACCACGTGCTCCGGCTCAACGAACGCGTGGCGGCCTTCCGCGCCCTGCTGCAGAACGCCCTCGCGGTCAACGCCGCCTTGGTGGCCCAGCGGCAAAACGATGAAATGAAGAACCTGACAGTTTCCAGCTACGCCCAGAACGAGGAGGTCAAAAGGATCTCCTCCTGGGCTGCCATCCTGTTCGCCCCCACGCTCGTGGCATCCATTTACGGCATGAACTTCCGCATCATGCCCGAGCTCGAGTGGGACTACGGCTACCCGTATGCCATTGGACTGATGCTGCTCCTCGGGCTCATCCTGTACCTGGCGTTCAAGCACAACAAGTGGATCTAGGTTTTCCACACCGCCGGTGCCGCAGATCCGGGAGGACTCCGGCGCCGGTACAGTGAAACCCATGCCGCGCCACGATGCCCCGATACCCCCGCTGGACGAACTCCTTGCGGGAGCGCACGTGGTCAGCCTGCCCATGCGGGTCAAGTTCCGCGGCATCATGGAACGCGAATCACTGCTGCTCCGCGGCCCGGCCGGGTGGGGCGAGTTCTGCCCGTTCCCGGAGTACGGCGACGCCGAGGCTTCCCGTTGGCTGGCCGCCGCCATTGAAGCGGGCTGGCAGGGCTTCCCGGCGCCGCTGCGCACGTCCGTGCCGGTCAACGCCACCGTGCCCGCCGTTCCCGCGGACCGGGTGCCGGAGGTCCTGGCCAGGTTCGGCCGGGTGGACGCGGTCAAGGTCAAGGTTGCAGAGCGCGGACAGTCACTGGACGACGACGCCGCCCGGCTTCACGCCGTCCGGGCGGCCCTGCCCGGGGCTGCCATCCGGGTGGACGCCAACGGCGGCTGGGACGTGCCCGCAGCGGTGGAAGCCCTGACCCGGCTGGCCGCCGTCGGCCTGGAATACGCCGAGCAGCCGGTACCCACCATCGAAGGGCTGGCCGAGGTCCGCTCCCGGCTGCGGGACGCCGGCACTCCGGTGCTGATCGCCGCCGACGAGAGCGTGCGGAAGGAAACCGACCCCCTGCGCGTCGCCAAGGCCGGTGCGGCGGACCTGATCGTCGTCAAGGTGGCCCCGCTCGGGGGAGTGCGGCGCGCCCTGGACATCGTGGCGCAGGCTGGACTTCCCGCCGTCGTCAGTTCCGCGCTGGACACCTCGGTGGGGATCCGCGCAGGCTTGGCCCTGGCCGCAGCACTGCCAGACCTGCCCTACGCCTGCGGCCTGGGCACGGTGTCGCTGTTCGAATCCGACGTCACCCTGGACCCCCTGGTGGCCGACGACGGCGCGATCGGCCTCCGCGACGCCGTTCCCGACGCCGGGCTGCTGGAGCGGTTCGCGGCTCCGGCCGAACGCCGGGACTGGTGGCTGGGCCGGGTCCGCCGCGTCCACGCCCTCCTCACCGCCCCCTGACACGCCCGCTCACTTTTGGCGGTTTTTCCTGGCACGCCCGCTCACTTTTGGCGGTTTTTCCTGGCACGCCCGCTCACTTTTGGCGGTTTTTCCTGGCACGCCCGCTCACTTTTGGCGGTTTCTCTTGGCACGCCCGCTCACTTTTGGCGGTTTCTCTTGGCACGCCCGCTCACTTCTGGCGGTTTTTCCTGACACGCCCGCTCACTTCTGGCGGTTTTTCCTGACACGCCCGCTCACTTCTGGCAACGTCCCTGCAGGTCACGGGCGGTTAACCATAACTTCATCAAATGGACGGTTTCCTGTAGGAACGGGCTGGAAGGGTGGGCGGGCACCCCAAAGACATTCCTTCGGAAGGCTCCCCATGTCTGAAACTGCTCGCAAGTTCACCCTGCTGCCCATGCTCGGCCATACGAAGGGCAAGCGCAGCCCGGTCACATGTGCACTCAAATGCGACAACGCCTGCGCCGGCGAGGTCTGCAACACCAGCTCCAACGGCTACTTCCGCGACATTGCCTCCGCCACGCTGTCCCGCCGTGCCGCCCTGGGCCTGGGCGCCGCCGGTGCGCTCGCCGTCGTCCTCGGTTCCGCGGTGAACTCCGCCGAACCCGCCTCCGCCGCAGGCCTGTCCAAGGCTGCCAAGGAGGGCTTCGGCAAGTCCAAGCTGCAGTTCACCGCCATCAAGCCGGTGGACAAGGCCGTTGATGCCTTCACCGTCCCGGACGGATTCACCTGGCAGCCCATCATCCGCTGGGGTGACCCGCTGTTCAGCGATTCCCCGGACTTCGACCTGAACAACCAGACCGCGGCAGCGCAGGCCCGGCAGTTCGGCTACAACAACGACTACACGGACATCGTGGAGATCCCGGACAGCAAGGGCCGCCGCGCGGTGCTGTTCACGAACCACGAGTACACCAACGAGAACATCATGGTTCCCGCCGGCTACGACGCCAAGGAAACCCGCGCCATCGGACGTGCCGCCCATGGCCTGGCCGTGGTGGAACTCGAGCGCAAGAACACCACCAAGCCGTGGTCCTACGTCAAGGGCGCGCCGCTGAACCGCCGCTACCTCTCCGACACCACCTACGAACTGACCGGCCCCGTTGCCGGGTCGGCCCTGGTCAAGACCGTCGCCGACCCCTCCGGCCGCGCCATCAAGGGAACGTTCGGCAACTGCTCCGGCGGCACCACCCCCTGGGGCACCATCCTCTCCGGCGAGGAGAACTTCAACGGCTACTTTGTCTCCGGCGGCACCTCCGCCAGCGACAAGCGCTACGGCCTCACCGCCAAGCCCACCGCCCGCCAGTGGGAGTTGGACGATCCCCGCTTCGATACCCGCAACGCCGGTTACGAAAACGAAACCAACCGGTTCGGCTGGATCGTCGAAGTCGACCCGTTCGACCCCACCTCCACCCCCAAGAAGCGCTCCGCGATGGGCCGCTTCAAGCACGAGGGTGCCAACGTGATCGTGGCCGAATCGGGGCATGTGGTGGCCTATATGGGTGACGACGAGAAGTTCGACTACCTCTACAAGTTCGTCTCGGCCGGGAAATACCGCGAGGGCGACCGCAGGAACAACATGAACCTGCTCTCCGAGGGCGACCTGTATGTCGCCAAGTTCACCGGAAACTCTCCCGCTGCTGAGATTACCGGCACCGGGGCGCTTCCCTCCGACGGCGCGTTCGACGGCACTGGCGAATGGCTGCCCCTTGTGGTCGGCGGCAAGTCCGCCGTCCCCGGCATGTCCGTGGAGGAGGTCCTGGTCTACACCCGCCTGGCCGCGGACAAAGTGGGACCCACCAAGATGGACCGTTGCGAGGACGTCCAGCCCAGCCTGCACACCGGCAAGGTGTACGTCGTCTGCACGAACAACTCGGACCGCGGTACCGGCACCAAGGAAGGCGCCACCGAAGTCAACCCGCGCACGCAGAACCGCGACGGGCACATCGTGGAAATCACCGAAACCGGGGACCATACGTCCACGAAGTTCAACTGGACCCTCCTGATGGTCTGCGGCGATCCCGCCCAGGGCGACGTCACCTACTTCTCTGGCTACCCGGTGGACAAGGTTTCGCCCATCTCTTGCCCGGACAACGTGGCCTTCGACTCCGTCGGCAACCTCTGGATCTCCACCGACGGCGCCCCATCCGGGATCGGCTACAACGACGGACTCTTCAAAGTCACCCTGGACGGTGCAGAGCGCGGCAAGGTGGAACAGTTCCTCTCCGTTCCCCGCGACGCCGAAACCTGCGGGCCGGTCATCCACGACGACGAGCGCACCGTCTTCGTCTCCGTTCAGCACCCGGGCGAGGAAGGCACTTTCGAGGCGCCGCATTCCTACTTCCCGGACTATGTCCCGGCAGGTACGACGCCGGCACCCGGCAAGGTGCGTGCGCCCCGTCCCGCAGTGGTCCAGGTGTTCCGCGGCTAACGCCTGCCAACGCCCGCTCACCTTCGACGGGTTTTCCGGTAACGCCCGCTCACTTTTGCCCTTCTTGGGCGCATAAGGTGAGCGGGCGTTTCCTTTTGAGTTGCCATAGGTGAGCGGGCGTTTCCTTTTGAGTTGTCATAGGTGAGCGGGGGTTGGGGGATTGGTTGTCATAGGTGAGCGGGCGTTGGAGGGTGGCAGACTGGTTGGGTGACTTTGCCGAACGAACCCGCACCGGACACCTCCGCCGAAACCGATCCCGGGAACGCCACCGCGCCTGCCGACGCCGCGCCCGGGTTGGGCGCGCTTGCTGCGGCACGGATCGCCGTCGACGTCCTGCTCGACGGCGGCGTGCGGCACGTGGTGGTATCGCCCGGATCCCGGTCGGCCCCCATGGCCTATGCCCTGGCAGAGGCGTCCGCGGCCGGCCGGGTGGAGCTCCTGGTGCGGATCGACGAGCGGTCTGCCGGCTTCACGGCCCTGGGCCTTGCCCTCGCCACCGGAACGCCGGCTGCCGTCCTCACCACGTCCGGGACCGCCGTCGGGAACCTGATGCCGGCGGTGATGGAGGCCAACCACGCCGCCGTGCCGCTGATCGTCCTGTCGGCGGACCGGCCGGAGGAACTGCGCGGGACCGGCGCCAACCAAACCACCGTCCAGCCGGACCTGTTCGGCGAGCAGGTCAGGTTCGCCGCCGACATTCCCGCCGGGACAAGCCCGCAGCGCGCCGTGGAAACCGGGCTGTCAGCGGCCACCGGGGCATTCCCGGACCTGCCGCCGGGGCCGGTCCAGCTCAACCTCGCGTTCCGGGACCCGCTGGTTCCGTCGCCACGTGACGGGTTGCCCGAGGCGGTGGAGCGGCAACGCTACCGGGTGGGTTTCGAGCCGCTGGTCATGAACCTGCCGCCCGCCCCGGAGGACCTGCCCGAGCGGCGCACCGTGGTGCTCGCCGGGCACGACGCCGGGCCGGTCGCCGAGGCCTTCGCCCGCGCCCACAACCTCCCGCTTCTGGCTGAGCCCTCCTCCAACGCCAGGTTCGGACCCAACGCGGTGGGCCCCTACCGGCTGCTGCTGGAGCACTTCGGGCCCGGTTCCATCCAGCCCATAGAGCGGGTGGTGCTGTTCGGCCGGCCCACGCTGTCGCGCCCCGTAGCCTCCCTCCTTGCCCGCGCGGACATTGAATCAGCCCTGTACCAACCGGTTCCGGTCGCCTGGTACGAACCCGGGCGCCGCACCGAACTGCCGCTGGAAAACCTCGCGGACCTGGCCGACTTCGCCGGCCGCGGGAGCTCCGCCTGGCTGGACACCTGGCTGCTTGCCGGGTCGGCCGCCCAGCACGCGCTGGACCAGGTGGTCTCCGAAGAGTCCGCCGCCACCGGCCCGTCCGTTGCATCCCTGGTGTGGAGGAATGCCCGCGGCCAACTGCTGCTCGGATCCTCCAACGGCATCCGGGACGTTGACCTCGCCGGTTTGCCGGCCCCGGATCCTGCCGCCACGGTTTACGCCAACCGGGGCCTGGCCGGGATCGACGGCACCATTTCCACAGCCACGGGCATCGCGTTGGGCGGGCTGCAGGAAACCACGGTCCTGCTGGGCGATGTGACGTTCCTGCACGACGCCGGCGGCCTCCTCCTCGGCGCGGGCGAGGAACAGCCGGACCTGCGGATCGTCGTCCTCAACGATTCCGGCGGCGCCATCTTCAGCCTGCTGGAGCACGGGGGAGTGGAAGAGGGCGGACGCTACGGGGACGCCGTCGAACGCCTCTTCGGCACCCCGCACTCGGTGGACATCGCGGCACTTGCCACGGCGTACGGCGTCGGGCATTCACTGGTCAGTACGACGGCGGGACTCGCCGAAGCGCTCGGCCAGCCTGTGCAGGGGCGCAGCATCGTCGAAGTCCGCACGGACCGCCGGCAGCTCAGGCAGCTCCATGCCCGCATCAAGGACGCCGTGTCCGCCGCCGTCGCGGGAGTCCTCGCGGGCCGGTAAGCGCCGCCCGCCGCGTTGGTGGCACTCCACGGGAGAACCAGCCCGCGACGCAAAAATTCCCTGGTGCTGCCGGAATATTGGCAGCACCAGGGAATGTGCGCATCGAACGGGAAATGCAGGAGCGTCAGAGCACGCGGCCCAGGAACTCCTTGGTCCGGGCATGCTGCGGGTTCGCGATGATCTCCCGGGGGTCGCCCGATTCCACCACCACACCGCCGTCCATGAAGGTCAGGGTGTCACCCACTTCGCGGGCAAAGCCGATCTCGTGGGTCACCACGATCATGGTCATGCCCGACTTTGCCAGGTCCTTCATCACGTTCAGGACATCGCCCACGAGCTCCGGGTCGAGCGCAGAGGTGGGCTCGTCGAAGAGCATGAGTTCCGGGTCCATGGCCAGCGCGCGTGCGATGGCAACGCGCTGCTGCTGGCCGCCTGAGAGCTGGGACGGGTAGTGGCCGGAGCGGTCCGCCAAGCCCACCCGGTCCAACAGTTCCAGCGCGCGCTTCTGCGCGGCAGCCTTGGACTGGCCCTTGACGTGCACGGGTGCTTCCATCACGTTCTGCAGCGCGGTCTTGTGCGGGAACAGGTTGAACCGCTGGAACACCATGCCGATTTCGCGGCGCTGGGCGGCGATTTCCTTGGTCTTGAGGTCGTGGAGCTTGCCGTTGACCTCGCGGTAGCCAATCAGCTGGCCGCCCACGGAAATCCGCCCGGCGCTGATGGATTCCAACAGGTTCACGCAGCGCAGCATGGTGGACTTCCCGGAACCCGAAGGCCCGATCACCACCGACACTTCGCCTTGCCGCACCGTCATATCGATGCCCCGGAGGACATGGTGGGGCCCGTAGAACTTGTGCAGCCCCTCGATCTTGACCAGCGGCTTTTCTGCTGTGACCGTCATCGTGCACTCTCCTCGGGGAAGTCCGTCTTCAGGGACCGCTGGGCGTCGGCACCCGCACCTGCAGCCTTGGCCGCTGCCGGATTCACGGCAGCGGGAGCGAGGTTGTCCACGCCCTTGCCGTAGTACGCCTCGAGGTAGTGCTGGCCCACCATGAGGATGCTGGTGACGAGAAGGTACCAGAACGCGGCAACGATCAGCAGCGGAATCGGGAGGTAGATGCGGTTGGCCAGGGCATTGGTGGCAAAGGTCAGGTCCAGGGTGAACGGGACCGCCAGGACCAGTGAGGTGGTCTTCAGCATGCCGATGGTTTCGTTGCCGGTGGGCGGGACGATGATCCGCATGGCCTGTGGCAGGATGATCCGCCACATGATCTTGCCCTTGGACATGCCGAGCGCCTCCGCGGCCTCCTGCTGGCCCCGGTCCACGGACTTGAGGCCGGCGCGGAAGATTTCCGCCAGGTAGGCCGACTCGTTCAGGCCGAGGCCCAGGATCGCGGGAATCAGGCCTTTGCTGGGATCGGAGAGTGCATAGCTGAACAGTTCAGGACCAAACGGGATCCCCAGCGTGAAGGCCGGGTAGAGAACCGTAACAAGGCCCCAGAACACCAGCTGCGTGTAAACCGGGGTTCCGCGGAAGAACCACACCCAGACCCAGCTGGACCAGCGGAAGACCGGGTTCTCGGACTGCCGCATGACTGCCAGCAGGATGGCCAGGACGATGGCCAGGACCATCGAGGCGACCGTCAGCAGGAGCGTCCACCCCACGCCCTGGACAACCTTCACGTCCAGGATGTAGGTGCCCACAACGTCCCAGCGGAAGTTGGCGTTGGTGAACAGGCTCTGCACGAGCCCGGCCACCAGCAGGAGGATGATGGCGGCGCTGATCCACCGGCCAGGGTGGCGCACCGGCACTGACTTGTTCAGTACGGGTGCGTCCCCGTGTTGATGGTGTTCCATGTGCACGCCTGACTTGTCGTCGGTAACGCGAAAACTCAAGACTTAACCGCCGGGTTGACCTCGGACTTGGTGATGGCGCCCTCGGAGTTGCCCCAGCCTTCCAGGATCTTCTTGTAGGAGCCGTCCTCCATCAGCTTGGTGACGGCCTTCTGGATGACGTCCGCCCAGGCGGTGTCGGCCTTGGCCACGGCGATGCCCTGCGGCGCCGAGTCGTAGACGTCGCCCAGCTTCTCCAGCTGGCCGTTGGTCTGGGTGAGGGCGTAGCCGATGATGGGGGAGTCGGCGGCCATGGCGTCGATGCTGCCGTTCACCAGGCGCGTGGTGACGTCGGTCTGGTTCTTCAGGGTGACGATGTCAATGGGCTTCTTGCCGTCGGCCGCACACTTCTTGTTGCGGTCGGCAAGGTCCGGGTCTTCCTGCACGGTGCCGGTCTGTACGCCGATGGACTTGCCGCAGACGTCGTCCAGCGAGAACTTCTTGGGGTTGCCCTTTTGTACCGCCCAGGCGGTGCCGGCGTTGAAGTAGCTGACCATGTTCACGGCCCCCAGGCGTTCCGGGTTGATGGTGAACGAGGAGATGCCCAGATCGTACTTGGGGCCGAGGGCCGGGAGGATGCCGGTGAACTCGGCGGTCTGGACCTGGACCTTGAGGCCCAGGGTGGCGCCGATGGCCTTGGCGATGTCCACGTCGTAGCCCACGGGAGTCTGGCCGTCCGGACCGAGGAATTCGGCGGGGGCGTAGCTGGTGTCAGAACCAACGGTGATGGTGCCCTTGGACTTGATGGCGTCCGGGACCATGGCGGCCAGGGCGTCATCCTTCTTGACGGTGGTGGGATCAAAGCTGGCGCTGGCGCTGCCTGACGAGGTAGCCGCGCTGGAAGGACCCGTTTCCGAGGCATTGGTGCATGCTGAGAGGGCCAGGGCGCTGATGGCGATCATAGTGGCGGCGGTCAGCTTGGAGGTGCCCAGGAGGGTACGGGGAGTCTGCATTTCTTACCTTTTGTTGCAGGGGCTATGAGGTACTAACGCGGCTTATAGTGTAACGCTCAACAAGAGAGGTACGTCACACGCAACTAAGTTTCACTATTGGATAACTGTAGCGGGGGCAAAATCAAGCCTTCCAGAGCAGGACTTGTCTGTCATCCCAGACTCGGGGCCCAGACTCGGGGCCGCCGGAAACTAGCTGTTGATGCCCAGGGACTCCAGCATCGGCCGGAATTTAGCCCAGGTTTCAGCCAATTCGGCCTCCGGCAAAGAGCCGTCAACAATTCCGCACCCGGCATACAGCCTGACGGTGTCGGGTGACTCGATGACGGCGCCGCGCAGCGCGATGCCCCATTCGCCGTTACCCGCGGCGTCCAGCCAGCCCACCGGCCCGGCATACGGTCCACGGTCCAGGTGCTCCAGCTTGCGGATCAGCTCGCCCGCCACGAGGGTGGGCGTCCCGCAGACGGCAGCGGTGGGGTGCAGTGCGTTGATCAGGGCCAGGCACGTGGGGACGTGCCCTTCCACCTCGGTGAGCTCCGCCTTGACGTCGGAGGCCAGGTGCCAGACATTGGGCAGTTCCAGGATGAACGGCTCGTCGTGGGCATTCATCGCCTCGGAGAAGGGCGCCAGCTGCTTGGTCAGCGACTGGATGGCGATCTCGTGCTCATGGCGCTGCTTTTCCGAACCCGCCAGGACCCGGGTGGCGTAATCCATGGGCGCGCCGTCCTCACCGTGGGCGTCCCGCCGGTCAAGGGTGCCGGCGAGCACCCGGGCCTGGGCGGTGCGTCCTTCCACCTGGATCAGCATCTCCGGTGTGGCGCCCACCAGGCCATCTACCCCGTAGGTCCAGCATTCGCGGTACCTGGCGGCGAGCTCACGCAATACATCGGCGGCATGTACGCCGGAAGGAATGGTTGCCACCACATCCCGCGCCAGCACCAGCTTCTCCAGCGCTCCGGTACGGATCTCGGCGACACCGGCGGCCACAGCGTCCATCCAGGCTTCCTCGCTGAGGGACCCGGTGTGCAGTGTTGCGCCGGCGGCCAGGGGGAGGGGACGCACGACGGCGCCGCGGCCTTTGCCGGGCACGCCGCCCTGGGGAGCGTCCCCGGCGGAGTCCGCCGTCGTGGTGCCCTTAGCGTCCGGGTTTCCGGCGGCAGCACTGCCGAGCCAGCGGTCCAGTGCCGCAACCGCCGTCTCTTCGGTGAGCGGGCCGTCGTCGAACGTTAACTGGGTGAGCCACACCTGGTTGTCCCGGACGCCCACCACGATCTCCGGCACGATCAGCCGCGACTCGTGCCGCGAGGTCTTCGAGAAGGCGAAGGAACCGAAAGCGACAGGGCCGGTGCCGGGCAGCTCCACCGCATCCGTGACGTCCGCCTCAAGGACCAGGTGCCGCCACCAGATATCCGCTTCCAGGAACCGGTCCGGACCCGTGGCGGTGAAGCGTGAAATTTCGCCAAACCCGGCCAGCCCGGCTTCGCGGCGGGTCCAGCACAGGACGTCGTCCCGGACCAGAAACGAAGGCAGCCCCCCGGGGAATGTTTTGCCATCCAGGGGGACTGTCAGGGTGCGGAACGTGCTCGTCATGATGAGACAACACTACTCCCGCGTAGGCCGGGGCCATCTCCGGGTGTAGGGAGGGGCAAAAAGGAGATGGAGGCGCTGGTCCGGACCGCCGCGAACATTTGAGACAATGTCATGGTGAACCGAGCATCCTTGGATAAGCGTCCGGACGAAGTAGCCACGATGTTTGACGACGTCGCACCGAAATACGACGTCGTCAACGATGTCCTTTCCATGGGACAGACCCGCCGCTGGCGGAAGATCGTGGTGGACGCGATGGAAGTCTCCAAGGGCCAGCGCGTCCTTGACCTGGCGGCCGGCACGGGCACGTCCAGCGAACCATATGCCGACGCCGGCATAGACGTGGTGGCCTGCGACTTCTCCCTGGGCATGCTCAAGGTGGGCAAGCGCCGCCGCCCGGACATCGACTTCATCGCCGGTGACGCCACCAACCTGCCGTTCGCTGACAACACGTTTGATGCCACCACCATCTCGTTCGGCCTGCGCAATGTGAACGAGCCCAAGAAGGCGCTGGCCGAGATGCTGCGCGTCACCAAGCCCGGCGGCCGCCTGGTCATCGCCGAGTTCTCCCAGCCCGTGGTCCCGCTGTGGCGCACCATGTACACCGAATACCTGATGCGTGCCCTGCCGGCCATCGCCGTCAAGGTCGCCTCCAACCCGGATGCCTATGTCTACCTGGCCGAGTCCATCCGCGCCTGGCCGGACCAGGACCACCTGGCAGCCTGGCTGCAGGACAGCGGCTGGGAAAAGGTCACCTACCGCAACCTCACCGGTGGAATCGTGGCCGTGCACCGGGCCTTCAAGCCCGCCGGCGCACCCGAGGGTGCCGCGGCCGCCATCGCCGCGCACAAAGGCCCGGTGGCCAAGCTGCGCCGCAACATCGTCCGCTGACCTGTGAGGGTACTGATTGTCGGCGCAGGTCCGGCCGGGTCCACCGCCGCGTACTACCTCGCCAAGGCCGGCCTTGAGGTCACGGTCCTGGAGAAGACGCAGTTCCCGCGCGAGAAGGTCTGCGGGGACGGCCTCACGCCCCGCGCCGTCCGCGAAATCCAGAAGCTCGGCCTGCCGCACCCCGAGAACGACGGCTGGCGGAGGAACAAGGGCCTGCGCCTGATCGCCGGTGGCCGCACCATCGAGCTGCCCTGGCCTGAGGTGTCCGACTTCCCGCAGTACGGCCTGATCCGCACCCGCCTGGGCTTTGACGAGGAACTGGCGCGGCACGCTGAGGCTGCCGGTGCCACCATCCTTGAGCGGCACAGCGTCACCGATGCCCTCCGGAACGACGCCGGCCGCGTCACCGGGGTCCGCGCAGCGCTCCTTGACGGGAACGGACGCAAGACCGGCGAGACGCGTGACTTTGCTGCCGACGTCGTCCTCGCAGCCGACGGCAACTCCACTCGCACGGCCGTGTCCCTCGGAATCCAAAAACGCGACGACCGGCCCCTGGGCGTTGCCGTCCGCACCTATTTCACGTCGCCGCGCACCGACGACGACTGGATGGAAGGCTGGCTGGAGCTCCCCGGCCGCGACGGCAAGCTGCTGCCCGGCTACGGCTGGGTGTTCGGCGTGGGCGACGGCACCTCCAACGTGGGCCTCGGCATCCTGAACTCCTCCAAGGAATTCGGCAAACTGGACTACAAGCAGGTCCTGCGCGAATGGACCGCCGGGATGCCCGCCGACTGGGGCTTCACACCGGAAAACCAGGTGGGGGAAATCCGCGGCGCCGCGCTGCCCATGGGCTTCAACCGCACTCCCCACTACTCTCCGGGCCTGCTCCTGCTGGGCGATGCCGGTGGCATGGTGTCCCCGTTCAACGGTGAGGGCATCTCCTACGCGATGGAGTCGGCACGATTTGCGGCCGAGTTCATCATCGACGCCTCCTCCCGTTCGGCTGCCTTGAGCGGAACGTACGACGCCGACGCACACCTGTCGCGGTACGCGGACTACGTGCGCGGCCAGTGGGGTTCGCACTTCACCCTCGGCCGGGCCTTCGCCGCATTGATCGGGAAGCCGGCCGTGATGAAGCTCGCCCTGCGGACCGGCATGCCCATCCCCGTCCTGATGCGGTTCGTGGTCCGGCTCCTGGCCAACCTCACGGACCCGTCAGCCAAGGGCTTCGAGGACCGGGTGATCCGCGTCCTGGAATCGCTGGTTCCGGCCACGTCCAATACCCCGTCAGCTTCGAATCAGCGGTATCCGCAACAAAAAGTTAGGGTTAACCCGTGACCAAATCCGCAGACCACAGCTGGACGCACGCCGGGCACGGCCTGCCGGACTCCGAACCCAGCCTCAATACCACCGCTATTGCCACGGGACTCCAGCTGCCGGCCGGTTTTGCCGCCATTGCGGAGGATGCCGAGCTTGGCCCGGCCATCACCAACAACCTGGCCAAGGTGGAGAAGAAACTCCGGGAGGCGATCGCCAACTCGGACCCCCTGGCCGATGCCACGTCCCGCCACCTGGTGGAAGCCGGGGGCAAGCGCATCCGGCCGCTGCTGACCCTGCTGTGCGCCCACCTCGGCGACGCATCCCTGCCCGCCGTGGTGCAGGCCGCCGTCGTGGTTGAACTGACGCACCTGGCCACCCTCTACCACGACGACGTCATGGACTCCGCCCCGTTCCGCCGCGGCGCTCCCACAGCCCACGAAGTCTGGGGCAACTCCGTGGCCGTCCTCACCGGCGACCTGATCTTCGCCCGGGCATCCATCCTGGTGTCCGAACTGGGCGGCCGCGCGCTGGGCATCCAGGCCCGCACCTTTGAGCGCCTGTGCCTGGGCCAGTTGCACGAGACCGTGGGCCCGCGTCCGGACGAGGACCCGGTGGAGCACTACCTGTCCGTGATCGCGGACAAGACGGGTTCCCTGGTGGCGGCCTCGGGCCAGTTCGGTGCCATCTTCTCCGGCGCCGACGAGGCATTCGAGGACATCCTGGTGGAATACGGCGAGAAGGTGGGCGTTGCCTTCCAGCTGGCCGACGACGTCATCGACGTCACCGGTGTCAAGGTCAAGTCCGGCAAGTCACCCGGAACGGACCTCCGCGAAGGGGTCCCCACCCTGCCGGTGTTGCTCCTGCGCAAGGCTGCCGCTGACGGCGACCAGTCCGCCGTCGAGCTCCTGACGCTGATAGACGGCGACCTGACCTCGGACGAAGCCCTGGCCGCCGCCGTCGCCGGGTTGCGGGAGCACCCCGTCACGGCCGAGTCCTGGGTAGTGGCACGCCGCTGGGCCGACGAAGCCATCGCCGCCCTCGCGCCGCTGCCGGACGGGGTGGTCAAGGAGTCGCTGTCCAACTTTGCGCTGGCCGTGGTGGACCGCGCCAGCTGATCTTCTGCGGGAGCCCGGCGCCTCTGGTCCAGCCAGCAGGTGCCGGGCTTCTTTTTTTGGCTGTGGCGTTAACGGGATAGCCCCGGTCCTCAACAACCGAAGCTGCTGTGAACCGGGGCTATCTCTCCGTTCGCATCAGACCCGCCGGAGGCGTTTAGCGGATCCGTGAATAGCTTATGACAGCTTTGTCACAATGCGCAAGTCTTCTGTAACTGCATGTGTCAAAAAGTTTTTCCGCTGAGTCTGCCCGCCTTTCAGCGCCGGCGGGTGACCAACCCCGGCATGTTGCAGAGGCGCGCCGGGACGGCAGCCGGAACGTGAGGAGTTTCAGCGCCGCGGGTTACCCACATAGCGCGAATCAGGCTCCCCGGCGGGGGCATCCGTCCGCTGGGCTGACCTCATGGATGTTTGTCATTTCCTTCGCCATGCCGGTTCTGTGGCCCGCACGGCAACAATCCTCAAGGCCGGGTTCTCCGACCGGGACATCCGCAATGCGGCGGCGTCCGGTGAACTCTGCCGCCTCAGGCACGGGGTGCTGGCCCTCCGGGAAGCCCCTCAGGACTTTGTGGCCGCGGTGCGGCAAGGCGTGACGACGTTGCCGTACCTGCATCAACGGCTGCCGGGAAACCGGAATGGAGCCGCGCGCCAAGTCCTGGACCTTGTCGACGGCAGCGCGGATTCGCCACTTGAAGTGGTGGCCCGCATCCTCTTTCGTGCAGCGGGAATCCATACCCAAACCCAGGTCGGGTTGCCCGGAATCGGCTACGTCGACTTCCTGCTGGAGGGGTTCCTGATCGTCGAGATCGACGGCGCCAGCCACCTGGAGCCGCGACAGGTGAAGAAAGACCGCTCACGGAACAATGCCAGCACCCTCAGCGGCTATGCGGTGTTGCGATACGGGTACGCGGACGTCGTCCACAACCCGCAGAAGGTGCTTGCCGAGGTCTGGCAGGTGCTCAGGGGCAGGGTCATCCGCTGAAATTCCCCAACTTCCAACCGCAAAGCCGGAGACTCGCGGGCAAAACCGGGGAACACGCCGTCGGCACCCCTCAAAGGCGGGGAGATTCAGCGAGGGCCGGCCCAGCAGGGGAGTGGGGAGCCCCTACTCTTCCTCTTCGTCGTCCTCGAAAGCCCACTCGAACATGTCGAACACGAACTCGGAGAAGGTGCCTTCCTCGGACTTCCACTGGCCGCGGGCGTTGTTGCGGCGGTACACAATGGGGTCCGGGACGCCGAGGTCGCCCACGCGGAAGCCCCAGGTGAACTGTTCCTCTTCGTCTTCGAGGAACATCAGGAAGCCCTCGTCATCGACCTCGAGCTCTTCCGGGTCCCAGAAGTAGTGGTAGGCCTCCATCAGGTCTTCGCAGCCGCCCAGGGCAAGGTAGAACTCGCGCAGGACCAGCGGGATCTCGAACTGGTGCTCGGCGAGGGCGCTGTCCAGTTCCTCCGGGGTCAGGCCATCTGCTTCCTGCCATTCATCCTCGAGATACTTCGGAACAAGCGCGCGGAACTTCTCGAGGAACATGTCAGTCATGCTCATATCCTAGCCAATCCCGGACCCTCCAAAATGACACGGAGCAGCCACTACAGCCCCGTATCGCCGGCCCGCCGGTGCCACCCGCGGACAGCAAGCGGCGCCTGCCAGGACCGCCGCCAGGCCAGGACCCGGAACGTGAAAACCAATGCCGCGATGGCCGCCGCCGTCAGCACGTTGAAGACGCCCAGCACCCACAACACGGCGGTCAGGGACGAACCCAGGAACGCCGGCAGCGCGTAAATGTCCTTGGGGTTGAAGAGTTCCGGCACCTCGTTGGCGGTGATGTCGCGCAACAGGCCGCCGCCTACCGCCGTCGTCACGCCCAGCAGCACGGACGCCACCGGGTTCAGCCCGGTGGCCAGGGCCTTGAGGGTACCGGTCATGCAGAACAGGGCCAGGCCGGCGGCGTCGAAGAGGACCAGCAGCGACGTGTAGCGCTGGACGCTGGAGAACAGGAAATACACGAGCGCCGTGGCGAAGACCGGCGGGAACAGATAGGCGGGGTTGGTGAATGCTGCCGGGACCACGGCGATGATGATGTCCCGGATGACGCCGCCGCCGAGGCCCACCAGCGAAGCCAGCAGCAGGGAGCCGACAATGTCGATCTGCTTCCGTGCCGCAAGCAATGACCCCGATACGGCAAAGAAAAACACGCCCAGAAGGTCCAGCCATACCGGGGAGTTGTCAAAGGCGAATGTCATGGGGCGTCCCGGTATTTCAAAGAGGGCGGACAGGGCGGCTCCAACGTTACGCTAGCCCCTATGAACAGCCCCATCATGATCGCCTGCGCCCATGGGACGTCCAACACACAGGGAGCCGCGGAGGTCAACGCCCTGCGCGCCGCCATCGCTGAACTCCGGCCGGGCCTGGAGGTCCGGGAAGCATATGTTGACGTCCAGCAGCCGGACCTGGTGGACGTGGTGGCCGGCCTGCCGGAGGGGGAGCCCGCGGTAGTGGTCCCGCTGCTGCTGAGTGTCGGGTACCACGTGAAGGTGGACATTGCGCGGGCCGTGAAGAGCCGCCCCGGCAGCGCTGCCGCCGCTCCGCTGGGCCCGGACCCCCGGCTTGCCGCCCTGCTGGACCAGCGGCTGCGTGAGGCGGGCACCACGGACAACGACGTCGTCGTCCTCGCCGCGGCGGGCTCGTCCAATCCCAACGCCGCCGTCAGCGTCGAGGAGCTGCTGGGCCAGCTCCGGGAGCTCCGGTCCAACCGGATCGTGGCCGCGTACGGCGCCTCGGCCAAGCCCTCGGTGCCCGACGCCGTCGCCATGCTTCGGGAGGAGCTGGCAGGAGGTGCGGGCGCGGGGGAGTCCGCAGGAGCGGTCGACGTCGGCGGCCGGGTGGTGATTGCCTCCTACCTGCTGGCGCCGGGCTTCTTCCACGACCAGCTCGCGAAGGCGGGTGCCGACGTCGTCACCGAACCCCTGCTGCCATCCGCGACGCTCGCGGACATCGCGCTGGACAGGTACGACGCCGCCGTCGCGGCAATGCACGCAACCCGCTCCGAACCTGCCCCGGAAGCCGCGCCCGCAGCACCGACGGCGGGAGTGCCCGGGGCACCCGCCGATGCACAGCAGGGTGGCATCTTCAAGGCCGTTCGGCGTTTCGTGACGAAATATTTCCCTAGGTGACTCAGCATTTCCGGACCTTTGTGACGTAAATCGGGGGCACCCTACAGTCGTTGCATGACTGATACAGCTCTAGCCGGAGCGTCTGCGGACTCCGCTGCCCCCAAGCGCCCCGCACGCCCGTCCCGACCCGCCACGAAGCCGCACGGCCAGTGGAAGGTGGACGGCAAGACGCCGCTGAATGCCAACGAAACCTGGAAGCAGGAAGACGACGGCCTGAACGTCCGCGAGCGTATCGAGACCATCTACGCCAAGGAAGGCTTCGACGCCATCCCGAGCCAGGACCTGCACGGCCGGTTCCGCTGGTGGGGCCTGTACACCCAGCGCAAGCCCGGGATCGACGGCGGCAAGACCGCCACGCTCGAGCCGCACGAGCTTGAGGACAAGTACTTCATGCTCCGCGTGCGGATCGACGGTGGCGCGCTCACCACCGAGCAGCTGCGCGTGATCGGCCGGATCTCGGTGGACTTCGCCCGCGACTCCGCCGACCTGACGGACCGCCAAAACATCCAGCTGCACTGGATCCAGGTGGAGGACATCCCCGAGATCTGGAACCGCCTGGAATCCGTGGGCCTGTCCACCACCGAAGCCTGCGGTGACGTTCCCCGCGTCATCCTGGGCTCGCCCGTGGCCGGCATCGCCAAGGACGAGATCATCGACCCCACCCCGCTCATCGCCGAGCTGGGGGAGCGGTTCATCGGCAACCCGCTGCTGTCCAACCTGCCGCGCAAGTACAAGACCGCCATCACCGGCCACCCCAGCCAGGACGTGGTGCACGAGATCAACGACTTCGCGCTCGTGGGCGTCAAGCACCCCGAACTCGGCATCGGCTACGACCTGTGGGCCGGCGGCGCCTTGTCCACCAACCCCATGCTGGGCAAGCGCCTGGGCGCCTTCGTGAAGCCGGAGCAGGCCGCCGACGTGTGGCTCGGCGTCACCAGCATCTTCCGCGACTACGGGTACCGCCGCATGCGCACCAAGGCCCGCCTGAAGTTCCTGATGGCCGACTGGGGGCCGGAGAAGTTCCGCCAGATCCTCGAGGACGAATACCTCGGCTACAAGCTGGCGGACGGTCCCGCCGCCCCCAAGCCCGCCACCCCGGGCGACCACGTGGGCGTGCACGAGCAGAAGGACGGCAAATTCTTCATCGGCGCCACGCCGCTGGCCGGCCGGCTTTCCGGCTCCGCGCTGGTCAAGCTCGCCGACACCCTGGAGGCACGCGGCTCCTACCGGCTGCGCACCACCCCGCACCAGAAGCTCGTGGTCCTGGACGTCGACAAGGACCAGGTGGAGCCGCTGGTGGCCGAACTGGACGCGCTGGGCCTCTCTGCACGGCCGTCGGTGTTCCGCCGCGGCACCATCGCCTGCACCGGCATCGAATACTGCAAGCTGGCCATCGTTGAAACCAAGATGACGGCCGCCACCTCCGTGGCCGAACTGGAACGCCGCCTGGCCGACCTCGCCGAATCAGGCCAGCTGCCGCAGGCACTGTCCCTGCACATCAACGGCTGCCCCAACTCCTGCGCCCGGATCCAGACGGCTGATATCGGCCTCAAGGGCATGATGCTGCCAACGCCCGACGGCGAGCCCTCCCCGGGTTTCCAGGTCCACCTTGGCGGCGGCCTGGCTAACAACACCCGCGAGGAAGCCGGCCTGGGCCGGACCGTCCGCGGCCTGAAAGTGTACGTCGACGACCTGCCCGATTACGTGGAGCGCGTGGTGCGCCGGTTCGTTGCCGACCGCACCGAAGGCCAGACCTTCGCCGAATGGGCCCACGCAGCAGACGAGGAGGCACTCCAGTAATGGCAAAACACCTGGCACCCGCACCCGCCAAGCGTCCGGTCGAGGAGCTCAAGGCACTGGCTGAAGCCGGCGCCGCGGAACTCGGCTGGGACGCCCCCGCCCGCGACGTCATCGCCTGGGTGGAACGCAACTTCGACCTGCCCGCCGTCGCCGTCGCCTGCTCCATGGCCGACGCCGTCCTGCCGGCCTTGGTCGCGGACCAGATGCCCGGCGTCGACGTCCTGTTCCTGGAGACCGGCTACCACTTCCCGGAAACCTATGCCACGCGTGACGAGGTGGCCGCAAACCTCCGCGTCAACGTGGTGGACGTGCTCCCCGAAAACACCGTGGAGCAGCAGGACCGGCTCCTGGGCAAGGACCTCTTCGCCCGCGACGCCGCCCAGTGCTGCGCCCTCCGCAAGGTGGCTCCGCTGCAGCGCACCCTGGCCGGCTACGAGCTGTGGTTCACCGGGGTCCGCCGCGACGAAGCCCCCACCCGCACCAACACGCCCCTGATCGGCTGGGACGAGAAGAACGGCCTGGTCAAGGTCAACCCGATGGCCGCCTGGACGTTCGACCAGCTGGTCCAGTACTCCGACGACAACCTCCTGCCCGTCAACCCGCTGCTTTCCCAGGGCTACCCCTCCATCGGCTGCCAGCCCTGCACCCGCAAGGTGGCACCCGGCGAGGACCCCCGCGCCGGCCGCTGGGCAGGAACCGACAAGACAGAATGCGGACTACACGTATGAGCACTTCACTTACCGAGGAGACCCAGGTGACTGACGCCGCCGTATCCACGCGCCTGTCCAGCTTGGACACCCTGGAGTCCGAAGCCATCCACATCATCCGCGAGGTTGTTGCCGAGTTCGAGAAGCCTGCGCTGCTGTTCTCCGGCGGCAAGGACTCCGTGGTGATGCTGCACCTGGCCACCAAGGCGTTCTGGCCCGGCAAGGTGCCGTTCCCCGTGCTGCACGTGGACACCGGCCACAACTTCCCCGAGGTCATCGACTTCCGCGACCGCACCGTGGAGCGGCTCGGCCTGAAACTCGTGGTCGGCTCCGTCCAGGAGTTCATCGACCGCGGCGAGCTGGCCGAGCGCGCCGACGGCACCCGCAACCCGCTGCAGACCGTCCCGCTGCTGGACGCGATCCAGCAGAACAAGTTCGACGCCGTCTTCGGTGGCGGCCGCCGCGACGAGGACAAGGCCCGCGCCAAGGAGCGGATCCTGAGCCTCCGCGACGAGTTCGGCCAGTGGGACCCGCGCAACCAGCGCCCCGAGCTGTGGAACCTCTACAACGGCCGCCACACCGTGGGCCAGCACGTCCGGGCCTTCCCCATCAGCAACTGGACCGAGCTGGACATCTGGCGGTACATCGAGCGCGAGAACATCGAACTGCCGGGCCTCTACTACGCCCATGAGCGTGAGGTCTTCGCCCGCGACGGCATGTGGCGCGCCGTCGGCGAGGTCTCCCAGCCCCGCGACGGCGAGGACGTCATTACCAAGACCGTCCGCTACCGCACAGTGGGGGACATGTCCTGCACCGGCGCTGTGGAATCGAACGCCTACACCGTGTCCGATGTCGTGGTGGAAGTCGCCGCCTCCACCCTCACCGAACGTGGCGCCACCCGCGCAGATGACCGCATCTCCGAGGCCGCCATGGAAGACCGCAAGAAGGACGGGTACTTCTAATGAGCACGATTTCCGAGATTTCGACAGGCTCAATCAACGACAGCCTCCCCACCACCCTCTTCCGGTTCGCCACGGCAGGATCGGTCGACGACGGCAAGTCCACCTTGGTGGGCCGCCTCCTGCACGATTCCAAGGCCATCCTGGCTGACCAGCTCGACGCCGTCGCCCGCACCTCAGCGGACCGCGGCTTTGGCGGCGACAAGGGCGGCATCGACCTGGCCCTGCTGACCGACGGCCTGCGTGCCGAGCGCGAACAGGGCATCACCATCGACGTGGCCTACCGCTACTTCGCCACCGACCAGCGCAGCTTCATCCTGGCTGACTGCCCCGGGCACGTGCAGTACACCAAGAACACGGTGACCGGCGCGTCCACCGCGGATGCCGTCGTCGTCCTCATCGACGCCCGCAAGGGCGTGCTGGAGCAGACCCGCCGGCACCTGTCCGTGCTGCAGCTGCTCCGCGTGGCGCACGTGATCGTGGCCGTGAACAAGATCGACCTGGTGGACTTCAGCGAATCCGTCTTCCGCGGGATCGAAGCCGATGTGCAGCAGGTGGGCCGCGAACTGGGCCTCGGCTCGGACGGCATCAGCGACCTGTTGGTCATCCCGGTTTCGGCGCTCGACGGCGACAACGTGGTGGACCGCTCCGAGCGCACCCCCTGGTACACAGGCCCCGCCCTGCTCGAGGTCCTCGAAACCCTCCCCGCCGCCGATGAGCTCGAGAGCCACCTGGAAAGCTTCCGCTTCCCCGTGCAACTGGTGATCCGGCCGCAGGGCGCCCTGGCTCCGGATGCCGTCGCCGCCGGCCTGGACGCGGAGGCCTACCGCGACTACCGCGCCTACGCCGGCCAGATCACCGAAGGCTCGGTCAAGGTGGGAGACAAGGTTTCCGTACTGACGCCGGGCCAGTCTCCGCGCACCACCACCGTGGCGGGCATCGACTTCGCCGGCGCTTCGCTGCAGGAAGCCGCCGCACCGCAGTCTGTGGCCATCCGGCTGGCGGACGAGTTCGACGTCGCCCGCGGTGACACCATCGCCGCCGCAGGAACCGTCCGCGAAGCCTCCGCCGATTTGTACGCCGCCCTTTGCTGGTTGTCCCCGAAGCCGCTGCGCGAAGGCCAGAAGGTGCTGGTCAAGCATGGCACCCGTACGGTGCAGGCGATGGTCCGCAACGTCTCCGGCAAACTGGACCTGGCCACCTTCAAGCTGGAGGCCGCCTCGAACCTGGAGCTCAACGACATCGGCCACGCGCAGCTCCGGCTCGCCGCCCCGTTGCCGCTGGAGAACTACCTGCACCACCGCCGCACCGGAGCGTTCCTGGTTATCGACCCGCTGGACGGCAACACACTGGCCGCCGGCCTGGTCAAGGACCACCCGGGCGACCACGAAGACGAGCGCTACAGCATCTAGTCCTCCTTCGATTCGCCGGAAAACTGCGGGCTCGCCGTTCCTGAACAGCGAGCCCGCAGGTTTCCGGCGTTTTCGCGTTCATGCGGCAATCCGCACGTTAACCGCAAAATGTGCCCGCCGGATCTTTCGGGACGAAGTGTGGCATGGGAAGCTCAGGCATTGTTTGCTCGATGCCCGCGGTTCCGAGCCCGGGCCATTCGTTCGGGAGGCGCGATGCCAACCATCCACCGGTGGCGGACCACAGCGGTACTGGCATGTGCCCGTGATGCCCGGGAGTGGCGGATCACCCGGCGGCAGGCAGTGACGCTCGCCCTGATCCCCGGCGGTATTTCGGTGGCGGCTGCGGCCACGGTCGTATACCCCCCGCTGTACATCTGGCTCCTCGCCGAGGACTCGCTGGTGGAGTGGCTGCAGTTCCTCAGCCTCCTGGCGGCGGCGATCTTCCTGACGTTCATCGCCGCCCGGCTCCCGGCGTCCGGACAGAGGGGCATGGCTGTTGTTTACGGTCTGGTCGCCGCCGCGGCATGGTTCCTCGCGGGCGAGGAAATTTCCTGGGGACAGCGCATCTTTGGCTGGCAGACTCCCGAATCCATGGAGCAGATCAACCGGCAGGGTGAAACCACGCTGCACAACATCCGAGGCGTGCAGGAACTGGTCCCGGCAGCCATGCTCCTGGCCAGCCTGTACGGCGCGTGCGCCCCTCTGGTGTGGGCGGCGGTCCGGGCACGTTGGAAGCAGGCCGCGTCCCTGCACTTACTCATTCCGCCCCTGGGCCTGGTGCCGGCCTTTGTGCTTGCCGCGGCGTACCGCCTCTTCCGCCTGTTGGTGTGGCCGGCGGCCGATTACGGAATTTCTGAGTATTCCGAAGTGATGGAGTTCTGCCTGTACCTGGGACTGGCCTTGTTTTGCTGGCTCAACGTGCGCCGCCTGCTCCACCACCGGGCGAGCGTGGCAGGACCCCGCCACCGCGGTGGCGCACATGCCGTGGCAGTTGGTCAACGCCGCAGCGCCTGAATTTGTGAAACCGGGCCCCGGGGCGGCCTAATGTGACGCTACATGAACGTGCGTGACCCCCCGTTTCCGCGTCATTGAACGGGTTTGGGCCACTCCCTATGGTGAAACAATGACTAGTTCCAAGCCCGGGATGACCCGCATCGTGGCAGGCGAAAGCGCGGTTCCCAAGCGCAAGCGTGCCATCGAAGCTGCCCTGGCCATCGGGCTGGTCTTCCTGATCGCCGTCGGAGCCATTGTGGCCTCGAACGTCTCCCGCAACACCGAGGCCCAGGCCGCAGAGCCCAGCCCCGCGGCCGAGCTGAAGCTGGGCTACTTCGGCAACGTCACGCACGCCCCGGCCCTGGTGGGCGTCAAAAAAGGGTTCCTCCAGCAGGCCCTTGGCAGCACCAAGCTCAGCACCCAGACGTTCAACGCCGGACCGGCCGCCATCGAAGCCCTGAACGCCGGTGCCATCGATGCCGCCTACATCGGCCCCAACCCGGCCATCAACTCGTTCGCCAAGAGCCAGGGCGAGTCCGTCCGGGTGATTGCCGGGGCGGCGGCGGGCGGTGCCCAGCTGGTGGTCAAGCCGGAGATCAACTCCGTCGCAGACCTCAAGGGCAAGACCCTCGCATCGCCCCAGCTGGGCGGAACCCAGGACGTCGCGCTCCGCGCCTGGCTCTCGAAGCAGGGCTACAAGACCAACGTGGATGGCAGTGGCGACGTCGCCATCAACCCCACCGAGAACGCCCAGACCCTCAAACTGTTCCAGGACGGAAAGCTCGACGGCGCGTGGCTGCCGGAGCCCTGGGCCTCCCGCCTGGTGCTCCAGGCCGGCGCCAAGGTGCTGGTGGATGAAAAGGACCTGTGGGACGGCACCGGGACTGGCAAGCCGGGTGAGTTTCCCACCACCATCCTGATCGTGAACCAGAAGTTCGCCGCGGACCACCCGGACACCGTCAAGGCGCTGCTGACAGGCAACGCCGAATCCGTGGCCTGGCTCAACTCCGCGTCTGCTGACGAGAAGGCGAACCTCATCAACGCCGCACTGCAGGAATCCGCCGGGGCAGCATTGCCCACCGATGTCCTTACCAGGTCGCTGGCAAACATCACCTTCACCCTTGACCCCCTGGCCGGCAGCTACCCCAAGCTCCTGCAGGACGGCGTGGATGCGGGAACCACCAAGAAGGCCGACATCAACGGGCTCTTCGACCTCCGTGCGCTCAACCAGGTCACCGGTGGCGCCGACAAGATCTCCGCGGCCGGCCTCGGCCAGGACTGACCCACCCACTACCTAAGGACGGCACCATGCCAGTCGTACTGGAAAACCTGGGCAAACGCTTCGGCGACGGCGCCCCGGTACTGGACGACGTCAACGCCAACATCAAGCAGGGCGAGTTCGTTGCCCTCCTCGGTGCCTCCGGCTGCGGCAAGTCCACCCTCCTGAACATCATCGCGGGACTGGAAGCGCCGACGTCGGGCGCCCTGGAAGTGCCCAGCGACGGCGCCGCCTTCATGTTCCAGGACGCCGCGCTGTTCCCGTGGCTCACGGCCCGGGAAAATATCGAACTGGCCCTGAAGCTCAGGGGAGTGGGCAAGACCGAGCGCCGCACCAAGGCCCAGGAACTCCTGGACCTCGTGCACCTCGGCTCTGCCGGGGACAAGCGTCCGCACGAACTCTCCGGCGGCATGCGGCAGCGAGTATCACTGGCCCGCTCGCTGGCGCAGGACCGGCAACTGCTGCTCATGGACGAGCCCTTCGCCGCGTTGGACGCCATTACCCGTGACCTGCTGCACGATGAGCTGGAACGGATTTGGAAGGAAACCGGACGCACCATCGTGTTCGTCACCCACAACGTCCGCGAGGCCGTCCGGCTGGGACAGCGCGTCCTGCTCCTGTCCTCCCGTCCCGGACGGGTGGTCCAGGAATGGTCCGTCACCGAGGAACACCGAACCGACGCCGGGCTCGCCGGCCAGCTGACCGGGGTCATCACGGCCCGGCTGCGGGAGGAGATTCGCCGCCATGCCAAGTAACCCACCCCTGGTTGAGGAGGAGCCGGTGGTTGAGCCTGTCGAAGCCACGGCCGCTGAAACCCGTCACGTCCATGCCGCTCTGACCAGGACGTCCACCGGCAAGGAGGACCTCCGGGAACTCGAGTCCGGCCTGGATTCCCTGCAGTCCGACGCCGACCGGAAGCACCGGATCGACTGGAGCCGGATCCTCCTGCCCGTGGCCGCCCTGGTGGTCCTGGTGCTGGTCTGGCAGTTCTACGTCTCGCTGGGCGTCAAGCGCCGCGACCTGGTGCCCGGGCCGCTGGACGTCCTCGGCCAGCTGGGCGTCCTCTGGAGCGACGGCAAGCTGCAGGAATCCGTCTGGACGTCACTGCAGCGGGGCGTGGTGGGCTTCCTCATCTCGGTGGCCATCGCCACGCCTGTGGGGCTGCTCCTGGCCCAGGTGGCACCGCTGCGGCGCGCCTTCGGACCGCTCATCTCCGGCCTGCAGGTCCTGCCCTCCGTGGCCTGGGTTCCCGCGGCCATCATCTGGTTCGGCCTCACCGACGCCACTGTCTACTTCGTGGTGTTCATGGGAGCCATCCCCTCCATCATCAACGGGCTCATCTCCGGCGTGGACCAGATCCCGCCGCAGTACCGCAGGGTGGGCACCGTGCTGGGCGCCTCCCGGCTCCAGATGGCCCTCCAGATTGTCCTTCCGGCCGCTCTGCCGGGGTACCTGGGCGGCCTGAAGCAGGGCTGGGCCTTCTCCTGGCGTTCCCTCATGGCCGCCGAAATCATTGCGGTGGGCGGCACCATCGGCTTTGGCCTGGGTTCGCTGCTGGACCAAGGCCGGACTCTCTCGGACATGGCCGTGGTCATGGCCGCCATCCTCTTGATCCTCGCAGTGGGAATCCTGATCGAGCTGCTGGTTTTCGGCCCCATCGAGAAGCGGCTCCTCCGCAGCCGGGGCCTCCTGTCCGGCAGTACCCGCTAGCCCAACCCGGCACCCAACCACTGCAGAAAGCCCGACGGCGAGGCCCGCCGTCGGGCTTTCTGCTGTCCTGCCCGCTCGGGTCGGGAACAGGTGGCAGACTGGCGCCATGACAGCCAGCTTCGTTTGCCGCACCGAGTCCTGGCTCCCCGTGGAGCAGCTCTTCGACCGGGCACGCAGCATCGACCTGCACGTGGACTCGCAGCAGGCATCCGGGGAGCGCGCGGTGGGCGGCGTAATCAGCGGGCTGATCGGGCACGGCCAGGAGGTCACCTGGCGGGCACGGCACTTCGGCGTCCCGCTCACCATGACCAGCCGCATTACCCATCTGGATTACCCGCGCAGCTTCACCGACGAACAGTTGAGGGGCCCCTTCAAGGCCTTCCGGCATGTCCATGACTTCGCGCCCACGGCCACGGGAAGCGTGATGACGGACCGGGTGGAGTTCACCGCCCCGCTCGGGGTCCTGGGTACCGCCGTCGAACGGCTTGTCCTGGCCCGCTACCTGAAGCGCCTGATCATCCGCAGGGGCGGGTTCCTCGCCGGGCGGCCCTAGGAATCGTTTGTGACGCAGCATTACCTTGCGTGAACTGGTGTTGCTCGGCCTTTGTTGGCGAATGTGACGCGGCCCTACCGTTGATCCATGGCAATTCAGGACATATACCCCACGGCGCTGCGGCTGCTCGGCCGCCCCGTGCTGGTGGTGGGCGGCGGCCCCGTTGCCGCACGCCGCGCCAAAGGCCTGCTCGACGCCGGTGCAGTGGTCACGGTCGTGGCCCCGGTTGCCTCGCCCGCGCTGAAGGAGATGGCCGACGCCGGCCTGCTCACCTGGGAAGCGCGGCCCTACCTTTCCAGCGACGTCGACGGCGTGTGGTTCGCCCAGACCGCCACCGGCGACCCGGAGGTGGATGCCCAGGTATCAACCGACGCCGAGGCGCAGCGGGTTTGGTGCGTCAATGCCTCCAACCACGAAGCCTCCGCCGCCTGGACGCCCGCCGTCGCCGAGGTGGATGACGTCAAGATCGCCGTGAACGCCGGGGGAGACCCGCGCCGCGCCATGGCCGTCCGCGACGCCGTCGCCACCGCCCTCGAAACCGGCGACCTCCCGCTGCGCCGCCGCCGCGCACACCGGGGAACCGTTGCATTGGTTGGTGGCGGCCCCGGCGATACCGGCCTCATCACGGTCCGCGGCCGCCGGCTCCTGGGGCAGGCCGACGTCGTCGTGGCTGACCGCCTGGGCCCCCGCGGCCTCCTGAACGAACTGGCTCCGGACGTCCGCGTCATCGAAGTGGGCAAGACCCCCGGCCACCACCCGGTGCCGCAGGCGGAGATCAACCGGATCCTGGTTGAAGAAGCGCTGAAGGGCCACCGCGTGGTCCGGCTCAAGGGCGGGGACCCCTACGTGCTGGGCCGCGGCGGCGAGGAAGCCGAATACTGCCGCCAGCACGGTGTGGAGGTTGAAGTGGTTTCCGGCGTTACATCGGCCATCTCCGTCCCGGGCGCCGCAGGCATCCCCGTGACGCACCGAGGCCTGGCCAAGGGCTTCAGCGTGGTGACCGGACACGAGGAACTCTCCGAGGTTCCCGCCCGCCCGGACCACACCATCGTCCTGCTCATGGGCGTCGGCCAGCTCCGGGAATCCGCGTCCGCGCTGGGCGAAGCGGGCATGCCGGCGGACACCCCTGTTGGTATCGTGGAAAACGGCTACCTGCCGGACCAGCGCGTCACCATCGGCACGCTCGGTTCCATCGCGGACCAGGCCGACGCCGCCGGTGTTGCCAACCCCGCCGTGATCGTCATCGGTGACGTGGTGCGCGTGAGCCCGTTCGCTCCGCCGCACTTCAAAACCGCCGACTACGGCACCACCACCCCGAACAGCCCCCGCAAGACCGTCCTCACCACCTAGCCCCACCCAACTGACTGGCAGTTGTTGTCGTTCTGAGCCGTCAAAACGGCAACGAATGCGAGCCAGTTGGGCCGGAACGAAGAAAAGGAACACAGCCGTGTCATCCAGCACCACCGTAGGAACTGCTGCGCGTCCGCTGCGCGTCGCCGTCGTTGGCTCCGGCCCGGCTGGCGTCTACGCCGCTGACATCCTCACCAAGAGCGAGGCCGTCAAGAGCGGCGAGCTGACCGTCAGCATCGACCTCTTCGACCGCTACCCGGCGCCCTACGGCCTGATCCGCTACGGCGTGGCCCCGGACCACCCCCGCATCAAGGGCATCGTCAACGCCCTGCACAAGGTCCTGGACCGCGGCGACATCCGCTTCTTCGGCAACGTGGACTACGGCACGGACCTCACCATCGAGGACCTGCGCACCCACTACGACGCCGTCATCTTCGCCACCGGCGCCATCAAGGACGCGGACCTGAACATCCCCGGCATCGAGCTGGACGGCTCCTACGGCGGCGCCGACTTCGTCTCCTGGTACGACGGACACCCGGACGTCCCCCGTGAATGGCCGCTCGAGGCCAAGGAGATCGCCGTGATCGGCAACGGCAACGTGGCGCTGGACGTGGCCCGCGTCCTGTCCAAGCACGCCGACGACCTCCTTGTTTCCGAAATCCCGGACAACGTCTACGCCGGCCTAAAGGCTTCCCCGGTCACGGACGTCCATGTCTTCGGCCGCCGCGGGCCTGCCCAGGTCAAGTTCACCCCGCTGGAGCTCCGCGAGCTGTCCCACTCCAAGGACGTGGACATCATCCTGTACCCGGAGGACTTCGAGTTCGACGAGGAATCGGACCGCCAGATCCAGACGAACAACCAGACCAAGACCATGGTGGGCACGCTCACCAACTGGATCGCAGAGCAGCCCGAAGACCTCTCAGAGCTCACGGCTTCCCGCCGCCTGCACCTGCACTTCCTGCACAGCCCGGTGGAGATCTACGACGACGCCGAAGCTCCGGGCAAAGTGGCCGGCATCAAGTTCGAGCGCACCGAGCTGGACGGCACGGGCAACGCCCGCGGCACCGGCGAGTACGTGGACTACCCGGTCCAGGCCGTGTACCGCGCCATCGGCTACTTCGGTTCCGCCCTGCCCGAGATCGAGTTCGACCACAAGCGGGGCGTCATCCCGAACGACGGCGGCCGCGTCCTGGACGCCGAAGGCAACCATGTGCCGGGTATCTACGCCACCGGCTGGATCAAGCGTGGCCCCGTCGGCTTGATCGGGCACACCAAGGGCGACGCCCTGGAAACCGTGACCTACTTGCTGGAAGACCGCGAAAACCTCCCGGTCGCCTCCGCGCCTGCTGAAGACGCCGTCGTCGAGCTCCTCGATGCCCGCGGCGTGAAGTTCACGTCCTGGGAAGGCTGGCTGGCCCTGGACGCCCACGAACTCGCGCTTGGCGCGGCCGCCACCGAGGCCGGCGGCTCGCACGGCGTCGAGGTCAAGCGTGAGCGCATCAAGGTGGTCCCGCGCGAGGACATGGTGTCCATTTCCCGTGATGGCGTGTCCGCCCAGGTCTAGGATCCTGTTGCTGCAGGAGCCGCGGAACCACCGTTCCGCGGCTCCCGCCATTTAACCCTGCTGCGCTATTTTCCCGCGCCGCCGATGGCCATGAGCTCGAGCCGGCGAAGGGTCTCGCGGTTCCGGGCGGAGATGACAGGATCCCGGAGGAATTTCGGCATCAGCTTTCCCGGCCCGCGGATGGCGTCCTCGGCAATGGTCACCAGGCATTCGCCGCCGCGGTCCTCCAGCCTGATGTCCACCTTGGCCTCGCCCACGGGCCAGCCGCGCGCCACGAGTTCCAGGGAGCGGCCGGGATCCACCGCGGTGACACGGCTGCTGTCGTTGAGCACCAGCGGCCACGCTCCTACGGAGTGGTGGAGCCGGGCTCCGGGCCCCGGCCATTCGGGATCCACATCCCTGATCCGGGAGGCGCCCACCACCCAGCCGGAATACAGCCAGCCGTCGGCGATGACCCGCCAGACGTCGGCAGCGGGGCACGTGAACAGCTGCGAGACAGTGGACATGGGGTTCCTTCTCTCTTCATGGGCAAAAGGCGGTGCTACATGCGGCCGAACCGGGCCCGGATCATCGCGAAAATCCCGTAGGCGATGAAGCCAGCGCCAATGGCCACCAGCAGGGTGGGGCCGAACGGGTGGTCCTGGAGGGCCTTGAGGCTGCCGTCCAGTCCGGTGGATTCATCGGGCCGGTGCCGGGCTGCGGCGATCACGAACAGCAGGCCGGTCAGGACCAGGGCGATGCCCTTGGCCACATGGCCCGTGACGCCCAGGCTGTCGATCAGCCGACCCCGCCGGGTGCCGTCAAAGTGGAACAGCTCCTCCTTGAACCCGCGCCGGAGGCCCTTGACGATGAAGTAGATCCCAATGCCGAGGATGGTCAGGCCCAGGGCCACGAGGACCCAAGGCCCTGCGGGGTGCGCCATCACGCCGGAACTGAAATCCCTGGTGTTGTCGCCCGAGTCGCTGGGCTGCCCAACGGCGAATCCGGCAAAGCTGAGGCCCACGCTGCCGTACGCGATGGCAAGGAAACCCGACGACACCAGTTTGGCCAGCCGTTCCTTCCGGGGCAGGCTCCGGGCACGGAGGGTCGCTTCGCTGGCCTGCCAGAGAGCCAAGGCCAGGCAGGCCACCACGCACCCCCACATGACGACGGTGCCGAAGGGGTTGTCCGCCAGCCGGGCGATGGCCCCGGTTGGCTCGGCGTCCCCTTGGTGGCCGAAGCCGATGGCGATCGCGATGGCACCCACGATCACATGCAGCAGCGCCATGACGGCGAATCCCGCGCGGGCCAGGACATCGAGGACCTTGTGGTTGGACGCGTCTTCGACCGCGTCCGCTGCCTGGCTGAGGGTGGAATCGCCGTCGGACATGCCCTAGCCGTTCATGGGCCCTTCGGCCCGCATGTTCTCGGCTCCGGGGCCCTCAACATGGACAGTGCAGCGGACCACCAGCTGGCCGGGGGCGTTGTCCAGTTCCACCAGTGAATCGTGCCCGCTGAGGACGGTGAACACTTCGGAACCGGCGAGGACACTGACGCCCTTGGCCTTGGCCGTTTCCCGGGCGTTCCCCAATGCCTGGCGCTCCAGCGCATCCACATAGCCGCTGTCACTTTCCCGGGCGGGGTTCCCGAAGGCCCAGCCGAACAATGTCCCTGTGTTTCCCATGGCGTTGATATTACGCGGTCGGCGGGGCCGGGGGCCGGGCTTTCGTAATATTAGTAAGTGTGCTTAGTATGAGCAGACCATACCTTGATTAGGACACGGCATGCGACACCCGCGGAGGGCAGCACGCCGGAACCCGTTCACAACGTTAGGAATGCACATCATGGCAGGAAATCTCTTAGCGCGTTCAGTTCACGACCTGACGGCGGCAGCATGGTTCGGCGGATCGCTGATGGGCGCCATCGGCCTGAACGGGGCGGCCGCGCAGGCCAAGGATCCCGCCGAACGCACCCGGCTTTCCAGCGCCGGCTGGATGCGGTGGGCGCCGGTCCAGACCGCGGCGTTCGCCGCGCACCTGGCGGCAGACCTCGCCATCGCCTGGGAAAACAAGGGCCGGATCGCCAAGCAGGACGGCGTGGCACGCGACACCGCCATCAAGACCGTCGTGACCCTTGCGGGCGCCGGGGTGACCCTGTACTCGGGCATCCTGGGCAAGAAAGTGGACAAGCTTGCCGATGAGGGGGCCAAGGGAGCCACCGAGCCGCAGCCGGCGGCATCGGACGAGCTGAAGTCCGCCCAGCAGCAGCTCAAGCTCCTGCAGTGGGCCATCCCCGGATTCGCCGCGCTGGTGATCATCCTGGGCGCCAAGCACGGCGAGATGCAGCGCCCCACGAACGTCCTCGCAGGCCTGCGCCGGAGCTGATTCACCGGCAGGCACAGGACGGACGACGGCGGCCCGGCACCACAGTGCCGGGCCGCCGCCATGCGCGGGGAGATTTACTCCGCCAGCCACTCCGCGCAGGAGTTCAGGTTCCGGTTCACGGTGGCGACGGCGTCGTCCTCGTGCCGCCGTTCTATGGCGGCCAGCAGGGTTTCGTGGCCGTCCCGCGGAAGCCCATTGAAGCCGGGCCGACGCTGTTGCGTGAGCAGGTCCTGGTGGAATGCCGTCCCGAAGCTGGCGTACAGCTCATGCAGCAGCGGGTTGCCGGAGGCCTGGGCCACTCCCTGGTGGAACTGCCAGTCTGCGTCGGCCCACGCCTCGATGTCGCCGATCTTCCAGGCCTGGTCCCGGGCGGCGAGGAAGGCGCGCAGGGCCGTGACGTCGTCGTCCGTGGCATTGCGCGCGGCGAGCCGGGCAGCCTGGGTGTCCAACCCCAGCCGGACCTCGAGGATGTGCTGCTCGGTATGGTCCTGGTAGAGCCGCCGCGCGGCACCGGACATCTCATTCGTGGCCCGCACGTAGGTTCCGTCACCGCGGCGGACCTCCAGCATGCCCCCGTGGGCCAGGGCCTTCACCGCCTCGCGCAGGGTCCCGCGGGAAACCCCCAGCCGCGCCATGAGTTCGGGCTCGGGCGGAATACGCTGATTCAACGCCCATTCGCCGGAGTGGACCATCTCCCGCAGCTTGGCGGTAACTTCGGCGGCCAGCGGCTGGCGGACGGACGGGCTCAAAGACAAGGTGCTACTTCCTTTCCGCAGGGCGGGTTCCGGACATCGGGCGCCCCGTGATCAGGTGGGCCACCACGATTTGGACCAGTGCCAGTGCCAGCAGCAGCACCAGCGGCAGGGTCCAGCCGCCGGTGGCGCTGTGCAGCAGGCCCATGCCGAAGGGACCTGCCGTCGCCAGCAGGTACCCCGAGGACTGGGCCAGGGTGGACAGTGCCGTGGTTTCGGCGGTGCTGGACCCGCTGCGGCTGATCATCACCATCACCAGGGGGAAAATGCCCAGGCCGAAACCGATCAGGACGGCCGGAATGGCCGCCAGTCCCACAGGAAGCACCAACAGCGCCGCGATCCCGGCCGCCATGGTGACGCTCACCAGGTAAAAGGCCGGGCGGAGCATGCGCGGGCGGGATCCGATGGCAATCAGCACCATGCCCGCCGGGACGGACACGAGCTGCATCAGCCCGAACATCAGTCCGCTGTCCGAGGCGCTCATTCCCATGGTGGTGAGCATGTACGGCAGCCAGCTCAGCAGCGCGTAGGCCAGGAGTGCCTGGAGGGTGAAGATCGCGGTGAGGAGCCGGCCTTTCCCGGTCCGCAGGAGCGGCCAGGGCGAGATGTGGGCTGCGGTGCTCCGGACGGTGTGGCGGTGGGCGTGCAGCGCCACGGGCAGGAAACCCAGGAATGCCGCCACGGCCGCGATGCCCACCGCCCCCACCGCGGCGGATGGCGACCCGAGGGCCTGTGCCAGTGGAACCACCAGGACCGAAGTCAGGGTGCCGCCGGTAGTCATTGTCACCGTGTAAACGGCGGTCATTAGCGACGTCCGGGAGGCGAAGTGCTCGCGGATGAAGGACGGCATGGCCACATTGCAGATGGCCAGCCCGGACATGCCCACCACGCTGCCGGCCACCAGCATGCCGGTTGCCGGGACGCCGCGCAGCAGCAGCCCGCCGGCCAGCAGCGCCAGCGACAGCAGGATGGCCTTCTCCACGCCCAGCTTGCCGCTGAGCCAGGAAGTTGCGGCGCCCGCCACCGCGAAGCACAGGGTGGGAATGGACGGGATGATGGCCGCCACCAGTGCCCCGTAGCCCAGGACGGCTTGAAGATCGTGCAGCAGGGCCGAGGCGCCGGTGATCCCGGCACGGAGGTTCAGTCCGATGAGCACCAGGGCAATCACGCCGAAGACGACGGCGGAGCGCGGCTTGGCGGGCACCGCGCCGGCGGTGCCGGCCGGGACGGTTGCGGTTGCTGCTGGCGCGGACGCGGGGGGAGTGGCGGACATACCATCCACCCTAAAGGTTAGACGTTTGATGTTTGCGGTTTTGTGGGCAACCTCTCGCCGATGCCGGGGCTGGCATAGACTGCGAACGGACTGTCGGAGGGCCTGGCATGGACCGGGCGGTGCGGAAGGACGGCTGTGGAGGCTTCGCGGGGACTTGAGATCGAGAAGAAGTACGACGTCGACGACGACGCCGCGGTGCCGGCGCTGGAACAAGCCGCCGGGGTGGCCCGGACCGGGAAACCCCACACCGACCTCCTCGAAGCGGTGTACTTCGACACCCCCGCCCACGACCTGGCGGCCCGCCGGATCACCCTGCGGCGCCGCACCGGCGGCACCGACGCAGGGTGGCACCTGAAGCTTCCGCCCACCGCCGCCGCCACCGCTGAAGGTCCCGCGCCGCGGACGGAGCTGCACGCGCCCCTTGGCCGTCCCGACGCCGTGCCGGACAGCCTCCTGGCCCACCTTCACGCCTACCTGCGGGGATCCGTCCCGGTGCCGGTGGTCCGGCTGGAAACCCGCCGCACCACCTACCCCCTGTACGGTGACGACGGCGTGCACCTCGCCGACCTCGCCGACGACCACGTCACCGCCGAGCGGTTGGCCGGCCGGGACAAGGGAACCAGCGCGCACGGGCAGTGGCGCGAGTGGGAGGTGGAACTGGTCCACGGCGGGCCCGCCCTCTTCGGGCCGGTGGAAGAACTCCTGACCGCCGCCGGCGCCCGGCCGGCCGGGCACGCCTCGAAGCTGGCGCGGGCCCTGGGCGCCGGCAAGGCAGGCGCGAAACGCTCCAACGGTGCCGCCCCCGACGACGATGCAAACGGCAGTGACGCCGGAAGCAACCCCGCCCTGCTGGCAGGCAAGCGCGCCCCGGCAGCCGCCGTCGTCACCGTCTTTGTGGCGTCGCAGATCGACGAGATCCTCGCTATCGACGCCGCCGTCCGGTTGGAGGAGCCGGAAGCGGTGCACACCATGCGCTCCTCCGCCCGCCGCATCAGATCGGTCCTGGCAGCGTACGGCAAGCTGTATAGGGCATCGCCGGTGCGCCGGCTCCGGGGCGAGCTGAAGTGGCTGGGCCGGCTGCTCGGCGAACCGCGCGACGCCGAAGTCCTGCGCGCGCAGCTCCGCAGCCAGCTGGCCGACCTTCCGCCGGGGGAGGGCCTCGCGGCCGCCACGGCAGCGGTTGACCACCGGACAGGTGAAAATTTCGACGCCGCCTACCGCCTCGTGCAGGAAGCGCTCGGCTCGGCCCGCTACTTCCGGCTCCTGGACAACCTCGAGGATTTCCGCGACAACCCGCCGGTGCGCGCCGACGCCGTCACCTCCGGCCGCAAGGCGGCAGCGAAAGCCGTGGACAAGGGCGCCAGGAAGTTGAAGCGCTCGCACAAGGCTGCCACGCGCGCCCGCCGCGGCACGGACCAGGAACTTGCCCTGCACCGCGTACGCAAAGACGCCAAGCGGCTGCGCTACGTGGCGGAATCAGCCGCCCTGGTCCGCGGCAAGCGCGCCGCCAAGGTGGCCAAGGCCGCCCGCCGGCAGCAAAAGATCCTGGGCAGCTTCCAGGACGCCGTGGTGGCCAGGGAACTGCTGACGGCCCTTGCCGGTGACGGCAGTGACCCGCCCACCGCGGACGTCTACACCGAGCTGCTCAGCCAGCAGGATGCGATCATGCTCGCCGCACACGCCAACTATCTGAAGGCCCGGAAGAAATCCCGAGACCTTTTCCGCCGCGGCATCATCTGACGCGTCACGTGCCGGGTGGCGTTACGCCGAAGCCGTATGCAGCAGGCGGGCCAGTGGCAGACGCGTTGGTGACTGGTTCGCGGACACCGAGACGGCCGCTGCATAGCCGGGAGGAGCAGCCACCGGGACTGTTCCCATGCCGTGCACCTCTGGATGCCCCGGGCTCTCGGCGCGCAGGAAGGAACCGGCATCGAGACTCCATACGGGTGCCAGGTGAACTGTGGACGGGGCAACCGCCAAGCCCAGGCCGGCAGCTTTGAGGACGGTTTCCTTGGCCACCCACAGCCGGATGCGGGCCGGAACGTCTCCAGGCTGCAGTTCGCTGCGCTCGGCAGGGGACGCCGCGTATTCATCGAAGCCGTCGAACAGGATGTCGGGGAATTTTTCGATATCCGCTCCAACGCCGGCTGCATCGGGCCCCGCGGCAGCCATGACGGCGCCGTGGCTTCGTGACAGGCTGAGGCTGACTCCCGCCACTGCCGGTTTACCGTGCCCGGTACTTCCGCACCCGGGGCACCGGCGGGTCACCTCAATGTTTGGGGCGTCGCCCGGGTGGCGGCCCAGCCGGTTCGCGGCGAGCAACCGGAAGAGCGCGTGCGACGCCAGGTAGTCCAAGCGGTCACCGGCACGGGTGAAACGAAGGGCTGACTCGGCCTCCGCTGCGGAGATATAGGCGCCGAACCCTCCGGTGGGTTCGCAGATCTCCTCAAGTTCACTGGAACGGGCAATAGCGAACACCGTCCCGGCCCGGTGGATATGCGGGCCGCTCACCGCCTGCTGATGCGCCGGTATTGGGAAATGGCCAACGGCGCGAAGACGGCGATGATGCCGAGGCTGCACAGCACCGAATACAGCATCGCGTTGTCCGCCGGCCAACCGCCGGGGGCGGCAAACCCCGCAGGGGCAGCGTTTCCAAACAATTCCCGCGCGGCAGTAGCCACCGACGTGACCGGGTTCCACTCGGCAATGGTCCGGAGCGGCTGCGGTAGGGAAGCCACGGACACGAACGCCCCGGAGATGAAGGTGACCGGGAAGAGCCACACGAGGCCGAGGCTTTGGGCGACCTCCACACTCCGGGCCGTCAAGGCGATCACCGCGCCGATCCAGGAGACGGCGAAGGCGAACAGCAGGAGCAGGGCCAAGGCAGCTAAAGCCTGGCCTGCCCCACCGGTGATCCGCCAGCCAATGGCCACCCCGCAAAGCATGGTGGCTGCTATGGAGAGGATGCTGGTAGCCAGGTCCGACGTGGTGCGCCCCAGGATCACGGCTCCGCGGGACATGGGCAGTGAGCGGAACCGGTCGATGAGTCCCAGCTGCAGGTCCTTGGCCAGGTACACGGCCGTAAAGGAGGCGTTGAAGGTCAGAGTCTGCGCAAGGATCCCGCCAATGAGGAAGCTTCGGTATTGGTCGCCGCCCAAGGTGCCGCCAAACACGAAGCCCAGCAGGAGAACGAACATCACGGGCTGCACCAGGCCCGTGACCAATGCCCCAGGTGTACGCAGGACATTGAGCAAATTCCGGCGGGCAATGACGGAGCTGTCCCTGGCTGCTGCAGTGAGGGTGCTCATGCTGAGACCGCCTCCTTTTCGGGTTCTGGCGACGACGGACCGGTGGTGTGCCCTGTCAGTGTCAGGAAGACATCGTCCAGGCTCGGGCGCCGGAGCGAAGCCTCCTCCACGGGCAGGGCGCGGGCGTCAAGGTCCGAGAGGACGCGGACCAGGGTCCGGTGGCCGTCGGGGGCGGCAATGGACACGCTGTGGTCCTGCCGGTCCAGTTCCGGCCGAACCCCTTGGCCGGCGGCGTTGTCCAGCACGGTGGCCGCGGCCGTCAGGTCGGCAGCATGCCGCATGACCACGCGGATCCGCTCACTCCCCGCTCTTTGCTTCAGTTCCGTGGCCGTTCCCTCGGCGATGACCTTGCCGTGGTTGATAACCGCGATGTTGTCCGCCAGCCTGTCGGCCTCCTCAAGGTACTGCGTGGTGAGCAGCACGGTGGTTCCCTCCGACACCATCCGGGACACAACGTCCCAGGTGTCCAGGCGGCCCCGAGGGTCAAGACCGGTAGTGGGTTCGTCCAGGACCACCACCTTTGGCCTGGCCACGATGGCGCCCGCGAGATCCAGCCTGCGGCGCATTCCGCCTGAGAACGTTCCGGATCTCTTGTGGGCAACGTCGGTCAGCCGGAAATTGGACAACAGTTCCTTGGCCCGCGCTGAGGCGGTGCGGCGGTTCATGCCGTACAGCCGGCCTACCATGTGCAGGTTTTCAAACGCGGTAAGTTTCTCGTCCACAGCGGCGTACTGTCCGGAGAGCCCGAGGTTTCGCCGCACCATGTCCGGTGCCGTACGGACCGAATAGCCCGCCACCCGGGCTTCGCCGGAGTCCGGAGACAGGAGGGTGGTGAGAATCTTGACGGTTGTGGTCTTGCCGGACCCGTTGGGTCCCAGCAGGCCTAGGACGGTCCCCTCGCCGGCGTGCAGCGAAAGGCCGTCCAGGGCTCTGAAGCCTCCAAAGCTCTTGCCGACGTTCTCTATCCGGATCACTGCGATGCGGCGAGCTCAGCGACTTTGCGCGGTGCCATGTCTGTCCATGTCCGCGACACGTAGTCGAGGCACGCCTCGCGGCTGTCCGGGCCGAACATGGTGACCCAGCCGTCCGGTACGGCTGCGAATTCAGGCCACAGCGAATGCTGCTGGTAATCGTTGACGAGTACGGAGAAGGTTGCGGACTTGTCATCGAACGGGTTCGTCATGGTGACCTTTCCTGTCTTTTGGCGGGTAGGAGAAGGGCTCCCGGGAGCACCGGAGCATCACTTGTTATTCGCTGCCGGTGGCCAACCGGATGGCCAGGGCGGGCATGATCGTGCTGAGAGCCCGGTCACTAAGGAGCTCCGAGTGGCGCTCCGGAACGGGAACATCGGTGATGGTGCCCGTGACGTACCGGGCCCACGAATCGCTGCCTGGAGTACCCTCCGGGACCTGTTCGGTGGCACGGAAGAACAGCAGATCCCCTGCAAATGTCTGGGGCTGCTCTTCCCGGATGAGGCGGGCCAAAGCCGGGAAATTGGCTGCCATTGCGGCCACCGAGTCGGGCGGGACCGTCCCCAGCGGGTTGTGGTTGGCGCGCAGGATCTCCTGCGCGCGGTGCAGGTCCACTGCAGAAAGGTCTTCCCCGGTGAGGTCGTAGCCCTGGGCTTCCAGGTAGTTGGCCCACAGCCCCGGCCCCTGGCCAGGCATGCCGTTGTGCTCCTGGTTGCCCGGGAAGGCATCCAGGATCGCAAGGAAAGCCACCTCGTGGCCAGTTTCCTGCAGCCTTGTAGCCAGCCGGTGGGCCAGGTAGCCCCCGAACGACCAGCCCAGCAGGTGGTAGGGACCCTCGGGCTGGACGGAGCGGATTTGCTGGATGTAGTCATCTGCCAGTTCGGTCAGGCTGCCGGCATTCACCGGATGGGTCCGCCCCGGCTCCATCCCTGGCATTTGCAGCGCGATGAGCGGGCGTTCCGGATCGAGCGTGCCCAGCATCGAGGCGAAGCCCCAGCTGATGCCGGAGGCCGGATGCACGGCAAACAACGGATGCTTGGATCCGGCCGTGCGCAGCGGCAGCACCTGCTTGAGGCTCTCTGCGGTACTGGTGATGCTGCCCTGCGCCGCTTCCTTCAGCAGCCGTTCAACGGTGGGGGCCCGGAAGAGCGACTGGACCTGCAGGTCCGTCCCCAGCGCGGCGTTGATCCTGGCGATCAGCGGCTGCGCCAGGAAGGAGTGGCCGCCGAGTTCGAAGAACGACTCATCGATACCAGCCCGGTCCAGAGACAGGACGTAGGCGAAAATCCGTGCCACGGCTTTCTCCTGCGGTGTCCGGGGGACCTTGCCGCCGGCGCGTGTGGCAGTGGCGGGATCCGGGAGGGCTGCCGTGTCCACCTTGCCGTGCGGCGTCAGCGGAACTTCCGGAATCACCATCACGGCGGACGGCACCATGTAGTCCGGCAGGATGGCCCTGACGTGCTCCCGTACCGCGTCCGCCAGATCATGTGCGGGCTCATCGACGGGGACCACGTAACCCACCAAACGGGTGCCTGCGTCATTGCCCACCGCCCGGACGACTGCGACCCCGACGCCCTCAGCGGTCCGCATGGCGCTTTCCACTTCGCCGGGCTCCACCCTGAAACCGCGGATCTTCAACTGGCCGTCGTTCCGCCCGGCAAACACCAGCCGGCCATCTCCGCTCCGGTAGACCATGTCGCCGGTACGGTACATCCGCTCACCGCCTCCTCGGAAGGGGTCGGGGACGAAACGTTCGGCTGTGAGGTCCGGACGTCCCCTGTAGCCGCGGGCCAACTGGGCGCCGCCGATGTAGAGCTCACCGGCCGCACCGGGAAGGCCGTGCTGCAGCCGGTCATCCAGGACGTAGAGCCGGGTGCCGGGGGTTGGCCGGCCCAGCTCAGGCGTTGAGCTGTTGGCCACCGAAGCCACCACAGTGTCAACAGCGGCTTCGGTGGGGCCATAAAGGTTCCAGGCCCGTACGCCGGTCAAGTCGGACACGGAAGCCCACAGGTCGGCGTCGAACGCCTCGCCGCCCAACGCAAGGCTGAAGGCATCCGGTCCACCGGGATGCTCGGCCAGGAAGCCGGAAAATTCCGCTTGGTCCAGGAGCTGGCGCAGGTAGCCCGGTGTGGTCTCCCAGGCGCCAATGCCGTGGTTCACGAAGTACGCGGCGAGCCGCGGTGCATCCCGGCGAAGGCCGTCGTCCAGCATATGCAGTTCGTGCCCGGACACCATCCAGAGAATGGGGTCCCACGATGCATCGAAGCCCACGCCGGTGGTGTGGGCCACCCTCCTGCGGCTGATACCGGCCAACAAGGATTCCCGGTGGGAATCCAACAACGCCGCCAGGGCGCCGTGGCTGACCTCCACCCCCTTGGGGCGGCCTGTGGAGCCGGAGGTGAACATCACGGACGCCAGGCCGCGGGAATCCGCACCGTACAGCGGCGCCGGGGCGTCGAGCTTCAGCAAGTCCTCAACCAGGAGGACTTTGGGCTGGACGTCCAGCGCGGAGAGGATGTCCGCGAGCCGGGGCTGCTCGGTGGCCGTGGTCAGCACCACTGCCGGGCGTGCGTCCTCAAGGATGGCGGCCACCCGATGGTCCGGGTACTCGGTGTCGATCGGGTTGTAGGCACGTCCTGACAGCAGCACGCCCAACAGGCCCTGAACGGTGGCGGCGGACCGTGGCAGCATGACCGATACCACGTCGCCCTCCGCCCCGGTGGCGGTGAGTCCGCCGGCAACGCGTTCTGCTGACGCTGCCAGGTCTGCGAAACTCAACGATGCGCCACCGGCCACGACTGCCACCGCATCCGGTGTGGTGTGGACGGTCGCCGCGAAGGCGGCCAGGATGTCCTGGTCAACGGGCATCTCCGGCGAGGAGGAGCGCGCTCCGGCCGTCGCGGCCACAAGGGACTGGGCCGTGGCACCGTCGAGGAGCGGCAGTTCCTGCACGGGAACATCGGGGGAAGCGGCTGCCAGGTCAAGCAGGCGGCAGAATCCTGCCACCAGCCGTTGGGCGGTTTCAGGTTCGAACATGGCAGCGTTGTAGTCCAGCGTTCCGGACAGTGCGCCGTCCGTGGCCGGCCGGAACGTGAACGACAGGTCGAACTTGGCCTCGCCGGAACCGGCTTCGGGCGCGGGTGCCACGTCCACCCCGGGCAGCTGTGGCACTGCCGGTGCTTCGCTGTCCACGGTGAGCATGGTCTGGAACAACGGGTGCCGGCCCAGTTCCCGCTCGGGTGCCATGGCCTCCACCAGCCGTTCGAACGGCACATCGTCATGGTCGAAGGCGTCCAGGATGCTGGCCCGGGAGCGGGTCAGCAGCGTGCGCAGGTCCGGACTGCCCCCGGTGCTGACCCGCAGCGGCAGGGTGTTCACGAAAAAGCCCACCAGCGGAGCAAGCAGCGGATCCGGGCGGCCCGCAGTGGGCGAGCCGATGACCAGGTCCTCGCCGGCGCCGGCCCGGTGCAGGTAGGCGGCCAGGGATGCGTGCAGCGCCATGAAGAGGCTGGCGTTCGACGACGACGCCACGCTTGTGAGCGCCGTGACACTTTCAGCCGGCACCTGGAAGCCCACCTGGCGTCCCGGCTGGCGCGGGGCCCGGGGGCGGCGGTGGTCGGCGGGGAGCGTCAGTTCCGCGGGTATGCCGGCCAGGGCGTGGCGCCAGTGATCCAGCTTGGCGGCCAGGGCGGGGCCGGCCAACTGCTGCCGCTGCCACGTGCTGAAATCCGCATACTGCAGGGGCAGCGGAGCCGGTTCCGGAGAAGTCCCGTTGCCATCGCGTTCGGCGTCCAGGACGGCTGTATATGCCGCGGAAAGGTCCTGGGCCAGCGGTGCCAGCGAGGCGCCATCGGCAGCGATGTGGTGCAGCACCAGATGCAGCACCCAGTGTGTTTCCTCGCCTGGGGACGCCACCCGGATAAGGCAGGCCCGCAGCGGAAGGTCGGTACGGACATCGAAGCCGCGGCCCGCCTGGACGGTCAGCTGCGCCGTGGCGTCCTCCTGGGAAACGGCCGTGGCCAGCAGCAGGCCCATTGTGGCGGTGGCATCAGATCCGGCCGGCAGGATCCGTTGCTCGGGCACACCGTTGATTTCCGGGTAGATGGTCCGAAGGACCTCGTGGCGGTGGAAGAGGGCTTCCACGGCCTTGGCAAGGGCGGACTCGTTGAGGGCGCCCTTCAGCCCCACGGCCAGGGAAATGTTGTAATCCGCGGCGCCCGGGTCCAGCTGGTTGAGGAACCACATCCGGGACTGTGCGTGGGACAGTTCCAACTGGTCCGGGCGGACAGCGCCGGGGCCGGCCAGCCAGTCACCCAGCGGAGCGGCGGAGGATACTGCGGGCCCGTCGGCTGAAGCAGTCTTGTCGTCCTGCTGGCCGGAGGCTGCGGGCCTGGCTGCAGCCAACAGTCCTGCTGGGGTGGGAGCGTCGAAGAGAGTGCGAAGCGGCAGGTCGGTGCCGAACGCTTTGCGAATCCTGCCCATGATGTCGATGGCCAGCAGCGAATGGCCGCCGAGGGCAAAAAAGTCATCTCCCATGGCAACGTTGTCTACTGAGAGGACAGCCGAGAAGATTGCCGCCATGGTGAGCTCATCGGGAGTCCGCGGTGCATCGCCCCTGCCTGTCCCCGTGACCGCCGGGGCGGGCAGCGCTTTGCGGTCCAGCTTGCCGTGCGTTGTGAGCGGGAGCTCGGGAATGGGCATGACGATGGCGGGGACCATGTAATCGGGAAGCCGTTCCGCGGCCTGCCCAAGTACCTCCTCCGGGGTGGCAGTACCGGTGTAGTAGGCCACCAGGCGGTGTGCGGGTTGGCCGTCGGGAAGGACCACGGCAAGGTCCACCGAGGCATGTGCCGTCAGTGCTGATTCAATGTCTCCGGGTTCGATCCGGAATCCGCGGACCTTCACCTGGTCGTCGTTGCGCGCAATGAACTCAAGGGACCCCGCTTCGGTACGGCGCACGATGTCTCCCGTGCGGTACATGCGGGTGCCATCGGCAGCATATGGGTTGGCCACAAACCGTGAGGCGGTCTCGGCGGAGCGCCGGTGATAGCCCTGGGCCATGCCGGCGCCCGCCAGGTAGAGCTCGCCCGGAATACCTGCCGGGACCAGGGCGAGGTGTTGGTCCAGCACCAGTGTTGCGGTGTTGGCGATTCCGGTACCGATGGCGGGCCGGGTGCCCCGGATGGGTGCAGTCACTGAGTCCACGGTGAATTCGGTAGGACCATAGAAGTTGTATGCGTCCACGCCAGGCATCGCGGCCAGGCTGTTCCAGAGTGCGGGAGGCACCGCTTCACCGCCCAGCAAAAGGAGCAGCGGCGGCCGCGCTGAAGGCTCCGCGTTCGCTCCGGGATTGGGCAACAGCCCCACCTGAAGGAGCTGGGCGGCGTAGGAGGGCGTTGTTTCAAGGACATCGATGGTGTGTTCGCGGCAGTAGGCCGCCAGGGCCTCGGCGTCCGTGCGGACGGCATCGGAGACCATATGCAATTCCGCTCCGGCCACCAGCCAGAGCATCGGGTCCCAAGCCGCGTCGAAGCCCAGCCCGGCGATATGTGCCACTGCCACCGGTGCGCCGTGGGCGGCTTCGAAACGCGGGCGGTACAACGTCCGGAAGTGATGCGAATACAGGTTGGCGAGGGCACCGTGCGACACGGACACGCCCTTGGGCCGGCCGGTGGAGCCGGAAGTGAACAAAACGTATGCGGGGTCGGCGGGAACCGGATGCCGCCCTGCCAGCGCAGCATCCGTGATTCCGGTGCCGGCTGCCCGCAGCATGTCCAAGGTGACCGTGCGGGGCGCGGAACCGTGACCGTCCGGACCGAATGCCCCCGGCGTGCCAACCACGAGGGCGGGCGCGCCGTCGTCGAGGATCATCGCGATCCGCTCTGCAGGGTAGGACAGGTCCACGGGGATGTACACGGCGCCGGCGGCGAGGACTGCCAGGGCGGCAGTGGCCACATCAACGGTCCGGGGCAGTGCAACGGCAACGCTGTCTCCCGGTTGGACCCCCAATGCGATCAAACCCTTGGCCGCAGCCTCCACGCGCTGCCGCAGGCTGCCGAAGTCAAGGCCGGCAGCACGTCCTCCGGAGTCCACCACGGCGGATGCGAGCGGCTTCCCCGCTGCCGTGGCCAGGAAGGCATCCACCACGGTCTCTTCAGGGAGTTCAGTGAAGGGGACAGAACTCCGGGCAAGGGCCACGGCATGCTGTTCGACGGACTGGATGCGCAGCCGGTCCAGCGTGACGCCGGGATCGGCGGCGAACTGTTCCACAACGGCCAGGAAGCCCTCAGCAAGTTTCTCGGCGGTGCCATGCCGGAACAATGCCGGATTGAAGGACAAGCTGCCGGTGATGCCGCCGGACTGTTCGGCCAGGTCCAGGAGCAGGTCGAACTTTGCTCCGCCGGCCTCCTGCGTCTGGTCTGCGGTGGCGTCCAGGCCGTCCATGCCGAGCTCGGCAGTGGCGGTGTTCTGCAAGGTCAACATGACCTGGAACAACGGATGCCGGTGCTGGGAACGGGCAGGACGGAGTTCCTCCACCACGCGCTCGAACGGCGCATCCTGGTTCGCGTAGGCATGCAGGTTGGTGTACCGGACGCTGTCCACCAGGTCACCGGCCGTGGGGTTGCCCGAGGTATTGGTGCGAAGTACCAGGGTGTTGACGAAGAAGCCCACCAGGTTGTCCAGTTGGGTATCAGTCCGGCCGGCCACAGGGGTGCCCAGCGGAATATCATCGCCGGCACCGGATTTGGTCAGGAGCGCGGCCAGCGCGGCCTGCAGCACCATGAAAAGGCTGGCGTTATGCTCCCGTGCCAGGGCGTTGAGCTGCCCGGCGGTTTCCGGGCGGATGGCTACGGGCACGGACGACGCCGGGCTGCCGGCTGGTAGGGCAGCGTCGTCCCGGGTGCCCCGTGTGTAGTCGAACGGCAGGACCAGCTCATCAGGCAGGCCGCGGAGTTCGCGGGACCAGAACTCCAGTTGCCGCGAGATGGCGCTGTCGGGGTCTGATTCGCTGCCGAGCTCCGCACGCTGCCAGAGCGTGTAGTCGGCGTACTGCACAGGCAACGCAGGCAGGGTGACTTCCCGGCCTGCTGCGAAGGCGTTGTATCCGGCAGACAGGTCCCGGGCCAGTGGTGCCAGGGACCAGCCGTCAGCCGCGATGTGGTGGAGAGTGATGGCCAGGACATGGTGGTCTCGTGCCAACTGGAAGAGGACCGCACGCAGGGGAAGTTCACGGTCCAGGGAGAATCCCCGGCCGGTTTCTGAGGCCAGCGCTGCCGGCAGGTCGGCAGCGGAGCACTGCACCGCCACCATGGCGGGTCGCCCCTCTGCCGCTGGCAGAATGCGCTGCGTTGGCTCGCCATCCACCAGCGGGAATATCGTTCGGAGGGTTTCGTGCCGCGCGGCGAGCTGTCCAAGCGCAGCATCCAGAGCGGCCACGTGCAGGGGCCCACGCAATGTCAGTACCACGGGGATGTTATAGGCCCCGGAACCGGGATCGAGCCGATTCAGGAACCACAGCCTGCGCTGGGCAAAAGACAGTGGAAGGGCCTCCGGCCGTGGCCCCGCGGTCAGCGGCCGGCTGGTGGCCGTGCCCAGTTCAAGCGTTTCGGCCAGGGCTGCCACCGTGGTGTTCTCAAAAATGGTTCGGAGGGCCGGCGCGGTGCCGGTGCGCTCGCGAAGAAGCGCCGCCAACCGGGTGGCAAGCAATGAGTGCCCCCCAAGGTCGAAGAAGTCATCCTCCAGCCCCACGGCTTCAAGGCCAAGAACCTCGCAGAAGGCGTCAGCGACGATCCGTTCCCGATCATTGCGGGGGGCCGTGGCGGTGGTGTCCTGCTCCGGAAGGGGAAGGCTCCGGGTATCCAGTTTGCCGTTGGGAGTCAAGGGCAGGGACGGGATCTGCATAATGGCGGCAGGGACCATGTAATCGGGCAGATGACGCCGTGCTTCGCGCCGCAACGCGGCTGTATCAAGCTGCTCCCGAGGCTCTCCGCCGGCGGCGGGAGAAGGCGTCACGTAGGCGAGAAGCTGGTCGTACCCGGCCCGGTTGGTACCCACGGTTACGGCGGCGTGCTCAACTCCCTGCAGGGCACGCAGGACCTGCTCGATTTCGGCAGGTTCAATGCGGAAACCGCGGATTTTGACCTGGGCGTCCAGGCGGCCCCGGAATTCAAGGGTTCCGTCATCGCGCCGGCGCACGATGTCGCCCGTCCGGTACATGCGGGAGCCGTCCATCGCGAAGGGGTCCGCGACGAAGCGTTCGGAACTGAGCCCGGGCTGGTCCAGGTAGCCGCGGGCCAGGTTGATGCCGGCCACATAGAGTTCACCCACGGCATTGTCCGGGACCGGGTTTAGGCCGGAGTCCAGGATGTAGTGGCGGGTGTTTGCCACCGAGCCGCCAAGCGTAGGGGACGTACCCGGCTCCATGACGGCCGTAAGGGAATCCACTGTTGTCTCGGTGGGGCCGTAAAGGTTGTAAGCCACGACCCCGTCGCGGCCGGCCAGGTCATCCCACAGTTCGGCGTCCACGGCCTCGCCACCCAAGGCCACCACCGACGGGTGTGGATCATGGTCGAAGAGTCCTCCGGCCACCAGGACCTTGGCAAATGATGGAGTGGTCTCGATGGAGTCGATGCGTGCTCCGGAAAGATAGGCGTTCAGTGCCTCCGGATCCCGGCGGGTCTGATTATCCACCAAGTGGAGCTCGTGTCCGGCCACCAGCCACAGGATCGGGTCCCAGGAGGCGTCAAAAGAGAGGCCCGCGGTGTGGGCCACCTTCAGCCTGCGGCCCAAACGGGTTTCGGCCGGCCGGAAGATGCTGTCGCGGTGGGCGGTGAACAGATTAAGGAGAGCCAGGTGTTCCACTCCCACGCCCTTGGGACGGCCCGTGGATCCGGAGGTGAAGATGACGTAGGCAAGGTCCTGCTGCCCGGCCCTTGGCTGCAGGGCTGAGCTGCTTTTCGCTGCAAGGCAGGCCTCCATCAGGGGTGAATCCAGGACCGTGACCGGAACAGGCGTTGTGAGTTCTGCGTGCCGGGCGTCCTTGGCATTGCCGGCATCTGACTCCGCTGCTGTGAAGGCGGTTGAGGTGATGATCCGGACCGGTGCGGCATCCTCGATCATGCCTTCCACCCGGTCCGCCGGGTAATCGGGATCGAGTGGAAGGTAGGCTGCGCCGCATTTGAGTACGGCAAGGAGCGCCACCGGCAGGAGCAGCCCGCGGTCCAGCCGTACCGCAACTGTGGTGCCGGGTCCGGCACCGTGGCCGGTAAGGAACCGCGCCAACTGGTTGGAGCGGTTCTCAAGTTCTGCGAAGGTCAGGCTACCGTCAGATGCCACGATGGCCGTGTGATGTGGCCGGGCAGCAGCGCTCAGCTGGAATTCCTCCACGATGGTGTGGCCGGGCAACGCCCGGGGTTCCGCTTCGCCGGCTGCCAACAGCTGCTGCTCTTCGGCAGGGGTAGTGACCTCCAGGTCAGCAAGGAGGGCGCCGGAGGGTGTGGCAACCTGTGCCAGTAGGCGCACGAACCGGTCCAGGTGGCCGGCCAGCACCTCCTGCGTGTACATGCCTGCATTTGCTTCGAACTGGATCGTGGGCAGCTGATCGCCGGCCCCCGCGCCGAGGCCGTGGACCACGATGGAGAGATCGTCCACCGGCCCCGTTGAGAGGATGTTCATGGTGCCTTTGGCTGCACCGAAGCTTATATCGTCCAGGACCGGCAGGATGTTGACCGACGGGCCCAGGTATCCGCCTCCGGCGGCCAGGTCCTCATAGCGGAAGCGTTGGTGCACCAGGGCGCCGCGCAGGCTGCGTCCCACGGCGGCGACGGTGTCTGCGACTGTAGCCGCCGGGTTGACCGTGAGCCGAATGGGGACGATGTTGGACAGCATGGACGGCGTTGATTTGGCAAGATGGCCCCGCCGTGCGGTGACTGGCAGCGCCACCGAGACGTTGCGTTCACCGGTGATCCGGTGCAGGTACAGTGCTGCGGCCGTCAGCACCAGGGCAGGCGCGCTGGCCTGGGCTTCCTCCAGGGCGGCGGCCGCGCCGGCGGGAAGCCCCATGGATGCGCGGACCAGTGAGCCCGCACTTCCGTCGGGACGTCCAGCCAGTCCGCTGGCTGCCGGTGCGCCGTCGAGGGCCGTGTCCCAAAAGGTGCGGTCGGCAGTGGCCGCTGCTGACTCCGGATAACCGGCCTCTTCCGCCAAAAGTTCCTGGAACCGTCCCAGGTCGGGGCCGCCATCCGCCTGCCTGCCGTCATCCGCCCACAGGCGGTTGTAAAGGTCGGCAACCTGGCGAAGAACCAGGACGGCAGAGTAGCCGTCCAGGAGGAGATGGTGCACCCGCTGGTAGAAGAAGTGCCGTTCGGGCGCGAGCCGGATGAGCTCCGTGTGGAGGAGCTGGTCTGTTGCCGGATTCCGGGCAATCCGTAGATCGGCATCCATGAGCGCCCGTGCCTGGGCTTCCGGATCGGCGGCGTCGGCCAGATCGGTGACGTCAAGGGCTGCCCGCGGGGTGCGGGGCGTCTGGAACGGACCCTCGGAGTCTTCCGCAAATTCCATGGTGAGGGCCGGGGTGCCCTCGACTGTATGCCTGATCGCGGCCGCAAGGACGTCATGGTCCAGCGGGCCAAGGATCTCGACAAACTGTCCGATCTGGAACATTGGATTCTCCGGGGCCAGCTTCTGCGCATACCAGATGCCTCGCTGGGCCGCGGTCAGTTCCAATCGCGGAGCGGAATTGCGGGCAGGGGAGTTCAGGGAATCGTGGGACATATTCCTTCTCGGGATTCAGGCGATCTGGGGCCGCTGGCTGGCACATCGGGGCATGGCGAAGAGCCGCGCGCCGGGGCGTTGGGCCCCGGCGCGCGGACGGTCAAGCCGGAAGGATTACTGGAACTGGCCGAACTGGAAGGGCCCTACGTCGCCCACCTCCACCAGGGGGCCGTTGATGAGGGGGCCGTCGATGACGCCGCCGCTAAGAACCCCGCCGCCGAGGATCGATCCGCCCAGCAAACCGTCAAGAACGGTTGAACCGTTCCCCACTCCGATTTCGTCGGCAACTGCACTGGCTCCCGGGCCCGCTGCAGCCTGCGCAGGCAAACTGCTGATGGCCAGGCAACCGAGGGCCACAAGGGCGGCGGTAGCGGTTTGGGTCAGGGTCTTAGAGGTCTTGTTCACGATCATCTCCAGTTAGGTAGCAAACAGATTCCACACTCGTGCTGGTGTCAAGGAATATTCGGACCCAATGGATATCCGGATGGGCGGGCGGCCACGTGCGCCGTCGTCGAACCTGGCCGGCAGGTGCCTACTTGCCCTGCCGGGCCGACAACCGGGCCACAGCCAGGGCCAGCCACAGCTGCACCCGGTCCGCGGTGACGGCGGGGTCGTAGCCGGTCAGCTCGGTGATCTGGGCCAATCGGTACCGGACCGTGTTGCGGTGCAGCGTGAGCTCCTCCGCCACCGCCGCCACCGAGCCATTGTTGTTCAGGTAGCTCTCCAGCGTGGTCATCAGCTCCGAGCCGTGCGCCGCATCGAAGGCGCGCAAGGGGTTCAGCGACTCATGCGCCATGTCCGCCAGCGGCACGTCCTCGCTGGCCAATAGCAGCGACGTCAGGCTCAGCCGCTCCGGCTCGTTCACAGGCAGGCCATGGCTGGCGGCATCGCGGGCCTCGAAGTAGCTCCAGCGCAAGCCGTTCGGCTTGGTGTACGCCCCGCCGATGCCGATCGTGGCGTGGATCCCGGCCTCGGCGAGGTGGTCGCTCAGCTTCCGTGCCAGCGCCGGCGCCGCCCCGCCGTCGTCATTGACCACCAGCACCAGGTCCTTGCCCACCACGGCGGCAACGGCCTTTTCGAGGTCCAGCGGCACCGAGGTGCTTCCCAGGGCCTTGCCATGGGCGGCGGACACCGCCAGCAGCACCACGTTCTTGCGGGTGCTGTTCACGCCCACGCCGGCCAGGCGGCGCTGCGCCTCGCTGGTCTCCAGCGCGCCATGGATCACGTCCTCCAGCACCTGGCCGCAGAGCGCCCGCTGGGCCTGGCGCTGCTTGACCATGTTGTTCAGCTCCACGCTGATCAGGTTCTGCGCATACCCGATGATGCCTGTGTCCTCGAACGGCTGGCGGACCCACAGCGTGCAGGCATCCCTCCGGCCGGTGGGCACGGGGTAGCTGGACCAGGCATCCGCGGACGGACTGGACGTGCTGCTGTTGTACAGCTGCGCGGCGAACTGGGTCAGGGCAACATCCGTGCGCAGCATGCCGCCCAAATTCTTCAACAACTCGGCCAGGCCGCCGCCGGTCAAAAGTGCCCGGGCCAGCACCTGGTGTCCGGCGATCAGCCGCTCAAGCTTGGCGTAGTGGTCTGCCGACTGGGCGTCCGCCACCAGCTTGGTGATGGCGATGAACGGGGTCTCGTACGGCACCTCCACCACCGGGAGGCCCCACCGGTTCGCCTCCGCCAGCAGGGCCGGCGGCACTGCCTCGTGCGTCAGGCCCACCCCGAATCCGATGCCCACGGCGCCTGCCCGCTGCACCTGGCGGACAAAACGTCGCTGTTCGGGGGCGGACCGCAGCCGCAGGCCGGTGGTGAGGACCAGCTCCCCGCCGTTGAGGAACCGCTGGGGATCCTCAAGCTCGGTGACGGCCACCCAGTTGATGTCCTGGTTCCAGGTAGTCTCCGCCACGCCCGCCTTGGACAGCTTCAGGGACGTCACGCCCACCAGGGCAGCAAGGGAAATGGCCATGAAGCAAGGATAAACGTGAGCTGGGCAACCGCACTAAACCTATTCCGTAAGGGTGTGCAGGTGGCTATTCACCGCGGTGGGGCCCTGGCATAGGCTCAATGCAGTTCCATCCATCCGTCCCGGCCTCCGCCCGGGCGCCGATGGCTCCTACGAAAGAGGTTGCACACCGTGGTCCAGACCTTGCAAAACTTCATCAACGGCACGTTCGTCACGCCGGCCGGAACCGCCCTGCTGGATGTGGTCAACCCCGCCAACGGCGAAGTGGTGGCACACGCCCCCGTTTCCGTGCAGGCCGACGTCGACGCCGCGATGGCTGCCGCGAAGGACGCATTCCGGACCTGGAAGCACGTCACCCCCGGCCAGCGCCAGCTGATGCTGCTCAAGCTCGCCGACGCCATCGAGGCCAACAGCGACGAACTCGTCGAGGCACAGCACCGCAACACCGGCCAGGTGCGCTCCCTGATCGCCTCCGAGGAAATCGCCGCCGGCGCAGACCAGCTCCGTTTCTTCGCCGGTGCCGCCCGCATCCTGGAGGGCAAATCCGCCGGCGAGTACTTCGAGGGCCACACCTCCTACGTCCGCCGCGAACCCATCGGCGTGGTGGCCCAGGTGGCGCCGTGGAACTACCCGTTCCTGATGGCCATCTGGAAGATCGGCCCCGCCCTGGCCGCCGGCAACACCGTGGTCCTCAAACCCTCAGACACCACGCCGGAGTCCACCCTGGTGCTGGCCCGCCTCGCCGGAGAGATTTTCCCCGCCGGTGTCCTTAACGTTGTCCTGGGCACCGGCGAAACCGGGGCCATGATGGTGGAGCACAAGGTCCCCGGCCTGGTGTCCATCACCGGCTCCGTGCGCGCCGGGATTGCCGTCGCTTCCGGTGCCGCCAAGGGGCTCAAGCGCGCGCACCTGGAGCTGGGCGGGAAGGCTCCGGCCATCGTGTTCAAGGACGCGGACATCAAGAAGAGCGCCGCGGCCATCGCCGAGTTTGCGTTCTTCAACGCGGGCCAGGACTGCACCGCCATCACCAGGGTCCTGGTGGAGGAGTCAGTGCACGACGACGTCGTGGCAGCCATGGTGGAGCACACCAAGACCTTGCGCACGGGCTCGCAGAACGACGAGGACAACTACTTCGGCCCGCTGAACAACATCAACCACTTCAACGCGGTCACCTCCGTGGTGGAGAACCTGCCGGAGAACTGCCGGATCGAAACCGGCGGCCACCGGGCGGGGGAGAAGGGCTTCTTCTTCGAACCCACCATCATCACCGGCGCCAAGCAGACCGACGACGTAGTGCAGAAGGAAACCTTCGGCCCGGTCATTACCGTGCAGAAATTCAGCACCGAAGCCGAAGCCGTGGAACTGGCCAACGACGTCGAATACGCCCTGGCCTCCAGCGTCTGGACCACCAACCACGGTACCGCCATGCGGCTGAGCCGGGACCTGGACTTCGGTGCCGTTTGGATCAACACCCACATCCTGCTCACCGCCGAAATGCCCCACGGCGGCTTCAAGCAGTCCGGCTACGGCAAGGACCTCTCCATGTACGGCGTGGAGGACTACACCCGCATCAAGCACGTCATGTCCGCCCTCGACGCCTGACCAGTTTCCGCGGGTTGGGCTCTCCGAGAACCGCGGTTTCGGCAAGCCCAACCACCAGCACAGAAAGAACCCCAATGACCACCACCGCATCAGACATCACCTACCGGCTCGAGCAGAAGCGCAACGTCCAGGCCGACTTCCCGGGCCCCAAGTCCGTGGCATTGACCGAGCGCCGCAAGTCCGTGGTGGCTGCCGGCGTCGCCTCCAGCGTCCCGGTCTACGTTGCAGACGCCGACGGCGGCATCATCCACGACGTCGACGGCAACTCCTTCATCGACCTCGGCTCGGGCATCGCCGTGACCAGCGTGGGTGCCTCCGACCCCGCCGTCGTCGGTGCCGTCAAGGAAGCGGTGGAGCACTTCACCCATACCTGCTTCATGGTCACCCCGTACGAGGGCTACGTCGCGGTCGCCGAGCAGCTGAACCGCCTCACCCCGGGTGACCACGAAAAGCGCACCGTCCTCTTCAACTCCGGCGCCGAGGCCGTGGAGAACGCCGTCAAGGTGGCCCGGCTGGCAACCGGCCGGGACGCCGTCGTCGCCTTCGACCACGCCTACCACGGCCGCACCAACCTGACCATGGCGCTGACCGCCAAGGCCATGCCGTACAAGACCAACTTCGGCCCGTTCGCCCCTGAGGTCTACCGCATGCCCATGAGCTACCCGTACCGCGAGGAGAACCCCTCCATCACCGGTGCCGAGGCAGCAAAGCGCGCCATCACCATGATCGAAAAGCAGATCGGCGGGGACCAGGTTGCCGCGATCATCATCGAACCCATCCAGGGCGAGGGCGGCTTCATCGTCCCGGCCGAGGGCTTCCTGCCGGCGCTGGCCGCCTGGGCCAAGGACAAGGGCATCGTCTTCATCGCGGACGAGGTCCAGTCCGGTTTCTGCCGCACCGGTGAATGGTTCGCCGTGAACCACGAGGGCGTCGTCCCGGACATCATCACCATGGCCAAGGGCATCGCCGGCGGCATGCCGCTGTCCGCGATCACCGGCCGCGCCGACCTCCTCGACGCCGTCCACCCCGGCGGCCTGGGCGGCACCTACGGCGGCAACCCCGTGGCGTGCGCCGCGGCGCTGGCGTCCATCGGGTCCATGGAGGAATACGACCTCAACGGCCGTGCCCGCCACATCGAGGAACTCGCACTGGGCCGGCTCCGCGACCTGCAGTCCGACCTGGCTGCTGCCGGAACCGCCGTCATCGGCGACGTCCGTGGCCGCGGTGCCATGCTCGCCGTCGAGCTCGTCCAGGCCGGTTCCACGGAACCCAACCCGGAGCTGACCAAGTCCGTGGCCGCCGCCTGCCTCAAGGAAGGCGTCATCATCCTCACCTGTGGCACCTACGGCAACGTCATCCGCCTGCTGCCCCCGCTGGTCATCACCGACGAGCTGTTGGCGGACGGCCTGGAGGTCCTCGCGGCTGCCATCAAGGCCCACGCCTAGGCAAACTTCCTTCTGACGCGAAAGGCGGCACCCCAGCGGGTGCCGCCTTTTGGCGTTTAACCGGCGCCTGCCCGTAGGGGCTACCTAGGCCCCACCCCTTCGGGCCTCAACTACCTAAACAGTGCGGGGTTGGCAACGGGCAGCCGCCGGCCTACCAAGGCTCCTGCCGTAAGTACCCCCAAATTATCTTTACGAGTACTTAGTACTCGTGTTCGGCCTACCACGGGATACGTAATTTTGACCTGTAAACGGGTCAGGCAGTGGCTCCTGGAAGGCCCAAGGTTGGGGACGAATCCCCGGTCCTTCGGTTGTAGACAACCCCGTAGAAGAGACGGGAGTGCCCGGTACGGCAGGCCGCCGTTGCCGCCCTCCCATACCGTATGGCGGAGCTGCCTCCCTGTCCCGATCGTGCCGGCCGCCGGGTAATGACGCTGCCCACCGAAGACGGCTGATGGCAATGACTTCCATTACAGCAGGGCACCTGTGCGCTTTCCGGGCCAGGCCCCAACGCCATTTCGGCGTGCGAAAAAAGCAATTATCCAAATCTTGCTGGAGGGAACGCAATGACCCAGCCTTCAAGGGGAACCAAGGACCGGGCCGGCATCGTCGCGGCTGACATCGATGAGGGACCAAGGGCCTCCCGGCAACGCCGCCGGGCGCCTGGCGGGGCCCGCATGAACAGCATTCGGGGGGTGCAGTGATGAGGTATCCGGCAGGTTTTGCCGTTCCAACCCAAGCCACCTTCGGCCGGGACGGCGCGATGTTCGAGAGCCTGCTCGGTTTCGTGGCCCAGCTGAGCCTGGTCCTGTGGATCGCGGTCACCCTGACCCTGGTAATCCGCTTCGTGGGAATCCGCTTCTACCGGCACACCGCACGCAAAGCTCTCGCCGCGGCAGCCGCACCGGCGGTTCCCGATGCAGCCGTTCAACCCATCATGGCCCCCATCGACCCTGGGCCGGCAACCAAAGCCAAAACCGCGCCGGTGGTTCCCGAAACGCCTGCCCCGGGTGAACCCAGGGCCGCCGCGCAGTTTTCCGCGCTGGCCGCACATCCCGCGGACGTATGAGCGTGGACTTCGCGCTCGTGATTTTCTGGCTCTTTGCGAGCGTCAGCATCCTCTATGTTGTGCACTTTGGCCTTTACCTGGCCGGGGCCAACTTTTACGACATCTGGCAACAGCGCCGGAAAGGAATCCGGGGCATCCGGTTGCCCGTCGCATACCAGCCGGAATGTGCAGCCACCGCCACGTGGACCAGGCGGGCCCTCCCCGAAATGCCCGGGCTGGTGTCGATCGTGATCGCCGCCCACAATGAGGAAGCGGTGATCGTGCGGACCCTGGACTCCATCGGCCGCAGCACCTACCGGTCCGTCGAGGTCTTCGTCGCTGACGACGCCTCCGGTGACCTTACCGGCCGGCTGGTCCGCGACTACCAGCTGCGCCACCCCGGGATGGACCTGCGGTGCGTGCGCATGCACAAGAACGTGGGCAAGGGGGCGGCACTTAACGCCGTGCTTCGCCGCTGTGCGCGCGGCCAGTTCGTGATGACCCTCGACGCCGATTCGGTCATCCAGCCCGATGCGATTTCCAATGCGCTGTCCTATTTCGAGGACCCGTACGTGGCGGGTGTTGCCGCCAACGTGCAGATCATGGAGGAGACGACGGCGCTGGGCATCCTGCAGCGGTTCGAGCACATGATCGGCTACCGCTCAAAGAAGCTGTTTTCGCTTCTAAACTGCGAGTTCGTGGTGGGCGGGGTTGCCTCCACCTATCGGATGCGGGTACTTCGGAAGGTGGGGTTTTACGACACGGACACCCTCACCGAGGACATCGGGCTGAGCGCCAAGATCACCCATCTGGGCAACCGCCGCTTCCGCATGGTTTACGGTGCCGATGTCGTGGCCAAGACCGAGGGCGTGCTGACGCTGCGGGCCCTGGCCAAACAACGCTACCGCTGGAAGTACGGCAGCCTCCAGAACCTCATCAAGTACCGCAGCATGACGTTGAATCCGAGCCGCCGCTACACCAGCACACTGACCTGCTACCGGATGCCCATGGCCGTCCTCAGCGAGTTCACCCTCCTTGTCTCGCCGCTGGCCTGGACCTATGCGGTCTATTGGTCGCTGGTCACCTACACCCCTGCCTTGATCGTCGGGGCCTACGCAACCATTACCGCGTACACGCTGTTCACCATTTGGATGGACGAGAACCTGACGGTGCGCGAACGGGCCAGGTTGTCTGCATATGCTCCGACGGCATACTTCCTGTTCTACATCATGGACCTGGTGCAGTTGGCGGCCGCTGTCCGTTGCATCGTCCGCTCGCCCGGGCTGGTCAGGCGTCCGGAAATCAACACCTGGAAGTCTCCGCAGCGGGCCGGCAGCGTGGCGGTGACCACCCATGCCACCTAAGCGCCGGCGGATCCGCCGCGTACTCCTGAACCCGCTCGTCGTCATCACGGTGATGGTCCTGCTGACCACCGCCGGGTGGCTGCTGTACTCCAACAGGACTGCCAGCATCGCCCAGCCGCGACCGGGTGCCAACCTGCTTCCGGCGCTGTACCCTGCTGCGGTGGGTCCTCCGGCATCGGGCCCCTCAACCCCTGCCGGGACGGTGGGCGGCTGGTCGGTCAATCACAGCGGCGATGCCCAGACCACGCTGGACCTTGCGGCCGGACAGATGGGCGGCCGGGCGCTCAAGCTCAACATCACCCACTACGCCACCGGAGATGTCACTCTGACCAGCCCGCTGGTGAGTCTTACGGCCGGAAAGAACTACCTGTTCAAGGCATTCGCCAGCAGTGACACAGACTTCAGGCTGCTGGTCCGCAAGCATCTCAGCGACGGCCGCACCACGCTCGAACAATTGCGGAATCCGCTCGAGCGGCCAGGCACGTCCGCCTTCACCGTCAGTGATGCGTTCAATGCCGGAGACGCCATCACTGCGGTCGAATACGTCTTCCGGTTCGCGTCCGCGGGCAGCGCCAGTGTGGAGGGCGCGTACCTGGAAACGGCCGACGACGTCCGCCCGGCCCCCGCCGCGCCGGCCGGTACGAATTTGATCCCCAACCCCGGATTTGGCGGTACCGAACCCGGCGAACCCGAGATGTGGTCCCCTTACTCCTCCGGCCGTTCGACCCTTGAAGCAGGGCGCGCAGAGGACGGGCGCGGCAGCTTCCTCTGGACGCGCACCTCCAATTACCAGGATGGGGAGGAGAAATGGCAGTACCAGCCCGTCCCGGTGGCCGCCGACCGGTACTACACGTTCGGGGCGTCCTACCGCGCAGACCGCGAGGTTGACGTGGTGGCGGAGTTCGAACTGGCCGGCGGCGGACGCAAGTTCCACAGCCTGGAGACGGTCCCGCCGGCGGGGGACTGGACCGCCATCAGCGAAGGCTTCCAGGTCCCGGAGGGAGCCGTAACGGCGATGGTCACCCTCATCTCCCATGGCAATGGCACTACGGGTGTCAGGGACTACTCGCTGATGGATATCACCAAGCCGGGTCCGCTTCGCTGGAACCGGCCCATGGTCTCCATTACGTTCGACGACGGCTGGCAGTCAGTGTACGACCGCGCCTTGCCGCTGCTGGACAAGCATGGCTTCCGCTCCACCCAATACGTCAACCCCAGTTCCATTGAGACGCCGGACTTCGTCACCGCCGCCGAGGTCCAGCAAATGCACCAAGCCGGTCACGAGATCGCGGCGCACAGTTATGAACATGCGGACCTGACCTCCCTGGGCACGGACCGGCTGGACGATGAGCTGCGCAAAAGTGAAGATGCGCTCGCCTCCGCAGGCCTCCCCACGGACGACCTCGCACCCCCCTACGGGCGCTCCGACCCGCAGGTCGACTGGTATGCGAGCAAATACTTCAGGATCGTGCGCGGTACAGATGATGGCATCAACACCAGACAAAACATTGATCCGCACGACCTGAAAGTCCTCTACGTCACCGACGAGACCACCCCGGAAACGCTCAAGGACGCGCTCGCCGAGACTGCCCGGTCAAACGGCTGGCTGATCCTTGTCTACCACCAGATCGCGGCTGCCGATTCCTCCGGAACACAAGAGCACACCATTGCGGCGGACCGCAGCACCATAACCAGCGACGTCCTCGCAAACCAGCTGCAGCTTATCGGGGACAGCGGGCTTCAGGTCCAGCCTGTTGCCCGTGCGTTCGAACTGCTGGAGGGCCAGTGACCACCATCAGGCGGCGCCACCGCGGTGCCTCCGCCACCCCAGAGAAGGAGAAAGTCATGATGAGAACCAGGTCCGGAGTGGGGCGCCGCCGCGCCATGCTCGCGACCATAGGAGTGGCGGTATGGGCCCTGGCCACCGCTTTGCTGTCCCCGGCGGCCGCCAATGCCGCCACCGACAATTCCACCGCAACGCCGCTCGTGTCCTTCACGTTCGACGACGGCATGCAGAACGCCCTGACCCAGGCTGCACCGACCCTCAAGAAATACGGGCTCACCGGCACCAGCTACATCATCACCAACTGCGTCGGCATGACAACGGTGCCGAACACGTGCCGGGCCAATACCGATGTCCCCTACATGACGTGGGACCAGATCACCCAGCTGCAGAACACCTACGGCTGGGAAATCGGATCGCATACCGTGGATCACCAATGCCTGGTGAGCGTGGGCAACGACTGCCAGGCCACCAAGTTGACGGCGGCCCAAGTTGACGCCGAACTGCTCAACAGCAAGTCGGCACTGGTGGCGCACGGCTTTAACCCGACCGCCTTCGCCCCGCCGTACGGCGACTACGACATGCCGGCCCTCGCCCGGATCGCCAAGTACTACAGCTCCATGCGGGGCTTCGCCGACGTCGGCAACAACATCTGGCCGCTCGGGGACCTCCTGCTCCACAACACCCCGGTTCAGGAAAGGACCACCCCGGTTTCCACGCTGAAGGCGAAGGTGGATGAGGCCATCACGAACAAGACCTGGGCCATCTTCACCTTCCATGACATCCGGACCTCGCCCAGCCAGACCCCGGACGACTACCAATACGGCACGGCGGAGCTTGACCAGTTGGCCGCCTACGTGCAGACAAAGGTGGCGGCCGGCCAGATCAAGAACGTCAACGTCAGCAAGGGCCTGGTGAACGGCAGCCCCAACAAGCTTGCCAACCCTACCTTCAACAACGGCATCGCCGACGGATGGCGCACCGACGCCCCCGCCACGATCACCGCCGATGCCGGCAACAACGGGAGCTACCCCGACTACGCAAAGTCGGTAAAGCTGGTGTCCGGGACCGCGGCAGGCCACCTCTTCTCGCCGACTGTTCCGGTTACCGCGGGGACAAACTACATGTTCAAGGCTTTCCTCAACGTCGCCGCCATCAGCAGCGGTGAAGTCGGGTTCTACGTCGATGAGTACAACGCGGCCGGGCAGTGGGTTTCCGGGCAGTTCCGCAAACGGGAGAACAGCAGATGGGTGGAGTCGATGAACTTCACCTACACGCCAAGCTCCACCAGCGTTGCCTCGGCAAGCCTGCAGGTCTACGTCACGGGTACCGGCATCACAGCCTATGTGGACAATATGCAGATGCTGGCGCTCGGCGCCGAGACGGCTCCGCCGCCAGCCGCCAACCTCGTGGCCAACGGCACGTTCGATTCCGGCATCAGCGCCGGTTGGACCACCGACTCCGCCACCACCATCGTGGCCGATTCCGCCAACCATGGGAGCCCCGCCAACCCGGTGAACTCAGTGAAGATGGCTGCCACGACGGCGAACAGGCACCTCTTCTCCCCGCAGGTGGCGGTGATCCCTGGAACTTACAAGATCGCCAGCTACCTGAACGTCACGGCGCGGACCAGCGGTGAGATGGGCTTCTACATTGACGAGTACAACGCCGCGGGGCAGTGGATCTCCGGACAGTACAAACTCGGGGTAACGGCCGCGGGAGTCACCAATGTGGGCCTCACGTACTCGCCGAGCACCACGGCCGTGGCCAAGGCCAGCCTGCAGGTCATCGTCACGGGCAACTCGGGGCTCCAGGCGTACTTTGACGACGTTCGCTGGACGAAGCCCTAGCGGAATTGAGGGGATCAGGATGACTGGCCGTCCGCACGCACTGATGGTGCTGCTGGCGGCCGTCCTCCTGGTCGTCGTCGGCGCCTGCTCCTCCCCTAAGCCCGACCTCACGCTGGACCTGTTGCACGGGGACTGGCGGGGCATCCCGGGCGTGGCGCCCGGCGGCGAGGGACTCCAGGTCACGGCCACGGCCCGGCGCATCGTTGAGCAGGACGGGGCCGGCGGCCAGCCCAACCCGCCGCTCAACCTTGCCGGCACGCACCTGGTGGTGGGGCGGGACTTCTCCCTCAGTGCCTCGTTCGCCCGTGTGACCGCCGACGCTACATGGGCCCTGTACGACCGTCCGCCGGTCATTGCGGACGAGTTCCGCGTCGAGCCGGCTGGCCTCCGGCTCACCCTCGAGGGCGGCGAACTGAAGGTCGCGGTCTTCGATGGCACGCAAAAGAAGGACGTGACGCAGCCGGTCCCGGTGCGTGAAGAGCATGCCACGGTGACGGACCCGACGGCCCCGCTCACGGTGCGCCGGTCCGGCGATACGTTGACGGTCAGCAGCGGTGCTGAAACGCTTTCATCGCTGCCCCTTGCCAACGTGTTTACGTCCGGCCAGCTGTGGCTTGGGTTTTCCAGTGATGCCGGAACGTTCGAGGTTACTGCCCTGACGGCAGCTGCGCCGGAGGGGGCCGGCCTGCACACCTCCACTGCCGCATCCGCGGATGTCCGGCAGTCAGCCGACGGGCTCCAGGCGATGGCTGCCGCAAAGCACCCTGGCTTCCTGGTGGGCGCCGCCGTGGCCCTTGGCCCGCTGACCGGGGATGAGGACTACGCCCGGGAATTCGTTGGAAACTTCGGTGCCCTCACGCCGGAGAACGCCATGAAGCCGCAATTCCTGTCTCCCCGGCAGGGGGTGTACACCTTCGAGGAGGCCGACGCGATCCTCGCGATCGCGCAGGCAAAAGGCATGGCCGTGCATGGCCACACCATCGCCTTCACGGAGGCAATGCCGCGCTGGATGCAGGAACTTCCCAGCGGTTCCGGGGTCGAGCGACAGGCCAGTGCGGCCGCACTGCTGGACTACATCAGCTCCGTCACGGCGCATTTCAAGGGTCGGCTCGCCTCGCTTGACGTGGTCAACGAACCCTTCGATGCCAACCAGGGGACGGGCATGCAGCCGAACATCTGGTACCGGGTCTTCGGGCCCGGGTACCCGGCGGTGGTATCGAAGGCCGTCTACTCCGCCGACCCGGACGTCAAGCAGTTCATCAACGAGAACGGGGCCGATGTCCCGGGCCGCCGGCAGGATGCCTTGCTCAAGCTCGCGCTGGACACCAACGCCCAGGGCGGCCATATCGACGGCGTCGGCCTCCAGGCCCACGTCTACGACCTCGCAACGGACGCGATCTCCGCCGGTGCCCTTGCCCGGACGCTCAAACGCTTCGATGACGCCGGGCTGCACGTCCGTATCTCGGAGAACGACGTGACGGATGGCCAGGGGACGGAGGCGCAGGCGAACCAGTACGCCACAGTGCTGGCCGGGTGCCTGCGTTCGCCTGCCTGCGTCTCCTACACCACCTGGGGCGTGGATGACCGCTATGACTGGTGGATCGCCGACGACGGCAGCCTGCAGCAGGGCCACGACCACTTGTTCAACGAGGGCAAGGCAACGCCCGCCTACGACGCGATGAGGCGGGCGCTGGGCGGCTGACCGCCGGGGGAGGCTGACTGCCGCGGAGGCTGGCAGGTGCCGGAGTCGTCAGGCTGCGGCGCGGAGCGCGGCCCTGCGGACCAGCGAGTTCCGGCGTGCCGTCCGCAGCATGTCCACCGTGAGCAGCAGCAGGGCCAGCCACACCACTCCAAACCCGATCCAACGCTCCACGGTCATGGCCTCCCGGAAGACCAGCAGGGCCACCAGGAACTGCAGCACCGGCGCGAAGTATTGCAGCAACCCGATGGTGGTCATCGGCAGCCGCCGGGCGGAGGCGCCGAAGAAGAGCAGCGGAACCGCGGTGATGACGCCGGAGGCCAGCAGCAGCCAGAAATGCCCGGCCCCCTGCGTGGTCAGCGTGGCGGTGCCGCCGGCGGCCAGGACAACCATCGCCACAGCGGCCAGCGGGGCCAGGACCATGGTTTCCACGCTGAGGCTGGTAATGGCGTCCACCCTGGAGCCCACCCGGTTCTTGACGAACCCGTACAGTCCGAAGCTGAATGCCAGTGTCAGGGCGATCCAGGGAAGCTTTCCGTACGAGTACGTCAGCACGCCCACGGCGATGAAGCCGACGCCGACGGCGGCCCACTGGAGCGGCCGGAGGCGTTCCTTCAGCACGAACACGCCCAGCAATACGGACACGAGGGGGTTGATGAAGTAGCCCAGCGAGGTTTCCACTGCCTGCCCGGTGGTCACGCCGTAGGTGTAGGTCAACCAGTTGATCGCGATCAGGAACGCCGCCAACGCGAGCGGAGCGAACACCCGCCGGTCCCTCACCGCAGCCGCAAGCACGGTCCAGGTCCGGGTCACCGTGATCAGGAGGGCGCAGAACAACAGCGACCACACCACGCGGTTGGCCACGATTTCGACGGCGCCGGCTGGCATGAGGATGAAGAAGTACAGGGGGAGCAGCCCCCACAAAACGTACGCGCCGATGCCGAAGAGCATGCCCGCCGTCGTGTCCTTTGCAGCGGCCTTGGGACCCGTGGTGGCCGCGGGCTTCTGCCCTGGGGCCGGGGATGTGGTGAGTGGGGCGGCGTGGGACGTTCGTTCTGGCATGGGCACGATGTCCATAACAGCAGCCCCGGGGCAGGTATTCCAGCCGGAACACGGGCAAACCGCAAAACAATCAGTAGGCTTTCTTTTATGACATCCGCTAACCGGCCATCCGGCGCCCGATGAGACTCCGGCGCAGCAACGCCTCCGGCCGCGGCTACCGCAGGGTGGCTGCAGGAACAGGCTTCAGTTACCGGGACCTTGACGGTTCCACCCTGCCGCCCGGACCCGTGCGGGACCGGCTGGAAAGCATCGGCATTCCACCTGCGTGGACCGACGTCTGGATCGCCCCGTTCGAGAACGGCCACATCCAGGCCACCGGCCTGGACGCAGTGGGGCGGCGCCAGTACATCTACCATCCTGAGTGGCGCGAGCGGAAGGACCGGGTGAAGTTCGACCGGTCCTTGCAGCTGGCCGAATCGCTGCCCGTGGCCCGGCGCCGGGTCACCATGGACCTCCGAAGCGAGGGTTTCAGCCGTGAACGCGTCCTGGCGGCAGCCTTCCGGATGCTTGACAGCGGATCCCTGCGGGTCGGCTCCGAGCGCTACACCAACGAAAACGGCAGCCGCGGCCTGGCGACGCTGCTGTGTGCCCACGTCCGGGTGCGCAAAGACAGGATCCTGCTGAGCTTTCCGGCCAAGAGCGGCAAGGACTGGGAATCGGAAATCCGCGATCCCGACCTCGCCGACCTTTTGCGCCTGCTTAAGCGGCGCGGGTCCAACGCGCGGCTCCTCGCCTACAAGGAGGGCCGCACCTGGCGGCCCGTGACCAGCGCGGACATCAACGCCTATGTGAAGGAGCGGACCGGGTCCGATTTCACGGCCAAGGACTTCCGGACCTTGCGGGGAACGGCTGCCGCAGCGGCCAGCCTGGCGCGCACCGGCGCCCTGCGCACGGCCGCCAAGCGGAAGCGCGCCATCAGCCGGGCCATGGTGGAGGCCGCGGAGACCCTGGGAAACACCCCCTCGATCGCCCGCAAGAGCTACGTGGACCCCCGCGTGGTGGACCACTACCACGACGGCGAAACCATAGATCCCAAGCGGCTGGACTCCGCCGAAGCCGAACTCCGGGCACTCCTGTACCGGGAAGGCCGGGTGGTCCCCCTGGCCGCCAACTAGAATGGGGCCTTGTGCGTTGCACCATGCAGCGCATGAATCATGAGCAGGACCAGTTCAGAAGGGCTCCCGGTGACCAATCACAGCGAATCCGCCGCCAACCGTCCGCTCCGCGTCGCCATCATCGGCGCGGGACCGGCAGGAGTCTATGCTGCGGACATCCTCACCAAGTCCAGCGGCGTCAAGGACGGCGACTTCCAGGTCAGCATCGACCTCTTCGAGGCTTACCCGGCACCGTACGGGCTGATCCGGTATGGCGTGGCCCCGGACCATCCCCGGATCAAAGGCATCGTCAACGCCCTGCACAAGGTCCTGGACCGCGGCGACATCCGGTTCCTGGGCAACGTGACCTACGGCCGCGACCTCACCCTGCACGATTTCCGCGCTTTCTACGACGCCGTGATCTTTTCCACCGGCGCGGTCAAGGACGCGGACCTGGACATCCCGGGTATCAACCTCCGTGGTTCCTTTGGCGGAGCGGACTTCGTGTCCTGGTACGACGGGCATCCGGACGTTCCGCGCGAATGGCCCCTGGACGCCAACGAGATCGCGGTCATCGGCAACGGCAATGTGGCCCTGGACGTGGCCCGCATGCTGGTCAAGCACCCGGAAGAACTGCTCAGTACCGAAATCCCGGACAACGTCTACCAGGGCCTGAAGGCATCTCCCGTTACTGATGTCCACGTCTTCGGCCGCCGCGGGCCCGCCCAGGTCAAGTTCACCCCGCTGGAGTTGCGGGAGCTCAGCCACATGGACGACGTCGACATCGTGCTCTACCCGGAGGATTTCGAATTCGACGACGCCTCGGACGAGGCCATCCGCAGCAACAACCAGATCAAGACCATGGTGAACACCCTCACCAACTGGCTCGTGGAAGAGCACGCCGAAGCCGAGAACCCGTCCTCCCGCCGGCTGCACCTGCACTTCCTGCACAGTCCCGTTGAAGTGCTCGACGACGGCACGGGCAAGGTGGACGGCATCAAGTTCGAGCGGATGCAGCTGGACGGGACCGGAAACGCCAAAGGGACGGGGGAGTACGTCGAATATCCCGTCCAGGCCGTCTACCGTGCCATCGGCTACCACGGCTCGGCCCTTGACGAACTGGAGTATGACGCCAAGCGCGGAGTCATTCCGAACGAGGGCGGCCGTGTCCTGGACGCCGAGGGCAAGCCGGTCCCCGGAATCTACGCCACCGGCTGGATCAAGCGCGGCCCCGTCGGCCTGATCGGGCACACCAAGGGCGATGCCCTGGAGACCATCGGGTTCCTGTTGGAGGACCGGTTGAACCTCCCGGCGGCCCGCAACCCGGATCCGCAGGCCATTATCGACCTCCTGGAGGAGCGCGGCATCGAGTACACCACATGGGAGGGCTGGAACAAGCTCGACGCCCACGAGGCCGGCCTCGGCGCTGCCTGGACCGGCCCCGAAGGGCTGGACCACGTGGTGCGCGAACGCATCAAGGTGGTCCCGCGCGAGGAAATGATCCGTATCTCCCGCGGCTGAGCCTCCGGCCGGCGGGGTTAGAATAGCCGCCACACCCCTGCGCTTTCCGGGAGTTCGATGACGAACCTGATCCAGCCTGAACCGCGCCAGCGTGCCGCGCTGGCCGGACACGAGCGCCTGGACCAAGCGTTCGCTGACGCCACCCCTGAAATACCCGGTTTGCGCGCCCTGATCCGCGAATCCTGGCTGCGGTCCGCTTGTTTCAAAGCGAACCCGGACAACGCCGCCGCGCCCCTGGCGTTCGACTGGGATGAGCTGGAGGACTACCGCCGCCGGCACCCCTTGGCCGCGATCATGCCGGTCATCAACAAACTGCTGGTGCAGCCCAGCCACGACAGCGGGCTCCTGGTGGCCGTCGGGGACGAAGTGGGCAGGCTCCTCTGGGTGGACGGCGATCCCGCGCTCCAGCGCCGGGCTGAAGGCATGATGTTCGTCGCCGGCGCCAACTGGTCCGAAGCGAGCGTGGGCACCAGCGCACCCGGAACGGCACTCGCCCTGGGCCGGGGAATCCAGATCTCCGGCGCAGAGCACTACCAGCGCGCCGTCCACCCTTGGAGCTGCACCGCCGTTCCGTTCCACGACCCCGACTCGGGAGCTGTCCTCGGCGTCGTGGACATCACCGGGACGGCTACAGCGGTGGCGCCGCACACCTTGTCGCTGGTCGAAGCAACGGTAGCGGCCGCGCAGGCGCAGCTGCGGGTGGAGCGCCTGCAGCACGCGGCAGAACTGGCAAGGAAACCCGTCCGACGCCGGAGCCCGGCTGCGGCGGCCGGGCAGGGCCGCGGTGCCACGGGAGGCAGCCTCTACCGGAACAGCCTCCAGCTGCTGGGCCGCGACCAGGCACTCCTCAGCCTCGGAGGAAAGACAGTCGCCATGTCCGCCCGGCACAGTGAAATCCTTGCCCTGCTGGGCATGCATCCGGACGGGCTCACCGCCGAGGAACTCAGTTCTTTGCTGTACCCGGGGGAGGGCTCCACCATGACGCTCCGGGCCGAGATGGTGCGCCTGCGCAAGGTGATCCAGCAGCTCAGCCCCGAGGCCGTCCCCGGCTCGCGTCCCTACCGGCTCCCGGTGGACATCGTGGCCGATACCGGCCAGGTCCTCAGTTGCCTGCAGCGCGGAGCCCACCGGATTGCGCTGGAGATCTACCGGGGCGCGGTGCTGCCCCGCTCCGAGGCCCCCGGTGTCGTGGACCTCAGGAACAAGGTGTCGTCCCTGCTCCGTGAGGCGGTCCTGACGGACGGCAGCGCCGAGTCCCTGCTCGAGTTCGCCGCGCTTCCCGAGGCAGCTGACGACGTCGGCATCCGCCACGCCGCACTCCGCCTCCTGCCGCCGCGCTCACCCAAGCGGGCCGCCGTCGTCGCTGATCTTGAACGGCTGGAAGCCGAGCTCCGCGCCTGAAACCCGGCCACCCGATGGTTGCGATCGTCGAAACCGGGGTTCGGCAACCTCAACCACGGTTGCAACCTGGCTGCAACCTCCCGGCTCCTACGCTGTAGGCATCGGCGGGCCCCCAGCGGGCCGGCCTCCTGCACAGCAAAGGAGCTAAGCAATGACCGTTTACGCACAGCCAGGAACCGACGGTTCGAAGGTCACCTTCAAGGACCGGTACGAGAACTGGATTGGTGGCGAATGGGTTGCCCCGGTGAAGGGCCAGTACTTCGAAAACATCACCCCGGTCACGGGCAAGGCCTTCTGCGAGGTGGCCCGCGGCACCGCCGAAGACATCGAGCTGGCGCTGGACGCGGCCCACAAAGCCGCACCGTCCTGGGGCAAGACCTCCGTGGCAGAACGGGCCGCCATCCTGAACAAGATCGCGGACCGCATCGACGAAAACCTCGAAATGCTCGCCGTCGCCGAAACCTGGGACAACGGCAAGCCGGTCCGGGAAACCCTCAACGCAGACCTCCCGCTGGCCTCGGACCACTTCCGGTACTTCGCCTCAGCCGTCCGGGCCCAGGAAGGCAGCCTGTCCCAGCTGGACGACAACACCACCGCCTACCACTTCCACGAACCGCTCGGCGTGGTGGGCCAGATCATCCCCTGGAACTTCCCCATCCTGATGGCCGTCTGGAAGCTGGCCCCCGCGCTCGCGGCCGGCAACACCGTGGTGCTCAAGCCCGCCGAGCAGACACCGAGTTCCATCCTGGTCCTGATGGAACTCATCGGCGACCTCCTGCCCGCGGGCGTGATCAACGTGGTCAACGGCTTCGGCGTGGAGGCCGGCAAGCCGCTGGCTTCCAGCTCCCGGATCCGCAAGATCGCGTTCACCGGCGAAACCACCACCGGGCGGCTCATCAGCCAGTACGCCAGCCAGAACCTGATCCCCGTCACCCTGGAACTGGGCGGCAAGAGCCCCAACATCTTCTTCAACGACGTCGCCCAGGAGAACGACGCCTTCTACGACAAGGCGCAGGAGGGCTTCGCCCTGTTCGCCTTCAACCAAGGCGAGGTCTGCACCTGCCCGTCCCGCGCCCTGGTGCAGGAAGACATCTACGAGTCCTTCATGGCCGATGCCGTGGCGCGGGTGGAGAAGATGATCCAGGGCAACCCGCTGGACACCGAAACCCAGGTGGGCGCCCAGGCCTCCAACGACCAGCTGGAGAAGATCCTCTCCTACATCGACATCGGAAAGCAGGAAGGCGCCAAGATCCTCACCGGCGGCGCCCGTGCCGAACTGCCGGGCGACCTGGCAGGCGGCTTCTACGTCCAGCCCACCGTGTTCGAGGGGCACAACAGGATGCGGATCTTCCAGGAGGAGATCTTCGGGCCCGTCGTGGCCGTGACAAGGTTCAGCGACTACAACGACGCCATGGGCATCGCCAACGACACCCTCTACGGCCTGGGCGCCGGCGTATGGTCCCGCAACGGCAACGTGGCCTACCGCGCCGGCCGGGAAATCCAGGCCGGACGCGTCTGGGTCAACAACTACCACGCCTATCCGGCCGGTGCCGCCTTCGGCGGGTACAAGTCCTCCGGCATCGGCCGGGAAAACCACGCCATGATGCTGGACCACTACCAGCAGACCAAGAACCTGCTGGTCAGCTACGACGAGAACAAGCTGGGCTTCTTCTAGGCCCAGCCGCACCACCTCCACTACAACGACGCAAGGATTTCGCCAATGACGACGACAATGCAAGCAGCAGTAGTAACCGAATTCGGCACCGAACTGTCCGTCCAGGACATCGACGTTCCGGTGCCCGGGCCCGGGCAGGCACTGGTCAAGGTGCTCACCACCGGCGTCTGCCACACGGACCTGCACGCCGCGGAGGGCGACTGGCCGGTGAAGCCCACACCGCCGTTCGTTCCCGGCCACGAAGGTGTCGGCGAAGTGGTGGCCCTCGGCGAGGGCGTCACCGACCTCGCACTCGGCGATCTCGTGGGCAACGCCTGGCTCTGGTCCGCCTGCGGCGACTGCCAGTACTGCCGCACCGGCTGGGAAACACTGTGCGAGTCGCAACAGAACGGCGGCTACAGCGTGGACGGCTCCTTCGGGGAGTACATGCTCGTGGACTCGCGCTTCGCGGCCCGCATACCGGCGGGATCCGACCCCGTCGAGGTGGCGCCGGTGCTCTGCGCCGGCGTCACCGTCTACAAAGGCCTGAAGATGACCGAGGCGACGCCGGGCCAATGGGTCACCATCTCCGGCATCGGTGGCCTGGGCCATATCGCCGTCCAATACGCAGCGGCCATGGGCCTGCGCGTCGCCGCGGTGGATATCGCCGACGACAAACTCGCCCTGGCAAGGACCCACGGCGCCGAAGTGACAGTCAACGCCTTGCATGAAGACCCGGCGGAAGTGATCCAACGGGAAACAGGAGGCTGCCATGGAGTCCTGGTTACTGCGGTGCACCCGTCAGCGTTCGGGCAGGCGATCGGCATGGCCCGCCGCGGTGGCACCATCGTGTTCAACGGTCTGCCGCCTGGGGACTTTCCGGCGCCGATTTTCGACATTGTGCTCAAGGGGTTGACGGTCCGCGGCTCGATCGTCGGCACCCGGCAGGACCTGGCGGAAGCCCTGGATTTCTACGCCCGGGGGAAGATCCACCCCACGGTCTCCGTGCGGGAGCTTTCCGAGGTCAACGCCGTGTTCGACGAGATGAAGCACGCCAAGATCGACGGCCGCGTGGTGCTGAAGTTCTGATGCCTATCCATGGGCTTGAGGCCGCCGTGACGCTGCCCGGGGAAGACTTCTCCCGGGTGGCGCTCACGCCCGCGGCCGTGGACCTCCTGCGGATGCTCTGGGAGCGGCACGGTCCGCTCATGTTCCACCAGTCGGGCGGCTGCTGTGACGGGTCCTCGCCAATGTGCTACCCGGCAGGGGATTTCATCACCGGGGATTCGGACGTCCTGCTGGGGCTGTTCGACCTGTCGGACGGAGTGCAGCCCCTGCCCCTGGAGTTCTGGATGTCCCGGGAACAGTTCAATTACTGGAGCCACACGCATCTGACTGTCGACGTTGTTCCGGGCCGGGGAAGCGGCTTTTCCGTGGAGGCGCCCGAGGGCAAACGCTTCCTGATCCGCTCAACCCTGATGGACTGGCCCGTCTAGGAAGTTCGGCCAAGATGCTCCGGGGCTCTCCATCAGGAGGGCCCAGGATGCGTTGGCGGAATATAGTTCGGGCTTTTGGCCGTCTCACTATTCGGGACAATTGGGACCGTCCAGTGGATGGACACTATCGTTGATAGGTCTGTTTCCATCACATACCAGGATTGTGACCCCCAATGAATCTTCTGCGGACAAAATCAATCGAGCAATCGATCGCTGACGCCGATGAACCCGGACGCAAGCTCAAGCGCTCCCTCAGCACCTGGGACCTCATGATCATGGGCGTCGCCGTTGCAGTGGGCGCCGGCATCTTTTCCGTTGGCGCCAAGGCTGCCGCGAACTTCGCCGGCCCCGCCGTCACGCTGTCCTTCGCCATCGCCGCCGTCACCTGCGCGCTGGCCATCATGTGCTACGCCGAGTTCGCCACCGCCATCCCCGTGGCCGGTTCAGCCTATGTCTTCACGTATGCCACCATGGGCGAACTCCTTGCCTGGATCATCGGCTGGAACCTGATCCTGGAGCTGTTCACCGCCGCCGCCGTGATCGCCAAATACTGGGGCATCTACCTCAGCAAGGTCTTCGCCCTCACCGGCGCCGATATTCCGCCCGCCATCTCCCTGGGCGGCGTGGACCTCTACTGGGGTGCCTTCCTGATCGTGGCCATCTTCACCGTGCTGCTGGTCCTGGGCACCAAGCTCTCCGCCCGGGTTGGCAACATCTTCACCATGATCAAGATCGGCGTGGTGCTCTTCGTGATCGTGGTGGGCTTCACCTACGTCAAGGTTGAAAACTACACCCCGTTCGTTCCCGCGGCAGAGCCCACCGCAAGCACCGGCGGCGCGGATGTGCTGAAGCAGTCCTTCTTCGGTTTCCTTACCGGTGCTGCCCCGGCCCAGTACGGCACCCTGGGCATCTTCGCCGGTGCCGCCCTGGTGTTCTTCGCCTTCATCGGATTCGACGTGGTGGCTACCTCGGCCGAGGAAGTCAAGAACCCGCAAAAGACCCTTCCCCGGGGCATCTTCGGCGGCCTGGCCCTGGTCACGCTGCTGTACATCCTGGTGTCACTGGCGCTGACCGGGATGGTGTCCTACACCCAGCTGGCCGAGGCCAAGAGCCCCACCCTCACCACCGCCTTCGAGGCGGTCGGCGACACGTCGGCCGCCAAGGTCATCGCCTTCGGATCCCTGGTGGGCCTGACCACCGTGATCATGGTGCTCCTCATGGGCCTGTCCCGTGTGGTGCTCGCCATGAGCCGCGATGGCCTGCTGCCCCGGGCCCTGTCCAAGACCAGCGAAAAGCGTTCGACGCCGGCACGCCTCCAGATCATCTGCGGCGCCGCGGTAGCCCTTGTTGCGGGCCTTACCAACGTGGACCTGCTGGAGGAAATGATCAACATCGGTACGCTCTCCGCGTTCGTGGTGGTGAGCCTGGGAATCCTGGTGCTCCGCAAGAAGCGCCCGGACCTGAAGCCGGCCTTCCGTGTCCCGTTCGGCAAGGTGCTGCCGGTTGTCTCCGCCGTCCTGTGCCTGTACCTCATGACCAACCTCGCCGTGGAGACCTGGATCTTCTTTGCCATCTGGCTGGTCATCGGCCTGGCCATCTACTTTGCCTACGGCCAGCGCCACTCGCGGCTCAACGAGCGCTTCGCTGAAGCCAACGCGGCCGTCAACAGCCGTCCCGGCACCGCAGAGGCAGCTGATGCGTCAGATGACGAGGACGAGCTGTCCCGGACCTGAGGTCCTTCACCCGCAAGAACTGCCCGCCCGGCCCCTGCCGGGCGGGCAGCGGCGTTTCCGGCTCCTAGGATGGAGGTATGGCACGTCCCTCCCGTTCAGAACGCAAAACTGAACTGCTCGCTGCCATCCTTGACTACCTGATGGACAAGACCCTGGCCGAGCTGAGCTTCCGGAGCCTCGCCGAGGGCCTGGGGATGAGCTCCTACACGCTGGTGTACCACTTCGGCAGCCGGGAACAATTGATCAACGACATCGTGGTGTCCATCGAGTCGCGCCTGGACCGGATGCGCAATACCGATGTCCGCGATATTGACCGGGACGCGTGGCGGGCATTCCTGCTCGACTCGTGGCAGTGGACCATGGCCCAGCGGAACCGGCACCTGACCCGGCTCGAATTCGAGGCCACGGCGCAGGACATTGTGGCTGCCACGCCCCGGGGCACGGCGCAGGAGCATTTCCGCCTGCTGCACCACAAGACCCGCGACTGGCTGATGGTCCAGGGCATTCCCGAAGAGTACGCGGACACCGATGCCAGGCTCTTTACGTCCACCTTCTACGGCCTGCAGTTCGATTTCGTGGTGATGAACCAGCCCGATGCCGCCACCAAAGCCTTCGAACTCATGCTGGCCGTGTTCTTCAACAACCTCGAGACGCGCCTCGAAGCCGCAACACGGCACCCCGCAGCACAGCATCCGGCAGCACAGCACCCCGCAGCACCATAGGCCGGAGGGTATCAGGGGGATGCGTAGCGGCCCACCCACTCTACGAGCGGTCGGAGTTTCCGCCACCGTTCTTCAATCTCAGCCTTGGCGTCCGGTGTGGAAACCCACCCCGGCTGGCCTACCTCGACCCCGGCGGACAGCGATTTGTGCTTGAGGAGCTCGGCGCGGGGGTGGTCTCTCGCGAAACCCCGCGGGACGGTCTTCAGTTTCTCGCCCTCGATGGCAAAACCTGCTCCGGTCACGGCATCCACGATGTCCTGCAGCGCGGACCCGCTTGCGGAAGCGTCGGCGGCCGATCGGAACCGGGCCAGCTGGGCAGGGGTGTGGGAATGGTAGCCGCCGCCGATCAACAGTCCGTCCGCATTGATCTGGAGATAGAAACCGACGCCTTCCTGGCGTGCAGCGAATGCTCCCTGGGCGGTTTTGTACGGCGACTTGTCCAGTGAAAAGCGGATGTCCCGGTTGGGACGGAACAGCTTGGCGGGCCCAAACTCGGGCTCCAGCTCGGAGAGAAGGGCGGTGAGCGGCTGTTTCACCGCCTGCTCATACGTCGCCTTGTGTTCCTGCCACCAGTCGCGGTTGTTGTTCTCTTCCAGCTGCGCGTAGAAGCCAAAGGCCTCGGGTGGAATGCCTGCGAAAGTGCTCATGTAGGGAGCCTAGGACTGCCTGCCGCAACCGGCCAGATCCCGTGGGCGTATGTGCAAAAACACCTGCCGGACAGCAGAACACCCCGTTCCCGGCAGTCCGGGAACGGGGTGTTCTGTGGCCCACGGGCCTGAAGGCGGTACTAGCCGACCTTGTTGGCGGACTCTGCGGCCGACGTCGGAGCGGAGGGGGCATCCCCTGCGCCGAGGTTGGCGCGCAGCTTGGCGCCGAGTTCGGCGTCGACGTTGGTCCAGTACTGGATGGCCCGTTCCTTGATGTCGGCGCTCTTGACGCCGCCCACTGCACCGGAGATGGTCTCCAGGAACCGGGCCTTGGCGGCCTCGTCGTAGACCTCGCGGTACAGCGCACCGGCCTGCACGAAGTCGCTGTCCTCCGCGTGGAGGGAGTGCGCGGCAAGGGTCAGCTCGCCGTCATTCTCCCAGCCGCCGGCCGGGTTCTGCGGCTCAACCGCAGCGGGGCCGCCCACGGAGTTCGGTGCATAGACCGGAACCGACGGGGCGTTGAACAGGTAGCGTCCCGCGCCGTCCTGGCTGTAGTTGTTGACCTGGTTCTTGGGCTGGTTCACCGGGATCTGGGCGTGGTTGGTGCCCACGCGGTAGCGGTGCGCATCGGCGTAGGAGAAGATGCGGGCCTGCAGCATCTTGTCCGGCGAGGCGGCAATGCCGGGGACGAAGTTCGACGGCGCAAACGTGGCCTGCTCGATCTGCGCGAAGTAGTTCTCCGGGTTGCGGTTCAGCTCCATGGTGCCAACCCTGATCAGCGGGTAGTCGCTGTGCGGCCACACCTTGGTCAGGTCGAACGGGTTGAAGCGGTAGGTCTTGGCGTCCTCGTACGGCATCACCTGGACGTGCAGGTCCCAGGAGGGGAAGTTGCCGGCGGCGATGTTCTCGGACAGGTCGCGGATGTAGAAGTCCGCGTCGGAACCGGCCAGCTGCTCAGCCTGCTCGCTGGTCATGGAGTTCACGCCCTGGTTGGACTTGAAGTGGTACTTGACCCAGAAGCGCTCGCCTGCGGCGTTGATCCACTGGTAGGTGTGCGAGCCGTAGCCCTGCATTTCGCGCCAGGAGGCGGGCAGGCCGCGGTCACCCATGAGCCAGGTGACCTGGTGTGCGGACTCGGGGGACAGGGTCCAGAAGTCCCACTGCATGTCGGCGTCGCGCAGGTGCGTGCCCGGGAGTCGCTTCTGCGAGTGGATGAAGTCCGGGAACTTGATGCCGTCGCGGATGAAGAAGACGGGGGTGTTGTTGCCCACGAGGTCGTAGTTGCCCTCGGTGGTGTAGAACTTCACGGCAAAACCGCGGGGATCGCGCCAGGTGTCCGGGGAACCGTTCTCGCCGGCGACGGAGGAGAAGCGGATCAGCATCTCGGTCTCGGCGCCCGGCTGCAGGAACGCGGCCTTGGTGTACTTGGAGATGTCCTCAGTGGCCTTGAACGTGCCGAATGCGCCGCCGCCCTTGGCGTGCACTACACGCTCCGGAACCCGTTCGCGGTTGAACTGGGCAAGCTTTTCGATGAGGTAGTGGTCGGTCAGGATGATGGCACCGTCGGCACCAACTGACTTCGAGTGAGCGTCGGACGTAACCGGCGCACCTGACTGGGTTGTGGAAACGGCAGTCATTGTTCTCCTATTTCTCTTTTTCTTGCGAGGGACTATGGGGAGGAAGTTGCTGGGCCCGCTGGCAGTCCTGGCAGATGCCCTGGTACATGACGTCCGCGATCTGGATGGTCATGGGCTTGGCGTCAGGGTTCCAGTGGGGCGTGAGGCACGGGGCATGGCCGACGGCGCAGTCCACGTCCTCCACCCGCCCGCAGCTGATGCAGATGGCGTGGTGGTGGTTGTCGCCCACGCGTGTCTCGTACAGCGCGGGGGAGTGCGGGGGCTCGAAGCGGCGCAGCATGTGCAGGTCCGTCAGGTCGCCCAGGACCACGTAGACAGACTGGGCCGTCAGCTCGGGCAGTTCGGCCCGGGCGGCGGCCAGGATGCTTTCGGCAGGTGAATGCGGGTGGCGTTCGACGGCGGCCAGCACAGCGAGCCGCTGCTTGGTCACCCTGCGGCCGTGGGCGCGCAGGGCCGCAGCCCAAGCGTCCTGGCCGTCAAAGTGCTCCGTCATGGCTCCATTCAAACACTTATTTTGAATTTATCGCAATAAGGCGCGGCTAACCTCCCGCCAATTCCTGGTGAACGGCAGGCGGTCCAGGTGACATTAGGGTTGCAGGGTGGGGAAACTGCTTGCTGACATGACGCCGCTCAAGGAGAGCCCCGCATTCCGCCGGCTCTGGCTCGGCTCGGCGGTATCCGCCGTCGGCAGCCAACTCACCTTGGTGGCCGTAAGCCTCGAGGTGTACCGGCTCACCCAGGACAGCTTTTATGTTGGCCTGCTGGGCGTCTTTGCGCTGGTTCCGCTGGTGGTGGGCGGGCTCATGGGCGGCTCCATTGCGGACGCGCACGACCGCCGGCGCATCGCCCTGCTGGCCACTGCGGTGCTCTGGTTGACCACCGGCCTCATTGCCCTGCAGGCCTGGGTGCAGCTGGGCAACGTGTGGGTGCTGTACCTGCTGGTGGCACTGCAGAGCGGGGCGCAGGCCATCAACCAGCCGGCCCGCAGCGCCATCATCCCCATGCTCATCCGCAAGGAACTCCTGCCTGCCGCCAACGCCCTGAGCATGCTCTCCCTGGGCCTTGCCATGACCGCCGGGCCCCTGCTGGCCGGCCTCCTTGTCGCGTGGCTGGGCTTCGGCTGGACGTACACCATCGATTTCGTGAGCTTCGCGTTTGTGCTGTGGGCTGTGTACCGGTTGCCGCCCATGGCGCCCACCGGGGGCCAGCGCAAGGCGGGGATCCGCTCCGTGGTGGAGGGATTCCGGTTCCTTGGCACCCGGCCCAACCTCCGCATGACGTTCATCATTGACCTCATCGCCATGATCCTTGCCCAGCCGCGGGCGCTGCTGCCCGCCGTTGCCGCCGTGATGATCGGCGGCGGAGAGGCAACCGTGGGCATCCTGCTGGCATGCACCGCCGTCGGCGCCTTTCTTGCCGGGCTGTTCTCCGGCCCGCTGGGCAGCGTGCGCCGCCAGGGGACCGCCGTCGTGGTTTCCGTCATGGGCTGGGGCGCATCCATCGGGGCCTTCGGGCTGGTGGTTCTGCTGGCCGGCCGGGCGCCGGGCGGCGGCGCCACCCTGTGGTTGGTGCCGGCTGCCGTCTGCTGCGCCCTGGCCGGCATCGCGGACTCCATCAGCAGCGTCTTCCGCAACACCATTCTCCAGGCGGCCGCCCCGGACCACCTGCGCGGGCGGCTTCAAGGGGTCTTCATCGTGGTGGTGGCCGGCGGACCGCGGATCGGCGACCTGCTGGCCGGCGGCGCGACTAGGATTTTGAATGAGGGCTGGGTCCTGCTGCTCGGCGGTCTGTTGTGCATCGCGGGCGCCTGGCTGGCGGCTCAGCTGCAGCCGGGATTCCGCCGGTATGACGCCCGGAACCCGGTACCTTAGCGGACCGTTCCCTTAGTGAGGAGGAAACGTGCACAATCATCACAACGGCTTGAAGACTGCGGCCCTGTTTGGCGTCCTGTGGGCGGTGCTGCTGGGTCTCGGCGGCCTGATCGGGGTGGGAACGCGCAGCTCGGCCCCCATCTGGATCATGGCCCTGATCGGCGTCGGCACCACCTTCTACGGGTACTGGAACAGCGACAAGATCGCCATCCGGTCCATGCAGGCTTTTCCGGTCACCGAAGCGCAGGCCCCGCAGCTTTACCAGATTGTCCGGGAGCTCTCGGCCCGCGCCAACCAGCCCATGCCGCGCATCTACGTCTCGCCCACCATGAACCCCAACGCGTTCGCCACCGGACGCAACCCGCGCAACGCGGCCGTCTGCTGCACCGAGGGCATCCTTCAGCTCCTGGATGCCCGCGAGCTCCGGGGTGTGCTGGGGCACGAACTCATGCACGTGTACAACCGCGACATCCTCACCTCCTCGGTGGCTGCCGCCGTCGCCGGCGTCATCACCTCGGTGGGGCAGATGCTCCTGTTCTTCGGCGGGGGAGACCGGCGCAACGCCAACCCGCTGGCCATGATCGCCATGGCTTTGCTGGCGCCCTTCGCGGCATCACTGATCCAGATGGCCATCTCCCGAACCAGGGAATACGACGCCGACGAGGACGGTTCGCAGCTGACCGGCGATCCGCTGGCGCTTGCCTCAGCCCTGGCCAAGATTGAGCGCGGCGTCAGCATTGCTCCGCTGCCGCAGGACCAGCGCCTGGTCAACGCCTCGCACCTGATGATCGCCAACCCGTTCCGTGGGGGCGCCATGAACAAGCTGTTCGCCACCCACCCGCCTATGCGGGACCGGATTGCCCGGCTCGAGCGGATGGCCGGCCGTCAGCTGTAGCCGCTCCCTGCACGCATGTGCGCGCAGGGAACGCCTGCGGCGGCAGCCTAGCTGCGGAAGTTCACGAACTGCAGATCGGCTTCCTCGAAGTCCTTCAGGAGTGCCATGGTGGCCTGGAGATCGTCACGGGACTTGGAGGAGACGCGCAGCTCATCGCCCTGGATTTGCGACTTGACCGACTTGGGGGCTTCGTCGCGGATCAGCTTGTTGATCTTCTTGGCCAGGTCCTGGGCGATGCCCTCCTTGATGGAGGCTTCCAGTCGGAATTCCTTGCCGGAGGCGTAGGGCTCGCCGGTGTCCAGCGACTTCAGTGAGATGCCCCGGCGGATCAGCTTGGACTGCAGCACGTCCAGGACGGCCAGCACGCGCTCCTCCGAATTGGCCTTCATGAGGATCTTCTCGCCGCTGAAGTCCACCTCCGCGCCGACGCCCTTGAAGTCGTAGCGCTGCGTGAGTTCCTTCTGGGCCTGGTTGAGGGCGTTGGCCACTTCCTGTTTGTCCACTTTGCTTACGACGTCGAACGTTGACTCGCCTGCCATGACTCTCCTTTTGCTGATGGGAGCCCTGCGCGTAACAGGGCCGGGATCACTGGCATCAAGCCTAATACGGATGCCCCCGCCCGGGGGTGGCGATGAATTCACAGTTCCCTCACAGCGGACGCACCGCGGGAACGAAGGCGCCCTGGCGAGAGTTGGAGCAGTCGTAAATGCTCGAAGGGAACACCATGCACCGCAAAGCCGCCCGTTACGTCACCCGGACCACCTCAGCAGCAGCCGGGGCGGTGGCAACGGCGGCAACCTCGGTGGCCGCTGCGGCGGTGGCGGCCTCGATCGTTTTGAGCCCGGTGGCGGACGCGTCCTCGCGGATGGACGGCGTGCGGGCCGACCTCCAGCGGGCGGTGCAGTTGAACCAGATCACCGCAGAGCAGGCGCTCAGTTTCGAAGCCAAGCTCGCAGGGCGCATCCTGGGTGAAGCCTGACCGGGGGCGTCTTTTCCCGTCATTCCAGGGGATTATGGGTGCTGCAGGGCCCGATTCGATTCTTCGCCGGAAGTTCTGTAAAGTTGTCTTGCCCGCGGTTACTGGAAGCGGAACGGACCGGAAACGGACGCTCCTAACACTGCATCGGCGGGTACTTCTTTGAAGTTCGGCAGATTACCCGAGCGGCCAAAGGGGGCTGACTGTAAATCAGCTGGCAACGCCTACGGGGGTTCGAATCCCTCATCTGCCACCCTTGGAAAAGCCTCCGGAACCTTCAGGTTCCGGAGGCTTTTTCGTGTCTCCGGGCAGGTCCGGAGGACGCCCGGAAGCGGCGCCGGACCGTCGTCGACACGACGCAACGGCCGGGTCGCCAATGAAGGACGCCGAACTCACCCTCCGGCGAAGCGCCATGGCCTTGTCCGCGGATCCTGCCGGTTAAGGTTCGGACCCGCGGACAAGCTTCTGAAATCCCGGTTCAGCGCCGCGCGCCGTGGTTTACGTGCAGTCAGTTCAACGCGATCAGGAGCATCGTGCTGGTGCCCGGGATGCAGGTTTGCAGGATGGCCCGCGGGAACCCGCCGAAGACCGCAATCACGTCGTTGGTGGTTCCGGGGTTGGGGACGGTGCCGCGGCCGGTCACGGTGTAGGTGCCGTAGCCGGGGATGCTGACGGTCTCACCCACCCCTATTCCGGAGAACCGCGCCCAGCCGCCGCAGAAGTCGTGCTCTGTGATGAACAGCGAGTACCCGTCGTTCGGGGTGAAGTGGATGGGGCCGATGCACGCGTCCACCATTGACTGGCCGCCCGACCCTGCCACATAGATGGTGCGGACAGCGGGTGCTGCCGGTGCCGGTGCCGGCGCAGGTGCAGGAGCCGCGGCGGGGGCCGGGGCTGCTGCCGGGGCAGGCGCGGCGGCTGGAGCCGGTGCCGGGGCGGCCACCGCTATGGCAGGGCCGGTCAGCAGCAGTGTTTGGCCCGGGTAGATGATGCTGTACGCGCCCAGGCCGTTGGCAGCGAGCATGGCATTCATGTCCACGCCGTGGCTGGCAGCAATCCCGCCCACCGTGTCGCCAGAGACCACGGTGTAGACGTTGGGGTCACCCGCCGGTTCGGGAGCTGGAGCCGGTTCGGGAACTGGAGCCGGCGCTGGAGCCGGTTCGGGGGCTGCTGCCGGTGCCGGGGCTGCCTCCGCAGCTGGCGCGGCCACGGGCGCGGCCGCAGCGGCCGGAGTATCGGGTGCGTTTTCTCCGGAGGAGTCTGCTGCCTCGCCGGAGTCAACGTCGGGAGCCGGCGACGGAACGGCGGCCGCCGCCACCTGGACCGCCGCCGCGGGTGTGCCTCCGCTGAGGGACGCAGGCGGCGCAGCCATGGCGCCGATGCCCATCGCGGCCACAACGGCCGCCGTGGCCATGCCGGCCCATAACTTGTTGCTGATGACCGGACGTCCGGTGGTGAGGTCCGTCCGGGGTTCGTCGGTGACAAAGCTTCTGCTGGTGCCGTCGGAAGGGGGGAGAGGCTGGTTCATGGGGGGCCCATCTGGGTTCGGTCCCGCCAGGACATGCGGTGCATGCCCACGGTCAAGGACGGATCGCGATGCCGTTGCACCGCTGGCCCCGGCGGGTGCCGGAGGCCGCGTGCGGCGCAAGATGGAGGCATCCGCATACCCAGAAAATGCGGAGCTCCGCGTGATGGCAGGAACGTCCGGAAGCAACCCGGTGCACCTGCCGGTGCGTGGTGGTCCTAGGAATCCCGAGTCTAGGAATCCGGCCACCGAGCGGGCACCAGTAGGAATTACCCGAGTTTTCGGCACCGGTACTCGTCCCCGGCAGCGCCCCTACTCAGGCCGGGAGCGTGCGGTACTTGCTGCTACAGCGCCCGGCGGTCCCGCAGTTCCGCGATTTCCCGGCGCAGCAGGGCGATCTCAGCCACCAGTTCCGCCACTTCCACCCGCATGGGTTCTTCAACGGCTTCGGCAACCGATTCCGCTGTGTCCTCCACCCGCTGGACCAGCCACGATGCGATGGAGGCCGTTACCACGCCCAGCACGGCAATCCCGCTCATCATCAGCGCGGTCGCCACCAGCCGGCCAATGGGCGTGACCGGATACATGTCCCCGTAGCCAACCGTGGTGATGGTGGACGTGGCCCACCACAGGGCGTCGCCGAACGTGAGGATCTTGGCGTCCGGCGCCCACTGTTCCACGTCCAGGACTGCCAGCGCGCCCACGAAGACCAGCAGGGCGGCGGAACCGGCCACATAGGTAACCACCCGGCCGCGCAGCGTTTCGCCCACTGTCCGGTGCAGGACTGACAACAGGGTCACCAGCCGCAGCAGGCGCAGCGGCCGGAAGAACGGCAGCGCCACGATGACCAGCTCGTGGAGGTTGCGGATGAACCACTGCCGGCGGTTCTCCGCCAGCCACAGGTTCGCCGCATAGTCCAGCACGAACACGCACCACGTCACCCACATGACCATTTCCAGCCAGTCCGCGCCGCTGCCCTCAAGCCGGCCGATGACCTGCCACGCGTAGGCTGCCAGGAACACCAGTGCCGTTGCCATCAGGGGCCACTCCGCCAGATCGCGATAGCGTTGCTGCGTCATGCAGGAAATCCTACGGTGATGCCCCAGCCAACAGCAGGTGCCCAGCATGTTACCCGCGGGTAGCATTGGGGCATGCACCTGCTCCTGAGAACCATCCTCCTGCTGTTCCGTTCCGCCCGGCGCGCGCCCGTCTCCGTGTGGGAGTCCTCGTCGCTGCCACTTCGGGTCCTGCCCACGGACATCGACATCGCCATGCACGTGAACAACGGCATGTACCTCTCCCTCATGGACCTCGGCCGGTTCGACCTCATGGTGCGCAGCGGCGTCTGGAAGCGGATGCGCCGCCGTGGCTGGAGCCCGGTGGTTTCCGCGGAAACCATCGCCTTCCGCAAGTCGCTGCAGCTGTGGCAGGACTACACCATCGAGACCCGCGTCATCGGGCTGGACACCAAGGCGATCTTCTTCGAGCAGCGCATGGTGGCCGACGGCGAGATTTACGCACGTGCCTACATCGCCACCCGGCTGGTCACCAAAGGAGGCCCGGTCAGCCAGGAAGACATCATCGCGGAGTTTGGTGCCCCGCCGGCGGACCTGGTGCTGCCCGAATGGATCCACGAATGGCGCGCTACCAGCGCCCTCCCCGGCAGCCGCACCCCCGCCCCGCACCTGTGGGATGCCTACCGCTGAACCGTTGTGTCGTCGTCGTACGCCGGGTATTCCCGATGACGCGGGGAGCGAACACCCGCGACACGGACAGCCCCGGGCGCGTAGCGTAGTCGCATGGCTACCCTTGACATCACAGGTGAACAGTTCGCATCCACGATCGAAGGCAACGACATTGTCCTGGTCGATTTCTGGGCAGAATGGTGCGGCCCCTGCAAGCAGTTCGGCCCCACCTACGCCGCCGTTTCCGAGAAGCACCCTGACGTCGTGTTCACCAAGGTGGACACCGAAGCAGAGCAGCAGCTGGCGGCGGAGGCAGGCATCACCTCCATCCCCACCCTGATGGCCTTCCGTGAAAAGGTGCTGGTGTTCTCGCAGCCCGGCGCCCTGAACGCCCAGCAGCTGGAGCAGGTGGTGGACGCGGTTAAGGCCCTGGACATGGAGGAGGTCCACGCGCATGTGGCCCGCCAGCGGGAAGAAGCCGCTGCCGCGGCCGGGAAGCACGCCGCCACCCAGGGCGGTCCACAGGACGGCACCCAGATTCCCGACTTCTAGACCCTCGTTAACGCACACTGCGGGACCCCTTCCGGGGTCCCGCAGTGTGCGTTAATACGTCCCTAGACGCGTTCCACCTTGACCGGTTCGGCCAGCAGTGCGCTCAGCGATTCGTTCAGGTCCTGCACCGCGGTGCCCTTGGAGTGCTTGTCCAGCTCTTCCTGGGACGCCCACTGCTCGGTCAGCACCAGCTTCTCTTCCGTGGCTTCGGTCAGCTCGTAACGGATGCAGCCCGGTTCATTCACCACCTCGTCGATGGCGATTTCCAGGGCAAGTTTGACGCGGAAGAACTCGCCGTCGTTGGGAATGAACGTTGCTATCAGGTCAATGGGTGCACTCATGGTTTTCACAATACCGGGCGCCGCCGGTCCGTCTCGTGCGTTGCGGTCGAGTCCGGCCCCGCCTTCCTTCTCCTGCCGGGATCCTGTTGGTAGCGTTCCAGCATGCGTGCATATACAGCCGGGGACACTGACGTCCCGCTCCTGGAAGAAACCATTGGCGCAAATTTCGAGCGCGTCGCCGCCCACTTTCCGCTGCATGACGCGCTGATCGAGGCCGCGCCCGTGCCCGGCGCCGATGCCCGGCGCTGGAGCTACACCAAGATGAACGACGACGTCGACCGACTGGCGCGTGCGCTCCTCGCCCTGGGTGTCGCCAAGGGGGAGCGGGTGGGCATCTGGAGCCCCAACTGCGCCGAATGGACGCTCGTGCAGTACGCCACCGCCAAAGCTGGCGTGATCCTGGTCAACGTCAACCCCGCCTACCGCAGCCACGAACTCGAATTCGTCGTCAAGCAAAACGGCATGCGCATGCTGGTCACGGCGCCATCGGACAGCAACAGCGACTATGTCGGCATGGCCCGCCAGGCCTTGGCCGCGTGCCCGGACCTGAAGGAACTCGTCTTCCTGCCGGACCATGGCCTGGACGGGCTGTCGGCCGGCAGCCCCCAAGGCGGCGCGGAACTCACGTACGCTGAACTGCTCAAGCGGGCGGACGACGTCGGGCACGCTGCCCTGAAGGCCCGGATGGCTGAGCTCAGCCCGCATGATCCCATCAACCTGCAATACACCTCCGGTACCACGGGATTCCCCAAAGGCGCCACGCTGACCCACCACAACATCCTCAACAACGGCTACGCGATCGGCGAGTTGCTGGGGTACACCGAGCACGACCGGGTGGTCATCCCCGTGCCGTTCTATCACTGCTTCGGCATGGTGATCGGCAACCTGAACGCGCTCAGCCACGGGGCCGCCACCATCATCCCCGGGCGCGGTTTCTCGCCTGCCGCCGCACTCGAGGCCGTGCAGGACTTTGCCGGCACGTCGCTGTACGGGGTGCCCACCATGTTCATCGCCGAGTTGGCACTCCCGGACTTCGGCTCCTATGACCTTTCGACGCTCCGGACCGGGGTGATGGCCGGCTCGCTGTGCCCCATCGAGGTGATGAACCGGGTGATTTCCGAGATGAACATGGTGGATGTGGCCATCTGCTACGGCATGACCGAAACGTCCCCGGTGTCCACCATGACGCGCAAGGGCGACACGCTGCACCAGCGCACCGAGACCGTGGGCCGCACCATGCCGCAACTTGAAAGCAAGATCGTGGATCCTGCCACCGGTGAAGACCTTGAACGCGGGCAGATCGGAGAACTCTGCACCCGCGGTTACGCCGTCATGGCTGGATACTGGAACCAGCCGGACAAGACCGCCGAGGCCATCGACGCGGAAGGTTGGATGCACACCGGCGACCTGGCCCGCATGGACGACGACGGCTATGTGGTGGTGGAAGGCCGGAGCAAGGACATGGTGATCCGCGGGGGCGAGAATATCTACCCGCGCGAGATTGAGGAGTTCCTGTATTCCCACCCGTCCATCCAGGACGTCCAGGTCATCGGGGTCCCGGATCCGAAATATGGCGAGGAACTGATGGCCTGCATCATCCTCAAACCCGGAGCGGAGCCACTGGACGCCGCGGCAGTGGCTGAGTTCTGCCGCGGCCGGCTGGCGCACTTCAAGATTCCCCGCTACGTGGAGGTCCGGGAGAACTTCCCCATGACGGTCTCCGGGAAGATCCGCAAAGTCCAGATGCGGGAGGAAGCGGTGGCGCGGCTGGGGCTCTGACTAGCCGGGCTGCTGCACCAGGTCGAATCGGACTTCGCCCTCGCAGATCGAGGTGATCCGGACGGTGTAGCCGTCAAAGGTCGCTTCCTGCCCGAGTGCCAATCCTGGAAAGTCCTTCGATGCCGGGCTGCTGACCTCGAACAAGGCTACCGACAGGTCCGCCGTCGGCGGGTCATTCTTCAGGTGTGTGCTGGACAGTCGCACGAGCGGTGTGGCATCCGGGCCCCGCGGGGAGTCCGGCAGAAGCGGAAAAGAGCCATTTGCAGACGGGATGATCCGGTAAGTTCCAGTGTGGGTGCAGCTTGCCGTTGACGTCATGGTTGGCTCCTTTGAGGCTTGGGATGAGTGCGGTTGGGACGGCTCCGCCGAGGGGGAGCAGCCGCTCAGCGAGAGTGCCAGAGGCAAAACCGTGCAGGCGAGAACGCGGCTGCGAAGCCGCAGGGCGGGACGCGGCATCAGCCCGCCACCGTGGCATCGCTGAAGAGCCTGCTGAATTCGTCCTGCGAGATCTGCATGCGCGGCTCGGAAGGGCCCCATGGATTTTGAAGGATGATGTTCCCCCGCTCGTCAACTCCGGTCACGAAATAGGCGTGGCCGGCATGGTATCCGATGGGCGCCTCCTCCGGCGTTTCACCCAGTGTTGTGACCAAGGCCGGGCGTCCCCTGCGGGCCGCTTCCCACAGCTTCCCGGCGTCATCGGTGCGTTCCACGTCCGGTCCCGCCAAATACTGGAATGCGTCGGGACCCCAGTTGCCTTCAATGGCGCGGTAGTTCCCTGGCGGGTACGCCTGGTCCGGGGGCGCCCCTTCCGCTGTCCCGTCGTTTCTGTCGTCCTCGGTGTAAACCTGGGCCAGCGCTTTCTCAACATAGGCAGGCCAGTTGCCGCCAAACCCTGCTTTGGCTCCCATCTGTGCGCCATTGCTGTTTGCCGGCAGGTCCGAGGTGACGGTCACCCACTGCTCCTCTCCGTTCTTGTCGAACAGCAGGACGGAAACCGTGCCGTTGCCGTTATCCGTTACGTGCTCGCGGGCCCAGCCCGGATCGGCATTGACCATGGCCCCGGCGGCGGCCAAAACCACGCAGTCCCCGTACTGCCCCTGCCTGATGTCGCCAGTGCCCGGGCGTTGTCCGATCACCGGCCACTTGGGTTCCATCCACCGGTCCGTGCTGCTGGCCTCAGGGCCATCAGGCCTCGCTGCATCTCCCATGGCCTGCCCGTCCGGCTGGGCCCACGGGATGAGGTCCTTCAGGCGCCCCACCTGCTCTGCTGACGCCTTGGACAGGAACTGGTCCAGCAGTTGCTGGCGTTCGAAAGGCGTGGCTCCCTCCCAGTTGAACAGTCCCTTGCCGTCGGCCGCCGCGCCGCTGCCCAGGCTTCGGAGCTCATCATCGGTTAACGACTCCAGCAACTGGTTCAGCTGGGCAGGTTTGAGCCCGGTCAAGGCGTCACGGAGCTTGTTGACGTCCGAATCGTTGCCCACAAAGAAGTTGTCGCCCGACGCAGCGTCCCTGACCAGGCCCCGGAGCCTGTCCAGTTCGGGCGCCGAAAGGTTCGCTTCGCCGCGGTCGGGGTGGCGCACCAAGGAATGCTCCCCGCCAGTCAGGTAATCGGACGTCGCATCCCCGGCGGCCGTGCCGGGAGGGCCCCCGGCCGAACTGGTCCGGCCTGCCGCGCCACCGGCGCCGCTGGCGCGTTCCTGCTCGTCCGCGTGCCGTGCGGCTGCCTTCCCTGCGTCCGCAAGGGCCTCAATGACGCGGCCCAGCAGGAGGCTGTGCGTGCCATTCCAGTCGTTCCGGAACCCCTCGGCGTCGGCCCCTTTCCAGGTGCCCGGCTCGCCCACGTTCCTCGACAGCGCCGTGGCAGTGGACATCAAGCGCGCGGAGGAGGCGGTAAGGGCCTTCCCCAGGGCGCGAAGTTGGGCGACGTCCGCCCCGTAAATGCCTGCCATTATTCCCCCAATATCCAGTCGCAAGCTTACGCGAGGCGCCCCGCCGGAGGCATGGGGAGAACTGCCCGCTAGCTACTGCGGCCGGTTGGGCGGCGGGACAGCCGTAGCGCTACAACGGCGACGGCGCCCGCCGCCAGTGCGACCAAGGCCAGGACCGCTGCCCCGTTCCTTCCGGCCTGGGTGGCCTGCCGCGTCCCGCCGCCGGTCACCTCGTTGGCGGGAATCCGCCACTCGGACGGTGCCGGAAGGATTCCCTGCGGCAGTTGGGTCCCGCGCAGTTTCCGTCGGGCGGCCAGCCGCTCCCGCACCGCCTCATCGGGGGCAGCCTCCAGATCATCGGCGGCGATGGCAGTTGGGTAGTCGATGATGTAGGGCTCACCGTAAAACGCAGAGGACGCCGCCGACTCCACCCAGGTGAACGGTGGTGGGGCAACGTCCCGCGCTGCGAACGCGGTCAGCAGCATCTCCCGGATTTCGTCAAGGCTCTTGCCCGTGGCCCCGCGGCGAATCACGTCGAAGATGGCCAGTTGCAGCTTCAGTTTGGCATCCCCGTCAGGATCGTGCGCCTCCGGGTCCACCACCGCGGGGTCTTGCCCGGTTGGATCCACGTCCAGGGGTTCTCCGCCGGCGTGGTTGGTGCGTCCTGGATCGGAGCTCATGGGGTTCCTCTCACTCGTGGTCCGGCCGTGCCTGGCCGGACGCCACACCCTAGCCTTACCCATCCCGGTCCGGATCAAGCACCGGTTGACCTGCCGCGGAGGGTTTCAGTGCCGGCGGTGGTCCTGGATAGTCATGCGCGGGCCAAAAGTGGGCTTGCGGTAACCGGTGCTCTGGATCATCCGCACCACCCGCTGCCGGTGCCCGCGCCAGGGTTCCAGCAGTTGGATCATGCCGGCGTCGCCGGTCCTGCGCCCCGTGAGCGCGGCCCCGATGTAGGCCGCCAGGTGGTAATCGCCCACGGCGATGGAGTCCGGGCAGCCGTGGGTGCGCTGCACCACCTCGGCGGCGGTCCAGACTCCAATCCCGGGAATCACCTGCATTTTTTCTGCCGCTTCCGCGGCCGGCAACGCTGCCAGCCGCTCCAGGGCGGCGGCGGAGCGCAGCGCCCGCATGACGGTGGCGGAACGCTGGGGACCCACGCCGGCCTTGTGCCACTCCCAACTGGGGACCTGCAGCCATTGGGCCGCCGTTGGCGCCACGATGAGTCCTGCCGGAGTGGAGGCCCCCGCGCTCGGGGCCGGCGTCCCGTAGCGGTGGACCAGGTACCGGTAGGCGCGCCGGGCCTCCACCACCGTCACCTTTTGTTCCAGGATGATGGGCACCAACTGGTCCACCATGCGGCCGCTCGCGGGCAGGCGCAGCGCCTGGCTGCGCCGGCGTGCCTCCCGGACCATGCGGGGCAGCGTGGCATGGAAGGCGGGTTCGTCGAAATCCCGCCAGTCGTCGTCGGCCCCCAACAGCCGGGGTGCTGCCTGGACCGCGGCCGCAGCACCCGGGCCCCATGCCTGGACGTCCACCCAGGGGCCGCCCGCTCCGCCGCCCGCGGGGGACAGCCGCAGGGTGGCCGGGCCGGTGGGGGACGTAAAGGCATTCCAGATCACGTCGCCCTGGACGCAGAAAGACGGATCGCTGTTGCCCCGCAGCAGCGGTCCAAGGGTCCGGGACAAGCTGTAGGGCGCCTCCGGATACCAGCGCAGGGACACGTCCGCGGCGGCCGCCAGCCGGGGAGGTGCGTCTGCGATCGTCATGTCTTCCATGGTCCCACGGCCCACCGACACCGGCGGGACCATCGGCCCTTCTCCGCGTCGCAGCCCGGGACTAGGATCACTGCTGGCGCACGGGCAGCGGCTGCCCATAAGCCGTGCCGTCGGGAACCAGGAGGCCATGGTGGGCGGAGCAGTGCATTTTGAGATTCCCGCGGACGACCCTGAGCGGGCAATGAAGTTCTACCAGGAAGCCCTGGGGTGGCGGATGGAACCGGTGCCGGGGATGGACTACACCATGGTCATCACCACGGACATGGATGCGGCCACCGGGCAGCCAACCACGCCCGGGGCGATCAACGGCGGAATGATGGCCAGGGAAGGACGGATCACCGCTCCCGTCATCACCGTGGATGTTCCGGACATCAACGCCACACTGAAGACGGTGGAGGAGTTGGGCGGTGCAGTGGTCATGCCCAGGAACGAGATCCCCGGCATGGGCTACACGGCATACTTCCAGGATTCCGAGGGCAACGTGATGGGGCTCTGGCAGAACCTCGCGCCGCAGGCCACCGGGACCCCGGACGGCGCCTGAGCACCCTGGAAAGACGAGCCGTCAGGGCATCCCGGAAACCAGCCACAGCGCCAGCACGGCCAGCGGCACCGTCAGCAGGACTGCCACCAGCCCGGCCACCGCAAACCCGCCCCACCTGACAGGGACGTTCAGTACCCGCAGGCGCTCATGCCACAGCAGCGTGGCCAGCGAAGCCCAGGGGCTCACCAGCGGGCCCAGGTTCACGCCGATGAGCAGGGCGGCCAGCCTGGCCGGAGACCCGGCCACCGGCTCCAGGGCCAGGTAGGCGGGAAGGTTGTTCGCGGCGTTGGCCGCCCCCGCGCCCAGCCCGGCCAGTTGCAGGAGTGCCGGCAGTCCGTCGCCCGATCCGGCGATGCCTGCCAGCAGCGTGGTCAGCCCGTGTGCGTGCAGCGTTTCCATCAGCATGAACAGGCCCACTGTCAGCATCAGCGGCCGCCACGGGACCATGGACCAACGCAGGGCCGAGGGCCTGCGGCGCAGGAAGACCGCCAGCAGGACCGCCGCCGCGGCAAGGGCGGGGTACTGGACCGGGACGCCTGAGACCAGGGCCGGGAGCAGGACCAGGAGCGTCACGGCGGCGGCCTTCAACAGGGTGCGGTCGCGGACGGGATGCGTTGGCTGCGGCCCGTAGGTTCCGCGCAGGTCCCGCCGGAACGCCAACCAGAGCAGGACGAGGGGGACCAGCAGTCCCACGACGGCGGGCGCCCAGACCAGTCCCGCGAAGCGCCATGGGCTCAGGCCAAGCCGGTCCTGGGCCAGGAGGTTGGTCAGGTTGGAGACGGGCAGCAGGAGTGAGGCCGTATTCGCCAGCCAGATGCTGGTCAGCGCGAACGGCAGGGGAGGGATCCGGGCGTGGACAGCCAGGAGGACAACCACGGGTGTCACCAGCACGGCGGTGGTGTCCAGGGACAGGAACACCGTGGCCACCGTGGCCACGGCCACCACCAACAGCCAGAGGGTGAAAACGCTGCCCCTGCCCAGCGCCGCCAACCGGTTCGTCACCACGCGGAAAAGTCCTGCCTCGTCCACCAGTTCGGTCACCAGGGACATGGCCAGCACGAAAGCCAGGATGGGAATGGTGCGTCCGGCCAGTTCGCCGAAGGCCGGGACGGGGAGGGCGCCGACGGCGAGGGTGGCCAGGCCTGCCGCCAGGGTTGCGCCGGGCAGCAGGTAGCTGCGGGTGGCTTTCAGCCATGCGAACTGCATCACCGGGCTATCCTCGCATCCCGGGCGGGGAACGGCCTGCAGGAAGCGGTAGCTTTGTATCTATGAAGTACGCCCAGTCCATCCTGGACCTCATCGGCAATACGCCGCTCATCAAACTCAACCACGTGACCGAGGGCATCAAAGCCACCATTTTGGTCAAACTGGAGTACCTGAACCCCGGCGGTTCCATCAAAGACCGCATCGCGGCACAGATGATCGAGGATGCCGAACGCGAAGGCAAGCTGAAGCCGGGCGGCACCATCGTGGAGCCGACGTCCGGCAACACCGGCGTGGGCCTGGCCCTGGTGGCGCAGCAAAAGGGCTACAAATGCATCTTCGTGGTCCCGGACAAGGTGGGCGAGGACAAGCGGGCCGTGCTGCAGGCCTACGGCGCCGAAGTGGTGGTCACGCCCACGTCGGTCCCGCCGGAGAGCCCGCAAAGCTACTACGGCGTCTCGGACCGGATCACCCGGGAGACACCCGGTGCCTACAAGCCGGACCAGTTCTCCAACCCCGCCGCTCCGGGCAGCCACTACAAGACCACCGGCCCTGAGATTTGGCGTGATACCGACGGCAGGATCACGCACTGCGTCATCGGCGCCGGCACCGGCGGCACCATCACCGGGACCGGCCGCTATTTGAAGGAAGTTTCGGCTGACCGGCCGGAGTCCGACGGCGGCGTGGTCCGGATCATCGGCGCCGACCCCGAGGGCTCGGTCTACTCGGGCGGCACCGGGCGGCCCTACTTCGTCGAGGGCGTGGGCGAGGACATGTGGCCCGGCAACTACGACAAGTCCATCCCCGACGACGTGATCGCCGTCAGCGACGCCGACTCCTTCGCCATGACCCGGCGCCTGGCGCGGGAGGAAGGCCTGCTGGTGGGCGGTTCCTCCGGCATGGCGGTGGTGGCAGCGCTCAAGGCGGCGCGGGACCTGCCCGAAAGTGCCGTCGTCGTGGTCATCCTGCCCGACTCGGGCCGCGGATACCTGGCGAAGATCTTCAACGACCAGTGGATGCGCTCCTACGGCTTCCTCTCCGGGGGCGAGGAAACGTCGGTGGGTGAGGTCATCAAGTCCAAGACCGGCGAACTTCCGGACCTGGTACACATCCACCCCAACGAATCCGTGCGGGACGTCATCAACATCATGACCGAGTTCGGCGTCAGCCACATCCCGGTCCTCTCGCAGGAACCGCCCGTGGTCATGGGTGAGGTCCTGGGTGCCGTGGACGAACGAACGCTGACCGCCAAGCTGTTCCGCGGCGAAGCGAAGCTGACGGACAAGATTTCCGAACACATGGGCCCCAAGCTGCCCGTGATCGGGTCGCTGGAAACCATCTCCGCCGCCAGGGAGCTGCTCTCGGACACGGATACCCTGATGGTCACGTTTGTGGGCGCGCCCGTGGGAATCCTCACCCGGCACGACCTGCTGGCCTACCTGAGCAACTAAAGGAGCACCCATGACTGCCTCTGAGAACCAAGGCTTCAACACCCGGGCCGTCCACGCCGGCCAGGCTTTCGAGCCCCGTACCGGCGCCGTGGTCCCCCCGTTGCACTTCAGTTCCACCTACGCCCAGGACGGCATCGGCGGCCTGCGCAGCGGTTACGAGTACGGCCGCGGCGGCAACCCCACCCGGGACGCGCTGCAGGAACAGCTTGCCGCCCTGGAACTCGGGACGCACGCCTACAGCTTCAGCTCCGGCCTGGCTGCGGAGGACGCCCTTATCCGTGCCCTCACCCGCCCGGGCGACCACATCGTGCTCGGCAACGACGCGTACGGCGGCACCTACCGGCTGATCAGCCGCGTGCTGGGCGATTGGGGGATCGGCAACACCCCGGTGGACATGGCCAACCTGGACACCGTCCGCAGCGCCGTCGCTGCCAACAAGACGCGCTTCGTGTGGGTGGAGACCCCCTCCAACCCGCTGATGAAGATCACGGACATCGCCGCGCTCGCGGATATCGCCCACGCCGCCGGCGCCCTGCTGGTGGTGGACAACACCTTCGCCTCGCCCTACCTGCAGAACCCGCTGGCCCTCGGTGCCGACGTGGTGGTCCACTCCACCACCAAGTACATTGGCGGACACTCGGATGTGGTGGGCGGCGCCGTGGTGGTCAAGGACGCGGAGCTGGCGGAGAAGATCGGTTTCGTGCAGTTCGCGGTAGGTGCGGTTTCCGGGCCGATGGACGCCTTCCTGACCACCCGGGGGCTGAAGACGCTTGGCGTGCGCATGGACCGGCACAGCGAGAACGGCCAGGCGGTGGCCGAGTGGCTGCTGGAGCGTCCTGAAGTGGAGGCTGTGCTGTACCCGGGCCTGCCGACGCACCCCGGCCACGAACTCGCCAGGACGCAGATGCGCAAGTTCGGCGGCATGGTGTCCGTGCAGTTCAAGGGCGGTGAAGCCGCGGCCCGGAAGGTGGCGGAGTCCACCACCGTGTTCACCCTGGCCGAATCGCTCGGCGGCATCGAATCGCTCATGAACTACCCGTCAGAGATGACCCACGCCTCGGTGAAAGGTACCGAGCTGGCAGTTCCGGTCAACCTGCTGCGCCTGTCCTGCGGCATCGAGGACGTCGAGGACCTCATCGCCGACCTCGACCAAGCCTTTTCCGCAATACCGTAGCGGCGGCAGGGGAACCCTGGCTTTCTTGAAGAAAGTCAGCTAGGGTTCCCGTATGCCTCTCCGATCTGACTGGTCCCAACGCACCTGCAGCATGGCCCGCGGCCTGGACATCCTGGGCGACCCCTGGTCCGTCCTGGTCCTGCGCGAGGTCTTCTTCGGGAACGGCCGGTTCGACCCCATGAAGGCCCGCCTCGAAGTGGCCGACTCGGTCCTCACCAAGCGGCTCGCGGGTCTGGTTGAGTCCGGGCTGCTGGAGAAGAAGCCGTACGACGACGGCGGCCGTACCCGCCAGGAATACGTGCTCACCGCCATGGGTGAAGACGCACTCCCGGTCCTGAACGCGGTCACCATCTGGGCGGAGAAGCACCTGCCCGCGCCCTCGGAGCAGGCCCACCTGTACGTCATCCATTCGGGCTGCGGGAAACCCACCACCTCGGCCGACACCTGCACGAGGTGCGGGGAACGGCTCACCGCCGCGAACACCAGCTGGCACAGCCGGTCACGGTCCGAGCAGCCCATCCGGTTGTCCACCGCAGCCCGGGAGGGAACGGCCGCGTGAGCACCCTGCCCGAGGAAGCAGCCGAACTACCCGCCGAAGCCGCCGCCGGGCCGGACACGGTCCGGCGCCGCCGGCTGCACCCGGCATGGATCGTCGCCGCCGTGGCGTTCCTTGCGCTGGTCGGGGCGGCTGGATTCCGGGCGGCCCCCGGGGTGCTCATGGTCCCGCTCCAGCAGGAGTTCGGCTGGTCCACCACGGTCCTGTCGGCTGCGGTCAGCATCAACCTTGTCCTGTTCGGCCTGACCGCACCGTTCGCCGCCGCCCTGATGGAACGGTTCGGCATCCGCGCCGTCACGGCAACAGCCCTGGTCCTGATCGGCCTCGGCAGCGCCTTGACGGTGCTGGTGAACCAGTCCTGGCAGATCCTGCTGACCTGGGGCCTGCTGATCGGCCTCGGCACCGGTTCCATGGCCTTGGTCTTCGCGGCCACCATCGCCAACACCTGGTTCACCAAAAACCGCGGGCTGGTCATCGGCATCCTGACCGCCGGCAGCGCCGCCGGCCAGCTCGTCTTCCTGCCGTTCATCGCCCTCCTGGCACAGGACCCCGGCTGGCGGCAGGCATCCCTGCTGATCGCCGCGGGCGCCCTCGCCGTGGTCCCGCTGGTGCTGAAGTTCCTCAAGAACTCGCCCGCCGACGTCGGGGTGTTGCCGTACGGTGCCCTGCCCCCGGTGCCCGCGGACACCGTGATGCCGGACGGAGCCAAAGTCCCCGCAGCCGCGGACGGGCCCCGCGCCAACGCCGCCGTCCGCGCCCTCCAGGTCCTCCGCCGGGCCATCAAAGTCCGGACGTTCTGGGCGCTGGCGGCAGGTTTCGCCATCTGCGGAGCCACCACCAACGGGCTGATCGGCACCCACTTCATCCCCTCCGCGCACGACCACGGCATGCCCGAAACCACGGCCGCGGGACTGCTCGCCGTCGTCGGGATCTTCGACATCATCGGCACCATCGCCTCCGGCTGGCTGACCGACAGGTTCAATCCCCGCGTCCTGCTGGCCGTCTACTACCAGTTCCGAGGCATCGGCCTGCTGGTGCTGCCATTGCTGCTGAACGCCGAGGTCCAGCCCAGCATGATCGTCTTCGTGGTGATCTACGGCCTGGACTGGGTAGCCACCGTTCCCCCCACGGCCGCCATCTGCCGCGAAACGTTTGGTGCGGACGGCAGCGTGGTCTTCGGCTGGGTGTTCGCGGCCCACCAGCTCGGCGCCGCCGCGGCGGCCATCGCCGCCGGAGCCCTGCGGGATGCCACCGGGCACTACACCTACGCCTGGCTGGGTGCGGCGGCCATGTGCACCATCGCTGCGATCATCAGCGCCACCATCCGCCGGGACCGGAGTTCGCGGGCAGCGGAGCCGGCTGCGGCCTGAACCAGCGCCCCACAAGGCGGCGCTAGGCTGGTCGGATGGAATCAGACGCACCCGCCGCTGCCCGCCCCGTTGCCCTGGTCACCGGCGCCGGGCGCACCGGGAACATCGGTGCCGGCATCACCCGGCAGCTGGCCGCCGATGGCTGGGACCTCGTCCTCTCGTACTGGGCGGGCTATGACGCCCGGATGCCGTGGGGGAGTGAGCCGGACGATGTCCTCCGCCTTACCGCCGAGCTCGAAGCCATCGGCGCCACGGTCCACGCCGTACCCGCAGACCTGCAGGACCCCGGTGTGCCGGACAGGCTGGTGGCCGAGGCCGTGGAGCTGGCCGGTCCGCTGCGGGGCCTCGTGCTCAGCCATGCCGAATCGGTGGATTCGGGGGTGCTGGACACCAGCGTGGAGTCCTTCGACCGGCACTTCGCGGTGAACACGCGCGCCAGCTGGCAGCTGATCGCCGCGTTCGCCCGCCAGGCCCCGGACGACGGCGGCGCGATCGTGGCACTGACCAGCGACCACACCGCGTTCAACCTTCCCTACGGCGCCTCCAAGGGTGCCCTGGACCGGATCGTCATTGCCGCCGCACGCGAGCTGGGTCCACAGCGCATCTCGGCGAACGTCCTGAACCCGGGGCCCATCGATACGGGATGGATGACTCCCGACCTAAAGGAAGCGCTCACCTCCCAGCAGCCCACCGGCCGCCTCGGCACCCCTGCAGACGTCGCCGGAACGGTGGCGTTCCTGCTCTCGCCCGCCGGGCGCTGGGTCTCCGGGCAGCTGATCAAGGCCGACGGCGGCTTCTCCGCCTGAGCTCCCTGCGGCCCCGTTCGCCCCGCGCCCTCCCAACTGGCTCGCACTAGATGTCGTTTTGGACCGCCAAAACGACAACAACTCCGACCTGGTTGGGAAGAAGGGTCAGTGGAAGGCGCCCAACCCGGTGATATGCCTGCCCAGGATCAGGGTGTGGACCTCGTCGGTGCCTTCGTAGGTCCGGACCGACTCGAGGTTCGCGGCGTGCCGGAGCGGTGAGTAGTCGCCGGTAATGCCGTTGCCACCCAGGATGGTCCGGGCTTCGCGCGCCACGGCGATGGCCTCGCGGACGTTGTTCAGCTTGGCCAGCGAAATCTGCTCCGGCCGGAGGGCCCCGGCGTCCTTCAGGCGGCCCAGGTGCAGTGCCAGGAGGGTGCCCTTCTGGATCTCCAGCAGCATGTTCACCAGCTTCTCCTGCGTAAGCTGGTAGCCGGCCAGCGGTTTGCCGAACTGCAGGCGGTCCAGCGAATAGGCCAGCGCGGCCTCGTACGAGTCGCGGGCGGCGCCCATCGCGCCCCAGGCGATGCCGTACCGCGCCTCGTTCAGGCAGGTGAACGGGCCGCGCAGCCCGCGGGCCGCAGGCAGCAGCGACTCCGGACCCAGCCGGACGTCGTCGAACACCACGTCGCACTGGATGGACGCGCGCATGGAGAGCTTCTGCCGGATGGGCGTTGCCGTCACGCCGGGGGTTCCCGCCGGCACCAGGAAACCGTGCACGCCGTCGTCCGTCATGGCCCAGACCACCATCACCCCGGCCACCGAGGCCAGGCCGATCCACCGCTTGGCGCCGTTCAGCACCCACCCGGCGTCATCCCCGCTGCCGTCCCGCTCGGCGAAGGTGGCCATGGCGGCAGGATCTGAACCAGCGCTGGGTTCGGTCAGGGCGAAGCAGCCGATCACCTCGCCGGCGGCCATCCGCGGCAGCCACTCCTGCTTCTGCTCCTCCGAGCCCCAGGTGTGGATGGCGGTCATGGCCAGCGAACCCTGGACGGACACGAACGTGCGGATTCCGGAGTCGCCCGCTTCCAGTTCCATGGCCGCGAGTCCGTATTCGACGGCGGTCCGGCCCGGGCAGCCATAGCCTTCCAGGTGCATCCCCAGGACGCCCAGCTCGCCGAGTTCGGTGGCCAGCTCCAGCGGGAACACCGCGTCCTCGTACCAGCGGGCGATATCCGGTTTGATCCGTTGGCGGGTGTAGTCCCGGATGTGCTCGCGGAGCTCCAGCTCGTCTGCTGACAGCAGGGAGTCGAGGTCCAGGACATCGGACGGGCCGGCGCTCAACGCTTCACCTCGAAGTAGCCGCGGGTGGCCGGCAGGAACCTGCACACGGCTGCCAGGACCACGCCCAGCGCCAGCAGCACCACGCCGCTGACAAAGGCACCCCCGACGCCGAGGATCCGGGTATTCCCGTACGCCGGGTCCCACATCTGCACGGCGGAGACGAAGAACGCAGCAGTCAGCAGCACCGCCCCGAGGAGGGGAAGGATGCCGCGGAACCAGAGGTTCCGTGCTGAGTCCCGCAAGGTGGTCCGGAAGTACCAGAAGCAGGCGTACCCGGTGAGGGCGTAGTAGAACGCGATGAACAGGCTGATGGCGCTGATGGAGTCAGCCAGCAGGTTCTCGCTCAGGAAGCTCATGGCCACGTAGTAGGCAGCAGCCGCCCCGCCCATCACCTGGGTGGAGAAACCGGGCGTCTGGTTCCGCTCGTGGACCTCCGCGAATTTCGCCGGAAGGGCCCCGTGGACACCCATGGACAGGGTGCCGCGGGCCGTTGGCAGGATGGTGGTCTGGGTGGAGGACAGGACGGAAGCCAGGACCGCGACGACGATCAGCCAGCCCCAGGGTCCCAGGACCACGTCCTTCATGGCGAGGAAGACATCGTCCTTGTTTGCCTCGTTGCCCAGGCCGATGCCCTCGGAGCCCACGGTGGCGTACATCATCACCAGCAGTGCCACCGAAACGTAGATCGCCATCAGGACGAACGCTGAAATCACGGCCCCGCGGCCGGGCGTACTGGCGGGGTTCTCGGTCTCCTCGTTCACGGCAAGGCAGGTGTCCCAGCCCCAGTAGATGAACAGGGCAAGGAGGGTTCCATGCACCACGGCTCCGGGATCGGCGAAGGCTCCCGCCGGGTTGAACCACTCAAAGTCGAAGGCCTGGCCCTCCGGGGCGCCGCCCACGATCCGCGCCACCAGGGCAAGGGCGAAGACGCCCAGGGCGATGTACTGGACATAGGTCAGCACCCGCTGGACGTGCTCACCCAACCGGATACCGCGGTAGTTCACCAGGGTCATCAGGACGATGAACAGCAGGCCCGTGGCGGTGACCACCACCTTGTTCTGCGCAAGCGATCCGTCACCCACCAGCAGCCACACATACTGGCCGGCCACCTGGGCAAGGTTGGCCAGGACCACAATCCCGGCCAGTGCCACTCCCCAGCCGCCCAACCAGCCCGCCCACGGGCCGAAAGCCTGGCGGGACCAGGTGAAAGTGGTGCCGCAGTCCGGGATTGCACTGTTGAGCTCGCGGAAGGCGTAGGCGATGAACAGGACCGGGACGAATCCCAACAGCAGGATCAGGGGAGTGTAGTTGCCGTTCACGGCAACGATCAGGCCCAAGGTGGCGGCCAGCGAGTACACCGGGGCAGTGGAGGCCAGCCCCAGCATTACCGAGTCGCCGAGGTCCAGGATCCCGGCCCGCAATCCCTTGCCCGGCACCGGGGCGCCGGGCCCGCTGCCGGGGCCTCCCGTCGTCGTGATATCCGTGCTCATGCTGTCTCCGGGTTCATAGGACGATACCTGCCTTGCTGGAGTTGGCCACGGCCGAAAGCGGTGCCGGTGCGTCGATGGTGTTGGGTACGAAGCGGCAGAAGTAGTCCGTGACCGGGCCGTCGGATTCCCGGATGCCGCAGCCCACGGATTCGCCGTCCACCACCCAAAGGCCCAGCACGGGACGGTTGCCGTCGAAGTCGGGAAGGGCATGGTACTGCTGGTAGCACCAGCCCTCGCGGCCGTAACCGCCGGGCTGTTCCACGGTGAGGCCGTCCGCGTGGATCCGGATGTTGTCGCCTTCGCGGCCGTGCAGGGGCTTGGCCACCCATTCCTTCAGCGGCCCCGGGTCCGTGAGGTACGCGGGCAGCAGGTTGGGGTGGTCCGGGTAGAGGTGCCACAAGGCGGCCAGCAGGGCTTTGTTGGAGAGCAGCATTTTCCAGGCCGGCTCAACCCATCGCGGATTATGGGCACGTTCCAGGAGGCGGGGCCCGAACTCTTCCTTCATCATCAGCTCCCACGGGTACAGCTTGAAGATGGTGCTGATCATGAAGTTGTCCAGGTCCACGAACCGGTTCAGGTTGGGGCCCCAACCGATATCCGACATGTTGATCCCGATGGTGGTCCATCCCGCCTGGCTGGCGACGTCGCGCATGTACGCGGCGGTCATCCAGTCCTCGCCGGATTCCTCCACCTCGGAGTGGGCCACGTGGAGGGTGCTCATGCCGGTGCGGTACTGGAACTTCTTCCACTGCCGGATCAGGGCCTCGTGGATGCCGTTCCACTGGTCCTTCTCCGGGAACACGTCCTGCAGCCAGAACCACTGCGCCACGGAGGCCTCGATGAGTCCGGTGGGGGTGTCGGCGTTGTATTCGAGCATCTTGGCCGGGCCGCCCCGGCCGTCGTAGATGAAGTCGAACCGGCCGTAGACGTCCACGTCGGCGGCCTGCAGGGATTCAGCCGCCAGCTCCAAGGCCTGGGGGCCGATGCCGATGCTCCCCATGGCCCCGGTGGCCAGGAACTTCGCCGCCTCCAGGCACATCCGGTGCATGTCCTCGGCCGCGACCTCAAGAGTCTCCACCTCGTCCATGCTGAACTCGTAATACGCCGATTCGTTCCAGTACTCGATCCGGCGTCCGTCGTCCATGGTGGTGGTGGAGAAGACCAGGCCCTGCTCTTCGATCTTCTGCTTCCAGCCGGGCCGTGGTTGGGATGTCAGTCTCTTCACCGCTCAGCCTCCCGAGACCTTGCCGCCGCCGCCACTCGAGCCGCTCTTGGCGCTGGAACCAAACCCGCCGCGGCTGACCGTGCCGCCCTTGCTGCTGTACCCCGTGGAGGCCTTTGCCCCGCTGGGGATGGTCCGCGTGTAACCCGGCGCCGTGGACCTGTTCTGGCCCACCGGCGGAACGCTGGCCCCGCGGGAGTAGAAATACCAGGCGTAGACGCCGCCGCTGCGGCCGGCGGAGCTGTCGCAGTTGGTGTCCTCGACGCGCTCGCCGGTGTCGTCGTTGAAGCAGACCTGCGCGTATTCGGGGTCATCCTCGTTGCTGGCCACCACCGCCGTGATGGTTCCCGCCAGGAGGGCCGTGACGCCCAGGCCCACCACCACCGTGCGTCGCTGGGAACGCTTCTTCCGCGCCGCAGCGGCGTTGAGCTGCTTTTCGCGCTCGCGGGCAAACGGATCCACTGGTGGGACGGGCTCGTTGAGGAGGTCGGGGCGCAGCTCCGGCTTGGGGACCTGCCAAGGCGGCGGCTTGACGCTTCCGCCTCCCTCCGGAGGTGTTTTCTCCGGGTCCTCTTTCGGGTCTTTTTCGTTCGAGTCCACGGCCGTCCCCCTCGGTTGTCAACACTATTTGGGCGCAGCGCTGCACCCCCACCTGCAAGTCTCGACCCAGCGTAGTCCCTGCAACAGTGAGTTGACGAGATTGGCACCACCGGCAGGAACCCTAGACTGAAGCCATGGAACCAGCTTCTGTCCTCGCCGTCTGCTGCGTCCACCAGCTCCTGGGAGACCAGGGAAACGTTGGAGTCACCGCGATCGACAAACGCGCGTCCGAAGGTCCCGTGAAGGTGCACAAGTTGGGCGTGCACGGGGACATCCAGGCCAACCGGGTCCACCACGGCGGCGAGGACCAGGCCATCTACGCCTACTCGCAGTCCGACGCGGACTTCTGGGCCGGGACGCTCGGACGCGAGCTGCCGCCGGGAATCTTTGGGGAGAACCTGCGGGTCTCCGGCATCGAACCAACCAACGCGGTGATCGGGGAGCGCTGGCAGGTGGGCGCCGACGTCGTCCTTGAGGTCACCTCTCCGCGCGTCCCTTGCGCCACCTTCCAACGCCGGATGAAGGAACCCCAATGGGTGAAGCGCTTCACCGAGGAAGGGCGGGTGGGCGCCTACCTGCGCGTCATCCGCACCGGCACCATCCAGGCGGGCGATTACATCCACCAAACATTCGTGCCGCGCCATGGAGTCACCATCGGCCGGTGGTTCAGTGCGCCCGACGCGGAGGCCGTCGAGGCCCTCCGCGATGCCGAGGCCGACGGCGAAATCAGGCTCCAGGAGGAATACCACACCAGGTTCGAGGCACTGATGCGGAGGCTGGGGGAGTAGCCGCCACAAGCCCCGTTGCGCGCTGTTCCCGGGCCGTGTGCGCAAGCTCACCGCCGTCGTCGGGCCCTTGATTTCCCGCAGGCGGTGTCCGTCCCTTACACTTGAAATATCCCCCACTCCGGAAATCCCTTATTCCTGCCCAATTTTTGAGGCAGGACTGGCAAGTGTTGGGGCCCGCGCAAGCGATGCGGGCATTTTCATAGGGAGAGCCGGCTAAAGAAAACGCTGTACAGACTGCTGGGATAGCAGCCAAGAGATGCAGCGCGAAGTCCTGCCACGGGATTGCGAAAGCGCCGGACTTCTGTGACCGGCCGGTCAACGTCTGCCCGGCACCATCGGCACGTGTACTGCGGCTCCGCTCACCTCGGGTTGTGCCGCCTGGCCCCCTATGGATGAGGAATATCTCCCTATGCCCGAAAACCAGAACGAAACCACCGCTGTTGTCGAGGACGCCGCCGAGGCTCCCGTAACCGCTCCCGCCGCAGCCCCCGCTGTTGAAGCGCCTGCTGCCGAGGCTCCCGCCGCGGAAGCCTCCGCTGCTGAGGCGCCCGCCACGGCCACCCCTGCTGCGGACGAAGACGAAAACACCGTCAAGTTCGCCGATCTTGGCATCGATGGCCGCGTCCTGGCCGCCCTGCAGGACGTCGGGTACGAAAAGCCGTCCCCCATCCAGGCAGCCACCATCCCGCTGCTGCTTGAAGGCCGCGACGTCGTGGGCCTGGCCCAGACCGGCACCGGTAAGACTGCAGCATTCGCAGTACCGGCACTGTCCCGCCTGGCCGAACTCCACGACCTCAACGGCCCCTCCCGGAAGACCCAAGCCCTGGTCCTGGCTCCCACCCGCGAGCTGGCGCTCCAGGTCGCCGAAGCGTTCACCTCCTACGCCAAGCACATCGATGACTTCACCGTGCTGCCGGTCTACGGCGGGTCCGCCTACGGCCCCCAGCTCGCCGGCCTCCGCCGCGGCGCCCAGGTGGTTGTGGGTACCCCCGGCCGCGTGATCGACCACATCTCCAAGGGTTCCCTGGACCTGTCCGAACTCCAGTACCTGGTGCTGGACGAGGCTGACGAGATGCTGCGGATGGGCTTCGCCGAAGACGTGGAGCAGATCTTCCAGCAGACCCCGGAGGACCGCCAGGTGGCGCTGTTCTCGGCCACCATGCCGGGTCAGATCCGCCGGATGTCCAAGCAGTACCTCAACAATCCGGCCGAGGTCCAGGTCAAGTCCAAGACCACCACCGGTGCCAACACCCGGCAGCGCTACCTGCAGATCATGGGCCCGCAGAAGCTGGACGCGCTGACCCGCATCCTTGAGGTCGAAGACTTCGACGGCGTCATCGCCTTCGTGCGGACCAAGATGGCCACCGAGGACCTGGCCGACAAGCTGAAGTCCCGCGGATTCCAGGCTGCCGCCATCAACGGCGACATCCCGCAGCAGCAGCGCGAGCGCACCGTTGACGCGCTGAAGGAAGGCCGGATCGACATCCTGGTGGCCACCGACGTCGCCGCCCGTGGCCTTGACGTCGAGCGGATCAGCCACGTCATCAACTACGACATCCCGCATGACACCGAGTCCTACGTGCACCGCATCGGCCGCACGGGCCGTGCCGGCCGTTCCGGCGAAGCGATCCTGTTCATGACGCCGCGGGAGAAGTACCTGCTGCGTTCCATCGAAAAGGCCACCCGCCAGCCGGTGGAACAGATGCACCTGCCCACGGCCGAGACCGTGAACACGCTGCGCCTGGGCAAGTTCGCCGAGCGCATCACCGAGACCCTCGCCTCCGAGGACGTCGCGGCGTTCCGCGACCTCATCGCCTCCTACGAGGAAGAGCACAACGTCCCGGCAGCAGAGATCGCTGCGGCCCTTGCCGTGATGGCGCAGGGCGGCCAGCCGCTCCTGGTCAAGGAGCTGCCCGCCGCTCCTGAATTCCAGAAGCGCGAGCGCTCCAAGGACGGCTTCGGTTCCCGCGGGCCCACCCGCGCGCTGACCGAGGGCAATGCCACCTACCGGATCGCCGTGGGACGCCGCCAGCGCGTCATGCCCGGCTCCATCGTGGGCGCCATTGCCAACGAAGGCGGCATCTCGTCCGCGCAGATCGGCGGGATCGACATCCGCTCGGACCACTCCCTGGTGGAGCTGCCCGCAGACCTGAGCCCCGAGCAGCTGCGCGCCCTGTCCCGTACCCGGATCGGTGGCGAGCTGATCCACCTCGAGCTGGACAACGGCCGCAGGCCTTCCGGCGACCGTCCCAGCTACCAGGGCAACCGCGGAGGCAACTTCAAGGGCAACGGCGGGTTCAAGAAGGAATTCCGGAAGAACGACGGCGAACGGTCCTCTGCTGAGCGCGGCGGACGTTCTTACACCGAGCGGTCGGAGCGGTCCTTCAGCGACCGGGGCCAGGCCGGCGACTCGCGCTTCGGTGGCCACGGCGACGGCTCCCGCAAGCCCCGCCACGGCGGCGACAGCGGACACCGCGACTTCAACCGCAAGGGCAAGTGGTAAACGCCCCGCGTTGAGGAATTGACGACGGCGATGGGCCGGCTTTCGAGCCGGCCCATCGGCGTTTAAGCGCCCGGGTGTGGGACTCGCCACATTCGTGCCCCGGAGCGCTGGGCAGGGGGCCCGAAAAGACCGCTGCCGCCGTCGTCCTCCTTGCTGCCCTTTGCCCCTGCAGCCCCGGAATTACGGGGAAAAACAACCTTTCGCGGACCTCCAAAGAGCCTGTCCAACCGTCCGGGAGGGGCTCCAGGCGCCGATTTGTTGGTGCGGAAATCTTCCGGTAGAGTATTTACTCGTTGCCCCCCTAGCTCAGTGGTAGAGCGCGTTCTTGGTAAGAACGAGGTCACCGGATCGATTCCGGTGGGGGGCTCTGAATGAGGGCCTGCGTCAAGGCGGTTTTGACCGGCTTGACGCAGGTTTTTCTCATTCGTGGCGGTGTAGCTCAGTTGGTTAGAGCGCACGACTCATAATCGTGAGGTCGGGAGATCGAGCCTCCCCACCGCTACAGGCTAAGCCCCCGGAATCCGCAAGGATCCGGGGGCTTTTCTGTTTCCCGGATCGGCAGTAGCTTTGCAGCAACTGGCGGATGGGTGATTCGGTGGATGTTGTTGCTGCGGTCCTGGAGCCGTTCCGGTGGCTGGTGTCCGTCATCATGGTGGCTTTCCACGACGGGCTCAGTTCGGCGGGAATGCCTCCGGCGGCCGGCCTAACATGGACCCTGGCCATCGTGGGCCTGGTCCTGGTGATCCGTGCCGCCCTTATTCCGGTGTTCCTGGCCCAGGTCCGGGCCCAGCGCAGGATGAGCCGCCTGCAGCCGGACCTGAAGGAACTGCAGGACAGGTACAAGGGCAGGACAGACCAGGCTTCACGGCAGGCCATGGCCCAGGAGCAGATGGCCCTGTACCGGAAGCACGGCACCAATCCCTTCTCCGCGTGCCTGCCCCTGCTGATCCAGGCGCCGTTCTTCCTGGCCCTGTTCCAGGTCCTGTCAGGGGTCTCAAACGCCTCGCAGCAGGGGACCGGCATCGGCGCCATGGGCCCGGCGCAGGTGGCCCAATTCGACTCGGCCAGCATTTTCGGGGCACCCCTGTCCGCGTCCCTGGTTCACGGCGGGGGCGATCCCGCCACCGTGGCCGTGCTCGCTGTCGCCATGATCCTGTTGATGATCGGATGCCAGTTCCTGACCCAAAGACTCGTGGCTGCACGGGCCATGGGCACGCAGGACCCGGGGAGCCCGCTGGTCCGGCAGCAGAAGATCCTGCTGTATGTGCTGCCGCTGGTTTTTGGCGTGGGCGGCATTTTCTTCCCCATCGGCGTGCTGGCCTACTGGACCGTCTCCAACCTCTGGACCTTGGGGCAGCAGTACCTGGTGGCACGAAGTCCTGGGCCTGCATGAGTTCCACGTGCAGAATGGGCCCATGGCACAGCTGATCTATTCCGGAATCATGTCCCTCGACGGCTACACCGCGGACCGGGACGGCAACTTTTCCTGGTCCGCCCCCGACGAGGAAGTCCATGCCTTCATTAACGACCTCGAACGGGAGGTGGGTACGTACCTTTTCGGCCGCAGGATGTATGAGGTCATGTCGGCCTGGGAAACATGGGACACATCGGATGAACCGGCCGTGATCCAGGACTATGCGCGGATCTGGAAGGGGGCGGACAAGGTGGTGTACTCGACGGCTCTTGACGCCGCGGCGACACCCAGGACCCGGGTGGAACGCCAGTTCCGGCCGGAGGATGTGCGCAGCCTGAAGTCCGCCAGCGGCAAGGACATCGCCATTGGCGGGCCCACGCTCGCGGCGCACGCCCTGAATGCCGGCCTCGTGGACGAGTACCGGCTGTTCATCACCCCGGTGGCCGTCGGTGGCGGCCTGCGTTTCCTGCCGGACGGCCTGGAGTCCGGGCTGGAGCTCGTCGATGAGCGCCGCTTCGAGGCGGGCACGGTGTACCTGCGTTACAGATGTCTGACCTAGCAGGCAGAATGGGGGCATGACACGCATCGCCATCATTGGCGGCCACGGGAAAGTGGCCCTCCTCCTGTCCGCCCTCCTGACCGGGGAGGGCCACAGCGTCACCTCGTTCATCAGGAATCCCGACCATGCAGCGGACGTTCAGGAGACCGGCGCCACGCCGGTGGTCCTGGACGTCGAGAATGCCACCACGGCGGACATCGCCGGCGCACTCCAGGGCCATGACGCCGTGGTCTGGTCCGCGGGTGCCGGCGGCGGCAACCCTGACCGGACCTACGCCGTTGACCGGGACGCTGCCATCCGCTCCATCGACGCCGCCGGCCAGGCGGGCGTCAACCGCTACGTCATGGTGTCCTACTTCGGCGCAGGCAAGGACCACGGGGTCCCCGAAAGCAACAGCTTCTTCGCCTATGCGGAGGCCAAGGCCGCCGCGGACGAGTACCTGCGCGGTACCGCGCTGGAGTGGACCATCCTGGGCCCGGGTGCCTTGACTGACAAGCCCGGAACCGGCCTGATCGACGTCGACCCGTCACCTGACGGGGACCGCGACACATCGCGGTCCAACACGGCGATCGTTGCGGCGGCGGTGCTGGACCTGCCCCAGACCGCTGGGCGGACCATCGAGTTCCGCGACGGCACCCTTCCGGTCTCCGCCGCCCTGGGACCGCGCGCCTAGGCGCCGGGCAGAAGCCGGATGGATCAGCTCGCCCTCATCATTGGCCTGCTGCTTGCCACGGTGGTGGCCGTCGGATTGGGCGACCGGTTGAGGCTGCCATACCCGGTCCTGATGCTGCTCCTGGCCGTGGCGTTGACGTTCATTCCAGGATTTCCGGATCTCGAGATTCCACCCGAGCTGATTCTTCCCATCTTCCTGCCGCCGCTGCTGTTCGCAACCGCCCAGCGCAGCTCGTGGGCGGTGTTCCGGGTCCGGTGGCGCACGTTGATCATGCTGGCCGTGGCCCTGGTGGTGATCAGTACCGCTGCGGTGGCCGGAGCAGCCTGGCTGATGATTCCCGGCATCGGAGTTCCAGCCGCCATCGCGCTCGGCGCCATGGTGGCCCCTCCGGATCCCGTGGCGGTGGAGTCCGTGGCCGGCCGGGTGCACATGCCGCGGCGCCTGATTACCGTGCTGCAGAGCGAAGGCCTGTTCAATGACGCGGCCGCCATCGTCATTTTCCAGGCGGCCGTCGCCGCCGCCGTGGGCGGCACCAAGGTGGGGTCCGACGTCGTCCTGAACTTCCTCCTGGGCGCCGCGCTTGCCGTGGTGGTCGGTGTCGCCATGGGGTGGGTCATCGCCCTGGTCACCAGGCTGGTCACGTCCATGGTCGCCCGGAGCGCAGTGACCCTGATGGTGCCGTTCGCCGCCTACATCCTGGCGGAGGAGGTGCACGCATCCGGTGTAATCGCCGTCGTGGTCACCGCACTCGAGATGCAGCGCCACGCCCGCCCCCAGGACGCCGCCGAGCGCGTCACGCGGAACGCCTTCTGGGACGTCGTGGAACTGCTGGTCACGGGGCTGGCCTTCGGCCTGGTGGGGCTGGAGATCCGGCACGTCATCCGGGATGAGGGTGCCGATATTTTTGGCATGACCGGTGTGGCCGCCGTGGTGTGCATCCTGGTCTTCGCTGTCCGGTTCCTGTGGCTGGCCATCCTCGCCGCGGGTGCCCGGAAGCGCAAGAACGTCCTCCAGCCCACGTCGTGGAAGGAAGTCCTCATCCTGACGTGGTGCGGGATGCGCGGGCTCGCCACCCTGGCACTGGCCCTGGCACTGCCCCTGACCCTGGCAGACGGTGCGCCGTTCCCCGGCCGGGACTACCTGCTGGTGATTGCCTGTGCGGTGCTGCTGGCCACGCTGGTCCTTCCGGGCCTGACGCTGCCGTGGCTGATGCGCGTCCTGAACGCCTCCGAGGACGGGACGGCCGAACGCGACGCCGTCCGGGTACTCGCCGCTCGCGCCCAGGCCGCCGCCGTCGCGGCCCTGAAGCAGCACCACCTGATGAAGGACCTGCCGCAGGAAAAGGTGGCCCTGGTCAAGGAGCGGATGCGCCGCCTGCGGGTCGAGCTGGCGGGCGGCAACCTGCCGGATGAGCCCTTGGCGGATAAACGGAAGCGCGGGCGGGAACTGGCCGTCGCGGTCCAGACGATTGCGTTGGATGCCGCGCGGCAGGAAGTGGTGGCGGCCCGCAACGAACCGGACATGGATCCGGAGGTGGCGGACCGGGTGCTGCGGCAACTGGACCTGCGCACCATGATCATGCCGGAATAGCTACGCCTGCGCCGGCAGAACCAACTCAAGGTCGAGCGAATGCTTCTCCACGTAGTCCAGGGCGCAGCGCACCGCACCCACTGTCACGATCGAGTCCCCCAGCGGGGAGACGGACACCCGCGCGGGGGTGGCGGTAAAGTCCTTTAGCCGTGCGGTGATGGGGCCCAGCAGCACATCCGCGGAATTGGCCACGCCGCCGCCGATCACCACCAGCTCCGGATTGAGCAAGGTGGCCACGGTCCCCACCACCCGGGCCATCCTGTCCGCCAGCCGGTCCAGGATGTCCCGGGCCACGGCGTCACCGTCCGCGGCGGCCGAGAACACCTGCTCGGCCTCGACCCGGCCCGGCTGGAAGGCCCTGAGCGCGGTGGGGGCGGACCCGGCCAGGGCTTCCGCGGCCCACGTCCGGGCCAGGTGGGCGATCCCGTAGGTGTCGCCCACCCCGTCCACCAAATCCAGGTAGGCGAGCTCGCCGGCGCTGCCGCGGTTGCCGTGCACCAGCCGGCCCCCTTCCACGATTCCGGATCCCAACCGTTCGCTCGCAAGGATCACCACGACGTCATCGATCCCGGCGGCCGAGCCCAGCCACCGCTCGCCCAAGGCGGCCAGGTTGGCGTCGTTCTCGAGCAGGACAGTCCACCCCCGGGCCTCCTTCAAAGCCGGCCGCAGTCCCAGATCGAACAGGCCCCAGAATTCCTGCGTTGCCAGCACCTCCCCGTGCCGGTCCACCGGCGCGGCCACGCCGGCGCAGACCGCCAGCACCTGGTCCGGTGCCGCTCCGGCGGAGCGCAGTGCGGCCATGGCAACGCCATCAATGAACGCAATGCGTTCCGCGGATCCCACCTCGCCGGCCTGGAACGGCTGGCTGGCGCGTCCAACGGTTGTGCCCCGAAGGTCCGAGACCGCCACGGTGACCTTGGCGTATCCGATGTCCATGCCCAGCACTACGCCGGCGCGGTCGTTGAGTTCGAACCGGCGGGCAGGCCGGCCCTTCTGGTAGCCCCCGAACTCGCGCTGGTTCTCCCGCTCCAGGATCCAGCCCCGCCGGACCAAATCCTCGCAGACGGCAATGGTGGTGGCGCGGGTCAGGCCGGTGGCTGCCATGACGTCCGTGACGGTCACTGCCGCAGCGGAGCGCATGAACTCAAGGACCGCGCCGGCGCTGACCCGCCGCAGCAGTTGGGGAGTCGCCGGAACCAGCTCAGGCATGCTGTTGACCTTCCTGCACAATGCACCAGATAATACTTGGGGAAGTAAATTTAGATCCAATATAAATATACCCGCACCGACGAAAAGGACCGTTCCTTGTCCACCACCGCCACGCTGGCAACCCTGTCCGACTCCGACCGCCTTGCCGACCCCAACTGGTGGCGCCAGGCTTCCGTCTACCAGATCTACCCGCGCAGCTTCGCGGATTCCAACGGCGACGGCATCGGTGACCTGAAGGGCATCACCGCCAAGGTGCCATACCTGAAATCGCTGGGAATCGACGCCGTCTGGCTGAGCCCGTTCTACCCCTCCGCGCTCGCTGACGGCGGCTACGACGTGGACGACTACCGCGACGTCGACCCCAAGCTCGGAACGCTGGCGGACTTCGACGAGATGGCCAAGGCCCTTCACGACGCCGGCATCAAGCTGATCGCCGATATCGTCCCCAACCACTCCTCCAACCGGCACCGGTGGTTCCAGGAGGCGCTGGCCGCACCCAAGGGATCCCCGGCCCGCGACCGCTACATCTTCCGCGACGGCAAGGGCCCCAACGGGGAGTTCCCGCCGTCGGACTGGGACTCGGTGTTCGGCGGACCGGCCTGGGAGCGGATCACCGAACCGGACGGCACGCCCGGGCAGTGGTACATGCACATCTTCGCCAAGGAGCAGCCGGACCTGAACTGGTCCAACCGCGAGATCCGCGACGACTTCCTGAAGACCCTGCGCTTCTGGTCCGACCGCGGCGTGGACGGCTTCCGTGTCGACGTGGCACACGCGCTGACAAAGGACCTCACCGAGCCCCTGCTGTCCAAGCTGGAACTGAGCGCGGCCAACACCGGTGTGGACGGATTCGACGACGGCTCGCACCCGTTCTGGGACCGCGACGAAGTCCACGAAATCTACGCCGAATGGCGTGAGGTGTTCAACGAGTACAACCCGCCGCGCACCGCCGTGGCCGAAGCCTGGGTGCACGCCACCCGGCGCGCCCGCTACGCCAGTCCGCAGGGACTGGGCCAGGCGTTCAACTTCGACCTGCTGCAGGCCGACTTCGACGCCGCCGAGTACAAGGAGATCATCACCCGCAACCTTGCCGAGGCCGCTGCCACCGGCGCCTCCTCCACCTGGGTGTTCTCCAACCACGACGTCGTCAGGCACGCCACCCGTTACGGCCTGCCGCAGGTGGCCAAGGAGAAGGCCGGTGCCAAGGGCCAGGACGGCAAGGACTGGCTGCTCGCCGGCGGACCACAGGACCAGTTGGACGTGGAACTCGGCGAACGACGGGCCCGTGCCGCCACCTTGCTGATGCTCGCCGTTCCCGGCTCCGCCTACCTCTACCAGGGCGAGGAACTGGGCCTGCAGGAAGTGGCTGACATCCCGGAATCGGAACGCCAGGATCCGTCCTACTTCCGCAACAAGGGCGTGGAAATCGGCCGCGACGGCTGCCGCGTGCCGCTGCCGTGGAAGGTCGAGGGAACCTCGTTCGGCTTTGGTGACGGCGGCTCCCACCTGCCGCAGCCGGACTGGTTCAGCAAGTACGCCGTCGAGGCGCAGGACGGCACCGACGGCTCCACCCTGGAGCTCTACCGCAAGGCCCTGAAGCTGCGCCGGGAACTGCTCACGGGTGAAGAGCTGGAGTGGATCGAGTCCGGCGCACCGGATGTGCTGCACTTCAAGCGCCCCAACGGCTGGCAGTCGGTGACCAACTTCGGGACCACGGCTGTGGACCTTCCCGCCGGTGAAGTGCTGGTCAGCAGCTCGCCGCTGGAGGATGGCAAGCTGCCGGCGAACACCACCGCGTGGCTGCGCTGATGCACGGCAGCCGTGGAACCGGGTGCCCCTGATGCAGGAACTCATCTACGGGTGCATGGGACTGGGCGGCAGCTGGTCTGACGAGCCGCATGAAGCCAAGCATGTGGACCAGGCCGCTGCCGCCGTCCAGGCGGCGATGGACGCCGGGATCACCCTGTTCGATCACGCGGACATCTACCGGCGCGGCAAGTCGGAAGCAGTTTTCGGCGAGGTGCTGGCGGCCACCCCGGGCCTGCGGGAGCGGATCCGGCTGCAGACCAAGTGCGGCATCCGGCTCAGTGAACACGGCCTGCAGACCCACTACGACCTCAGCCGGGAAGGCATCCTGGAGCGGGTCAACGGCAGCCTCGGGAGGCTTCGGACGGACTTCGTGGACGTCCTGCTGCTGCACCGCCCGGATCCGCTGGCGGACCCGGCGGAGGTCGCGTCCGCCGTCGGGCAGCTGATGGCCGAAGGCAAGGTCCGGCAGTTGGGCGTATCCAACATGTCCGCCGCCCAGATCGAGGCTTTGCAGGACCGGCTGGAGACGCCGGTGGTGGCCAACCAGCTTGAGATGAGCCTGCTCAAGCGGGCATGGCTGGAAAGCCAGGTCTTGGTCAACCACCCGGACCACCTGGAGTACAGCTTCCCGCACGGCACGCTGGAGTACTGCGCCCGCAACAACATCACCCTGCAGGCGTACGGGTCCCTCGCCCGCGGCGCCTACACCGGGGCGGAGCTGGAAAGCCCGGCCTCTGCAGAGGCCGCCACCGCAGAACTTGTGGCGGAACTCGCGGTGCAGTACGGGACCACCGGCGAGTCGGTCCTGGTGGGCTGGCTGATGAAGCACCCGTCCGGAATCGCGCCGGTGATCGGGACGGCCAACCCCGAACGCATCCTCGCCTGTGCGGATGCGGAGAGGGTGGCCGGTGCCATGACCCGGGCCGACTGGTACCGGCTCTGGGTGACGGCGCGCGGCAGCAACATCCCCTGACCGTTCCGCAAGGGTGGCGGCGGGCGTCCCGATGCATGGTCATCAGGGCGCCCGCCGCTTCCGTATCCGGTCATAACGCGTTTAGTTCGTATTGATCCTCACAAGCCGGCCGTTTTCTTCGCCGTGCCGCTTCCCGGGCGGATACTGTAGAAACCATGACGTCTACCATCGCCGCCGAAACCGTAAGGCCGGAACGCAATATCCCCGCAGAGATCGCCCGTTCGTGGCTCCTCGTCAATGCCATGAAGCCGGAGCTCTTCGACCAGTCGGCCGTGTCCCGGGCCGATTCGATCATCCTGGATATTGAAGATGCCGTGGACCCGTCGCAGAAGGACCAGGCCAGGGCCAATGTGGTGGACTGGCTGACCGCCGGCGGCCAGGCCTGGGTCCGGATCAACGACGCCACCAGCCCGTTCTGGGCCGATGACCTCGCGGGCCTGCGCGGCACCCCGGGCCTGCTGGGGGTCATGCTCGCCAAGACCGAGTCGGCTGACCAGGTGACCGAGAGCTTCCACCGCATGGACGGCAAGACCCCGGTGATCCCGCTGGTGGAATCCGCGGTCGGCATCGAGGAAGCCAACAACATCGCCAAGGCACAGGGCGCGTTCCGGCTGGCGTTCGGTTCCGGCGACTTCCGCCGCGATACCGGCATGGCCGCCACCCCGGAGGCCATGGCCTACCCCCGCGCCAAGCTGGTGGTCGCCAGCCGGGTGGGCAACCTGCCGGGCCCCATTGACGGCCCCACCGTGGGCACCAACCACCCCATCCTGCGCGAACAGACCGGCATCACGGTGATGATGGGCATGACCGGCAAGCTCTGCCTGGCGATCGACCAGACACCGGTGATCAACGAGGTCATCAGCCCCACCCCGTCCGACGTCGCCTGGGCCACCGACTTCATGAACGACTTCGAAGCCAACGGCCGCGTCATCCGTGACGGCTCCGACCTGCCCCGCCTGGGCCGCGCCGAGAAGATCATGAAGCTCGCCGTAGCCTTCGGGGTCCAGCCGGCCCTTTAACGCCGCCCCGTTCCCGCAGGAGACCCCGTTGACCGATACCCCCTATCTGGTCCACGGGGTCTTTTGGGATGGGGTGCCCGCCTCCCCGGCGGCGCAGGCGTCCACAGCAGCGCACGACGCCGGAAGCCCGGTTTTGCGCCTGCAGTCACCGGACAAGGACTTCCGGGAACTCAGCCTCACGCCGCGGGCACGCCTGGGCTTCGAGGTGGCCCGTCCCGGGAAATCCTGCCTGGGGCATACGGTGGTTCACTCGTCAACGCGGCGGGACCATGTCCCTTGCGCCTCGGCGGCGGCCGCAGCCCGCGGAAAACAGTGCGAGCGGTGCTTCGTGCTGGACGAGTCCCGGCTGATGCATGATTTCCATCGTGGCGGCCGGGTCACGCCCGGCTTGCGGGACTACCTGATGCAGGAACACTGGCTGTATGTGGCCACCTTCGCAGGCGGCGCCACGAAGGTGGGAACGGCCTCCGGACCGCGAAAGTGGAACCGGCTGGCCGAACAGGGAGCTGCGGCGGCAACCTACGTCGCCAGGGCACGGGACGGAAAGGTGGTGCGTGTCCTGGAGGACCTGGTGACGGAGCAGGCCGGCCTGACCCAGCAGGTCCGGTCCGCGGCCAAGGCCGAGGCCCTGTTGTACCCCCTTCCGGCCGCCGAATTGACGGCCGTCAACGCCCGCGCCGCGGGTCAGGTGCGGGCCCTGCTGGCCCGCACCGCCGTCGAGGGCTTCGACGCCAAGTCGGAGCAGTGGGTACGGCCGGTGCATGCCGGGGCCCTCCATGCGGCCGGGCCACGCCACGCGTACCCGCACGCATTGGACCGGGGGTGCCACGGCTTCGACGTCGCGTCCCTGAGCGGAGCGAACGCCCTGGCCCGGCTGGACGGCACGGACGCCGGGTTCGTGGTCAACCTGTCCCAACTGGCCGCCAGGACCATCGTGCTGGGGGAGTACGCCTCACCAGTGCCGGCACTTCAGGAAGCCCTGTTCTGACCCGCCGGGTTTGCCGGGCCCCCGGGCTCGGTAGACTTGGACGGTGCTGAACGAATTCTGGGCCACCGCGCCAACCCGCTACAAAGTCCTGGTCTTCAGCGCGATGGGACTGATTGCCGTCGGCATTGTCCTCAACCTCATCGGCAACACCGGCGGCAACCAGGGCCTGGCCATGGCTTCCCTGCCGCTGATCGGGCTGGGCCTGGTGCTGCACGTCGTCGGCATGGTGGTCCGCGGCCAGTCCATCCGGAAGAACCTCCGCCGGTAGCGTTTCGGCGCACGTTTCCTGCCGCCAACGCGCTGAGGATAGGCTGGAATCCATGACTATCAATCCGGACCTGCAGGGCCGCAGCTACCCTGCCGCAGAGGTGTACGACGTTGGCCGGGAGAAAATCCGCGAGTTCGCCCGCGCCGTGAAGGCCACGCACGCTGCACACTTCGACGTTGAGGCAGCAAAGGCGTTGGGCCACCGCGATCTCGTGGCCCCACCCACGTTCGCCATCATCATCGCCCAGCGGGCCGATGCCCAGCTCATTGGGGATCCGGACGCCGGAATCGACTTCTCCCGCGTGGTCCACGCCGACCAGCGGTTCACCCACCACCGCGCCATCGTGGCCGGAGACCGCCTCGTCGCGGAGCTGCACGTCGACGGTGTCCGGGCCATGGGCGGCGGCGCCATGATCACCACCCGTTCAGAGATTTTCGCCCTCGGCGACGGGGATTCCCGCGAGCAGGTCACCACCACCACATCATCCATCCTGGTCCGCGGAGAGGGACAGTAACCATGCGCCCCAGCCTCACTGAACTCAGCCCCGGCCAGGACATCGGCAACCGCACCGTCGAGGTGACCCGCACGGACCTGGTCAAATATGCCGGCGCCTCCGGGGACTTCAACCCCATCCACTGGAACGAGGCTTTTGCCACCAGCGTGGAACTGCCCGGTGTCATTGCGCATGGCATGTTCACCATGGGCTCTGCCGTCCAGCTGGTCACCGATTGGGCGGGCGACCCTGCCGCCGTCGTCGATTTCCAGACCCGCTTCACCAAGCCCGTCCTGGTCGCCGATACCACAGGCACCACGGAACCCGGCGCAACCGTGGAGGTCAGCGGCATCATCGGAAAGCTCGATGCCGAGGCCAACACCGCACGGATTGACCTTACGGTTGTGGCCGCGGGGCAGAAGGTGTTGATGAAGGCCCAGGCACTGGTCAAGCTGGCCTGACCAGGCGCTGGCATCCAGCCTGGCCGTTTTCACGGGTGCGGCTGTTTAACGCGGTTGAGGGAGGACGCCCCGCGGGCATCCTCCCTCAACCTTTTTGGCACGTGTGGGTCAGGAAGCGGCGGCGGCGTTGTAGGCCGACTGGATGACCGAGCCCCAATACGGGCCGTACATGGTGGTGGAGTTGCTGCCGTAGCCATAGCTGTTGACCGAGTTCTGGTAACCGCCCGCGGAGGTGCCAATGAACCAGGGACCGCCCGACGAACCGCCGGTCATGTTGCAGGGGATGCCTTGGGTGTTGAACTGCGGGTTATAGGGATCGTTGGTGGCCGTCCCCGAGCAGCTCTTGAGGGATTCGCCGTTGAAAGGAGGTGCGGCCGGGTAGCCGAATGCCTTGTAGGCGAGGCCGCGGGCGGCATTGAACCGGACCCCGGAGGCGCCCACGACGTCCGCGAGGTTGCGGCCGTTCAGCGGCGACATGACGGCGAAACCGGTGTCGTACTGCATGTTGCCCGAGGAGCTCCACTGGGTGGGGGCGTAGAGGGCACGGGCCGTCCACTTGCCGTACGGGGCTGATCCGTTGAGGTAGGCGGGGACGAACGTGAACCGGGTGGCGAAGGCGCCGGGGCCCTCGTTGATGCAGTGGCCCGCAGTGGACACAGTGCTCCGGTTCGCGGCGGCCACCGAGTTGGCCGAGCACACATAGTCGGTTCCGCCCAGGGTGAAGAACACCTTGCCGATATGCGGGACGGGGCTTTCGCTGGCGTTCGCCATCGGCTGGACCGTTGGATCCGATCCCTTGATTTTGGTTTCGGTGCCATTAGTGGGCGTTTCCCCCAGCGGGGCAGCATTGCCCTTTTGCCGCTGGAGTGCCTTCTTGGCGAGCGCATCGCCCGGGACGGCTGCCCGCATCCGCTCCGGCGTCCAGTAGTCGGCGGCCTCACCGGTTGTCCTGGCGCTGCTGATCCCGGGAGCTGCGTCGTTCCCGGGGGCGGAGGGTGCCGCTGTTGCGCCGCCGGCCGAGGAGAAAGCGAACACTGCGGCTGTCGATAGGCTCATGAGGCTCGTGGCCAGAGTCCTGGTAATGGTCATAGCTGTCCTATGCGGTATCGGGGAAAGCGGACCCAGGTCTGTGATCCGCTGGCTCGAAAATACGCATATATGACAACTTTGTAAATATCCAACACTGAGCTTGTTAGTTAATTGTTGATTCTGTTACTCCTTGCAAGGCGACGCTTGGCCGGGGCTCCTTGGGCGTTCCCTAGTATTGTTGACGGGTGACTGCCACCAAGCTTTCCCAGCTGACCACGTCCGCCGTCGGCGGCCCCGCCGGCACCTTCATCGAGGCCCGGACCGAGGGCGAGATTATCGACGCCGTCAGGTCGGCGGATGCCGCCGGCGAGCAGGTCCTGATCATCAGCGGCGGCTCCAACCTTTTGGTGTCCGACGACGGGTACCCCGGGACCGTGGTCAAGATCGCCTCGGAGGGCTTCACCGTGAATGCGGAGGACTCGTGCGGCGGCGTGGCCGTCGTGGTGCAGGCAGGCCACAATTGGGACCGGTTGGTGGAGTACGCCGTTCGCCATGCCTGGTCGGGGATAGAGGCCTTGTCCGGTATCCCTGGCTCCACCGGGGCCACGCCCGTCCAAAATGTGGGAGCGTACGGTGCCGAGGTATCCCAGACCATCGCCGCCGTCCGCACCTGGGACCGGGAACGGAACGCGGTGCAGACGTTTACCAATTCCGAACTTGAATTCGGCTACCGTGACTCCATCCTGAAGCGGACCACCGTTGACGGTTCCCCCCGGTACGTTGTCCTTACTGTTGAATTCCAGCTGCCGCTGGGCCGTATGAGCGCGCCCATCCGGTACACCGAGCTGGCCCGCTCCCTCGGCGTCGAGGTGGGCAAGCGCGCTTACGCCAATGACGTCCGCCGGGAAGTGCTGCGCCTGCGCGCCTCCAAGGGGATGGTGTGGGACGCCGCCGACAGGGATACCTATTCCACCGGGTCGTTCTTCACCAACCCCATCGTCCCGGCGGACGTGGCCGACACCCTGCCCGAGTCGGCTCCCCGCTATCCGGCAGGAGGGGACGGACTGGTGAAACTCTCGGCAGCGTGGCTGATTGACCAGGCCGGGTTCGGCAAGGGGTTCGGGCTGGAACCGGGAAGCGTATCCGCGGGCCGCGCCTCCCTGTCCACCAAGCACACGCTCGCCGTCACCAACCGCGGCTCAGCCAGCGCGGCGGACATGGTGGCCGTGGCGCGGGAGGTGCGCACCGGCGTCGAACGCCGTTTTGGGATCCTGCTGCACCCCGAGCCGCTGCTTATCGGACTGGAACTCTAAGGGACCGGGTGTAGCTCCGGGCAGCCGTCCCCGGCCTAGGATGGGGCCATGGCTGCACGAGGTGCCCTGCGCGACCGCAGGATGATAGGCAGGCTGCGGCTCGCGTCGCAACGGCTTGCGGGCGGAGGCGGCACGGTGCCGGAACTGGTCCGGTGGATGACAGCCTTGCAGGCGCAGGACCTGCCCGCAGCCCTGTGGGCGGTGGGAGTGCGGGTGCCGGGTGTCGGACTCACGGACGTGCGTGCCGCCATCAACACCGGCGCGGTGGTGCGGTCCTGGCCGATGCGCGGAACGCTTCATCTGGTGGCCCCCGAAGACCTGCGCTGGATGCTCGACCTAACGGCCGAGCGGCTCACCCGGAGCATCGCTGCCCGGCACCGTCAGCTGGACATTGCGTGGGCGGACGTTGAGAAGGCGCGGGACATCGCCCTTGACCGGATCCTGGCGGATGGCCCCATCAGCCCCCCGGAATTGTTCCGGGAATTCGACGCTGGCGGCCAGCCGACCCAAGGGCAGCGGGGCGTCCACCTCCTGGGCTCGCTCTGCCGGCACGGCTGGCTGGTGCTGGGCCCCCTGGCCGGGAACCAGCAGCTGATCGCCGCGTTCGACCAGTGGATACCCTCGTCCCGCCGCCTGGACCGGGAGGAGGCACTGGGGGAATTCCTGCTGCGCTACCTCCGCAGCCACGGCCCGGCCACGCTCCGGGACTTCGCCTGGTGGACGCAGCTGCCGCTGACCGAGGTGAGGTCCGGGCTCATGGAGGTCAGTGCGCAACTCGCTCAGCTGGAATGGGAGGGGACCACATACTGGATGTCGCCCGAGACGGCGTCCCTCATCGATACCGGCCTGCCGGGCGCCCGCTCCGTGCACCTGCTGCCCGGGTTCGACGAGTTCGTCCTCGGCTACACTGACCGCACGCCCGTCCTGGCCCCGGAGCACTTCGACCTGATCGTTCCGGGCGGCAACGGCATCTTCAAGAAAACCCTGGTGGCCGCGGGAATGGTGGCTGGCACCTGGACGGTCCAGGGCACCGGCCGGAGCGCCGTCGTCGTTCCCGAAATGTTCGACGCAGCCGCGGCGTTCGGCCCGGCAGCCCAAAGAGCGCTTGCCAAGGCCGCGCGGGAGTATCTGGAGTTCCTGGCCCGCTAGGTTGTCGGAAGAGGCTTCGCAGCTGCCGGCGGCGTCCACCGCCGGGCGGCACGCTGCCCTGCAAAGGCACTCGCGGCGATCGTGACCAAGGCCCCGAGCAGCACTGCGGCGCCCTCCCCGGGCAGCAGGACCCCCGTCCGGGTTCCGATGCTGGCCGCGGCCACCGGGATACCAAGCTGGGCAGCGGACAGGACGCCGAGGATGGCCGGCACGCCCAGCAGGCGGAGGACCACATGAATGAGCAGTGATCCGCCACCGAGGCACAGTCCCAGCAGGATCATGCCAGGGTGCGCCGCCAGCTCGCTTAGGTTCAGTGAGGCGCCCAGGCACACAAAGAAGACAGGGCCCAGGAACCCGTCGCTGACCGCGAACAACTGGTGGGCAAGGCGCCGGGGCTCACCCACGGCCGCCACCACCAGGCCGAAGGCGAAGCCGGCCAACATGATGGATACGTTGTTCAGCACGGCCAGTCCGGCCAGGGCGAAGAGGATTGCCAATTGGATCCGGAGTTCCAAGGCGAACCTCCGGTTTTCCGAAAGTTTATGCAGCCTGGCGCGGGCGCCGGACTGCTCGGCGCGTCGCAGCAGCAGGAACAGCACCACCGAGCAAAGCGCGACGGCGAGGGAGCCTACCGCGGCCCGGCCGGCGTTCACGGGGTCCAAGGCAAGGGGGAGCGCCACGATGCAGGCGACATCCGCGATGGCCACCTGTGCCGTCATGGCCAGCACGGGAGGGCCGCTGAGGCCCAGTGAGTCAACGATCGGCAGGACCATCGCCGCCGAGGAGGAAGCGAGCAGGACCGCGTAGAGCGGGGCATGGCCGGTACCGAAGGCCGCCGCAACTGCAACGCCGGTGGCCGCAGCCAGGACCGCAGCCACCCCGGCCTGCACCGCACCGTGGCCGAGGGCTGCCCGGATCCTGGCGTCCCTGACGGGCACATGGGTACCGACGACAAACATCAGCAGCGCAAAGCCGACGTCGGACAGGAGCCGCAGCGTGGGGTCGGAGGCGTCGACCAGGTTCAGTCCGCTACGGCCAATGGCGACGCCGGCGAACAGTTCGCCGGCCACCACTGGAACCCGCCATTTGGTAGGCAGCGCCAGCAACGGGCCGGCCATGGCAACCACGGTGATCAGGGCGAGGACCAGGAATGCCATGATCTGCCTGCGCGGCGGCCGGGCCGGCTGTTACAGGTTGCCGGTCGCGATGTTGAGCATGCGGCGCAGCGGCTCGGCGGCCCCCCAGAGGAGCTGGTCGCCCACGGTGAAGGCGCTGATGTACTGCGGGCCCATTTCCATCTTGCGGATGCGGCCCACCGGGATGTCCAGGGTTCCGGAGGCGGCGACGGGGGTCAGGTCCGCCATGGAGGCTTCCTTGGTGTTGGGAACCACCTTGGCCCACTGGTTGTCCTCGTCCAGCAGTTTCTCGATCTCGGCCACGGACAGGTCCTCGCGGAGCTTGAGGGTCAGTGCCTGGGAGTGGGAACGCATGGCGCCGATACGGACGCAGAGCCCGTCCATGATCACCCGGTTTTCGTCGGAGGTGCCCAGGATCTTGTTGGTTTCAACCCCGGCCTTCCACTCTTCCTTGGACTGCCCGTTGCCCAGGTCAGCGTCGATCCAGGGGATCAGGGAGCCGGCCAGGGGGACGCCGAACTGGGTGGCGTCGATGTCCGTGCGCTGGTGGGCGAGAACCTTGCGGTCGATGTCCAGGATGGCCGATGCGGGGTCGTCCAGCTCCGTGCTCACCTCGGCGTTGAGCGTGCCGAACTGGCTGAGCAACTCACGCATGTGCCGGGCTCCGCCGCCGGAGGCAGCCTGGTAGGTCATGGAGGTGCCCCACTCCACCAGCCCGTTCTTGAACAGGCCGCCCAGGCCCATGAGCATGCACGACACGGTGCAGTTGCCGCCAATGAAGTCCTTGGTGCCGTTGACCAGGCCCTTGTCGATGACGTCGCGGTTGATGGGGTCCAGGACAATGATGGAGTCGTCGCTCATGCGCAGGGTGGAAGCGGCGTCGATCCACAGGCCGTCCCAGCCACGGCTGCGCAGTTCGCCGTGGACCTGCTTGGTGTAGTCACCGCCCTGGGCGGTGACGATAATGGGCAGCTTGGCCAGCGCGTCGACGTCGAACGCGTTCTCGAGCTTGCCGGCGCTGCCTCCTGCTGTTCCAGCAATCGACGGCGCGGCACCTCCCGCGTTGGAGGTGGAGAAGAACACCGGGTTGATGTTGGCAAAGTCGCCCTCGTCCTGCATGCGCTGCATAAGGACGGAGCCGACCATGCCGCGCCATCCGACCAGGCCGACGGAAGGGGTAGCTGCTGTAGTCATTCGACCAGTTTAGACTTCGCATCCGGAAGGACGCAGTCGGTTACGTCACGCCCGGCCGGGCCCTCCCCGTCGAGGTGGCGGGCGCCTCGTGCGGCCATGCGGTTCATTCACTGAGGGGTCCTGCTCCGGGTTCCGGCGCATGCCTTTCCTTCCGCAGTTTCTTGGCCCGGTACTCGTCCCTCGCCATGCCGAAGGTATACCAGGCTCCAAAAATGCCGAATGCAGTGAGGACCAAGGCGCCCCAGAACGGCTGGCCGCCGTCCGGCAGGGGCCTGAGCAGTATGACGAGGGAAAGGAGGGTCAAGAGCACCATGACGCCGGTCAGGATCCCCATACCCCACCAGGTTTGGACCTGTACGTGGCCACGGCCTGGGGAAAACCCAATTTCGTCGGCGGGGTAACTGTGCAATTCGCCGGTGCTGGTGGTGCGCAGCACCCGCTTTTCACCCCGTGCAAGCGCGGCCTTGTGTTCGGCGTGAACGGCGTCGTTGCGCCGCTCGCGGTCACGGTCGAAGGTCACAGTCAGTCCTGACGGATGGCGCGGATTTGGTGAAGGAGGCCGGCGTCGTCCACGCCTTTGGTTTCAGCGATGTCTGCCTGCCTGGGTGTGGAGGTACCAGTGGTCCATGATCCGTCGCCGCCATTCTTCACGTACAGGGTCTGTCCGGTGGGATCCTCGCGGCGGCGGAGAGTGGCGCCGCCCCCCGGGTTGCTGTCCAGGTGCTGCTTGATAACCATGAGGTTGGCTTCGGCGGCGGTAACGTCCGGCCGCTGGGCCATTGCCCACCACGTGAAGTAGGAGCGGGGCTGGAACAGCAGATGGATGTCGTCATTTTCCATGAAGACCACGCTGTCGCCCCCTTCGGCCGTCAGCAGCGAGATCTCAATGCGACGGAGGGCGGAGGAGAGCAGGGCGGCCACGGCGGCAGTGGGTCCTGACACTGAGAGGAGCCCGTCATTTTCGGCTTTGGCCAAGCCTCGGGCCACCAGTGACGACGCGCCTGCGCTCACCATGTCCGTATTGTCCATATAGCCGTCCACCCTCAGTGCTTCAGCGCTGAGGACCGCAGCGTCCCCGCCCTGGAGGCTTGCAAGGGTAACCATTTCGGCAAAGCCATATCCGATCGCATCAGGGATGGTGGCGGCTTCCGTCGCTGTCTCAGTCATCGTCCATACCTCTCGTTGTGGGCTCAGAATCCAAAGAAGTCGCCGACTTTTTCGGCGGCGTCCCCAGCGCCTTCCCAGACTTCCTTGGCACCGTCAGCGATGGACCCGCCGATGGCATTCACTGTTTCCTTGACTATGGGCACATTGTCATAGATGGCCAACGCTCCGGATGCGACCATGGCCGCCGTTCCGACAGGCGGGGGAGCGAAACTTACCACTCCGAGGCCGGCCTTGATTCCAGAGTAGACGGCGGCCCCTGTGTCGCCCTCCTTTGCGTTGTTGACGGTGTCCAAAACGTCAAGACCCACCCCGATTCCACCCAGGGCCCTGCCACCAAATTTGAAGAACTCCGCCGCCTTGCCACCTTCGGCGAGACGCAAGGCCGTATCCCACCTGCCGTCGAACAGTTCCGATGAAGTGTTGAAATACTGGCTCAACATGTTCGTGTTCTGGAATGCTTTTGCCACGTTCTGGAAGTCCCTGGAGAACAGGAACTCACCGAGGTTGTCTGCCTTGCTAATGAAATGGGGAAGATCGAACAGTCCTGCCCGAAGGTTCGGCAACGCTTTGGTGAGGTTGTAGATGTCCCAGCCGCTGCGGAAAGGGGAGTTGGGATCCGTGAGCCAGCCCGGGCCCCACGGATCGTTGCTGCCCTGACCCGGGATTGGCGGGCGGGGACCGTTGTTGCCGGCGGGAGAGCCGTTGCCAGGTCCTCCGCCGGCGCCGGAGCCGGTGCTGGCCTTCTCCTGCTCGTCCGCGTTCCTGAGCAGGACTTTGGACTCCTGCTTCAAGCGGGCGACGGTTTGTTGAAGGAGCGTGCGGTGGCTGCTGTTCCAGTCAGACCGGAACCGCTGGGCGTCAGCGCCCTTCCATGCCGGATTGTTGTTGATCTGGCTGCTTAGCTGCGTCGACTGCTGCTGCAACAGGTCGGCTGTCTTGTTGAACTGCTGCGCAAGGGCCCGCAGTTGCACGACGTCGGCGCCCCACAAAGTTCCTGCCACCAGGATTCCCCCCAATATTTTATTCGACAGCCCCCAGAGTGCCGCGTGCCCAGCCTAGGCCAGGACCGGGCTACCCGCGATGGGGTGGCCTCCCCATGCCGCTGCCGTAAGCGCTAGCTTTGGTCCGACTGCTCCAGCACGGCAGCTTTCCGGGCGCGCAGCGCAAAGAACGCGCCGAAGGTGAACACCTGAGTGACCACCACCAGCACGATGGCCCCGGCGATCTTGTTGCCGCCCAGGATCATGGTCAGCCCCACGATCGCGGACAGCAAGGCCAGCAGGGGCAGCAGCATGTAGCCCAGGACGAACAGGGTTTCGGGTTTCTTCAGCATGTTCCTAGCCCTCGGTCCGTGACCATTTGGTGAATCGGTAGCGTGTGCCGTTGGCGGCAGTCAGCCAGCCGTCCGGCGGGACGGCGGCCGTGGCCTCCCAACTGGGGCCAAGCTCCGGGGCGAACGTGTCGCCGTCGGCTTTCACATCGATGGTGGTGACCACCGCGACGTTGGCGAGGTCCGTGGACTGGCGGAAAACATCGCCGCCGCCCAGGATCCAGACTGTCTCGCCGCCGTCGACGAACTGCGACTCAAGGAGCGCGTCATCCAGGGAGGGAACCACCACGGCGCCCTCCGCCTCCGGCGTGCCGGCCCAGCTTTTCTGCCGGGTGATGACGATGTTGGTGCGCCCCGGCAGCGGACGGTACTTGTCCGGGAAGGACAGCCAGGTCTTGCGGCCCATGATGACCGGGTGCCCGGTGGTCAGCCGGTTGAAGTGCTTGAGGTCCTCCGGCAGGTGCCAGGGCATGTCTCCGTCCATCCCGATGACCCCGTCAGAGGTCTGGGCCCAGACCAGGCCCACGCCGGTGATGGAGGCGGCCAGTTCCTCCGTGAAGGACTGCGGATCGGTGAAGTTTTCGGTGCTCATACCGCGATCGGCGCCTTGATGGTGGGGTGGTGCTGGTAGCCCACCACGTCGAAGTCCTCCAGCGTGTAGTCGAAGATCGACGCGGGCTTCCGGGTGATCGTCAGCTGAGGATACTCGTAGGGCTCGCGTTCGAGCTGCTTGAGGACCTGGTCCATGTGGTTTTCGTAGATGTGGACGTCTCCGCCGGTCCAGACAAACTCGCCGGGTTCGAGCCCCACCTGCTGGGCGATCATGCAGGTGAGCAATGCGTAGGAGGCGATATTGAACGGCACGCCCAGGAACATGTCAGCCGAGCGCTGGTAGAGCTGGCAGGAGAGCTTGCCGTTCGCCACGTAGAACTGGAAGAACGCATGGCAGGGCGGGAGCGCCATGTCGTTGAGCTCGGAGACGTTCCAGGCGGACACAAGGTGCCGGCGGGAGTCCGGGTTCGATTTCAGGTTCTCGATGAGTTCGGCGATCTGGTCGATGTGGCCGCCGTCGGGGGTGGGCCAGGAACGCCACTGCACGCCGTACACCGGGCCCAGGTCGCCGTCTTCGTCGGCCCATTCGTTCCAGATGGTGACGCCTTGGTCCGTCATCCACTTGATGTTGGTCTCGCCGCGCAGGAACCACAGGAGTTCAACGGCGACCGACTTGAAGTGGACCCGCTTGGTGGTGATCAGCGGGAAGCTCCTGGAGAGGTCAAAGCGCATCTGGCGGCCGAAAACGCTGGTGGTTCCGGTGCCGGTACGGTCTGATTTATGGGTGCCGGTGGCCAGGACATCGCGCAGGAGGTCTTCATAAGGCGTAGGGATGCTCACGCCCCAAGTCTACTGGGTGGTCCCAACGAAAGGCTGGCTTCGGGGCCCCGGGCAATGACGGAGACCGGGGCCACTGCGATCAGTACGGCGGTGGCGGTCAACAAGGCGCCGAGGCCGGATGCCCCCTGCCACACCGCGTCCCATGGGCCTGGACCGGAAGCCGCCGGCCGCCCAAGCGTGGGCCCCGCGCTCATCAGGAGCACCCCCGCTTGGGCAGCGAAGAAGGCTGTCAGCGTCCGCGCCACACGGTATACCGTGATGGCCCGGAGGGCTGCGTCGAGTCCCGGAACCCCGGGCGCAACACTGCGGCGGCGCCTCGCGAGCGCGAGGGGGACGGCAGAGAGGAGCGCTGTGCCTGCGCTGGCCCATACTGTCACTTCCCACGCGGCCTGCACCCCGAGTTCAGCCTGCCGGCCCGCGACACAGGCGATCACCACCGTCAGGAGAGCTGCCGCTGCCACAAGAGCCACCATCAAGGCGGGATGCACGGGCTGCCGGGGCCAATGCCGGGGCGCGCCAGCCCAGCCGTGATTGCGGTGCATCACCAATTCCCCGAGTGAAACAACGGCCAGCACCGCAGCCGCTGACACGGCCGCCACCGGGGCGGCATGCCCTGTCACCGCCCACGGGACGAAAATAGCCACCGGCACGGGAACGAACGCCGCGAGCCCCATGGCCGGTCCCACTGATACAGCCAGCATCGTCTCGGGCCGGGCAGTGACCTGGGCGGACTTGCGGGGTGGCCGTTGGCCCGGGAGGACAGGCGGGCGCCAGAGGAACATCACCACCAGGACCACCAGGTTTAGGGCACCGGCAGGATTGGCCCAACTGTTGGTTCCGGCGGCCGGATCGGGACGCGCTGCGTGGTTTCCGGCGATCGCCCCCAGCCCGGACGCCACAGTTGCCACCGTACGGAGGAGGCGGTTGCCGGCGATTATCCGCAGCAGGTGATCCTCCCTCGGAGTCAGGCCGGTGAGAGGCGGCCGGCGGGCGGCCAAGGCCAGGACGAACAACGTCCCTGCCGCCAGGACGATCAGGGCGCCGCCCAGGTACGGTGCCAGCTCCTGGCCCGGGATGCGCCCTTCCCCACCGAAAGTGGTGAAACCCCCCTGGCCGTCGGGCCGTGACTCGTAGGCGCGGGAAGGAAAACCCGGCAGCGCGGACATCCACGCGATGAGCGCGGCGGCTCCCGCGAAAATGGCCGCCACCGTCCATCCAAGGCGGCGCGGAACGATGTCACGGATCCGCCGCCGGGGTCCGCCTGGAGTGTCCGGTGGCGACTGCCGCCGGGGATAACTCAGTTGCCCAAGGACATGCGCAGCCAAGCAACCGAGGACCGGCCAGGCAAGGGCAGGAAGGATGGCTGCCGGGATGGCCGCTGAGTGGGGGAGGGGAATGATCCCTGCGTTCGCGGCGGGTACCAAGGAACTGGCAAGCCACCCGACCAGCCCCGCCAGGAAGGCGTGGCGCGACGCCGACGCCCTGGGGCTGCCCTCCCTCGCTCCCCGGATGACCCTGGAGAGGAGCCAGTACACTCCACCGGCCAGGACAAGGGGCCACAGCAGGGCCAGCGGTGGAACGCCGTCGAAAACAGCAATGGTGGCAGCGTGCACGTTATTCCCCCAGAACAGTGCGTGGTCCCCCAGTCAAGACGGACTGGAGCCCTCGGTCAAGCCGGTGTCCGGTTAATCGTCGAAGGGCTTGAACTGTTCCACAGCCACGATCCGCTTCTTCCCGCCATGGGTTACATGGCACACCACCAGCTCGCCGGGGGAGAGGAAGGGCTCGTCCGCGGGCAGCAATTTCGCCAGGTGCGAAGGCATGTGGCCGGCAAGCTGCTTGAGGACTGTCGGCAGGGCCGGCCGGTGGGTGCAGGCAACCACCGGCCGCTGCTTGTCGAAGAGCGATTCGATCACGGCCGCCGTTTTGCGCGGGCTCCGCTGGTGCCTGTGCTCGGTGAGGCCTTCGGCGAGCTTCACCTTCGCCCCGGTGGCCCGTGCGTACGGAGCAACGGTGGCAACGCAGCGCAGCCACGGGCTGGTGACCACCCGCATCGGCTTCCATGCCTGCAGGAGCCTGCCCACGGCCTGCGCCTGCCGGGTCCCGGTGGCAGCCAGCGGCCGCTCGCCCTCGGCCTTGCTCCAGGACGAACGGGGTTTGGCCTTGGCGTGGCGGAGTACCACCAGGGGCCACGTGTCCAGGCTGCCGCGGCCATGCGCGTCCCGCAGGTACTCCAAAGGGACGACGTCGGACGGGTTGGACAGCAGGCGGGCTGCCTTGTCGGGGCCGCACCACATCACGCTGTCCACCTCCTTGCCGTCCGGAACAAGCCCATTTCCGTTGACCTTGACCGCCCAGTAGTGGACCTTCTTGAGGCCGGAGGCGACGTGGTAGTGGATGGGCGGCAAGGGAATTCCCAGCGGCGCGTCGAGGCCGATCTCCTCGCGCACCTCCCGGACGGCGCATTCCGGGACCGTCTCGCCGTCGTCGATCTTTCCCTTGGGCCATGACCAGTCGTCATAGCGCGGCCGGTGGATCAACAGGACTTCCAGCCGGTCTTTGTTGACCCGCCATGGGATGGCACCCGCAGCCGTCACGGCTACGGGTTCCCCCGGGTGGTCAGTCTGGTCGGCTACGAGTGCATCGCTCGACAATGCGCTGCCTAGCGCCGGCTCAGGCTGCGCTGCCGCGGCCGGGACGCCAGCAACCAGGACTGGACATCCTCAAGCGGCTTGCCGTCGTCGGAAAGGTGGTGCCGGGTCCAGCGGCCCTCGTTGTCCAAGTGCCAGCTGGACGTTTCCGGGTCCATGTAGCGCTGCAGGAGGTCAAGGACATAGGTGATGTCGTCCGCACTGCTCAACTGGACCAGTGCCTCCACCCGGCGGTCCAGGTTGCGGTGCATCATGTCCGCCGAACCGATGTACACCACGGGGTCGCCGCCATTGGCAAAGGCGAAGACCCGCGAGTGCTCAAGGAACCTGCCCAGGATGGAGCGCACGGTGATGTTCTCGCTCAGGCCCGGGACGCCCGGGCGCAGCGAGCAGATGCCGCGGACGATGACGTCCACTTTTACGCCGGCCTGCGAAGCACGGTACAGCGAATCGATGATGGCCTCGTCCACCATCGAGTTCACCTTGATCTGCACCAGGCCGGGAACGCCCGCCCGCGCATTGCGGATCTCCGTCTCGATCCGGTCGATGAGTCCCGAGCGGACGGACCGGGGCGCCACGAGCAGACGCTTGAAGGTGGACTTGGGGGCGTAGCCGGAGAGCTGGTTGAACAGCTTGGAAAGGTCCTCGCCCACCTGGTCGTTCGCGGTCAGGAGGCCCAGGTCCTCGTAGTACCGGGCGGTCCGGGGGTGGTAGTTGCCGGTGCCGATGTGGCAGTAGCGGCGCAGCCCGTCAACCTCCTGGCGCACCACCAGCGAAAGCTTGCAGTGCGTCTTCAGGCCGACGATGCCGTACACCACATGGACACCTGCCTGCTCCAGCTTCCGGGCCCAGGAAATGTTGGCCTGCTCATCGAAGCGTGCCTTGATTTCCACCAGGGCCAGGACCTGCTTGCCTGCCTCCGCGGCGTCGATCAGGGCATCAACAATGGGGGAGTCCCCGGACGTGCGGTAGAGGGTCTGCTTGATCGCCTGGACCTTGGGATCCGACGCCGCCTGCTCCAGGAACGCCTGCACCGAGGTGGAGAAGGAATCGTACGGGTGGTGCAGCAGGATGTCCCGGCGCCGCATGGCGGCAAACACGTTGGCGGCCTTGGAGGTTTCGGACTCGTTCAGGTACCGCGACGTGTGCGGCATGTGCTTGGGGTAGTGCAGGTCGGCGCGGTCGATTCCGGCAATGACGGACAGGCCACGCATGTCCAGCGGCGCGGGGACGGAATACACCTCGGATTCCTCCACCCCCAGTTCGCGGATCAGGAGTGCACGGATGTTCGGGTTGATGTCCGTGGTCACCTCAAGCCGCACCGGAGGGCCGAAGCGGCGGCGCAGCAGTTCCTTCTCCAGCGCCTGCAGGAGGTTCTCGGCGTCGTCCTCCTCCACCTCCACGTCCTCGTTGCGGGTAACGCGGAAGGTGTGGTGCTCCAGCACTTCCATGCCGGGGAACAGCTTGTCCAGGTGGACGGCAATGACTTCCTCAAGGGCGATGAACCGTGCCACCCGCCCGGGAACCGCACCGGCCCGCGGACCGTCGATGGAAATCAGGCGGGGAAGCTGGTCAGGCACTTTGACGCGGGCGAAGAGCTCCTTGTCGCTGACCGGGTTCCGGACCACGACGGCAAGGTTCAGTGACAGCCCGGAGATGTACGGGAACGGGTGCGCCGGGTCCACTGCCAGCGGCGTGAGGATGGGGAAGACCTTCTCGGCAAACATCACGCTGAGTTGCTGCTGGGCGGCGTCGTCCAGTTCGCCCCACTGCATGACGTGGATGTGCTCGTACGCCAGTGCCGGGCGGATCTGGTCGGCGAAAACCTGGGCGTGCCGCTCCTGCAGCCGGTGGGCTTCGTCGCTGATCCGCTCCAGCACCTCCACCGGGCTGAGTCCGGCGGGCGACGGAACGGCGAGGCCGGTGGCGATGCGCCGCTTGAGGCCGGCCACGCGGACCATGAAAAATTCGTCCAGGTTGGAGGCGAAGATGGACAGGAAGCTGACGCGTTCAAGTAGGTGAAGGGTGGGGTCTTCGGCCAGCTCCAGCACCCTGGAATTGAATGCGAGCCAGCTCAGTTCGCGGTCCAGGAATCGGTCCGGCCGGATGTCGCCCTCAGGCTGCAGGTTGGGCGCGAATTCCGGGATGTCGATGCGGTCCTGGGTGGCCCGTGCCGCAGGGACCTCGGAGGAGCCGAAGCGCGCCCGGGCAGGCAACGCAACATCCTGGGACGTAGCTGTTCCGGAGGGTTCCGGGTTCATGGCTTCTCCTTATGGCTGGCGCTGTGGTGCCGGCGCTTCCGCCCCGCGCGGCTCCATTCCAACCTTACAAGCATTCACCGGCCCCACGGCCCTGTTTAACGCACCGCCGGGCTTTGTGCCGGAGCCCGTAACCTAGCCTGCAGCCGGGCCATACATGACGTCCATGTCCCAACGGGTGAACCCCAGCCGCCGGTACAGCGCAACTGCCGCAGTATTGTCCGCATCCACGTACAGCATGACCCCGCTGAGGCCGGAGTCGCGCAGGTGCTTGATGCCGGCGATCGTCAGGGCCTTGCCCAGGCCCAGGCCCTGCGCCTCCGGCGCAACACCAACTACGTACACCTCGCCGATGGCCGGATGCTCTCCGTGACGCGGGTGGACCTTGGTCCAGTGGTAGCCGAGCAAACGCCCTTCACGGTCCTCGGCCAGGAAGAACCCGGCCGGATCGAACCAGTCCTCCGCCATCCGGGCGTCCAGGTCCGCACGGGTCAGGTTTCCTTGCTCGGGGTGGTGTGCGAATGCCGCCCGGTTCGCTGCCAGCCAGGCCTCCTCATCCTTGCCGGGCACGAAGGCGCGGATGGCCACACCGTCCGGCAGGCCGGCGTCGGGCAGCTCGGCGCCGGCCGTCGTCATCCGCATCTTCCACAATTCGCGCACCGGTGCGTAGCCGTACCGGGCCGCGAGGTCAGCGGCTGCTTCATGGTTTCCATGGGACCAGGCTTTCAACCCGTCGAAGCCCCGCACCTCCTTGAGCGCGCCCACCAGCCGGTCTGCCACGCCCTGGTTGCGGTAGGAGGGGTGCACGGCGATCTCCAGGACACCGTTGCCGTCCGGCTCGTCCACCACCACGGCGAACCCGGCCAGGTCCTGGCCGGTGGCGGGGTCGGAGTCCTCGTCCGGCGCGTACAGGGCCAGCGTCAGCAGGGTGTGGTCCGGCGAGTCGCCGGCGCGCATGGTCACCAGGGTCTGTTCGGAGATCGAGGGATTGCCGTCCGATTCCTCGGCCGCCGCAAGGAGGTTGCGGCAGTCTTTCAGGAGCTGCTGGTCAACGCCGCCCCGGACAACATGGACGGGCCACTTCTGCGGATGCGCTGGAGTCATGAGCCAAGGCTATACGGCGACGGCGTGCAGGGCTCAGGCTTCGGTAAGTTCGTCTTCCTGTTGCCTGACCAGGGTGAGGCGGTAGCCCACGTTCCTGACCGTGCTGATCAGGTTCTCGTGGTCCGCGCCAAGCTTGGCGCGAAGCCGGCGGACGTGGACATCGACCGTGCGGGTGCCGCCGTAGTAGTCGTAGCCCCAGACTTCCGTGAGCAGCTGCTGGCGGGTGAAGACGCGGCCGGGGTGCTGCGCCAGGTACTTCAGGAGCTCGAACTCCTTGAAGGTCAGGTTCAAGGGTGCGCCGTTGACGCGTGCCGTGTAGCTTGCTTCGTCGATGATCACACCGGCGGCCCGGATCTCGCTGGGCGCGTCCTCCTGTTCCGGGACGGCCCGCGCCACGGACAGCCGGATGCGGGCTTCCACCTCGGCGGGTCCGGCAGAATCGAGGACGATGTCGTCAACGGCCCACGCCGAGGAAACCGCCGCCATGCCGCCCTCGGTGAGGATCAGGACAAGGGGGGCGCTCAGTCCGGTGGCCTTCAGCAGCTGGGTGAGGGAACGGGCACCCACGAGGTCTTTGCGCGCATCCAGCAGGACGATGTCGCACGGGTCAGTCTCCAGCAGGGCAGTGGGTTCCGCGGGCAGGATATGGACCCGGTGGTTCAGCAGCTCAAGGGCAGGCAGGATGTCCACCGAAGAACCGGTGCTGTTCGTCAGTAACAGGATGTGCGACATTGTTCCTCCAAGGGCCGTCCGCGCATCTTTGGGCGACTGAACCGGATTCTCACCGGCCGGTACGGGCTTCCTGCGGGAGGTTTGTGGACCGTCAGCGCGCCGCCGGCCAGCCACCTCAGCAGGGAGCGTAGCTGAACCTTGAGTATACCCGGCACCCCCTTCCAAGCCACAGATTGGGGCCCTGGACAGGTACGTTTTGCGACATAAGCGGTTCATATAGGGCAGGATTGGAGCAGGGCGGACCAGCCCTGCCACGAGGGGGCGGACCAGCCTTCCAGCCGACGCCAGGATGGGAAATCAGCGCAGTGAGTGCACCGACAAAGCACAGGCCGGGCCCCGGATGACGGCGGAACTGCAGTCACCTGTACGGTCACTTGGCTCCTGGACCATCGGGGTCGTCGGGATCGCCGGGCTCATTGCCATCATCGCCGGCGTCTATTCCTCCCCGGAAGCCCTGGCCGCCGTCGGCATCCTGATCGCCGCGGCCGTGGGCATCGGGTGGCCGCACTTCCTCCGCATCCCGGCGAAGAAGACCCTGGCCGCCGTGATCGCCCTGCCGGGAGCCGCCGCCGCGGTCTGCGCCTCCGTGGCCCCGCCCCCCGGCTACCTCGACTGGACGCCCGCCTTCGTCGCCCTGGGCATGATGGCCGTCTTCGTGGTGCAGCTCATCCGCGGCACCGGCCAGGCGCAACGGCTGGAATCCACCCTCGGGTGTTGTGTCGGTGTCCTCCTGTCCTGCCTCGGCGCCGGCTGGATAGCCGGCGCCCGGTTCAACGGTGTCCGCGAAATGCTCCTGGTGGCCGCGATCAGCGCCGCCGTAGCGCTTCTTGCCGGGCTCATCCAATGGCCGGACAGCATCGTCGCGCCCCTGGGCGTTGTGCTGGCCGGCCTGGCCGGTCCGCTCGCCGGCCTGGTCCTGTCGGACATTGCTGTCCTGCCCGCGGCCGTCTTCGGCGTCATCGTCGGTGCGGTCCTGGCCAGCTTCCGCAGGCTCGCGACACTGCGCGGCGCACCGTTGAATATGCGGGCAGCCTTGAGCATGGGCCTGGCCCCGGTCTCAGCCGTAGGATCCCTGGCGTACTTCATAGACAAACTACTCATCTACTAACGGGTTAGGATTGCACCATGTCCGTACTTGCATTTGAAATCTTCTTCCTCGTCCTGCTCGGTATCGCGAGCGTTTCCATGGCCTGGTTTGCCGGTTTCGTGGTCTACCGCCTCTTCAAAGGCCAGAAGTAGCCACATCCTTTCCCACCGCCGTATCTCGAGGTAATAAACAGTGCCCATTGAGATTCCCACAGACCTGACTCCCGAACTCGTCCCCCTATCCTGGCTCATAGGTGAGTGGGAAGGACGCGGCCGGCTGGGCAGCGGTGACGAGGATTCCGAGCACTTCCTGCAGCACGTGTCCTTCACCCACAACGGGCTGCCGTACCTCCAGTACCGTGCCGAAAGCTGGTTGACCGACGACGACGGCACGCGGCTGCGGCCGCTCACAGTCGAGACCGGCTTCTGGGCGCTGGAGCGCAAACAGCTGGACGCCGACGGCGGCCCGGGGCTGGTGCCGGCAGACATCGTTCCGGTGTTGAAAAGCGCCGACGAGGTGGAGGCGCTGCGCAACAAGGACGGCGGCTTCGACATCTCCGTATCCATCGCCCACCCTGGCGGCATCACGGAGCTGTACTACGGCCAGATCAAGGGACCGCAGATCCAGCTGACCACCGACATGGTGATGCGCGGCAGCCATTCCAAGGACTACAGTGCCGCCACCCGGATCTTCGGACTGGTGGACGGGAACCTTTTGTGGCGGTGGGACGTGGCAACGGGTGGAGAGGCCGGAAAAGGGCTGGAGGCCCACGCCTCTGCATTCCTGAAAAGAGTTTCCTGACCCGGAAAGGCCCCGCCATGGAAGACGGAACGGAACACGCAGGCAAGCCCACCAGCTACAGCGACCTCAAGGCCGTCTTCTTCAACGGCACCCTGAAGAAGTCACCCCAGACCTCCAACACCGAAGGGCTGATTACCATCAGCCGCCGGATCATGGAGAAGCAGGGCGTCAGCACCAGGCTCATCCGCACTGTCGATCACGACATCGCCACGGGCGTCTACCCGGACATGACCGAGCACGGCTGGGCCACCGATGAATGGCCGGAGATTTACCCCGCCGTCCAGGAAGCGGACATCGTGGTGGTGGCCGGCCCCATCTGGCTGGGCGACAACTCGTCCCAGACCAAGAAGCTGATCGAGCGCCTCTACGCCCACTCCGGCCAGCTCAACAGCCAGGGCCAGTGGGCGTTCTACCCGAAGGTCGGCGGCTGCCTCATCACCGGAAACGAGGACGGCATCAAGCACTGCGCCATGAACGTCCTCTACAGCCTCCAACACATCGGCTTCAGCATCCCGCCGCAGGCCGACGCCGGGTGGATCGGGCCGGTAGGGCCCGGCCCCAGCTACCTGGACGAGGGCTCCGGCGGCCCGGAGACAGACTTCACCAACCGGAACACGACGTTCATGACCTGGAACCTCCTGCACCTGGCCAGGATCCTCAAGGATGCCGGAGGCTACCCGGCCTACGGCAACCTGCCCGGTGAATGGGAGGCCGGTACGCGGTTCGATTTTGAGAACCCGGAATACCGCTAGCGTTGGCTGAACCTTCACAACCCGGAATACCCCGCTGCTAAAGGACGTTGCCGCCAATATGAGTACGCCCAGCCCTTTGTTGTCGCGTCCCGGCGCCGTTGAGGCCGCCGGCCCCGACGCCGGTGTCGCCGCCCACTACGGCGAGCCGTTGCGCGAGCAGCGCGCACTCGCTGCCGGAACCGCCGTCGTCGACCTGTCACACCGCGGTGTGGTCACCGTCACCGGACCGGACCGGTTGAGCTGGCTCAACACCCTCTCGTCCCAGCAGGTGGCAGCGCTGGCGCCGGGTGAGTCCAGCGAACTGTTGCTGCTCAGCGTCCAAGGGCGCATCGACTTTGATGCCAGGGTTGTTGACGACGGCGGGACCACCTGGCTGATCGTGGAGGCCGCCGAGGCTGCACCGCTGGCCGAGTACTTGAACCGGATGAAGTTCATGCTGCGGGTGGAGATCGCCGACGTCTCCGCCGATTGGGCCGTGGTGGGCAGCACCACGGCGGTTCCCGAATGGGCCGGACGCCTTGCCTGGCAGGATCCCTGGCCGCATGTCTCGGCGGGCGGGTACTCGTACGCCACTGTGTCCGAGGAAAACCACCCGGGCCTTGAACGTCCCTGGTTCGAATACCTCATCCCCGCCGAGGAACTCGAGGCCGCCGTCTCCGGCCGCCCGCTGGCCGGAGTGCTCGCGGCCGAAGCCCTCCGCGTCGCTGCCTGGCGGCCCAGGATCGGCGCAGAAACCGATGACAAGACCATCCCGCACGAACTCGACCTCCTGCGCACCGCGGTGCACTTGGCCAAGGGCTGCTACAAGGGACAGGAAACCGTCGCCCGCGTGCACAACCTTGGCCACCCGCCGCGGCGGCTGGTGTTCCTGCAGTTGGACGGTTCGCAGCACACACTGCCCGCGGCCGGCAGCCCGGTCATGGCAGGGGAACGCAAAGTGGGCACGGTGACGTCCGTTGCGCAACACCACGAGATGGGTCCCGTGGCGCTGGCGGTCATAAAGCGTTCCGTGGCGCCGGATGAAATACTGACGGTCCTGGACGGCGATGAACCGTATCCAGCCGTCCAGGAGCTCATTGTCGCCCCGGACGCCGGCCAGGTTGTTGGGCGGCAGACCGGATTCCTGAGAGGGCCTCGCTGATGACAGACCACACCGCACCGGGTGTTGCGCCGGAGGCCACGGAGGACAATGATGCCGCGGTGGCGCTGGCGCACTCGCTGTTCCAGGCGGCCCGCGACGGCAACGACGCCCTGCTTGGCGCCTACCTTGAAGCCGGGGCGCCGGCAACCATGACCAACGCCACAGGAGACTCCCTGCTGATGCTGGCCGCGTACCACGGCCACGTCGATACGGTGGAGTTGCTCCTTAAGCACGGCGCCGACGCCAACACTGCCAACGACCGTGGCCAAACCCCGCTTGCCGGGGCAGCCTTCAAGGGCTACCCGGACGTGGCCCGTGTCCTGCTCGACGCCGGAGCCGATCCGGATGCCGGAGCGCCGTCGGCACGGGCCGCTGCCCAAATGTTCGCCCGCGCAGAGATCCTGGATCTGCTGGGCTAGCGCTTTCGCCGGGTCCGCCCGGCGCCAACACCAAAATTTCAAAGGATGATCGAGTGGAAAACGTAGCGAAGCCCTGGCCGGCCCTGTGGTCCCTGGTGATCGGGTTCTTCATGATCCTGATCGACACCACCATCGTGTCCGTGGCCAACCCCCGGATCATGGAAGGCCTGGACGCGGACATCAACTCGGTCATCTGGGTGACCAGCGCCTACCTGCTGGCCTACGCTGTCCCGCTGCTCATCACCGGCCGCCTCGGCGACAGGTTCGGGCCCAAGAAGCTGTACCTCTCCGGCCTGGTGGTCTTTACGCTGGCCTCGCTGTGGTGCGGCCTGTCCGGCGACGTCCGGGTCCTGATCGCGGCCCGCGTGCTCCAAGGCCTCGGCGCCGCCATGATGACTCCCCAGACCATGGCTGTCATCACCCGGATCTTCCCGCCGGACCGCCGCGGCTCCGCGATGGCAGTCTGGGGCGCAACCGCCGGTATGGCGACCCTCGTCGGGCCCATCCTCGGCGGCGTCCTGGTGGACGGGCTCGGCTGGGAATGGATCTTCTTCATCAACGTCCCGGTTGGCTTGGTCGGGTTCATCCTGGCGTGGCGCAACGTGCCGGCACTGAGCACGCACCCGCACAAGTTCGATATCCCCGGGGTCCTGCTCAGCGCCGTCGGCCTGTTCCTGCTGGTTTTTGGCATCCAGGAAGGCGAGACCTACAACTGGGGCACCATCACCGGACCCATCAGCGTATGGGGCCTGATCATCGCCGGCATCGTGGTGCTGGCGGCCTTCGTGGCGTGGCAGCGCTTCAACAAGGGTGAACCGCTGCTTCCCTTGGCGCTGTTCAAGGACCGGAATTTTTCGCTCGCCAACATCGGGATCACCACGGTGGGCTTCACCGTGACCGCCTTCAGCCTGCCGCTGATCTTCTACTACCAGCTGGTCCGGGGCCTGACTCCCACCCAGTCCGCCCTGATGATGGTGCCCATGGCCCTGATATCCGGCGGACTCGCGCCCGTCGTGGGCAAGCTGGTGGACCGCGTCAACCCCAAATACATCACCGCCACCGGGCTCGTGCTGATGGCTGTGGCGCTGCTCTGGAACTCAGCCCTGATGCAACCGGACACACCCATCCTGATGTTCCTGCTGCCCAGCGCTGTCCTGGGCTTCGCCAACGCAGGCATCTGGGCTCCGTTGAGCACTACGGCCACCAGGAACCTGCCGCCACGGCAGGCCGGGGCGGGTTCGGGCGTTTACAACACCACCCGCCAGATCGGCGCAGTCCTGGGCAGTGCCGCCATCGCGGTGCTCATCCAGTCGCGGCTCGCGGCCGAACTGCCTGCGGGAGGCCCCGGCGGATCCGCCGGCGAAGGCTTGGCGATGGGCGGCTCGCTGCCCGAATTCCTGCACGGCGGATTTTCGACGGCGATGGGCCAGTCCATCCTGCTTCCCGCCGGGGTGATCCTGGTGGGGGCAGCCGTCGCGTTGTTCTTCGCAAAGCCGCAGCCCGTCCAGGGTTGGGGAGCGCCGGCCCAAGGCCAGCCGTCAGCGAAGGTGGACGCTGGTCTGGATTCCGCCGGCTGAGAGGCCAAGCTTCCGGGCCAACGCCAGGCAGCCCGTGTTGCTGACGTCGGCGCGCCACTGCAGCGTCAGTCCCGCTGCGAGTGCTTCGTGGGCCGCGATGGAGCCCGCCAGGGAACCAAGGCCGCGCCGGCGCCACTCCGGGTCGACCAAGACCCCCATGTTCGCCAGCAGGCCTTCCCACTCGCCGTAGGCCCCGCAGGCCAAGGGCACGCGCCGGCCATCCTGCTCGTGGACGATTGTGTACCGGTTTTCCAGCTCGGAGAGGCCAACTTCGTTGACGTCATCGGGCGGGCAGCGGCCCTCCAGCTCGATGGCCTCGGGGTTGCCGTGGGACACGGTGAGCTCGTCGGAGGGCTGCTGCAGGGGCAGGTCGTCCGCGAAGAACAGTGCCGCGGCACCGAGGCCGTGACCGCCTCGGTCCCTGGTGAGGGTCAGGAGGGTCACGTGCTGGGCCATTTCCTCATCCGGGATGCCGGCGGCGGCGTCGATCACGCTCTGCGGCCCCACCAGCACCGAACTTCCGAAAAGCCGCACGAACTCAACGGTCCGGACTGACTCGTCGGCCCGCACAATCCGTTCGGCCGAGGCGAGTCCGGTCCCGAACGCGTCGTCGTCAAGGCCCAGCCGGCGTGCCCACGCCAACTGGATGATGGCAGCAGAGCCGGGGTCGAGTGTCATGGTCCCAGCCTAGGGGGGCCTTGCGGCTTATCCGAACAGGACAGCCGCTTCGTCGTACCGGTTCTGCGGAACGGTCTTCAACTGGCCGAGGGCTTCCTGGAACGCGACGTGGTGGATATCGGTTCCCTTCAGCGCCACCATGGTGCCCCAGTACCCCTCCACCACGGAATCGATGGCGGCCATGCCCAGCCGGGTGGCCAGGACGCGGTCGAAGGCGGACGGTACGCCGCCGCGCTGGATGTGGCCCAGGATGGTTGCCCGGGTTTCGATGCCGGTCCGGGCCTCCAGCTCGGGCGCGAGCTGGTCGGCGATGCCGCCCAGCCGGGGCCGGCCGAACGTGTCCAGGCCGCGCTCGGAGTGCGGGCTCTCCATGTGCTCCGGGACAAAGCCCTCAGCCACCACCACCAGCGGCGCGCGGCCGCGGGCGTGGGCTTCATTGACCCACTCGGTGATCTGCTCGATGCTGACTTTCTGCTCCGGGATGAGGATGGCGTGCGCACCCGCGGCCATGCCGGCGTGCAGGGCGATCCAGCCCACGTGCCGGCCCATGACTTCGGCGATCATGCAGCGGTGGTGGGACTCGCCGGTGGTGCGGAGCCGGTCAATCGCTTCGGTGGCGATCTGGACGGCGGTATCGAAGCCGAAGGTGTAGTCGGTGGCGTCGAGGTCGTTGTCCACGGTCTTGGGGACACCGACAATCTTCAGCCCGGCGTCGGTCAGGCGCTTGGCGGCGGCGAGCGTTCCCTCACCGCCGATCGCGATGATGGCGTCGATGCCCAGCCGGTCCATGTGGGCCTTGATGGCCTCGGGGCCGCCGCCGTTTTCGAACGGGTTGGTGCGGGAGGTGCCCAGGATGGTGCCACCCTGTTTCGCGATGCCGCGGACCATGGTGCGGGGGATGTCGATGATGTCGCCCTCCACCACGCCGCGCCAGCCATCGAGGAATCCGACGAATTCGTGGCCGTGGATGGCGATGCCCTTCAGCACGGCGCCGCGGATCACGGCGTTCAAGCCGGGGCAGTCGCCACCACTGGTAAGGATTCCAATTTTCATGTTCAGCTCAAATCCTGGGAGAAGGTTTACAGGCAGAGCGCCACGCTGAGCTCACCTAGAAGTGTAGTGGGGTGTGTGGGGTACGACACAAACCGGTTACATGCGGTGCGCTTTCCCGGCGGGTGGCCGCGGACAGGAAAAAGCCCCCGCATCCGTGATCCGTTCACGAGGGCGGGGGCCTGGTCCCCCAGTGGGGGAGGCACCTTCCGTAGCTACATCCGTGGGCCGTTGGTCGAGCGGCGCTCCAGGAAGGTTTGCAGCGGGATCTCGTCGCGCTGGTCCGGAAGCACCACCCAGGCCAGCAGGTAGAAGACGACGGCGGGTCCCGGGAGGAGGCAGAACAGCAGGAATGCGATGCGCACGTAGGCCACGTCCACGTTCAGCTTGGCCGCGATGCCGCCCAGCACCCCGCCGAGCCAGCGCTGCGGGCCGCGCTTCAGGCCAAGGCCCCTGACAATGCTGAAGAACTTATCCATGGTTCAAGACTTCCTTTTCAGTGGGTCGTTGTCACGTTTGCGGGCAGAGAGCAGGCCGCCGGCCACCAGGGCCACTCCGGCGCCAATCATGAGGCCGATCAGGACGTAGGTCCCGTTGAGGGTGACGATGCCCAGTTGCGCCACGATGATCAGCGCGGCCAAAGCCAGGACGATCAGGCCCCACACCACGGTTCCCACCCTGGCCGGCGCCGCATCGGCAGGCTCGTGGCCCGCCGTCGTCGGAATGTTGCTGTCCATGTCAGTTGCCTTCCTGGATTGTGACGTTGCTGAAGGTGCCATCGATCCGCACCACCAGGTGGTTGCCGGGTTTGTCCGCGTTGTAGCTGCTCTCGCGGGTGGTGGTCCCGCCGCGCTGGCCTGTGGCCTCGTTCAGGTTGCCTATGGTCATGTCCGCCTTGATATCCACGGGCACGTTCTGCGGGATCACCACGGTGACGTTGCTGGCCGTGATATCGAGCGGAACCACGACGTCGGAGGTCAGGGGGGCTAAGGGGGACAGGTCCGTGAGGTTCACGGTTCCCCGTCCGGCGGTGATGTCGATGCCGCCGCGCGCCTCCTCGATGCTGGCGGGGTTCCAGTCCACCTGCTGGAAACGCATCCTGCCGTCGTTCGCCACGTTGTAGACGCCGCCGGTAACCAGGGCGATCACGGCGAACAGGCTCAGGATCCCCGAGGTCCGGCCGCGCAGTCCCGCCACGAGGATGCCCAGGCCCAGGACTGCCGCGGCGCTGGCCCAGACAATCGCGTTGCCGGAGCCGCCAAGGTCGATGACATGCCCGGCGTCCAGTGCCTTGAGGCCTCCGCCCACCAGCAGGGCAGAGCCGGTGGCGATGGCGACGGCGGGGGCACCCGGGCCGGCCGGCCGGGGCTTGGGCGGCCGCGGCGGAACCCACGGCGCCGGGTATCCGTCCCCGCCGGAACCGCCCGGGGCGCCGGTCCCTCCGAATGCTCCCGGGCCATTCCCTGCGGGCCCGCCGGCGGTGCCGCCGCCATAGGCGGGCGCTGGAGGGAACGCCTGGGCGGGGCCGGACGTGGTGGCCGCGGAGAAGGACGACGTGTGTTCGGAACCTGGCCGTCCCGCCGTGTATGGCGCACCCGGAGCCGCCGGAGCATGGCCCGCCATGGTGGGACGTGCTTTGTTGCGCTGGGAGAGGTGGTAGATCAGGAAGATCGCGCCGGCCACCCAGAACACGGTCCAGAGGAGGCCGCTCAAGCCGTTGTGGCTCCACCCCCAGAACCCTCCGCCCAGGCCGGTGAATCCGAGGACGGTGGCGATCAGTGCGCCCGTCATGCCACTGGACCAGCGGCCCGCGCCGGCTTCCTGGACGTGGATCCGGCCGTCCGGTTCCGGGAGGAAGGCCCAGGCCAGGCCGTAGAGCAGTACGCCGATGCCTGCCAGGAGGGTCAGGACTATAAGGGCGCCGCGGATGATGATGGGGTCCACGCCGAGCCGGTGGGCTATGCCGCTGCAGACGCCGCCGATCCAGCGGTCGCTGCCCCGGGAGATGCCCTGGCTGCGGATCCAGCCGAAGAAGTCGCTTGAGGCTGCTGGCGGGGTGGGGCCGGCGTGGAAGGCATAGCCCTGTGCCGGGTCGGAAGCTGGGGGAGCGGTGGGGCCATCCTGCGAACCGCCGGGGCCGCCCTGGGCGGGGCCCGACGCCGGGCCCGGAGGAATCGCGTCGGAGGCCGGCAGCGGCTCGGTGGGCCGCTGGTTGCCGGAGCCGGGCAACGGCCCGGTTGGGTGTTCGTCGTCGGGGGAAGGGGTCTGCGAGTTCATACTTCGATCCTCCCGTCCAAGCCCGTCGCCGCTCTACTGGGGGAAACCCTGAACGGTCCCTGAGCCACCCCCGGGAAAGCGCACAACCCGGTCCGGGCTACCCTGATCCATGCTTGGATTGATCCATGACAACCCTCCCCGCGCGGCCGCCCCTGGCCCGGAGCAGTGACCGGGTCATCGCCGGCGTGTGCTCCGGCCTGGCCCTGCACCTCGGGTGGCCCGTGAAGACCGTCCGCTGGGGCATGGTCCTCGCGTCCTTCGCAGGCGGGGCCGGCCTGGTGTTTTACGCGTGGCTCTGGATCATGGTTCCCACCGCGGATGAGGCTGCCCGGCGCAATACCCGCCGCCCGGCGTCGCCCATTGCCCCGGCGGTGAGCCGGCCCGCCGCCGCAACAACGGACGACGACGGAAGTCCCACGGGTGCCGCGGGCTCCGGCCCGGCCGGCACGGGCGCAACCCCCGGCGCTCCCTGGTTCCGGGTGCGGGGCATGCGCTACGGCAAGGAGATCCTGCTCGGCTGCGGGCTCCTGCTGGTCGCCGGGATCATGATCGCCCAGTTGCTGGGTGTTGATGTGTCCCTGGGCACCCTCATCCCCGCCGCCGCTGTCCTGGGTGGCGCCTCGATCGCCTGGATGCAACTGGACGAGACCCGCCGGGCGGGACTGGTGGACAAGACCAAGGCGGACCAGGCCGGCGGCTGGGGCCGGCTCGCAGCGGGGCTGGCGCTGGTGGTTGCCGGTGTCCTGGTGATGGTGTCCGGCTCGGGTTCCTGGGAACAGACGTGGCTTGCGCTGCTGGCTTCCGTGGCGGTCCTGGGCGGCGTGGTGCTGGTCCTGCTGCCGTGGGCCTTGAAATTCTGGCGGGACCTCGAAGCCGAGCGTGCGGGCCGCATCCGGGAAACGGAACGCGCGGAGATCGCGGCCCACCTGCACGACTCAGTGCTGCAGACGCTCGCCTTGATCCAGCGGCGGGCGGGCAACGAGCACGACGTCGTCCGCCTGGCCCGCGCGCAGGAGCGTGAGTTGCGTGGCTGGCTCTTTCAGGACCACGGACGGGAAAGCGGCCAATTGTCGGACCGGATCAAGGCCGCAGCCGCCGAGGTGGAGGACCTGCTCGGCAACGCAGTGGAGGTGGTCACGGTGGGTGACGCCGACATGACGGAGGCTCACGAAGCCTTGGTCCAGGCCAGCCGTGAGGCGATGCTCAATGCCTCCCGGCACGGCGGCGGAACGGTGTCCGTTTATCTTGAGGCTTCGGACGGGCAAGCCGAGATCTTCATCAAGGACAGGGGCCCCGGTTTTGAGCTGGGGAACGTTCCCTCGGACAGGCTTGGCGTCCGGGAATCGATCATCGGCAGAATGAAAAGGCATGGCGGCTCGGCTGCCATCCTCAGTACGGATGACGGCACCGAGGTTCGGCTGAGGCTGCCGGCAGCGGAGAACGCGGAAGGGAAACCATGAGCACCATCCAGGGAACAGGGGGCGCAGCCGCCCGACCGGCCAAATCCGTGCGGGTGGTGATCGTGGACGATCACGCGATCTTCCGCTCCGGGTTGAAGGCCGACCTCGACGCCAGCATCCACGTGGTGGGGGAAGCCGCCACCGTGGAACAGGCCATCGCCGTGATCGCCGAGCAGCGGCCCGACGTCGTCCTCTTGGACGTGCACCTGCCCGGTGGGCTGGGGGGCGGCGGCCGGGAAGTCATCGCCGGCTCCGCACCCCTCCTCTCCGCCACCCGCTTCCTGGCCCTGAGCGTTTCCGACGCAGCGGAGGACGTGGTGGCGGTGATCCGCGCCGGGGCCAGGGGCTATGTCACCAAGACAATTTCCGGCGCCGAGATCACTGATGCCGTGTTCCGGGTGGCCGGCGGCGACGCCGTGTTCTCTCCGCGCCTGGCCGGGTTCGTCCTGGACGCATTCGGAACCGCTCCCGCGGACATTGCCGACGACGAGCTGGACAAGCTCTCGGCACGCGAACTGGAGGTCATGCGGCTCATCGCCCGGGGCTACAGCTACAAGGAAGTGGCCAAGGAACTCTTCATCAGCATCAAGACGGTGGAAACGCATGTGTCCGCGGTGCTCCGGAAGCTGCAGCTTTCCAGCCGGCATGAGCTGACCAAGTGGGCCGCCGAGCGCCGCCTCCTCTAACCGACGCCAGCTCACCTTTGACGCCTTAAACACCGACGCCCGCTCACTTCCTCAAGGAAAGTGAGCGGGCGTCGGTGTCTAACCGGCCGGAAGTGAGCGGGCGTCTACTGGGCCTTGCCCAGGAAGTCCTGCAGGCGCTGGACGCCGGTGGCGAGGTCGTCATCGCCCAGTGCGTAGGAGAGGCGCACGAATCCGGACGGGCCGAACGCCTCGCCGGGGACCACAGCCACCTCTACCTCATCCAGGATCAGGGCGGCCAGCTCGGCAGACGTCTGAGGCGTGGCGGTGCCTGACGCGGTGGGGAATTCCTTGCCCAGCAGCCCCCGGACGTCCGCGTAGACGTAGAAGGCGCCCTTCGGCGTCGGGCATTCCACGCCGTCAATGGCGTTCAGGCCGGCGACGATGGCCTTGCGGCGGCGGTCGAAGGCCACCTTCATCTCATCGACCGCGGTCAGCGGACCGGACACGGCGGCGAGGGCCGCAATCTGCATGATGTTGGAGACGTTGGACGTGGCGTGCGACTGCAGGTTGGTGGCGGCCTTGATGACGTCGGCGGGGCCGATCATCCAGCCCACGCGCCAGCCGGTCATCGCGTACGTCTTGGCGACGCCGTTGAGGATGACCACCTTGTCGCCAAGTTCGGGGGCTGCAGTGGCGATGGAGGTGAAGGGGACGCCGTCGTAGGTGAGGTGCTCGTAGATCTCGTCCGTGACAACCCAGAGGCCCTTTGCTGCGGCCCACTTGCCGATCTCAGCCACCTGCTCCGGCGAGTAGACGGCGCCGGTGGGGTTCGACGGCGAGACGAACAACAGGATCTTCGTCTTGTCCGTGACAGCCGCTTCCAACTGCTCGACGGTTACCAGGTACTCCTGCTCGGGCCCTGCGAAAACTTCCACGGGCACGCCGCCGGCCAGGCGGATCGCCTCGGGGTAGGTGGTCCAGAACGGGGTGGGCACGATCACTTCGTCGCCCGGATCCACCAAGGTGGCGAACGTGTTGTACACAGCCTGCTTGCCGCCGTTGGTGACCAGCACCTGCGAGGGGTCAACGGTATAGCCCGAGTCCCGGAGGGTCTTTTCGGCAATGGCCTTCTTCAGCTCCGGCAAGCCGCCCGCAGGGGAATAGCGGTGGTACTTGGGCTGGCCGGCCGCTTCGATGGCGGCCTGGACAATGTAGTCCGGGGTGGGGAAGTCGGGTTCGCCCGCGCCGAAGCCAATAACCGGCCGGCCTGCTGCCTTGAGCGCCTTCGCCTTGGCATCAACGGCAAGGGTTGCGGATTCGGCAATTGCGGATATGCGCTTGGAAACGCGGGCGGCAGACATGGCAGGTCCGTTCTTCGCTTGCAGCCTGAAGGCTGGAATGTGGGTTTCGACGAGTTCTACTCTAAGCTGTTCAGCGGACCCTCCGGGGAGCCGGTTTGGTTTTGTGACTGCTGACTGCTGCACAAGTCGGACCGGCCGGCGGATGGGCCGGGTCGGGCCGGTTTTACCTACGCGGACTTCTTGCGTAGACTGGTTCACCGGTGTTGAAACACGGATGATGGCGTGCGCCCCAGTTCAAACTGGTGCATGGGTCGTCAAAGAGTGGCATTCACTCCATAGGGTAGTGGCGCAATTGGTAGCGCAGCGGTCTCCAAAACCGCAGGTTGCAGGTTCGAGTCCTGTCTGCCCTGCGCAAGCTGTCTCCGGGCGAAAGCCCGGGGCAGGCGCAGCAACCATGGTTCTGATCAGGGCCGGGTAATCCACCATTGCAAAGATGAGCGAGGACCAGGTGACCGAAACAGCTGCCAGCAGCTCCAAGGGCCGCCCAGCTAAGAAGGAAGCCAAGGCAAGCTTCTTCGCCCGCATTGCTCTCTTTGTCCGCCAGATCATTGGCGAACTCAAGAAGGTTGTGGCCCCCACCCGCAAGGAACTGATCAACTACACGCTCGTGGTGCTGGTGTTCGTGGCCATCATGATGGTCATCGTCAGCCTGCTGGACATTGGTTTCGGAACCGCTGTCAGCTGGATCTTCGGCGGTACCGGCTCGACGGACAGCTAAGGCTGGATGGTCCGCAGGCCGCGTGTTTCGTCCGGGAAACCGGAAGGGAAGCGCCGGTGTGCGGAATTGAGCCATTTAAATAGGCATGTTAGGCAATGAGGAAGCAGGAGACCAAGTGTCTGAGCAGGAGCTCGAGGTAACCGAGTCTGGGCTGGAAGAGTCCCAGGACGTCGCGGCAGAAGCCGGTGAAGAGTCCGAGGTTGAGTCCTTCGCGCCCGAATCCGACGACGCCGGCTCCGATGCTGACGGTGCCGCCGGTGAAGAAGCCGACGCCACGGAAGACGGCGACGACGAGTCCGCCGACGCCCTCGCCGCCGCAGCGGCCACCGCAGCCGCTGATCCCGCCGAGGAGTTCAAGGCCAAACTGCGCCGCCAGGAGGGTGACTGGTACGTCATCCACTCCTACGCAGGTTACGAGAACCGCGTGAAGGCCAACCTTGAAACCCGCATCCAGACCCTGGACATGGAAGATTACATCTTCGAAATCCAGGTGCCCATGGAAGAAGTCGTGGAGATCAAGAACGCCCAGCGCAAGGTGATCAACCGCGTCCGCATCCCCGGCTACGTCCTGGTCCGCATGGACCTGACCGACGCCTCCTGGGGCGCCGTCCGCCACACCCCCGGCGTGACCGGCTTCGTGGGCAACGCCCACAACCCGGTCCCGCTGCGCCTGGACGAGGTCTTCTCCATGCTCGCCCCGGTCTTCGAGGAAGAGCAGGCCGAAAAGGGCAAGCCGGTCAACAAGCAGAACCAGGCTCCCGTGGCCGTCGACTTCGAGGTCGGCGAGTCCGTCATCGTGAAGGAAGGCCCGTTTGAGACCCTTCCCGCCACGATCTCCGAGATCAAGCCCGAGTCCCAGACCCTCGTGGTGCTGGTCTCCATCTTCGAGCGCGAAACGCCCGTCACCCTGGCGTTTAACCAGGTCACCAAGATCTGACCAACCGAGAATTCGTTCCGGCACCGCCCGCTTAGCGGCGCCGGAACGGCCGGCCGCCTTGCCATGGCGGCCACAAACCTGAGGCACGCTCCTGTGCCCCAGGACGTTATTGAGAGAAGGACCCTACATTGGCTCCCAAGAAGAAGGTCACCGGCCTCATCAAGCTGCAGATCCAGGCAGGTGCCGCCAACCCGGCCCCGCCGATCGGTCCCGCGCTTGGCCAGCACGGTGTCAACATCATGGAATTCTGCAAGGCGTACAACGCTGCGACGGAAGCCCAGCGCGGAAACGTCATCCCCGTGGAAATCACGGTCTACGAGGACCGTTCCTTCACGTTCATCACCAAGACCCCGCCGGCTGCAGAGCTCATCAAGAAGGCTGCAGGCGTTGCCAAGGGTTCATCCACCCCGCACACCGTCAAGGTTGCCAAGCTGACCCAGGCCCAGGTCAACGAGATCGCCTCCACCAAGATGGAAGACCTCAACGCCACCAGCCTCGAAGGCGCAGCCAAGATCATCGCCGGCACCGCCCGCTCCATGGGTATCACCGTCGAGGGCTAACCACCCTTCCCGCTGTCCAGCGTCAAGGTAATTGACGACGACGGGCGGCACCGCCGGGACACCGGTACCAAACACATTGAAATGTCGGTCATCCGGGCCGGATAACGAACCGGATCACCGACTGTGGCAGGGCCCAGCGCGGTCCGCAGACCACAACTGCACAAGGAGAAATAAGCAGCATGGCAAAGCGCAGCAAAGCATATGAGGCAGCAGCCGCCAAGATCGACGCGGAGAAGCACTACGCACCGTTCGAGGCAGTAACGCTGGCCAAGGACACCAACCCGTCCAAGTTCGACGCAACCGTCGAGGTGGCTTTCCGCCTGGGCGTTGACCCCCGCAAGGCTGACCAGATGGTCCGCGGTACGGTCAACCTGCCCCACGGCACCGGTAAGACCGCCCGCGTCCTGGTCTTCGCCACGGGCGACAAGGCTGAGGCAGCAATCGCAGCCGGCGCCGACTTCGTTGGTTCCGACGACCTGATCGAAAAGATCGCCGCCGGCTGGACCGACTTCGACGCAGCCGTTGCCACCCCTGACCTCATGGGCAAGGTTGGCCGCCTCGGTAAGGTCCTTGGTCCGCGTAACCTGATGCCGAACCCGAAGACGGGCACCGTGACCCCCGACGTCACCAAGGCCGTCAACGACATCAAGGGTGGAAAGATCGACTTCCGCGTCGACAAGCACTCCAACCTGCACTTCATCATCGGCAAGGTGTCGTTCGACGCCATCAAGCTGGCCGAGAACTACGCAGCAGCCCTGGAAGAGGTCCTTCGCCTGAAGCCGTCCGCTGCCAAGGGCCGCTACATCCAGAAGGCCACCGTTGCCACCACGTTCGGTCCCGGCATCTCCGTCGACCCCAACGTCACCAAGGTGCTCACCGAGGCTTAGTCCTTGATGAAAGTTCCTGCCCCGGGCTGATCCCGGAGCATCAGGAGCCCGCCCCGAGGCGCATGCGCCGGGGCGGGCTCCTTTGTTGTCCGGCGTATTTGCCTAAGCTGGCTGCATGGATAATCCGGACCCCGCTGGCGTCCCGCCTCTGCCGGCACGTGACGTACTGGTGATTGCCGCCGTCGCGATCCCTGCCGCCGGAAGCGGCCAAGGTCCCTCCGGTACGTTGGTGGACTTCCGGGAGTGCAAGTCCATGCGGGCAGCGGAGGACATGGCTGTGTGGGGAAGCCTGGAGCGTTGCCTGACCGACAAGGAGGCGCTTGAGTACTGGCGTGGCAACCCCTATGAAGAACGGCAGCTCTTCCTGGCCCGGATCGGCAGCGAACCGGTGGGCCTGTGCTCGGTCACCTTCCCGCTGCGGGACAACACGGCCACGGCGGGCATTGAGGTCCTGGTGGTTCCCCGCTGGCGCCGCCGGGGGATCGGGCGTGCGCTGCTGGGCCATGTCGAGGCCGTGGCCCACTCCCGGGGCCGGTCATCCCTTGGCGGCTTCCACGAAATACCCCTGGACGCTTCGGGACATGGCGCCGGCAGGCTGGCCGCGAAGTCCGGGGCCGGGCACTTGCCACTGGACCACCCCGCAAGCGCTTTTGCCCTGTCCGCGGGCTACCAGCTGGAACAGGTGGAACGCTCCAGCCGGCTGGCCCTGCCCGTGGCTGGTGACCGGCTGGCCCGGCTCGAAGCGGAAGGGATCGCGCGTGCAGAGTGCTACACGCTGACGGCCTGGGATGATCGTTGCCCGGAAGAGCTTGTTGCCGCCTTTGCCCGGCTCAAGGAGCGAATGAGCACGGATGCGCCTACCGCGGGCATGGACTGGGAACGCGAGGACTGGGATGCGGCCCGGGTCCGGGGGGACGAATCGGCCCTTGTCCGCAGTGGCGTCCAGTCTTCCGTGGCGGCCGCCGTGCACCGGCCCACTGGCGAGCTGGTGGCGTACACGGTCCTCACCTGGCGCCCCGAGGTGCCGGAGTCGCTGATCCAGCAAGACACCTTGGTGTCGGCAGAGCATCGCGGGCATCGGCTGGGCATGCTGGTCAAGGTGGCCAACCTCCGCCGCGCGCAGGAAAAGTGGCCCCCGGCGCGCTCGGTCCTGACATGGAATGCCAGCGAAAACCAGCATATGCTGGCGATTAATACCGCACTTGGATTCAAGCCTGCCGGCTATGAAGGTGAGTGGCAGAAACGGCTGGGATGATGCCCGAATGGCGATAGACGTAAAGATCGAACAGCTGTGGATTCCGGATTCCCTGGACACCCCGGACGCAGCCGACTTCCTGGCCGCCGTCGAGGTGGGGCGCAAGGTGCGGATGCAGACCTGGGGGAGTGACGATCTCGCCTACGGTCCGCTGGAAAAACTGCTCGAGTTCGCTGATCCCTATGAGCGGCAGCTGATCCTCGTCGCCAAGGTGGACGGAGACATCGTGGGCACTGTGGACATCGCGCTGCCGCTGACGGACCACCTGGACCTTGCCGAACTCACCCTGGACATACTGCCCGAGTTCCAGCGCCAGGGCGTGGGCCGGCGCCTGCTTGAGGCGGCCGAACAGCTGGCTCGCGGCGAGGGACGCACCATGATCCTGGTGGACACCAACCACCCCGGCGCATCACTCCACGAATTTGGTCAGGCCCAGTTGGTCCCGGGCAGCGGCCAGGGGTTCGTTCCCTTGGAAAGCCGGGAGGTGGAGTTCGCGCAGCGGACCGGGTACACACTCCAGCACATTGAGCAGTTCAGTTCCTGCATGCTTCCCCTCGACACGAAGCTGGTGGCCGACCTCCAGGCTGAGGCCGAGGAAGCCAATGGCGGCCGGTACCGGCTGCACCATTGGACGGACCGCTGCCCGGACCAGTGGCTGGAGGCCGTGGCGGTCTTGGAGAACCAGGCGGGTGCCGACGTCGACCCCTCCCTGGACGTGCCGGTTGAGCAGGACATGGTGTTCGACGGCGGGATCCTGCGTGAGGCCGAAGACGTCGCCATCGCGCAGGGAAGGCGGACGGTGGTCACCGCCGTCGAGCACATCGCCACGGGATCGCTGGTGGGACTGACCACCATCACCGTGCTGGCCCACCGCGCCGACGTCGTTTTCCAGGACGATACCTTGGTCCTGCAGGAGCACCGCGGCAACAAGCTGGGCCTGCTGATCAAAGTGGCCAACATGGAGCGGCTCAGCGAGCAGTTCCCGGATGCCCGCATCATCTACACCTGGAATGCCCCCGAGAACCGGTACCTGCTTACGGTCAACAAGCAGCTTGGGTTCCAGACGGCAGGGGTGACGGGTATCTGGCAAAAGGAACTTCCCACCTTGCGGACCAGCACCAGCTGACGCCCGATTTGGCGGACCGGTGCTCCCTCACGTAAGCTGGGAGTACCAAAGACCGTCGGTTGTTGGAAATCCACTCTCCTGTTCATGGCTCAACTCTGCAGTTGTGCGCCGGAGGCCACAGTAGGTTTCCGGACGAAGGACCCTCAACGCAGGGCGGCCGGCGCAGGTGAACGAAGCAAAGCTCCACGGCTCAGCCGTGTTGAGCCAAGCCCCGTGCATCTGCGCGGGGCGTTTTTAGTTTTAGCTCTCTTGAGCGGGGACCGTCGAATACCGGCACTATCCCCGGAAGGAGGGTTATGGCAACGCCTACCAAGGTTTCAGCAGTAGCTGAGATCACTAACGATTTCAAGGAATCGAACGCCGCTGTCCTGACCGAATACCGCGGGCTCACCGTTGCACAGCTCAAGCAGCTGCGTGTTTCTCTCGGCCAGGACACCAAGTTCGCGGTCGTCAAGAACACCCTGACCGCCATTGCAGCCAAGGAAGCCGGCGTCGAAGCATTCGACGGCCAGCTTGCCGGCCCCACTGCAATCGCGTTCATCAAGGGTGACGCAGTTGCCGCTGCCAAGAGCCTGACGGATTTTGCCAAGGCCAACAAGCAGCTGGTCATCAAGACCGGTTACTTCGAGGGCAAGGCATTGGACGCCACCGAGGTTGCAGCCCTGGCTGCCCTCGAGTCCCGTGAGCTGCAGCTCGCCAAGGTTGCGGGCGTCCTCAAGGCACCCGCCGCCGCAGCTGCACGCATCATCGACGCACTGCGCCTCAAGCTTGAAGAAGAGAACGGTGCACCGGCAGCTGCCGAAGCGCCTGCCGCTGAAGAATCTGCTGACTCTTCAGCTGAAGCAGTAGCCGAGGCACCCGCCGAAGCTGCCGCTGCCGAAGAGAACTAATTCTCTTTACCCCACCAGACTCCGGTGTCAGGCCCGGCTCCGCGCCGCTCGGACACCACAACAGGAAGGACGCCAACCATGGCGAAGCTCAGCAACGAAGAGCTCATTGAAGCTTTCAAGGAACTGACCATCATCGAGCTCTCCGAGTTCGTCAAGCTCTTCGAAGAGACCTTCGAAGTTACCGCCGCTGCTGTTGCAGTTGCCGGCCCCGCCGGTGGCGGAGCTGCTGAAGAGGTTGAAGAGAAGACCGACTTCGACGTCATCCTCGAATCTGCCGGTGACAAGAAGATCGCCGTCATCAAGGAAGTTCGCGCCATCACCTCCCTCGGCCTCAAGGAAGCCAAGGACCTGGTTGACAGCGCCCCCAAGGCTGTTCTCGAAGGCGCCAACAAGGAAGCTGCCGAGAAGGCCAAGGAGCAGCTCGAGGCTGCAGGCGCCACCGTTACCCTCAAGTAACAACGCCTTTTCCTCGGGAAACCCCGCCCCACTGCGAGCCAGTTGGGCGGGGTTTCCTGCTTTAAGCGGGGCCGAAGGGTCAGCCGGGATCTGAGATGTCGGCGACTACGGCATCCAGGGCTGCGGTCAGCGAGTCGGCGTCAACGAACGCACTGTAGCCGTGGGCTCCGGCGCCCATGGAGATCCTGCGCCCGGTGATCGTGGCGTCGGCATAGACAGGCCATGCCGTGGTGCTGCCCAGCGGCGTGATGGTGCCACGCTCGTAGCCGGTCACTTCCAGGGCAACGTCTGCCGGTGGCAGCGAGAGCTTGTTGACGCCCAGCAGGGACCGGAGTTTCGGCCAGGAAATCTGCCGGTCGCCCGGAACCAGCGCGAACAGGAATGAACCGTCCTTGTGCTTGACCACCAGTGACTTCACAATGTCGGCCGGCGGGATGCCCAGGATATCGGCCGCTTCGGCGAGGCTGGGTGCCTGCGGACGTTCCATGACGTCAACGTGCAGGCCGCGCGCGGCGGCGTCGGCCAGGAAACGTTCCCGCCCGACGCCGTCCGTTCCGTTTGCGGTCAGGCCCGCCATTAGTCGCGGTAGAGCAGGAGCGCTTCGCCCTGCCCCCCTCCGCCGCACAGGGCCACCGCGGCCTTGCCCGTCCCGCGGCGCTTGAGCTCATGGGCGGCGTGCGCGGCCAGCCGCGCCCCGGAAGCCCCGATCGGATGCCCCAGGGCGATCGCCCCGCCATGGATGTTGCACTTTTCCAGGGGGTAGTCCAAATCCTTGAGCGACTGCACGGCAACGGAACCGAAGGCCTCGTTGATCTCGATGAAGTCCAGGTCGGCCGTGCCCCAGCCGGCTTTGCCGAGGGCATTCATGATCGCGTGCGAAGGCTGTGAATGCAGGGAGTTGTCCGGTCCGGCAACCTGGCCCGGCTTCCCGACGACGGCCAGGTACTCCAGGCCGTGTTCGTCGGCGTAGGCGCGGGAAGCGAGCACCAGTGCGGTGGCGCCGTCGGACAGGGGAGAAGAGTTGCCGGCCGTGATGGTTCCGTCCGTAACGAATGCGGCGCGCAGCCCGGCGAGCGACTCCACGGAGGTGTTGGGGCGCACGCCCTCGTCGGTGTCCACCACCAGTGGATCGCCCTTCCGCTGCTTCACGCTGACCGGGGCGATTTCGCCGTCGAACGTTCCGTTCTTTGCCGCGAGGGCCGCGCGTTGGTGGGACTGTGCGGCCACGTTGTCCTGGGAGGTCCGGTCGATGCCCAGGGTGAGGTTGCGCGTCTCGGTGGACAACCCCATGGACTCGCCGTCGAAGGCGTCGGTCAAACCGTCGTGGGCGGCTGCGTCCAGTGCCTGGATGGAGCCGTAGGTCCATCCCTGCCGGGACCCGGGGAGCAGGTGCGGTGCCCGGCTCATGGATTCCTGGCCGCCGGCCACCACCACGGCTGCTTCGCCGGCACGGATCATGCGGGCGGCGTCGATCACGGCGGTGAGCCCGGAGAGGCATACCTTATTGACCGTCACGGCGGGGACGTTCCAGCCGATCCCGGCGCCGATGGAGCTTTGCCGCGCAGGGTTTTGGCCGGCACCCGCCTGCAGTACCTGGCCCATGATCACGGCTTCCACATCGGCTGCATCAATGCCGCTGGCCGCCAAGGCAGCCCTGATGGCGTGGGCGCCGAGGTCCACCGCCGTCAGGCTGGACAGTTGGCCGTTGATGCGGCCCTGCGGGGTCCGCGCTGCTGCAAGGATGACAACGTCACTGTTGTCAGGAGAGTTGCCCATGGTCATCACTTTCAATCCGGTTCAGGTGTAAGCCACCAAGGCTATCGTGAGCCTGGTCACCCATATACTCAAACGCCGAATCGCCTGTGTGCATTCCGGCGTCCCGGTTGCGGCAGGAATCCTCCCCTCCGGGCGGGAGGCCGCGGCAGGCGGGGGAGAGGTCCCCATCCCGGCATTGTGCACGACGGCGGCGCCTTGCGTAGGGTGGTGGGCGAGGCTTTCCAGGGGGACACCGGTTCCGGGGCCGTGACGGACGGAGCGAGAACATGAAGACGACATTTGCCGCAGCAGCCCTTGCCGCCGTTGCCGTGCTCACCGGCTGCTCGGTATCGACACCGTCGCCGGCGGACTCAACTCAGCCGTCCGCTTCGCCCTCGGTCCGGTCCGGCGATGGCAGCACGCCCCGTGCGTCAGCAACGTCAACAGGCGCCGGCAACGCGGCTGCGGGTACCAAGGAAGCCTGTGAACTCTTCAACACATTGTTCGCGGACTATGCTGCCGTTTCCCCCACCGATGCAAAAGGCTACGAGGACGTCTACCTGAAGGCCCAAGATGCCAAAGCCACGGTTTCCGGCGACCTTGAGGGACTCTTCGCCTCGCTCAGCCTGCTTGCGATCGACCACTCGGCTGCCGCTGAGTCCGGCGGCACGCCCGCCCAGGAGTCCAAGGACGCCGTGCGTGACGCCGTCTTCGCCAACTCGGGAACCTGCACGGCGGAAGGCGTCACGCTGCGCCTGTAGGGTGCCTGGTGCACAGCGTGAAAACAGGTGCTTGCAATCCGGCCGGATGTGGGGTAGACACGTAGGTTGTTTTGCCGTATCGTAGATATTTGCGTCTTCCCTGTTTACCTTCAGCCTTCATATAGCGGTGGGCTTTGCCTGGCAGCTGGCAATAAACGTGCCGTGACAACGTCACAGCATCGTCAGCGCGGGTCCCGGGTCATATAGCGGAACCGGATGGTAGCGCTGCGGAGTCACTCCGCAGGGTGCACAGCGGGGGAGATCTGAAAACGCCTGAAGGTCTGTGGAAGGATCCCTCTTGGTCGCCTCGAGCACCTCTAATAACGAAACCGCTAACACCGCCGACAGCACTGATGGTGCCACTCGCCGGCTCTCATTCGCAAAGATTCACGAACCTCTTGACGTTCCGAATCTGCTTGCCCTGCAGACAGACAGCTTCGACTGGCTGGTCGGCAATGAGCGCTGGCAGGCACGCGTGGCAAAGGCTGTCGAAGAAAACGATCTCAGCGTCGCCACCACGTCCGGCCTGTCGGACATCTTTGAAGAGATCTCCCCGATTGAGGACTTCCAGGGCACCATGTCCCTGAGCTTCTCCGATCCGGAGTTCGCTGACCCCAAGTACACAATGGCCGAGTGCAAGGACCGGGACGCAACGTACTCGGCTCCGCTGTACGTGAAGGCCGAGTTCATGAACAACAACACGGGCGAAATCAAGCAGCAGACCGTGTTCATGGGCGACTTCCCGCTGATGACCGAGAAGGGTACCTTCGTGGTCAACGGCACCGAGCGTGTCGTCGTCTCACAGCTGGTCCGTTCGCCGGGCGCCTACTTCGAGCGCGCCGCTGACAAGACCAGCGACAAGGACATCTTCACCGCCAAGATCATCCCGTCCCGCGGTGCCTGGTTCGAGCTCGAGATCGACAAGCGCGACCAGGTAGGTGTCCGCCTCGACCGCAAGCGCAAGCAGTCCGTCACCGTCCTGCTGAAGGCCCTCGGCTGGACCGAAGGCCAGATCCTCGAAGAGTTCGGCCAGTACGACTCCATGCGGGCAACCCTGGAGAAGGACGCCACCGAGACCCGCGAAGACGCCCTGCTGGACATCTACCGCAAGCTGCGTCCGGGCGAGCCGCCCACCGTCGAGGCTGCCCAGTCCCTGCTGGACAACCTGTACTTCAACTCCAAGCGCTACGATCTGGCCAAGGTTGGCCGCTACAAGATCAACCGCAAGCTCGGCATCGACCGCTCCCTTGGTGACAAGGAAGCCTCGGTCCTGCACGTTGAAGACATCGTTGCCATGATCAAGTTCCTCGTCGCGCTGCACGCCGGCGAGAAGACCATCAAGGGCACCCGCGATGGCCAGGAAGTGGACCTGCGCGTCGAAATCGACGATATCGACCACTTCGGCAACCGCCGCATCCGCGCCGTCGGCGAGCTCATCGAGAACCAGGTCCGCACCGGCCTGTCCCGCATGGAGCGCGTCGTCCGCGAGCGTATGACCACCCAGGACGTCGAGGCCATCACGCCGCAGACCCTGATCAACATCCGCCCTGTGGTTGCAGCCATCAAGGAGTTCTTCGGAACGTCCCAGCTGTCCCAGTTCATGGACCAGAACAACCCGCTCTCGGGCCTGACCCACAAGCGCCGCCTGTCCGCGCTTGGCCCGGGTGGTCTGTCCCGTGACCGTGCCGGCATGGAAGTCCGTGACGTGCACCCGTCCCACTACGGACGTATGTGCCCCATCGAAACTCCTGAAGGCCCGAACATCGGCCTGATCGGTTCGCTGGCGTCCTACGGCCGGATCAACCCGTTCGGTTTCATCGAAACCCCGTACCGGCTGGTCAAGGACGGCGTCGTGTCCGACGACGTCCAGTACCTGACGGCCGACGACGAGGCCGAGGTGCTGATCGCGCAGGCCAACGCCCCGCTGGACGAGAACAACAAGTTCGCCGAGGACACTGTCCTGGTCCGTGCCCGTGGTGGTGGAGGCGAGCCTGTCCTGGTTCCCGCCGCCGACGTCGAGTTCATGGACGTCTCCCCGCGCCAGATGGTGTCCGTGGCAACCGCCCTGATCCCGTTCCTGGAGCACGACGACGCCAACCGTGCACTCATGGGTGCCAACATGCAGCGCCAGGCCGTGCCGCTGGTCCGTTCCGAGGCCCCGTTCGTGGGTACCGGCATGGAACGCGCCGCCGCCGTCGACGCAGGTGACGTTGTCATCGCCAAGAAGGCCGGTGTGGTCACCGAGGTTTCCGCCGAGCTCGTCATCATGCTCAACGACGACGGTACCGAGACCAACTACCGCATCAACAAGTTCGCCCGTTCCAACCAGGGCAACTGCTACAACCACCGCGTCCTGGTGAACGAAGGCCAGCGCCTGGAAGTCGGCGGCATCATCGCCGACGGCCCGGCAACGGACCAGGGTGAACTTGCACTCGGCAAGAACCTGCTCGTGGCATTCATGTCCTGGGAAGGCCACAACTTCGAGGACGCCATCATCCTCTCGCAGCGCATCGTTGCCGAGGACGTCCTCTCCTCCATCCACATCGAGGAGCACGAGATCGATGCCCGCGACACCAAGCTTGGTGCCGAGGAGATCACCCGTGACATCCCCAACGTGTCCGAGGAAGTCCTGGCCGGCCTGGACGAGCGCGGCATCATCCACATCGGTGCCGAGGTTGAAGCAGGCGACATCCTGGTCGGAAAGGTCACCCCGAAGGGTGAAACCGAACTGACCCCGGAAGAGCGCCTGCTGCGCGCCATCTTCGGTGAGAAGTCCCGCGAAGTGCGCGACACCTCCCTGAAGGTGCCGCACGGCGAGTCCGGCACCGTCATCGGCGTCCGCGTCTTCGACCGCGACAACGACGACGAGCTGCCCCCGGGCGTGAACCAGCTGGTCCGCGTCTACGTGGCCGCCAAGCGCAAGATCACCGACGGCGACAAGCTCGCCGGCCGCCACGGCAACAAGGGCGTTATCTCCAAGATCCTCCCGGTCGAGGACATGCCCTTCCTTGCCGACGGCACCCCCGTTGACATCGTCCTGAACCCGCTGGGTGTTCCGGGCCGCATGAACGTGGGCCAGGTGCTCGAAACGCACCTCGGCTGGGTTGCCAAGACCGGCTGGAAGATCGAAGGCGAGCCCGAGTGGGTCAAGCAGCTGCCGAACCTGCCGCGCGAGAGTGGCCCCACCACTGTTGCCACGCCGGTGTTCGACGGTGCCCGCGAAGAGGAAATCACGGGCCTGCTGGATTCCACCAACGTGACCCGTGACGGCGACCGCCTGATCAACTCCTCGGGCAAGACCCGCTTGTTTGACGGCCGCTCCGGCGAACCGTTCCCGGATCCGATCTCGGTCGGCTACATGTACATCCTGAAGCTCCACCACCTGGTGGACGACAAGATCCACGCGCGCTCCACCGGCCCGTACTCCATGATCACGCAGCAGCCGCTGGGTGGTAAGGCACAGTTCGGTGGCCAGCGCTTCGGTGAAATGGAAGTGTGGGCGCTCGAAGCTTATGGCGCCGCCTACACGCTCCAGGAGCTCCTTACGATCAAGTCGGATGACATCCACGGCCGCGTGAAGGTCTACGAAGCGATCGTCAAGGGCGAGAACATCCCCGAGCCGGGTGTTCCCGAATCCTTCAAGGTCTTGATCAAGGAAATGCAGTCGCTGTGCCTGAACGTGGAAGTGCTTTCCACGGACGGAACCACAATTGAAATGCGTGACTCTGATGACGCAGTCTTCACGGCTGCGGAAGAACTGGGCATCGATCTGTCTCGCGCAGAGCCCAGCTCCGTAGAAGAGGTCTAGCAGGAGGCTGACGACGGCGGGTGACCACCCGCCGTCGTACGCCCCCTCCCTCCTCCCGCACCCAGGGCGCCCGGTGGTTGAGCTGTCGAAACCCCGGCGCCGTCAAGACTTCAGAATTTAGAGAACAAGAGAGAACAGGGACCATATGTCCAGCGAATCCTCCTTCGGCCTCATGCAGATCGGCCTCGCCACCGCGGAAGACATCCGCGGCTGGTCGTACGGCGAGGTTAAGAAGCCGGAAACCATCAACTACCGCACGCTCAAGCCCGAGAAGGACGGCCTCTTCTGCGAGAAGATCTTCGGCCCGTCCCGGGACTGGGAGTGCTACTGCGGCAAGTACAAGCGCGTGCGCTTCAAGGGCATCATCTGTGAGCGCTGTGGCGTCGAAGTCACCCGCGCCAAGGTCCGCCGTGAGCGCATGGGCCACATCGAGCTGGCCGCTCCCGTCACGCACATCTGGTACTTCAAGGGTGTTCCGTCCCGCCTGGGCTACCTCCTTGACCTGGCTCCGAAGGACCTCGAAAAGGTCATCTACTTCGCCGCCTACATGATCACCAGCGTCGACGAGGCCGCCCGCCACGAGGAACTGCCCAACCTGCAGGTTGAGCACGACATCGAGAAGAAGCAGCTGATCGACAACCGCGACGCCGACATCGCCGCGATCGCCCGCGACCTCGAAGGCGAAATCGCACGCCTCGAGGGCGAAGGCGCCAAGGCAGCGGACAAGAAGAAGGCCCGCGACTCCGCCGACCGCCAGATGGCCAACGTGCGCAAGCGCGCCGACGCCGACATCGAGCGCCTCGAGCAGGTCTGGGACCGCTTCAAGAACCTCAAGGTCGCGGACCTCGAAGGTGACGAAGGCCTGTACCGCGAACTGCGCGACCGCTACGGCATGTACTTCGAAGGCTCCATGGGTGCCGAGGCCATCAAGAAGCGTCTTGAGAACTTCGACATGCAGGCTGAGTCCGACCTGCTGCGCGACATCATCGCCAACGGCAAGGGCCAGCGCAAGACCCGCGCCCTCAAGCGCCTGAAGGTGGTCAACGCGTTCCTGACCACCAACAACAGCCCGCTCGGCATGGTGCTCGACGCCGTCCCGGTGATCCCGCCGGAACTGCGCCCGATGGTCCAGCTGGACGGTGGCCGCTTCGCGACCTCCGACCTGAACGACCTCTACCGCCGCGTGATCAACCGGAACAACCGCCTCAAGCGCCTGCTTGACCTTGGTGCTCCGGAGATCATCGTCAACAACGAGAAGCGCATGCTTCAGGAAGCTGTTGACAGCCTCTTCGACAACGGCCGCCGCGGCCGTCCGGTCACCGGACCGGGCAACCGTCCGCTGAAGTCCTTGAGCGACATGCTCAAGGGCAAGCAGGGCCGTTTCCGCCAGAACCTCCTCGGCAAGCGCGTCGACTACTCCGGCCGTTCGGTCATCGTCGTCGGCCCGCAGCTGAAGCTGCACCAGTGCGGCCTGCCCAAGCAGATGGCCCTGGAGCTCTTCAAGCCGTTCGTGATGAAGCGCCTGGTTGACCTCAACCACGCCCAGAACATCAAGTCGGCCAAGCGGATGGTGGAGCGCTACCGCCCGCAGGTCTGGGACGTTCTCGAAGAGATCATCACCGAACACCCGGTGCTGCTCAACCGTGCACCCACCCTGCACCGCCTGGGCATCCAGGCGTTCGAGCCGCAGCTTGTTGAAGGCAAGGCAATCCAGCTGCACCCGCTGGTTTGTGGCGCGTTCAACGCAGACTTCGACGGTGACCAGATGGCAGTCCACCTGCCGCTGAGCCCCGAGGCGCAGGCTGAGGCCCGCATCCTGATGCTGTCCTCGAACAACATCCTGAAGCCCTCCGACGGACGCCCGGTCACCCTGCCCTCGCAGGATATGATCATCGGCCTCTACCACCTGACCACCAAGCGCAAGGGTTCAGCCGGTGAAGGCCGCATCTTCGGTTCGGTTTCGGAAGCCATCATGGCGTTCGACGCCCGCGAGCTGCACCTGAACTCGCAGGTCAAGATCCGGCTCGAAGGCTTCGTGCCCTACGCCGGCTGGGAAGCTCCGGAAGGCTGGGAGCAGGGTCAGCCCGCTCTCGTCCAGACCTCCCTGGGCCAGGTCCTCTTCAACGAGACCCTGCCCGAGGACTACCCCTGGGTCGAGGCTGTTGCCGACAAGGGCGAGCTGTCCCGGATCGTCAACGACCTCGCCGAGCGCTACCCGAAGGTCGTCACCGCGGCAACGCTGGACAACCTGAAGGACGCCGGTTTCTACTGGGCCACCCGCTCAGGCGTCACGGTTGCCATCTCCGACATCGAGGTCCCGGCTGCCAAGCCGGAAATCCTTGCCGGTTACGAGGAACGGGCCGCCAAGATCCAGGGCCAGTACGACAAGGGCCTGATCGACGACGACGAGCGTCGCCAGGAACTGATCGAGATCTGGAACAAGGCCACCAACGACATCGCCTCGGTGATGCGCGAGAGCCTCTCACCGATGAACACCATCAACCGCATGGTGTCCTCCGGTGCACGTGGTAACTGGATGCAGGTCCGCCAGATCGCGGGTATCCGTGGCCTGGTGGCCAACCCGAAGGGTGAGATCATCCCGCGCCCCATCAAGTCCTCCTACCGTGAGGGCCTGTCGGTGCTGGAATACTTCATCGCCACGCACGGTGCCCGTAAGGGCCTGGCCGATACCGCCCTGCGTACCGCCAACTCGGGTTACCTGACCCGTCGCCTGGTGGACGTCTCGCAGGATGTCATCGTCCGTGAAGAAGACTGCGGCACCGAGCGCGGCTTGGTCACGCCCATCGCCGTCGCCGATTCCAACGGTGAGCTCGTCCTGGACGAGAACGTCGAGAACAGCGCCTACGCCCGTACGCTGGCCGTCGACGTCGTGGACTCCGAGGGCAATGTCCTCGCAGCCGCCGGCACCGACTGCGGCGACGTCGTCATCGCGGAACTCTTCAAGGCAGGCATCACCGAGGTCAAGGTCCGCTCGGTCCTCACCTGTGAGTCCAGCGTCGGCACCTGCGCCCTGTGCTACGGCCGTTCGCTGGCCACCGGCAAGACCGTGGACATCGGCGAGGCCGTGGGCATCATTGCCGCACAGTCCATCGGTGAACCCGGTACCCAGCTGACCATGCGTACGTTCCACACCGGTGGTGCAGTTTCCGCCGGCGGTGGCGACGACATCACCCAGGGTCTGCCCCGTATCCAGGAGCTCTTCGAAGCCCGTACTCCGAAGGGTGTCGCGCCGATTGCCGAAGCAGCCGGCCGCATCACCATCGAAGAGTCCGAGCGCCAGATGCGCCTGGTCATCACCCCGGATGACGGAACGGAAGAGATCGCTTACCCGGTCCTGCGCCGTTCACGCCTGCTCATCGAAGACGGTGACCACGTCACCGTTGGCCAGAAGCTGATCAACGGTCCCGTGGACCCCAAGCAGGTCCTGCGCATCATGGGTCCGCGTGCCGCCCAGAAGTTCCTGGTGGACGAGGTCCAGGGCGTCTACCGCAGCCAGGGCATCGGTATCCACGACAAGCACGTCGAGGTTATCGTCCGCCAGATGCTGCGGCGCGTCACGGTCATCGAGTCCGGTGAATCGGACTTGCTGCCCGGCGAGCTCGCCGAGCGGAGCCGGTTCGAGGAGGCCAACCGCCGCGTTGTGTCCGAGGGCAAGACTCCGGCTTCCGGACGTCCTGAGCTCATGGGCATCACCAAGGCGTCGCTGGCCACCGAGTCCTGGCTCTCGGCCGCTTCCTTCCAGGAGACCACCCGCGTCCTGACGCAGGCGGCCATGGAAGGCAAGAGCGATCCGCTGCTTGGCCTGAAGGAGAACGTCATCATCGGTAAGCTGATCCCCGCCGGCACGGGCCTCCCGCGCTACACGGAGGTCACGGTCGAGCCCACTGAAGAAGCGAAGGCCAACCTGTTCACCGGCCCCAGTGCATTCAGCGATTTCTCGTACGACACCCTGGGCGGTGACGGAGCTCCCGAGTTCCACGCCATCCCGCTGGATGACTACGACCTCGGCAACGACTTCCGCTAACCAGCAGAAGCCGGCTTAGCCGAAAGGGATGGTCCCGCACCGCACGGTGGGGGACCATCCCCCTTTAACCCGTCGATTAAGGCCTGGACACTGTCCGTGGTAGACTGGTTACCAATTGTTATTGTGGCAGTGGATGAGTGCGCCGGTATCAGCTGAAAGGTTGGACCAGAGCGACGTTTCCGGTTTGCAGGGTTCTTGTGCAACGTATGCCACATTTTTGCATGCCTAGGGACTGATGGGATCGCAAGCTCCTTCCCGGTATGCGATCCGACTATTAAAGGCTTCGCCTTCGCCGCCATGAAGATCCTCTTCAGGGCTCGGGCGGCGGGGCAACGCAACAAGAGAGTGGCCGGAAACAGCCACTCCGGATAAAACGGAGAACACGAGAGTGCCTACGATTAACCAGCTGGTCCGCAAGGGCCGCACGCCTAAGGTCTCAAAGACCAAGGCTCCCGCGCTTAAGGGCAGCCCCATGCGCCGCGGTGTTTGCACCCGCGTTTACACCACCACCCCGAAGAAGCCGAACTCGGCTCTGCGTAAGGTGGCGCGTGTTCGCCTCAACGGCGGCGTGGAAGTTACCGCCTACATCCCCGGTGTTGGCCACAACCTGCAGGAGCACTCCATTGTGCTCGTCCGCGGTGGTCGTGTTAAGGACCTCCCCGGTGTCCGCTACAAGATCGTCCGTGGCGCCCTTGATACCCAGGGCGTGAAGAACCGTAAGCAGGCCCGCAGCCGCTACGGCGCAAAGATGGAGAAGAAGTAATATGCCTCGCAAGGGTCCGGCCCCCAAGCGGCCGCTCGTTTCGGATCCGGTTTACGGCTCCCCGCTGGTAACCCAGCTCATCAACAAGGTGCTTGTTGACGGCAAGAAGTCCACTGCAGAGCGCATCGTCTACGGTGCCCTCGAAGGCGCACGCGCCAAGTCCGGTGGTGACCCCGTCGCAGCGCTGAAGAAGGCCATGGACAACGTCAAGCCTTCGCTTGAAGTTCGCTCCCGCCGTGTCGGTGGCGCCACCTACCAGGTCCCGGTTGAGGTCAAGCCGGGCCGCTCCACCGCACTCGCCCTGCGCTGGCTGGTTGGCTACTCCAAGGCCCGCCGTGAAAAGACGATGACCGAGCGCCTCCAGAACGAAATCCTGGATGCGTCCAACGGTCTCGGTGCCGCTGTGAAGCGTCGCGAAGACACCCACAAGATGGCCGAGTCCAACAAGGCCTTCGCACACTACCGCTGGTAATACTCCCCGGGCGCCGCCGGCTCAACAGAGCCGGCGGCGAACGTGTAGTCCATCCCAAAAGGAGACCCCGTGGCACAGGACGTGCTTACCGACCTTAGTAAGGTCCGCAACATCGGCATCATGGCCCACATTGATGCCGGCAAGACCACCACAACCGAGCGCATCCTGTTCTACACGGGTGTGAACCACAAGATCGGCGAAACGCACGACGGCGCTTCGACCACTGACTGGATGGAACAGGAAAAGGAACGCGGCATCACCATCACGTCTGCCGCCGTGACCTGCTTCTGGGAGAACAACCAGATCAACATCATCGACACCCCCGGCCACGTTGACTTCACGGTTGAGGTTGAGCGCTCCCTGCGCGTCCTCGACGGTGCAGTTGCCGTCTTCGATGGCAAGGAAGGCGTTGAGCCGCAGTCGGAAACCGTTTGGCGCCAGGCTGACAAGTACAACGTTCCGCGTATCTGCTTCGTCAACAAGATGGACAAGCTCGGTGCTGACTTTTACTTCACCGTAGACACCATCATCAGCCGCCTCGGTGCCAAGCCGCTGGTCATGCAGCTGCCCATCGGTGCCGAGAACGACTTCATCGGCGTCGTCGACCTGCTTTACATGCGTGCCCTGGTTTGGCCGGGCGACGCCAAGGGCGACGTGACCATGGGTGCCAAGTACGAAATCCGCGAGATCCCTGCCGACCTGCAGGAAAAGGCTGAAGAGTACCGCGCGAACCTCGTTGAGACGGTCGCCGAGTCCTCTGAGGAACTCATGGAGAAGTACCTCGAGGGCGAAGAGATCTCGATCGACGAGCTCAAGGCCGGCATCCGCAAGATGACCATCAACTCCGAGCTGTACCCGATCTTCTGTGGCTCCGCCTTCAAGAACCGCGGCGTCCAGCCGATGCTCGATGCCGTGGTGGACTACCTGCCGAACCCGCTCGACGTCCCCCCGATGGTCGGCCACGATCCTCGCGACGAAGAGAAGGAACTGACCCGCAAGCCTTCCTCGGAAGAGCCCTTCTCGGCTCTGGCCTTCAAGATTGCGGCCCACCCCTTCTTCGGCCAGCTCACCTTCATCCGCGTGTACTCCGGTCACGTGGAAGCAGGCGCCCAGGTGGTCAACTCCACCAAGGGCAAGAAGGAGCGCATCGGCAAGCTGTTCCAGATGCACGCCAACAAGGAAATGCCCGTCGAGGGTGCTACCGCCGGCCACATCTATGCAGCCATCGGTCTGAAGGACACCACCACGGGCGACACCCTGTGCGATGCCAACAACCAGATCGTGCTCGAGTCCATGAGCTTCCCGGAGCCCGTGATCTCGGTTGCCATCGAGCCGAACACCAAGGGTGACCAGGAGAAGCTCTCCACGGCCATCCAGAAGCTCTCCGCTGAGGACCCCACCTTCCAGGTGTCCCTCAACGAAGACACCGGCCAGACCATCATCGCCGGCATGGGCGAGCTCCACCTGGACATCCTGGTGGACCGCATGCGCCGCGAATTCAAGGTCGAGGCCAACGTGGGCAAGCCCCAGGTTGCTTACCGCGAAACCATCAAGCGCGCCGTCGAACGCCACGACTACACGCACAAGAAGCAGACCGGTGGTTCGGGCCAGTTCGCAAAGATCCAGATCGCGATCGAGCCGCTGGACACCGCCGAGGGCGAGCTGTACGAGTTTGAGAACAAGGTCACCGGTGGCCGCGTTCCCCGCGAGTACATCCCGTCCGTTGACGCGGGCATCCAGGATGCGCTGAACGACGGCGTCCTGGCCGGCTACCCGGTTGTCGGCATCAAGGCCACGCTGATTGACGGCGCGTACCACGATGTTGACTCTTCGGAAATGGCGTTCAAGATCGCCGGCCGCATGGCTTTCAAGGAAGCTGCGCGCAAGGCGAACCCGGTTCTGCTTGAACCGCTGATGGATGTCGAGGTCCGCACCCCTGAGGAATACATGGGTGAAGTTATCGGTGACCTCAACTCCCGCCGTGGCCAGATGCAGTCCATGGAAGATGCACAGGGCGTCAAGGTCATCCGTGCGCACGTTCCGCTGTCCGGCATGTTCGGCTACATCGGTGACCTGCGCTCGAAGACCCAGGGCCGTGCTGTGTACTCCATGACGTTCAACAGCTACGCCGAGGTCCCGAAGGCAGTTGCCGACGAGATCATCCAGAAGACCCGCGGCGAGTAGTCCTTCGGACTTTTCGCAGCGAAAAACTCGGGTGCGCTTGCCGGTTACGGAAAGCACAGCCGGTGCAGGTGGCCGGGGCTCGGTCGGATTCGTCCGGTCAAGCCGGGTCCCGGCCATCTGCACGAACAGGCTCTAGGGACTAGTATTAGTTCCTGAATCTGCAATTTCACCAATCCAAAGCCCCCCAAGTAGACTTACCTGAGTTTCTGCCGCGACAAGAGCGGCAGGAGGGTATGTCATTTGAAAACGTTCTAGGAGGAACCTGTGGCAAAGGCAAAGTTCGAGCGGACTAAGCCGCACGTCAACATCGGCACCATTGGTCACGTTGACCACGGTAAGACGACGCTGACGGCCGCCATTTCCAAGGTGCTGTACGACAAGTACCCGACTCTCAACGAGAAGCGTGACTTCGCGTCGATCGACTCTGCACCCGAAGAGCGTCAGCGCGGTATTACCATCAACATCTCCCACGTGGAGTACCAGACCGAGAAGCGTCACTACGCACACGTTGACGCCCCCGGCCACGCTGACTACATCAAGAACATGATCACCGGTGCTGCCCAGATGGACGGCGCAATCCTCGTGGTTGCCGCTACCGACGGCCCGATGGCTCAGACCCGCGAGCACGTTCTGCTGGCCCGCCAGGTTGGTGTTCCCTACCTGCTGGTCGCGCTGAACAAGGCCGACATGGTTGACGACGAAGAGCTCCTCGACCTCGTCGAAATGGAAGTTCGCGAGCTCCTGAGCTCGCAGGGCTTCGATGGCGACAACGCTCCGGTTGTCCGCGTCTCCGGCCTGAAGGCCCTGGAAGGCGACCCCGAGTGGGTCAAGTCCGTTGAGGACCTGATGGCTGCAGTCGACGAGTCCGTTCCGGACCCCGTACGTGACCGCGACAAGCCGTTCCTGATGCCGATCGAAGACGTCTTCACCATCACCGGTCGTGGCACCGTTGTTACGGGCCGCGCCGAGCGTGGAACCCTCGCCATCAACTCCGAGGTCGAGATCGTCGGTATCCGCCCGGTCCAGAAGACCACGGTTACCGGTATCGAGATGTTCCACAAGCAGCTCGACGAAGCATGGGCCGGCGAGAACTGTGGCCTCCTGCTCCGCGGTCTGAAGCGCGACGATGTCGAGCGTGGCCAGGTTGTCGTCAAGCCGGGTTCCATCACCCCGCACACCGACTTCGAGGCCAACGTCTACATCCTCTCCAAGGACGAAGGCGGACGTCACAACCCGTTCTACTCAAACTACCGCCCGCAGTTCTACTTCCGCACCACGGACGTAACCGGCGTTATCACCCTGCCCGAGGGCACGGAAATGGTTATGCCCGGCGACAACACTGAGATGACCGTTGCGCTCATCCAGCCCATCGCAATGGAAGAGGGCCTCGGCTTCGCAATCCGTGAAGGCGGCCGCACCGTTGGTTCGGGACGTGTCACCAAGATCATCAAGTAGTTTCTGCTGATCACGGACCATCCGAATCCTTGATTCGGTAATCCACAGGAAACCCCGCTGCCCAGTGCAGCGGGGTTTTCTTTTGCTACCATTTATCCAGTCGTTTGATAAATAAATGGGGATCGTTGTCTTATGGAAGAAGGCCCGACATGAGGGACGAGTCGTATGCCGCAGGGTACCGCGCCGGTCATCTGCAGGGGTGGCTGGACGCCATGGCTCAAGTAGACCAAATGCGGCGTCCGGCCAGTGCGGACCAACCCGCGGCGCAGGAAGTGAACCCGGCGCGGGTCTCTGTGGACGCGGCTCCTCCTGTGCTTCCGCCAGTTGCCGGAACGCTCGCTGCGGCAGCCGCTTTCGGGCAGCCCGCACCGGCATCCTCCGCACTGACCCGGCAGGCCGACGCCGACCGGTTGGGAAATGTCTCCGGCCCCGGACGGGCGGTACAGCCGCGTCCCCCCGCGCCAGTCCCATCGGGTGCCCGTGCCGTGCCGCGTGCCGTCACGCCGGCCGAGCGTCAGGCGCGCCGGGAACGCCGGGACCGGCAGAACATCAACATCACGCTCTACGTCGCAAGCATGCTCCTGGTGGCGGCTGCGGCACTCTTCGTCGGGAGCAGTTTGCCCCCGATGCTGCGCTTCGCCGGTGTTGGAGCCGTCACCGCAACGTTCTACTGTCTGGGCTTCGGGCTGCATGCAAAGATCGCCCGGTTGAGGCCGGCCGCCGTTGCCTTCACCGGCACCGGGCTGGCGCTGGTGCCGGTTTCGGGCCTGGCACTGTACAACTTTGCCTGGCACAACGGGCCGGCCACCTGGTTGCTGACGTCCCTGCTGGGGACCGCTGCCTATGTGGCGGCCGCCATCAGGCTGGACAGTAAAGTCCTGACCTACCTCTCGTTGACGTTTGTGGTGTCGACGGCGTGGTCGGGGGTTGCTGTCCTCGGAGGAGCACTCGTTTGGTATTTCGCGGCCATGATCAGCGTGGCCGTGGCCTTCACGTTGTTGTCGCATCGGCGCCCGTCTTGGCTGCCGCCTATTTTCGCCGGGCCGCTTGCCGCACTGCACCCCTATGTGGTGCCAGGTGTCGCGGCTGCGGCCACGTTATCGCCGTTCCTGCCCGGTGGCCCGGGATTGACCAAGGCCGAGTATGCGCTGGTCCTCGGCGCCTGCGGGGCATACTTCGCCGTGTTTGCAGTTACGACGGCTGGTCTGCGGGTGGTGTATTTCAGGGCCGCAAGGGTGGCTCTGACAATCGCGGCCACGGTGGGGATCTGGCACGTGTCAGGACGCGGGACGGTCGCCCTGTTCACCGTTGCCGTTGTGGTCGGCGCCCAGGCAGTGGCAGTGGCATTCATGGGCGGACACCTTGAAGGCTGGATCACGCGGGCAGCAAGCGGGTCCGGCGGGCACCAACGGACGGTCGACGCCGGCCCGCAGGCGGGCACGGCACGCTGGCGGCGTGACGCGTTCGTCACGTTCGGCATCCAGTTCGCGGCCACGGCCGGCTACGCGCTGGCCGTCGTCGTCGCGGGCTTCTTCCTGCCGGCCCGGATATCTGCAAGTCCGGTGCCACTGTGGTTTCCAGTCCTGCTGAGCCTTGCCACAGGCTTCGCGCTGGCTGCCAGGCTTCGCGGCCGCGCGGAGATCGCGCCACTCCCGGCACTGTTGCTGGCAGCCCTCGTCAGCCAGCACCTCGGTGAGGGCGTGTTTGCGCTGATGCTGTTCCTGGCCTGCGTCTTTTGGGCGGTCCGGGCCTGCGTGGCGGACGGGGCACTGCGGCACCGCATGGTGCTCAACGCGCGCCTGGCCTGCACGGTGCTGGCTCCTGCGCTGGCAGCAGCCCTGACCGAAGGCGCCGGGCAGAACCGGGCCGTGTGGTTCACGTTGCTGATCGCGGCGGCTGTGCAGCAACTTCTCTCTGCGGCGATGCAGCGTTTCGGAATGAGAGCCCTGGCGCCCAGCATGAGCCTGGTCGGCTTCACGCTCCTCGGCCTTGGGAGCATCGCCAGCCTCTCGTCAGTCGCGGGCCTCGGGTCCCAGGGGCTGGTGTGGGCGTCAGCGCTGATCCTGCTCACGGCTGCTCTCGTGACCGGCTTCTTGCTGACCGGCAAACCTGCGGACTGGCGCAACTGGCGGCCCGGCGCCGGAGAGGTACTGGCGCCGGTGGTGGGCGCGATGCTTGCGGCGTTCGCGTTTGGCAGGCTGACGGAGGGGGCCGGGAATGTGGTCCTCTTGCTGCTGCTGGCGTACCTGGTGGCTTCTGCGTCCAGGCTCCCGGCGCTGGGGCACCGGTGGGCTTATTGGTGGGCCGCCCGGGCGACAGGAACCGTTTTGGTGTTGACGGCGTCCTCCCAGTTGCAGCACAGCACCGGCAACCTCGTTGTCGGAGGGGAGGCGCTGCATCCGGCCACCGTTCTCGTCGCCGCCCTCTTTGCCCAGCTGTCCCTGCCGTTGGGCGCGAAGATCCTGCGACGGGCCCCGTCGGGCGTAGTTTTCGACGCTGCCGGTGTCATCGTGCTGCAGCTCGCCGCCTGTGCTGTCCTGGCGCTCCAGGCATCCGGGAGCTGGCAGCACCTTGCTGCCGTGTCCGGAGCTGCAGTTTCCGCCGCACTGACTGCCTACGTCCTGCGGACGGAGCCGGCCGCTGGAGTCTTTGCCCCTGTGTCCTTCATTGTTCTCGCGGGCCTGTCGCTCGGAAATGCCCGGGCAATGGAGGTTCTGCTGGGTGTCTTCGCGGTGTTTGCCGGCGTCATGGTGGCAGCGGTGCCCCGGCCTCGGAGCAAAGGGTGGTACTTCGTTGCCGCGCGCGTCCTGACTGCCGTCCTTGCCTTGGTGCTCAGCGACGACGTGACGGCGTCACCCACCGCTGTTTCCGTAACCTTTGCGCTCGTCCTTGCTGCCCAGCATGTCATTCGCTGGTTGATGCGTTTCCGGCTCGCTGCCGTGCCCTTCCAGCAGGCCGCCGTGTGGATCACCCTTGCAGGCCAGGCTCTGCTGCCCTTGGTGTACGCCGTGCAGCACGGGGCGTTGCGGCTTGGCCCGACCCTTGGTGCTCCGCTGCCGGGCGGTGGAACCGGGGTGGACGCCGCGGGCCGTTGGGTGTTGCTTCTAGAGCTCGGGCTGCTGGTGGTGTCGGCCGCCGTGGCCCGCAGGTTGTTCGTTGCCCGGGGTGCGCTGTACTTCGGCGTTTACGGGCTGCTCTTCGGCGTATTGTCCCTCAGCCCGGTGGTTGCTTTCGGGGACGTGGCTGCCTTCAGCTTCACCGGGACAGCCGTTGTGCTTCTGCTCCTGGGCCTTGCGGCAGCCGCCGCCGGTCCGGAGTGGCAGCGCCGCAGTGTCTCTACGGGCCCGGAGCGCCGCCTGTGGCTCGCCGCAGCAGTCACATTCACCGCTGCGGCGTTGGCTGTGTCGCCCCAGGCTTCCCACTGGGTTCCGGGAGCTTCCGTGCTTGCCGTTGCAACGGTCCTGCTGACGGCGTCCCATGTGGAAGCGAGGCCGCTCCTCTATCCGCCGGCTGCGGCCGCCGTGCTCGGCGGAGCCTTCATGCTGGCGGCCGCCTGGCTGGGAGAATCCGAGGGCAATGGCCCGGGGGAGTGGGCACAGTACCTGCCATGGCTGGCAGGGCCAGGCGTGGCGGCAGCGGGGCTCTACGCCGTGCGCCGGGCACGGTCCAGGGCCCTAACGGATGATCCGTTCCGGCGCTGGTCCTTGGCCGGCGGCGCTTTTGCCGGCCTTCTCCTGGCAGCGCTTGCGGGCCTCTACCGTGATGGAACTTCCTGGACCGGTGTGGGCGTCCTCGTTGCCGCCGCCGCTGTTGCTGTCGCCGAAGCGACACCCCGCATGCGCCGCCCTGCAGCGGAGCTGGGGGCATTCGCGATCGTGGCTGCTGTCCAGCGGGCCGCCCTGTTCGAGTTCGGCGCAGTCCAAGGACTCCTGCCGTGGCCAGCCGATTCCCACGCGGACCCCTTCTGGGTGGCGCAGTGGTACATGCTGCTGGCCTCCGTGCTGGCTGGCCTGCGATACCTGGCGAACAGTCGCACCATCGGCCGGCGCTATGTGTGTGCCGCCGCGGGGCTGCTCAGCCTGTCAGGGGCGGGCACAGTGTTCGGGGGTGAAGCCTCACAGCAATTGTGGGTACTGGTATGGCTCGCCGTGCTTCTGGTCGCCGGGCTGGTCCTTGGTGACAGGCTCTTTGTCAGGTGGGGCGCCGCGGGGATTGCCGTCTGCGTCCTTTGGGCAATGCGGCAGTACACGTTTGCGCTCCTGACCGTGGTGGCCGTCGGCCTTATTGCTTTTGCGGTCTGGCGCCTCAACCGTGGCAACGCTGGTGAGGACAAGGCCGGGAACGCGCCCTGATACTGTTTCAGCACTGAAAGGAGTCCATCATGGGGTGGCTTATTTTCCTGATCATCGCGGTTGTCGTCGTCGCCGGGGCGTTTTGGGCCAAAAGGTATTTCCGGCACGAGATCGATCGCGCCAAACGGATCAACAGGTCCAACAAGAACCAGTAACACCGTGCGGAGCAGATTCGCTGGTACACCGTAGCCCTACTTTTCGGTATATCTAAATTCGCGCTATCCTCGTCTTGTAGATGCCCGCAACGATGAGGACACGTAATGGCTGCTCCCACACTGACGGCCGGACCTGCAGGCCCCAAGGCCTGGTCCCGGCTCCTGCTGCTCGGACCCGCCTTTGTGGCGGCTATCGCGTACGTGGACCCGGGCAATGTCGCCGCAAACCTGACGGCCGGGGCCAACTTCGGGTACCTGCTGGTGTGGGTCCTCGTGGCCGCCAACGCCATGGCGGTGCTGATCCAGTACCAATCCGCGAAGCTTGGTCTCGCCACCGGCATGAGCCTGCCGGAGATCCTGGGCAAGCGCCTGGGTACCCGGCGCCGCCGCGCCTACTGGGCCCAGGCAGAGCTTGTGGCCGGGGCTACGGACATGGCCGAAGTGATCGGTGGCGCTGTCGCGCTGAACCTCCTTTTCGGAGTGCCCCTGCTGGCCGGTGGATTCATCATTGGTGTTGCCTCCATGCTGTTGCTGGCCCTTCAATCGCACCGCAGCCAGAAGTCCTTCGAGATCGCCATCCTGACGCTCCTGGGCGTGATAGCGGTGGGGTTCGTCTCGGGGCTGTTCGTCAGCCCGCCTGACGCGGGCGGTGCGCTGGCCGGCCTTGTCCCGCGGTTCGAGGGGACTGACACGGTTCTGCTGGCCGCCAGCATGCTCGGGGCAACGGTCATGCCGCACGCGATCTACCTGCACTCGGCCCTGGCACGGGACCGGCATGGCTTCTCGCCTGATCCCGGGGTCCGGTCCAGGCTCATCCGGGCAACGCGCGTTGACGTCGCCGGTGCCCTGCTTCTTGCCGGAATCGTCAACATCGCCATGCTGCTGCTGGCCGCCACCAGCCTCCGCGGGGTGGAAGGAACCGACACCATTGCCGGGGCGCATGCTGCTGTGACGTCGGCACTCGGGCCGGTGATCGGCGTCGTCTTTGCCGTAGGCCTCCTTGCCTCCGGCCTGGCCTCCACCTCGGTTGGCTGCTACGCCGGAGCCACGATCATGGGCGGCCTCCTGAAGGTGAGGGTGCCCCTCCTGGTCCGGCGGATCATCACCTTGATCCCGGCACTGGTGGTCCTGGGTGCCGGGATAGAGCCGACGCTTGCCCTCGTCTTGAGCCAGGTGCTCCTCAGCTTCGGGATTCCATTCGCGCTGATCCCCCTGATCCGGCTCACCGGCAGCCGCGAAGTGATGGGCATCCATGTGGATTCCAAGCCGCTGCGGCTTGCCGGTTGGACCAGTGCCGCGCTGATCGTCGGACTGAACTGTGTCCTAATCGTCCTCACGGTGTCCGGACATAGCTGAGCCGGCGCCGGCAGCCCTGCGCTAGCTGTCCCGGCGTGCCCGGGCCCGCGAGAGGGCCTGGTACCAGTAGAAGGACTTTTTGGGGGTCCGTTCAAGGGTCTCAAAGTCCACATGCACCAGGCCGAAGCGCTGCGAGTAGCCGGCTGCCCACTCGAAGTTGTCCATCAGGGTCCACACGTAGTAGCCGCGCAGGTCCACGCCCTCGGCAATACCGCCGGGCGCCGTGGCCTCCAGCGCAGTTCCCAGGTGCGTCGCCAAGTAGTCCACCCGGTCGGCGTCGTCCAAAGTCTCGGACACGCGGTCGGGCTCGGGGAAGCTGGCCCCGCCCTCGGTGATGTACACCGGCGGCAGGGCATCACCGTAACGGTCCCGCATTTCCTGCAGCAGGATCCCCAGATGGTGTGGCGCCACCGGCCAGCCGAAACCGGTGCTGCCGTACTCCGGATACCCCACTTCGTGGAAGGGAAGCTTGGCCAGTTCCTGGTGCATGTCCGCCGGCAGGGGCGTAATGCCGGGCCCCAGCGCCACCTTGACCGGGAAATAGTAGTTGAGCCCATAGAAATCCAGCGGCTGGTGGATGGTCTTCAGGTCTGCGTCGGAGATCCTGCCGATGGAACGCAACCACGGCCTGGCATACAACGGCAGGGACGGGTAGCGGCCCAGCAGGACGGGGTCGGCATACAGCCGGTTCATCAGCAGGTCGTACAGGCGGGCGACCATCCGATCGCCGATCTTCCGGGACGCTGGCCTGACCGGTGAGTGCAGGTTCGTCAGGCCGATGCCGCCAACAACTCCGGCGGCCCGCAACGCCTGGACCCCCAACCCGTGCGCCAGGAGCTGGTTGTGGATGGCGGGCAAGGCATCGAACATCAGGCGGCGTCCAGGTGCATGCACCCCTAAGGCATAGCCGTTCAGGGTTACCGATACGGGCTCATTGAGGGTGACCCACTGCGGCACCCGGTCCCCGAACCGCTCGCCGGCCGCCCTGGCGTACTCGGCGAAGCGATGCGCCGTGTCCCGGTTCAGCCAGCCGCCCCTGTGCTCGAGCGGCAAAGGAGTGTCCCAGTGGTAGAGAGTGGCCATGGGGGAGATGCCGGCCTCGAGGAGTTCGTCGATCAGCCGGTCGTAGAAATCCAGTCCCTGGGCGTTGAAGCTGCCCTGGCCGTCGGGCTGGATGCGGGGCCAGGAGAGCGAGAAGCGGTACGAGCCAACGCCGAGCTCCTTGAGCAGCGCCACATCTTCGGGCAACCTGTTGTAGTGGTCGCAGGCGACGGCGGGGGAGTGGCCGTCCAGGATTGCCCCGGGCTTTTCGGCAAAGGCGTCCCACCCGGAGGGTCCCCGGCCATCCGCCTTGAGGGAGCCTTCGATCTGGAACGCCGCAGCCGCAACACCCAGGGTGAACGACGGCGGCACCCGCCCGGCCAGTTCGGTCACCGATTCCGTGCCTTCCATGGTCATGCCCCTATCATCCAGTGGCTTCCGGTCCACGGCAATGGCAGTTCATGGGGCTGAAAAGCGGCGATTCGCATCTGGCAGGGTTTTCCGGCATACTAGATGAGTTGTTCAAGCGCTTCTTCGCGTCCCGATCCGGATAATGCCGGGTGCAGGGTCCAAGCTGAAGACCAAACATAACCCACCCCCATGGAACTGCGGATTCATATGCGCGCCCAGCGCGACACGCCCGACCGCGGGGGTCGGTTACGCCGGCAAGGTGAGGAACCCGGATTTATCCGGATTCAGTTTGTGCGGCGGATGGTGGTTACGACCTCAAATGCTTCGGCAGCCATACAACAGGTAAGTGAACAGGGCAGCCCTAAACCGGGGAAGCACAGACTGAAAGAGAGTCAGGCGACATGGCGGGACAAAAAATCCGCATCCGGCTGAAGTCATACGACCACGAGGTCATTGACGTTTCAGCACGGAAGATCGTTGAGACGGTCACGCGCGCAGGCGCAACGGTAGTCGGCCCCGTGCCGCTGCCGACGGAGAAGAACGTGTACTGCGTGATCCGCTCTCCGCACAAGTACAAGGACAGCCGCGAGCACTTTGAAATGCGCACGCACAAGCGTCTTATCGACATCATCGATCCCACGCCGAAGGCCGTCGACTCGCTCATGCGTCTCGACCTGCCGGCTGACGTGAACATCGAAATCAAGCTGTAGGGAGGTGCTGAGAAACTATGACCGCAACCCGTAACGTAAAGGGCCTGCTGGGCACGAAGCTCGGCATGACCCAGGTCTGGGACGAGAACAACAAGCTCATCCCCGTCACTGTGGTCCAGGCAGATTCGAACGTCATCACCCAGCTGCGCAACGCTGAGGCCGATGGCTACGTCGCCGTCCAGATCGGCTACGGCCAGATCGATCCCCGCAAGGTCACCAAGCCGCTGGCTGGTCACTTTGAAAAGGCAGGCGTCACGCCTCGCCGCCACGTCGTCGAACTCCGTACCGCAGATGCTGCCGAGTACGAGCTGGGCCAGGAGCTCTCCGTAGAGGTCTTCGAAGCCGGCCAGAAGATCGACGTCATCGGCACCACCAAGGGTAAGGGCTTCGCCGGTGTTATGAAGCGTCACGGCTTCCACGGCGTTGGAGCTTCCCACGGTGCCCACAAGAACCACCGTAAGCCCGGTTCAATCGGTGGCGCATCCACCCCGAGCCGCGTCTTCAAGGGCATGAAAATGGCCGGCCGCATGGGCGCCGTTCGTCACACCACGCTGAACCTCACCGTTCACGCGGTTGACGTCGAGAAGTCGCTGCTCCTGATCAAGGGTGCCGTTCCCGGTGCCCGCGGCCAGGTCGTCCTCGTACGTACCGCCGTGAAGGGAGCCTAGTTCAATGGCTAACACTGTCCAGGTTGACCTGCCTGCAGAGATCTTCGACGTTCAGACCAACGTGCCGCTGCTGCACCAGGTTGTCGTTGCCCAGCTCGCTGCTGCCCGCCAGGGAACCCACAAGACCAAGACCCGCGCTGAAGTTTCCGGTGCAGGACGCAAGCCGTTCAAGCAGAAGGGCACCGGCCGCGCCCGTCAGGGTTCCATCCGTGCTCCCCACATGACCGGCGGTGGCGTTGTCCACGGTCCCACCCCGCGTGACTACAGCCAGCGGACCCCCAAGAAGATGATTGCTGCTGCACTGCGCGGCGCACTCTCCGACCGGGCCCGCAACGGACGCATCCACGTTGTCGCTGAACTGGTTGAAGGCACCAAGCCTTCCGCCAAGACCGCACTGGCAACGCTCCGCGGTGTTTCCGACCGCAAGAACCTGCTGGTCGTCATCGAGCGCGACAACGACGTTGCCGCACTGTCCGTGCGCAACCTCGCCGGCGTTCACGTTCTGTACGCAGACCAGCTGAACACCTACGACGTTCTCGTCTCCGATGACGTTGTCTTCACCAAGGCAGCCTACGAAGCATTCGTAGCCGCCAAGGCAGCTAAGAACGAGGAGGATGCCAAGTGAGTGCAGCCACCATCAAGGATCCCCGCGACGTCGTGCTTGCACCCGTCGTGTCGGAAAAGAGCTACGGCCTGATCGACGAGGGCAAGTACACCTTCCTGGTGGACCCCCGTTCGAACAAGACCGAGATCAAGCTGGCCGTGGAGAAGATCTTCTCCGTCAAGGTCGAATCGATCAACACCATCAACCGTGCCGGTAAGCGCAAGCGCACCAAATTCGGATGGGGTACCCGCAAGAACACCAAGCGTGCGATTGTCACCCTCAAAGAAGGCACCATCGACATCTTCGGCGGTCCGCTCGCGTAGCGGAGACCACTTTAACGAGGAAATAAATTATGGGAATCCGTAAGTACAAGCCGACTACCCCGGGCCGTCGTGGCTCGAGCGTAGCGGACTTTATCGAAATCACGCGGTCGACGCCGGAAAAGTCGTTGGTACGTCCGCTGCCCAAGAAGGGCGGCCGTAACAACACCGGTAAGATCACCACCCGCCACAAAGGCGGTGGACACAAGCGCCAGTACCGTCTGATCGACTTCCGTCGCCACGACAAGGACGGCGTCAACGCCCGCGTTGCCGAAATCGAGTACGATCCGAACCGCACGGCTCGCATCGCCCTCCTGCACTACGTTGATGGCACCAAGCGTTACATCATCGCCCCCAACAAGCTCTCCCAGGGTGACGTTGTGGAGGCAGGTGCCGGTGCAGACATCAAGCCCGGTAACAACCTGCCCCTGCTCAACATCCCGGTGGGTACCGTCATCCACGCAGTTGAACTGCGCCCGGGCGGCGGCGCCAAGATGGGCCGCTCCGCCGGTGCATCCATCCAGCTCGTTGCCAAGGAAGGCCGTTTCGCCCAGCTGCGCCTGCCTTCCGGCGAAATCCGCAACGTTGACGTGCGCTGCCGCGCAACCGTCGGCGAGGTCGGCAACGCCGAGCAGTCGAACATCAACTGGGGCAAGGCCGGCCGTATGCGGTGGAAGGGCGTCCGCCCGACCGTCCGTGGTGTCGCCATGAACCCGGTTGACCACCCGCACGGTGGTGGTGAGGGTAAGACGTCCGGTGGACGTAACCCCGTCAACCCGAACGGTAAGCGTGAAGGCCGCACCCGCCGCCCGAACAAAGAGAGCGACAAGCTTATTGTGCGTCGCCGTCGTACTGGCAAGAACAAGCGATAGGAGCCTGGACACATGCCACGCAGCCTGAAAAAAGGTCCTTTCGTTGACCAGCACCTCTTTGTGAAGGTCGCCAGGGAAAACGAAAAGGGCACCAAGAACGTCATCAAGACCTGGTCCCGCCGTTCGATGATCATCCCCGACATGCTCGGGCACACGATCGCCGTACACGACGGACGCAAGCACATCCCGGTGTTTGTCACTGAGTCGATGGTCGGGCACAAGCTCGGCGAATTCGCTCCCACGCGGACATTCCGCGGCCATGTCAAGGACGACCGTAAGGGCAAGCGCCGCTAGGCGCCTGCGTTTACGTCAAAGACGAGAGAAGGAAAGCAATGGAAGCCAAGGCAATTGCGCGCCACATCCGCGTAACGCCTATGAAGGCCCGGCGCGTCGTCAACCTTGTTCGTGGATTGCAAGCGAATGAGGCTCTGGCAATTCTGAAGTTTGCCCCCCAGGCAGCTTCGGAGCCGGTATTCAAGGTAGTTCAGTCGGCAATCTCCAACGCCCGGGTCCTCGCGGACCGCGACGGCGTGGCGTTTGACGAAGGTGACCTCATCATCAGCGAAGCGTTTGTTGATGAAGGCCCGACCATGAAGCGGTTCCAGCCGCGTGCCCAGGGTCGTGCATTTCAGATCAAGAAGCGCACCAGCCACATCACCGTGGTAGTCGCTACCCCGGAGAAAGAGGAGGCTCGCTAAGTGGGACAGAAAGTAAACCCGCACGGGTTCCGACTCGGCATCACCACCGATCACGTATCGCACTGGTTCGCTGACAGCACCAAGGCCGGCCAGCGGTACAAGGACTTCGTTCGCGAAGACATCCGCATCCGCCAGCTCATGTCCACGGGCATGGAGCGCGCCGGTATCGCCAAGGTCGAGATCGAGCGCACCCGTGACCGTGTCCGCGTGGATATCCACACGGCCCGTCCCGGCATCGTCATCGGCCGCCGTGGAGCAGAAGCAGACCGCATCCGCGGCGAGCTCGAGAAGCTCACCGGCAAGCAGGTCCAGCTGAACATCCTCGAGGTCAAGAACCCCGAGATGGAAGCCCAGCTTGTGGCCCAGGGCGTTGCAGAGCAGCTGACTTCCCGCGTGGCATTCCGCCGTGCGATGAAGAAGGCCATGCAGTCCGCACAGCGTGCAGGTGCCAAGGGCATCCGTATCGCCTGCTCGGGCCGCCTCGGTGGCGCTGAAATGTCCCGCTCGGAGTTCTACCGCGAAGGCCGTGTGCCCCTGCACACCCTCCGCGCGAACATCGACTACGGCTTCTACGAAGCCAAGACCACCTTCGGCCGCATTGGTGTGAAGGTCTGGATCTACAAGGGCGACGTCACTGCCAAAGAACTGGCCGCCCAGGCTGCCTCGGCACCGTCCCGCGGCAACCGTGGCGACCGTCCCGGCCGTCCGGGTGGCGCCGACCGCGGTGACCGCCGCCGTCGCAACGACCGCCCGGCCGCTGACGCAGCTCCTGCTGCTGAAGCTCCGGCAGCTGAAGCTGCACCTGCAGCAGCAGAAGGAGGACAGGCTTAAATGCTTATCCCACGTCGAGTCAAGCACCGTAAGCAGCACCACCCGGGTCGTTCCGGCGCTGCAACGGGCGGCACCGAGGTCTCGTTCGGTGAGTGGGGTATCCAGGCTCTGAGCCCGGCATACGTCACCAACCGCCAGATCGAATCTGCCCGTATCGCGATGACCCGCCACATCAAGCGTGGCGGTAAGGTCTGGATCAACATCTACCCGGACCGTCCCCTGACCAAGAAGCCTGCCGAAACCCGCATGGGTTCCGGTAAGGGTTCGCCGGAATGGTGGGTCGCCAACGTCAAGCCGGGCCGGGTTCTGTTCGAACTCTCCGGTGTCAATGAAGAGGTAGCTCGCGAGGCCCTGCGCCTGGCAATCCACAAGCTGCCGTTGAAGGCACGCATTGTGCGTCGCGAAGGTGGTGAGTAGAAATGGCAGTAGGATCCAAGGATCTGGCTCCCGCACAGCTGGACGGTTTCGACAACGAGCGTCTCGTTGAAGAACTCCGCAAGGCCAAGGAAGAGCTGTTCAACCTGCGCTTCCAGTCCGCCACCGGACAGCTGGAGAACCACGGTCGCCTGCGTGCAGTAAAGAAGGACATTGCCCGCATCTACACCGTTCTCCGCGAACGCGAGCTGGGCATTCGTGCCGAGGTTGCCGCACCGGTTGTGGAAGCCAAGGAAGAAAAGAAGTCCAAGAAGGCTGCAACCAAGAAGGCCGAAAAGGCTGAAACGGTTGAGACCGAGGAGGATGCCAAGTGAGTGAAAAGGACGAGAACGTGACGGAAACTGCTACCGCCGCCAAGGCTGGGGAGCGCGGTTACCGCAAGACGCGTCGCGGCTACGTGGTCTCCGACAAGATGGAAAAGACCATCGTTGTTGAGGTTGAGGACCGCGTAAAGCACGCCCTGTACGGCAAGGTTATCCGCCGTACATCCAAGGTCAAGGCACACGACGAAGAGAACACCGCCGGAATCGGCGACCTCGTTGTCATCGCCGAGACCCGTCCGCTGTCCGCCACCAAGAACTGGCGGCTCGTGGAAATCCTCGAGAAGGCCAAGTAGCACCTGCTGCTTAGCTGTTGCCCCTGCTCCCTTCCGGGAGTGGGGGCTTCCTCGTTTAAATGGCCGGCAGTGTCACGCCAGGCACCCTTCGGACGCCGCGGACGACGCCGGCGCCTGGGCCGGCGGGGGACAGGCACCATGGGTGGGCCGAAAGGCTGCCGTGCGTGACGCCGTCGTCCGTCTTGCGGTGCGGATGCGAGGGGTGATATGGGGACTGGCGGAAAACGTGCTAGGATATTGAGTTTGTATGGCGCCTTCTGTGCGCCGTCATCAACCTCGTAAACAAGCGTGCCACAGCATAGTGCCCCTGTGCGCCCGGGATCCGTCCCGGACCGGATGGGAGCAACTGCTTCTGGCACGGGCGTTTAGGCCTGGTCTGGCAAAATCCAGGCAGGTCAAGAGACACCCCGATCAACCGTTCCGCAAGGCTCATTCCGTAGCAAGACCACGGCCTGAGAACCGGCGCGACGCAAGGAGTAAATAGTGATTCAGCAGGAGTCGCGACTGAAGGTCGCCGACAACACGGGTGCTAAGGAAATCCTTACCATTCGCGTTCTCGGTGGATCCGGCCGTCGCTACGCAGGCATCGGCGACGTCATCGTCGCCACCGTCAAGGATGCAATCCCGGGCGGCAACGTAAAGAAGGGCGATGTGGTCAAGGCCGTCATCGTCCGTACCAAGAAGGAACGCCGCCGTGCGGATGGTTCCTACATCAAGTTTGACGAGAACGCAGCTGTGATCCTGAAGAACGACGGTGACCCCCGCGGTACCCGTATCTTCGGACCGGTTGGTCGTGAACTGCGTGACAAGAAGTTCATGAAGATCGTTTCTCTGGCTCCGGAGGTGCTCTAGTCCATGGCTGCAAAGATCAAGAAGGGTGACCTGGTTCAGGTCATCACTGGCGCCAAGGCTGAGCGCGGCGGCGACCGTGGCAAGCAGGGCAAGGTTCTGCGCGTTTTCACCGACACCAACCGCGTGCTGGTTGAGGGCGTTAACCGCGTCACCAAGCACACTCGGGTTGGACAGTCGCAGCGCGGCACCAAGACCGGCGGCATCGAGGTTGTAGAGGCCCCGATTCACGTTTCCAACGTGGCCCTGGTTGACCCGTCGACCAAGAAGCCGACCCGCGTGGGCTTCCGCCTCGACACTGTGGAGAAGAACGGCGTCAAGAAGACCGTCCGCATCCGCGTGTCCAAGAGCACCGGGAAGGACATCTAATGACCGAGACTATCGAGACCCCGGCAACGAAGATCGTTCCTCGTCTGAAGACCAAGTACGCCGAATCCATCAAGGCTGCGCTGCAGGATGAATTCAAGTACTCGAACGTGAACCAGGTACCCCGTCTGGTGAAGGTTGTTGTGAACATGGGTGTTGGAGATGCCGCCAAGGACTCCAAGCTGATCGACGGCGCTGTCCGCGACCTCACCCAGATCACCGGCCAGAAGCCGCAGGTTACCAAGGCCCGCAAGTCGATCGCACAGTTCAAGCTGCGCGAAGGCATGCCCATCGGTGCACACGCAACCCTGCGTGGCGACCGCATGTGGGAATTCGTGGACCGCCTGGTCAGCCTGGCCCTGCCCCGTATCCGCGACTTCCGCGGCCTCAGTGGCAAGCAGTTCGATGGCAATGGCAACTACACCTTCGGTCTGACCGAGCAGGTTATGTTCCACGAAATCGACCAGGACAAGATCGACCGCGTCCGCGGTATGGACATCACGGTTGTCACCACCGCGAAGACCGACGACGAAGGCCGTGCGCTGCTCAAGGCGCTTGGTTTCCCGTTCAAAACCGAAGCTTAATTAACTACGTAAAAGGTCCGGCTGCTCCGCTCCCCAGCGGACGGAACGGCGGAAACCGTTATGAGGAAGGGCATGAGCCCACATGACAATGACAGATCCTGTCGCAGATATGCTTACGCGCCTGCGTAACGCAAACTCGGCGTACCACGACTCCGTGACTATGCCGTACAGCAAGCTCAAGGCACGCGTTGCCGACATCCTCAAGGCCGAAGGTTTCATCGCCGGCTGGAAGGAAGAGGACGCAGAGGTTGGCAAGAAGCTGACCCTCGAACTCAAGTTCGGTCCGAACCGCGAGCGTTCCATCGCCGGTGTACGCCGGATCTCCAAGCCGGGTCTCCGCGTTTACGCGAAGTCCACCAACCTCCCGCACGTGCTCGGTGGCCTGGGTATCGCAATCCTGTCCACCTCTTCCGGCCTCCTGACTGACAAGCAGGCCGGCAAGAAGGGCGTGGGCGGCGAAGTCCTCGCGTACGTCTGGTAACGGGAAAGGAAGAGAATAATGTCACGTATTGGACGTCTCCCCATCACCGTTCCTGCCGGCGTTGAGGTCAAGGTTGACGGCTCTGTCGTCAGCGTCAAGGGTTCCAAGGGGGAGCTTAGCCACACTGTGGCCAGCCCCATCGAGGTTGCCCTGGACGAGAACACCCTGACCGTTACCCGCCCGAACGATGAGCGCGCCTCCCGTTCACTCCACGGCCTGACCCGCACCCTGATCGCCAACATGATCCAGGGCGTCACCGCAGGCTACGAGAAGAAGCTTGAAATCGTCGGTACCGGTTACCGCGTTCAGGCCAAGGGATCTGACCTTGAGTTCGCTCTCGGCTTCAGCCACCCGGTCAGCGTTTCCGCTCCGGCCGGCATCACCTTTGCAGTAGAGGGTCCGACCAAGCTCTCTGTCTCAGGCATCAACAAGCAGCAGGTCGGCGAAGTTGCTGCCAACATTCGCAAGCTGCGCAAGCCTGACCCCTACAAGGGCAAGGGCATCCGTTACGCCGGCGAAGTCATCCGCCGCAAGGTCGGAAAGGCTGGTAAGTAACCATGGCCATCGCCATTAACAAGAAGCGTACGAACAAGAGCAAGGCAGCTGCACGCAGCCGCCGCCAGCTTCGTATCCGCAAGCGCATTGCCGGTACGGCTGCCCGCCCCCGTTTGGTGGTTAACCGCTCCGCACGCCACGTATTTGTCCAGGTTGTCGATGACAGCATTGGCCAGACCGTAGCAAGCGCGTCCACTCTGGAAGCTGACCTTCGTGCATTCGACGGTGACAAGACTGCCAAGGCCAAGCGCGTCGGCGAGCTCGTTGCCGAACGTGCCAAGGCTGCCGGTGTCGAGGCTGTCGTATTCGACCGTGGTGGTAACAAGTACCACGGCCGGATCGCCGCCGTCGCCGACGGTGCACGCGAAGGTGGGCTGTCACTGTGACCGAAGCAAACAAGGAAAAGGACACTGTGTCTGCAGATCAGAAGGCGCCCGAAGCCGCAGCTGCTGAGACCACTGCCCCCGCTGCTGAGGACCGCCGTGGTGGCGCCCGTCGCGGCGAGCGTGGAGACCGTGGCCAGGGCCGCGGCGACCGCGGTGGCCGTGGCGGCCGCGACGGTGGCCGTGAAGCCGAAAAGAACCAGTTCGTAGAGCGCGTTGTCACCATCAACCGCGTTTCCAAGGTCGTCAAGGGTGGTCGTCGCTTCAGCTTCACCGCTCTGGTGGTCGTTGGTGACGGTAACGGCATGGTCGGGGTCGGCTACGGCAAGGCCAAGGAAGTTCCCGCTGCTATCGCCAAGGGCGTTGAAGAGGCCAAGAAGTCCTTCTTCCGCGTTCCCCGCGTCGGCAGCACCATCCCGCACCGTGTTCAGGGTGAAGCCGCTGCCGGCGTCGTAATGCTGCGTCCGGCCTCCGCCGGTACCGGTGTTATCGCCGGTGGTCCGGTCCGTGCAGTACTGGAGTGCGTGGGCATCCACGACATCCTCTCCAAGTCGCTCGGTTCCTCCAACGCCATCAACATCGTTCACGCGACCGTTGATGCCCTGAAGCGCCTCGAAGAGCCGGCATCCGTGGCAGCACGCCGCGGCCTGCCGCTGGACGAGGTTGCTCCCCAGGCACTGGTGAAGGCCCTTCTCGCCCCGAAGGCAGGTGCCTAGTCATGGCTAAGAACCTGGTCCCCTCCGACGCTCAGTTGGAGATCACTCAGATCAAGTCCGCCATTGGCGGCAAGCAGAACCAGCGCGACACCCTGCGGTCGCTCGGCCTGAAGCGGATCGGACACACCGTTGTCCGCACCGCCGACGCCGTGACCGTCGGGATGATCAACACGGTTCCGCACCTGGTAAAGGTAGAGGAGGCGAAGTAAATGGCAGAGAACACTGCTGATAAGGCACAGGCTGCTGAGAAGCAGAACGCCCTGAAGGTTCACCACCTGCGTCCCGCTCCGGGTGCCAAGACCGCCAAGACCCGTGTTGGTCGTGGTGAGGCATCCAAGGGTAAGACCGCCGGCCGCGGTACCAAGGGTACGGCTGCCCGCTACCAGGTGAAGGCTGGCTTTGCCGGCGGCCAATTGCCGCTGCACATGCGCCTGCCGAAGCTGCGCGGCTTCAAGAACCCGTTCCGGGTTGAGTTCCAGGTTGTAAACCTGGACAAGCTCAACGAGCTGTTCCCGGAAGGTGGCGCAGTCACCGTGGAGAACCTGGTCGAAAAGGGTGCCGTTCGCAAGAACCAGCCCGTCAAGGTGCTGGGCACCGGCGACATCACCGTCAAGGTTGACGTCACCGCCCACGCATTCTCGGCCAGTGCCGCAGAAAAGATTGCCGCAGCAGGCGGAAGCACCACCGCCCTCTAAAGGGACGGCGCCAGCTGTTGAACTCCCGGTATCCGCGGGCTTTGGCCCCGGATACCGGGAGTTTTCCATATCCGCCGGGCGAATTTTTCCTGCCTTCCGGCGCACCCCGGCGGGGATGGATTGTTCGCATGGCGCATCAAACCGTTAGACTCGGTTGTCGGGATTTATCAAGTTCCGCAACCCCACTCTTATTGACACCACAGGAGGACGCTTGCTTAGCGCATTTGGCCGGGCCTTTCGCACGCCTGATCTGCGACGCAAGTTGTTGTTCACGCTGGGAATCATCACCATCTTCCGCTTGGGTGCTTTCATTCCCTCGCCCGGTGTGAACTACCAGAATGTCCAGCAATGCTTGCATAACGGTCAGACTGCCGGCGGGCTGTACCAGCTCGTCAACCTTTTCAGCGGCGGCGCGTTGCTCCAGGTGTCCATCTTCGCCCTGGGCATCATGCCGTACATCACGGCCAGCATCATCGTCCAGCTGCTCCGGGTGGTCATTCCCCGGTTCCAGCAGCTCTACGACGAGGGCGCATCGGGCCAGTCCAAGCTGACCCAGTACACCCGCTACCTCACCATCGCCCTGGGCCTGCTCAACGCCACCACTTTGGTGTCCCTGGCCCGCTCCGGCCAGCTTCTGCCGGGCTGCCAGCTCCCGGTGATCCCGGACACGAGCATCATCACCACCATCCTGATCATCATCACCCTCACGGCCGGCACCGGCCTGATCATGTGGATGGGCGAGCTCGTCACCGAAAAGGGTGTGGGCAACGGCATGTCGCTGCTGATCTTCACCTCCATCGCAGCGCAGTTCCCCACCTCGCTCGGCGCGATCTGGACCTCCCAGGGACCGGGGACTTTCTTCCTCGTCCTGGTGGTGGGCCTTCTCACGGTTGCCCTGGTGGTCTTCGTGGAACAGTCCCAGCGGCGCGTTCCGGTCCAGTACGCCAAGCGGATGATCGGCCGCCGGACCGTGGGCGGAACCAGCACCTACATTCCCATCAAAGTGAACATGGCCGGCGTCATTCCGGTGATCTTCGCTTCCTCCATGCTTTACATTCCAGGGCTGATCGCACAGTTCAACCAGCCTCGGAACGGCGAGCAGCTCCAGCCGTGGGTTGAATGGATAAACAACAACCTGACCCGCGGTGACCACCCGATCTACATGGCGGTTTACTTCCTCCTGATCGTGTTCTTCACCTACTTCTACGTCGCGATTACCTTCAACCCTGAAGAAGTCTCGGACAACATGAAGAAGTACGGCGGCTTCATTCCAGGTATCCGCGCCGGCCGGCCGACCGCGGACTACCTGCAGTACGTGCTCTCGCGGATCACGCTGCCCGGCGCCCTCTACCTGGGTTTCGTGGCACTGATTCCACTGGTGGCACTGGTACTGATCAACGCAAACCAGAACTTCCCGTTCGGTGGCACCTCGATCCTGATCATGGTGGGCGTTGGCCTGGAGACCGTCAAGCAAATTGATGCGCAGCTACAACAACGTCACTACGAAGGGCTTTTGCGATGACGAGAATGCTGATTATTGGACCTCCCGGTTCCGGAAAAGGAACGCAGGCGGAGCGGATTTCAGAACGCCTTGGCGTTGTGGCCATCTCCACCGGCGATATCTTCCGCGCCAACGTGAAGGGCGAAACCCCGCTCGGCATCGAGGCGAAGAAGTACATGGACAACGGTGACTTCGTGCCGGACAGCGTGACCAACAAGATGGTGCGTGACCGCCTGGGCGAATCCGACGTCGAAAACGGCTTCCTGCTGGACGGCTACCCGCGCACCACCGCGCAGGTGGACTACCTTGACGAGATCCTCGCCGACGGCGACGAGAAGCTCGACGTGGTGCTGCAGCTGACGGCCGACGACGAGGAACTGGTTCATCGCCTCCTGGGCCGGGCCAAGGAAACGGGCCGGAGCGACGACAACGAAGCCGTCATCCGCCACCGCCTTGACCTCTACCACGAGCAGACGGAGGCCGTGGTGGCGAAGTATGCCGAGCGTGGCATCCTGACCCAGGTGGACGGGATCGGTCCCATCGATGAAGTAACCAACCGCGTGATGCAGGCCATCAAGGCTGCACAGGCAGCCTGACCCAAGGCGCCACGGTTATCGAGGCTCCTCCCGGAATCCGGGAGGAGCCTCAGCCATTTGAAAGGACACACCATGGCCTTCGGCCAACCCCGCATCGAATTCAAGAACAACGCCCAGATGCGCACCATGCATGAAGCCGGACTGGTCCTCAGCCGCGCGCTGGATGCCGCCGTCGCCGCCGCAGTGCCTGGTGTCACCACCAAGCACCTGGACGACGTCTTCGCAGCGGTCCTCAACGAAGCGGGCGCGAAATCCAACTTCCTGGGCTATCACGGCTTCCCCGCCACCATCTGCACGTCAGTGAACGAGGAAGTGGTCCACGGTATCCCGGGCAGCCGGGTCCTGCAGGACGGTGACATCATTTCCATCGACGGCGGAGCCATCGTCGACGGCTGGCACTCCGATTCCGCGCGGTCCGTGATCGTGGGCACAGCGGATCCCGAAGACCAGCGGCTCTCCGACGTCACCGAGGCAGCCATGTGGCGTGGCATCGCGGCGCTGGCCACGGGAAGCCATGTGGGCGATATCGGTGCCGCCATCGACGATTACGTCTCTTCCGTTCCGGGCAAGCCCCTGGGCATCCTGGAGGACTACGTGGGCCACGGCATTGGCTCCGAGATGCACATGGCCCCGGACGTGCTGAACTACCGCACCAACCACCGGGGACCGAAGATCAAGCCAGGCCTGTGCCTTGCCATCGAACCCATGCTGGTCCGTGGCGGCATCGACACCGCGGTTCTTGAGGACGACTGGACCGTGGTCACCACCGACGGCAAGCGGTCCTGCCAGTGGGAGCATTCGGTTGCTGTGCATGAGAAGGGCATCTGGGTGCTTTCGGCCCCCGACGGCGGCGCGGAGCACCTGGTGCCGCTGGGCGTCACACCCGTTCCCATCCCTTAGGCCAAACCGCCAAGAGCGGTACGACGCGTGTTTTCCTCAGCGACACGCAAAAGCCCTGGCGAACCCATAAACGGGGTTCGCCAGGGCTTTTGCGTGTCGAAAAGCGTTAAGCCTTCAGCTTCGGCTTCACATCCCGGTCGTAGATCCCCTGCAGGGTGCTCTTCAGGTCCGTCATGGAGGACTTGACGTCGCCCTGCTGGGTGAGGATCTTCGCGGCAGCCTTCGCCATCTCCTGGTCTGCGCCCGGCAGGAACACCCGGGCGTTGTCCTGGACCTTCGTGACGGCCAGTTGGTCCATGGCCGTCTTGATCTGCGGCGTCTTGGCCAGGACCGCCGTCATGTCGGCAGACTTGCGGGTGGGCATGTAGCCGGTGGCGGCAGAGAACTCCGCGGTGCTCTCCGGCTGCGTGATGAACTTCAGGAACGTACCCGCGGCCAGCTGTTCCTCCTTGGTGATCCCGCTCGGAATGCCCAGGCCGGCGCCGCCGGTGGGGCATACGTTGGACTGCGCCTTCGGGCCGCCCGGCAGGAAGCCTACGCCCACATTGAACTTGGCGGACTTCAGGATTCCCAGCAGCGAGCCGGTGGAGGAAATGGTGGTGGAGGTCAGGCCGGCGGAGAAATCGTCTGCGGCTTCCTTGGAGGAGACGCCTGCCCACTTGTCCTTGTAGATCGAGTCCTGGGCCCACTGCAGCGCCGCCACGGACTCGGTTGAGTCGCACGTGATGTCCCATTCGTTGGACCAGCCGCCGCCCCAGCCCCACAGCATGTTCTGCAGCGTCCACCCCGCATAGCCGGCCAGGGCCGGGTAGATGTAGGCGTACTGGGCGCCGGAGCTCGCCTTCAGCTTGGGTGCCCATTCCCCGAACTCGTCCCAGGTCTTGGGGGCGCGGTCGGGCAGGCCCGCGGCGGCGAAGTGATCCTTGTTGTAGTAGAACAGGGGCGTTGAGCGGCCGTAGGGGAGGGCCCACTGCTTGCCGTCGTATTTGTAGTCGTCCACCAAGGACTTCTGGAAATCGTCCATCTTCATGTCCAGCTGCTTGGTGAGGCTGTCGACGGGGATGATGCTGCCGTTGGTGTAATAGCGGAACCACCAGACGTCGGACAGGACCACGACGCCGGGGAGGCCCGACTTGGCCGCCTGCGCGGTCTGGAATTTCTGGGCGATCTCCTCATAGTTGGCGCCGGCCGTAACCAGGTTGACCGTGATGTCCGGGTTCTGGACGTGGAATTTGTCGATCAGGCTCTTTTCGACGTCCTGGGACTGGCCAGGGTGGCTGGACCAGAAGTCGATCTTGGCCGCAGGCTTTACCCCGCTGAAGTCGATGTCGGCCGCTTGGGACGTGGCCTGGCCGCCGCCGGTGGTGGAGGGTCCGCCGCATGCTGCCAGGGCGGCCGCGGAGGCGGTAGCCCCTGCCAGGCCCAGGAAATGCCTCCGGTCCAGATGCAATGCCATGCGAGTTCCTTTCGGTTGTTGCCTTGTGGAAGGTGGAAGTTCGACGGCGGCCGGCAGCTTAGCCGGTCACGCTGCCTTGGGTGAGGCCCGCCACGATGTAGCGCTGCAGGGCCGCGAAGATGATCAGGATGGGCACGATGACCAGGACGGCGCCGGCCATGAGCACGCCCCAGCCGGCGGCGTTGCTCTCACTGTTTTGCAACAGCGTCAGGCCCACCGGGAGGGTCATGGTCTCCGGCCGGTCTGTGATGATCAGCGGCCAGATGTAGTCGTTCCATTCGGTCACGATGGTCACCAGTGCCACCGTGGCAATGGAGGGGACCGAGACCGGAACCACGATCTGCCACAGCCGGCGCCAGTGCCCGGCCCCGTCCATTTCCGCCGATTCCAGGATGGAGGCGGGCAGGGTCCGGAAGTGTTGGCGCAGCAGGAAGGTACCGAACGCGGTGCCGAGGCCCGGCAGGATGATGCCCCACAGGGTGTTCTTTCCGCCTATCCCGGCGATCAGGATGAAGTTGGGCAGGATGGAGACCTGCGGCGGCACCATGAGGGCCACCAGGATCAACAGGAAGATGAAGTTCCGGAACGGGAAGCGGACAAAGACCAGCGCGTACGCCGTCAGGATCGCGAGCAGCACCTTGATGGTGGCCCCCGCCAGGGTAACGATGGTGCTGTTCAGGAAGAACTGTCCAAACGGGACGGTGGTCATGGCGGTCCGATAGTTCTCCAGGTTCAGGCTCTCCGGGAGGATCTTCAGGTCCGTGGTGACAATCTCGCCGGAGGACTTGAAGGAGCTGAGGACCATCCAGAGCAGGGGCAGGAACACCACCAGGGTGGCAATGAGCAGCGGCAGGTAGCCGCCAACAATCGTCTGGACAAGGTTTCGGCGCGAAAAGGGGCGGTCGGGGCGGAGGGCCGGATCCGGCGTCGACACCGCCGGGGCCGCCGGGTCCGGGTTGACCGGTGATAGGGACGTCACGAGTAGTGCACCTTTCGTTCCACGAAGCGCAGCTGCAGCACGGTGATCACCAGGAGGATGGCAAACAGCACCACGGAAATGGCTGCCGAATAGCCGGCCCGGTTGTACGCCCCGAACGCTTGGAGGTAGGCCTCGTAGATCAGGGTGCTGGTGCCGGCGCCCAGCGGCGTCATGATGCGGATGAGGTCGAAGGCCTGCAACGAGCTGAGCATGGTGGTGATGAGGAGGAAGAACGTGGTGGGGGACAACAGCGGCAGCGAGATGCTCAGGAAACGCCGGAACCCGTTCGCACCGTCGAGGGATGCAGCTTCCATGACGTCCTTCGGCAGGGACTGCAGCCCGGCAAGGTACACCACGGCGCAATAGCCAAGGTTCTTCCAGACGTACACCAGGATCACCATGACCAGCGACAACTGGGGGTCGTTGATCCACTGTGGGCTCTGCTGGCCGATGCCGCGCAGCAGCCAGGCGAGGACGCCGTAGCCGGGGTCGAAGATGAACAGCCACACCAGGCCTACGCCCACGCCGGAGAGCACGTAGGGCGCAAACACGGCGGACCGGGCAAACGTGGTGCCACGGATCTTCCCGTTCAGCGCCACCGCCACCAGCAGGCCCAGCAGCATGGATCCGCCCACCGTCACCACGGTGAACACGGCGGTGGTCCCCAGGACCTTGGGGGCGTCATTGCTGGTGAAGAAGGTGGCGTAGTTGGCCAGGCCCACGACGGTGGCGGTGGGGGAACCCAGCGTCCAGTCCAGCGTGGAGTAGTACATGTTGCTGATCAGCGGACGGTAGGTGAAGACGGCGATCAGCACCAGGTTGGGCAGCGCCATGGCAAGGAAAACAAAGAAGTCCCGGCGGTTCCTTGCGGTCCACCGCCGGTGCGGAATTTTCGCTGCGGGTCCTGGCGGCCGCTTGGGCTTGGCGGACGGATGCGGGGCGAGTTGACGGGTCATGCGTGTCTCTCCCGGGTCGGGAGCCTGCTCGTGGCGGGCACTGGCTGAATCTAGGGACTAACTACACCAGACCGTCAGTGGGCTGAAGCCCGCATTTGCCCTTCTCGAAGGACTGTTATCCGAGGCTTCGTCGCCCGTTAACGCTGTGTTGGATGCAGTCTCGCATAAAGTTTGCCCTTGCGGCAGGGGCGCGCCCGCGACGTGGAGAATAGGGGCATGGGAACCATTGCAGACGTCCCGGGCGTCCGGGTAGGCCACTACCAGCGGACCGGCGATGGCTGGCTGACCGGAGTCACGGTGGTCCTGCCGCCGCCGGGCACCAAGGGGTCAGTGGACGTCCAGGGCGGCGGCCCCGCCACCCACGAAACGGATGCGCTCGACCCCACCACGCTGGTCAGCACCGTGGATGCGGTGGTCTTGGCCGGTGGCAGCGCCTACGGGCTTGCCGCCGCCGCCGGCGCCCAAGCCTGGTGCGAGGCCAACGGCCGCGGGTTCGCCGTGCCCGGGGGAGTCGTGCCCATAGTTCCGGCAGCCGCGATCTTCGACCTTGGCAGGGGCGGCGACTTCGCCGCACGGCCGACGTCGGACATGGGCTTCGCGGCAGCCGCCGCCGCGTCGGCTCAACCGGAAGGGCACGACGTCGAGCGCGGCAACGTCGGTGCCGGCACCGGAGCCCTCATCGGCAGGGGACAGTTCAAAGGTGGCGTGGGAACAGCATCGGTCATGCTGGAGAACGGCGTAGTTGTGGGTGCGCTGGCCATAGTCAACGCACTCGGGCTCCCCGTGGGTGGGCTTGTCGAGAACCGAACCCTGGATTCCGACAGGCTCCATCACCGGGAGGACAAGCCGGGACGTCCGGCGCCGTTGAACACCACCCTGGTCGTCGTGGCCACCAATGCCGTGCTGGATGCGGCGGAGTGCAAGCGCACGGCATCTGCCTCACACGCCGGGATTGCCCGGGCCCTGAATCCGAGCCATACCCTCGCCGACGGGGATACCGTATTCTGCCTCGCAACCGGCACCCTGGCGCTGGACCGCACGGACGAAGCCGCCCGGCAAACCAGCCTCATTTCGCTGCAAAGCGCGGCAGCCGACGTCGTCCGCCTGGCCGTCCTGGACGGCGTGGCCAGCGCGGAGGCCGTGACCACTCCTGCGGGTGCGTATGGTGCATACGGCGACCGGATGCGCTAGCATGGCTGGATTTAACTTTCGCCGCCAGATGGCGTAGTGTTGTCTGTTGGTTGTCTGGACTGCCGCGCCCTTTTGGGCTTGGAGATGGCAATCGATCCAACAAAAACGTTCGTAGTCATGTCCGGTGCAATCCGGCGGGGCTGCGGCAACAACAGTTAGCGGAGGGTATGGCCAAGAAGGACGGGGTCATTGAGATCGAAGGCGTTGTGACCGAGGCGCTGCCTAACGCGATGTTTCGCGTTGAGCTCACCAACAAGCACATCGTTCTGGCACACATCTCTGGAAAGATGCGTCAGCACTACATCCGGATCCTCCCCGAGGACCGCGTAGTGGTGGAGCTGAGCCCGTACGACCTCACCCGTGGTCGTATCGTCTACCGCTACAAGTAAATTGCTGGGCAGCTGCAGCGCATGCTGACTGCTGCTCCAGCTGACCAACTGTTACACGCAAAGGAACGCCATGAAGGTCAAGCCGAGCGTCAAGCAGATCTGCGAAAAGTGCAAAGTGATCCGCCGTAACGGCCGGGTCATGGTGATCTGCGAGAACCCGCGCCACAAGCAGCGCCAGGGCTAATTTCCTTCACTGAAGGAAATCCTGGGTTGCTAACCCACGCAAGTAAATAAAGGCAGCACAAGCTGATCTGGAACATTGAGCTCGAAAGAGTCCGGACAGCTAACCCCCGGTCGGAGGCTGGGGCCGTACGGAATGTGCGGGTGTACTGCCTACGACCTCCGGTTTATCAAGGAGTACTGCCACTATGGCTCGTCTCGCTGGCGTAGACATTCCCCGCGAAAAGCGGCTGGAAATTGCGCTTACTTACATCTACGGCGTGGGCAAGACCCGTGCACACGAAACCCTGGCTGCCACGGGCATCAGCGCTGACGTTCGCGTCAAGGACCTGACTGACGCCCAGCTGGTTGAGCTGCGTGACTACATTGAAGGCAACTACAAGGTTGAGGGTGACCTTCGCCGCGAAGTAGCAGCAGATATCCGCCGCAAGGTTGAAATCGGCAGCTACGAAGGCCTGCGCCACCGCAAGGGCCTGCCCGTACGCGGTCAGCGTACGAAGACCAACGCACGTACCCGCAAGGGCCCGAAGCGTACCGTCGCCGGCAAGAAGAAGGCCCGTTAAAATCCCCGCTCGGGATTTACGGACTTTCCCCAATAACTTTCTGTAGGAGAAAAAATGCCCCCGAAGACTCGTGGCGCGGTTCGCAAGCCGCGTAAGAAGGACAAGAAGAATATCGCGCTTGGCCAGGCGCACATCAAGAGCACCTTTAACAACACCATCGTTTCCATCACGGATCCCTCCGGTGCTGTTATTTCCTGGGCTTCCTCTGGCGAGGTTGGCTTCAAGGGCTCGCGCAAGTCCACCCCGTTCGCTGCCCAGATGGCTGCCGAAGCCGCTGCCAAGCGTGCGCAGGAGCACGGCATGCGCAAGGTTGACGTTTTCGTCAAGGGACCGGGTTCCGGGCGCGAAACCGCAATCCGTTCGCTGCAGGCCGCAGGCCTCGAGGTTGGCTCCATCCAGGACGTCACCCCCGCAGCGCACAACGGCTGCCGCCCGCCGAAGCGCCGCCGCGTCTAATTCTTTTCCGCAGCAGGAGCTTGCCCGGACCAGTGATGGCCCGGGCAAGCCCAGCGCGTTAAGTCTTCAGACCGAATTTCCACCACCTGTGTTGCGTCATATAGCGGATGCTCGCCGAAAGGAAACCTAAGTGCTCATTGCACAGCGCCCCACCCTCTCCGAAGAGGTAGTCTCCGAAAACCGTTCGCGGTTCATCATCGAACCGCTGGAACCGGGCTTCGGCTACACCCTCGGAAACTCCCTCCGCCGTACCCTGCTCTCCTCCATCCCCGGTGCTGCCGTAACCAGCATCCGGATCGATGGTGTGCTGCACGAGTTCACCACGGTTCCGGGTGTCAAGGAAGATGTCACCGAGATCATCCTTAACATCAAGAGCCTGTCGGTTTCCTCCGAGCACGACGAGCCCGTCGTGGCTTACCTGCGCAAGCAGGGCCCCGGAGTCGTCACCGCCGCGGACATCGCTCCGCCGGCCGGCGTCGAATTCCACAACCCGGATCTGCACATCGCCACGCTGAACTCGAAGGGCAAGTTCGAACTCGAACTGACCATCGAGCGCGGCCGCGGCTACGTTTCGGCAGCTCAGAACAAGTCCGGCGACGCAGAGATCGGCCGTATCCCGGTCGACTCCATCTACTCGCCGGTCCTGAAGGTTACTTTCCGCGTGGAAGCAACCCGTGTTGAGCAGCGCACCGACTTCGACAAGCTGATTGTCGACGTCGAGACCAAGCAGGCCATCGCCCCGCGCGATGCCGTCGCTTCCGCAGGCACCACCCTGGTGGAACTGTTCGGTCTGGCCCGTGAGCTGAACACCGCAGCTGAAGGTATCGAGATCGGCCCGTCGCCCACCGACGCTGCCCTGGCAGCCGACATGGCACTGCCGATCGAGGATCTGGACCTCACCGTCCGTTCCTACAACTGCCTCAAGCGTGAGGGCATCCACACCGTGGGTGAACTCGTTGCCCGCTCCGAGGCCGACCTGATGGACATCCGCAACTTCGGTGCAAAGTCCATTGACGAGGTCAAGGCAAAGCTGGTTGAACTGGGCCTGTCCCTCAAGGACTCGCCTCCCGGTTTTGACCTCGCAGCACGCGCCGCAGCAATCGAAGAGGACGACGCCGCCTTCGGCGACGACGAACTCTAAACCAGATCTTGGCCGCGGGCAGCACCATGTTGTGCCGCCCACGGCTTCCACATGAGGAGAAACAATTATGCCTACCCCCACTAAGGGTCCGCGCCTCGGAGGCGGCCCGGCTCACGAGCGCCTCATGCTCGCGAACCTGGCAGCATCCCTGTTCGAGCACAAGCGGATCACCACCACGGTGACCAAGGCCAAGCGCCTGAAGCCGTACGCAGAGCGCCTGGTGACCTTCGCCAAGCGTGGCGACCTCGCTTCCCGCCGCCGCGTTCTCGGCCTGATCAGCAACAAGGGCGTCGTCCACGAGCTGTTCACCGACATCGCCCAGGCAGTGGAGAACCGCGACGGCGGCTACACCCGCATCACCAAGATCGGCAACCGCAAGGGCGACAACGCTCCCATGGCTGTCATCGAACTGGTCCTGGAGCCGGTTTCCGCCAAGCAGGCCGTCGTAGCCGAGGCTACCTCTGCCGCCAAGCGCGACGCCGACAAGAAGGAAGCCGCCGCTGCCGCTCCGGCTGCCGAAGAGGCTCCGGCCGCTGAGGAAGCTGCCGCAACCGAAGAAGCACCCGCTGCCGAGGACGCCGCAACCGAAGAGGCTCCGGCCGCTGAGGAAGCTCCGGCTGCCGAGGAGAAGGACGCGAAGTAATTCGCTGACCTGCTTCGCATAGACTTAGGTCTGTGAACCACCAAAAACCCGCGGCCCCCGTCTTAGGGGGCGGCGGGTTTTTGCGTCTCCGGCTTGATCTTTCGTACGACGGCGGCCCCTTCAGCGGGTGGGCGTTGCAGCCGGGCCGCCGGACGGTCCAGGGAGTCCTTGAGGAAGCGATCGAGCTGGTGGTGCGCCGCGCGGTCCGGGTCACCGTGGCCGGCCGCACCGATGCCGGCGTCCACGCCCGCGGCCAGGTGGTCCACCTGGACCTCACTGAAGCTGAATGGCTGGCACTGCCGCGCGGGCACGAACTCGATCCCGCCGTCGCCCTGCTGCGCCGGCTCCGTGGCGCGCTGAACCGTGCCCTGGGCGACCTCCACGGCGCCGTCGAAGTCCATGACATCGCGTTGGCGCCTGTGGGCTTCGACGCCCGCTTCTCGGCCCTCTGGCGGCGCTACAGCTACCGGATCGCGGACGGACCAGCCCTCTGGGACCCGCTGGCAAGGTACTTCACGCTGTGGCACAAGAATCCGCTGGATGTTGGCCTGCTCAACCAGGGTGCCTCGCAGCTGCTGGGCCTGCAAAATTTCCTGTCGTTCTGCAAGCCGCGCGAAGGTGCCACCACCATCAGGGAGCTGCAGCGCTTCGAGTTCGCCCGCGGTGACGACGGCGTCATCGTGGCCACCGTGCAGGCCGATGCGTTCTGCCACAACATGGTCCGGGCCTTGGTGGGTTCGGCCCTTTACGTGGGGGAGGGCACCGTGGAACCCGGCTGGCTGCACGAACGGTTGCTCCTGCAGAAACGGGACGCCAAATCAGTTTTGGCCGCCCCGCACCCGCTGGTGCTGGAGGAAGTGGCGTACCCGTCCGACCACGAACTGCTGGCCCGCGCCGAACAGACACGGGCACTGCGCCACCATTAGAACGACGGCGGTGGGCCCTCGGCCGGCAGCGTCACCGTAAAGGTGCTGCCTTGGCCTTCGCCGCTCTGGCACGTGATGGTGCCGCCATGCCGCTCCACGATCATTCGGGTGATGGACAGGCCGAGCCCGGCACCGGGTATGGCGGCCTGACGCGCGGATTCGGCGCGGAAGAATCTGTTGAACACCCTGGCGGCGTCCTCCGCTGACATCCCCATGCCGGTGTCCTTGACGCTGAGTGAGACCCACTGGGCGTCCGCTTCGGCGCTGATGCTCACCGTACCGCCGTCGGGCGAGTATTTGATGGCGTTGGACACCAGGTTGTCCAGTACCTGGCCGATCCGGAGCGGATCCGCGTAGGCCCAGAGCGGTGAAGGGACGTCCGCGGCGAACTCCACGTGGGACCGCTGCGCCGACGCCTGCGCAGAACCGAGGCTGGTCTCCACCAGGCTGGCGAGGTCGGTCCGTTTCGGGTGGACGTTCATGGTGGTGGATGCCGAGGCCGTCAGGTCAGCCACGAGGTCGATCATCCGCTCCGCGTTGCGCTGCACCACCAGCAGGCGTTTGGCTGCGTGCGGCGGCAGGTCGGCGACGTCGTCGAGAACCAGGTCCACGTTGCCGATAATCGAGTTCAGCGGGTTCTTGAATTCATGCGACACGTTGGACACCAGGTCCTGGTTTGCCGCCAGCGACTCGACCCAGCCCGTCACATCGCTGTACACCACCACGGCGCCGGTGAGCTTGCCGTCTTCGCTTACCAGGGGACGGGCCGCGGTGGAGACTGCCCGCTGTTCCGGGCCCTCGCCCGCCCACACCAGGTAGTCGGCAAATGATTCCCCGGCCATCGCCCGGCTGATGGGCCGCCGGTCCGGTGGAAGCAGGGTCCGCCGGTCCTGGCCGTAGATCAGCTGGTGACCCCGGCCGGGGAATTCGTCGTCGGCGCCTGTGACCCGGCGGAAGTTGCGCTGCCGGCTGTTGGAGACCAGGAAGTGGCCTGAGCGGTCGACGGCGGCTATGCCGACGTCGGTGGCGTCCAGCACCGTTTCCAGCAGCTTCTCCCGTTCCCGGCTTGCGGCCAGCAGCTCACGGAGTTCCCGGTCCTTTTCGGCGAGTTCGCGTTGCTGCAGCCGCAGGTTCACGCTCGCGAAGCGGATGGCCAGGGAAACGGCGAGCATCATGAGGGGGAAGAGGACCACGGTGGTGAGGTCCGAGGCCGTGACGGACGGGAGGTGGGTCACGGTTGGCGGGACCATGATCAGGAAAGGGCCCACAAAGCTGAGCACCAGGCTGGTCCGGGTCAGCATTCCTGAGGCGGACAGCCAGATCACCGGGAAGACCACCAGCACGGCCAGGCCAGGGAGCAGCGGTGCGGCACCGTTGCGAAGGAACCCGATGGCCGCGAAGTCCAGGACCGGGATGAGCAGGTAGGCCCGGTGCGCCAGGCGTTCCCAAGGGACCAGGAAACAGGCAAGGAACAGGATCCCGTGCAACGCAATGCCGGCCAGGTACAGGGTGCTGTGCGTGAGCGAGGGCCAGGCGAAGGGTGTGGCTATGGCAATGATGGCCACAATGACCGTGATGGGGAGTTGGCACAGCGCCACTTGGGCGCGGGTTCCCAGCCTGCGGAAGATGCGGCCGGGTCCCCGGTGGAACAATGGCTCAGCCATGTTTCTGACTCGTACCCCTTTACCTGTGGAAAGCAAAGTGCGAGGGAGGCTTTCTTTACGGCTCCCATACCGGGCAGGTACCCCTTTCCGCCCATATTGCACATGTCTTGTCATAATAATTGACTTCTCAATTTTTAGGGCTGTTGCGGATGTCATCAGCAGGGCTTACTAGTAGCGTATAAATGGTTGGAGCGGGTATGGCATTGGCGCTGGGCCAATGGGGGGCCATTTCCGCCTGGCGCAGGGATAGCAATGGACGATCTTGGTGTAGCTGTTGTCATCGAAGATGACGCCGACGTGCGGAACCTCCTTGAAGGTGTTTTGACCCAGGCGGGCTTTGAAGTGCATACAGCTGATGATGGGCGGTCCGGGGTAGAGGTGGTCCGCAGCAAGCAGGCCAACGTTGTGACTCTCGATATCGGGCTGCCGGACATTGACGGGTTCGAGGTTTTGCGGCGGATCCGGACGTTCAGCAACGCCTACGTGGTGATGTTGACGGGGAGGACTGAGGAACCGGACCTCTTGTCAGCCTTGAACACCGGGGCTGATGACTACATCGCCAAGCCGTTCAGGCCGAGGGAGCTCCGCGCACGGGTGGCGGCGATGATGCGCAGGCCACGCCAGGAGGTCAGCGGGCTGCGCCCGTCCCCTGCCGCGTGGGGCCAAGCCGCGGCTCCTGGCGCCAGGGGTGCAGAGTCCGGTGTCCTGCAGCACAACGGGCTTCGCCTGAACCACCGGACGCGCACCGTGGAAGTCAGGGGGGAACCGCTGGGCCTGACGCGCAGCGAATTCGACCTGCTCCATGTGCTGCTGAAAGGTGGCGGCGCCGTGTGTACCAGGGCTGACCTGGTGCGGGCGGTCCGCGGGGAGTTCTACGACCACGACACGTACATCAGCGAAGCGGACGAGCGGGCCGTCGAAGTCCATGTGGGAAACCTGCGGCGCAAGCTCAAGGAGGACCAGCTCGCCCCGCGCTGGCTCCAGACTGTCCGCGGGGTGGGGTACAGGCTTGCGCCGCGCCGGCCCGACGACGCCTGACCGGACCGCTACCCCTGTTCGAGGATGAAGGTTGACTGGAGCTCGGACACCGTCCGCGCGCCGTCGTGGGCAACGCCGGCCATCATGGCCTGACCCTGGACGAAGTCGCCTTGCCGGATCAGGGCCTCGAGGACCTCGGCGAGCTTGGCCAGCCGGATACCGCCCACCATTGCGGAACTGATTTTGAGGCTGATCACCGCGTCCAAGGCTGAGGCCTCGTCCTGGCTGTCCACGGCTGTTCCCAGCCGGGCCAGGCGTGTGTCCCACATGGCGGCGTAATCCCGGGCGAAGCGCCGGGCCAGTCCGGACCCTGCGAGTTCATCGTCGAGTTCATCCAGCACGGATGCATCAATGAGAGGCAAGAGAGCGGCCGCCTCCAGCGAATGGGCCGCACCTGCGGCTGGAATGGGCGGCGGCACGATCCCGGCCGGCGGCACATCCGCAGCGGGGCTGTTTCCGCTGGAGCCGGGATCGGGATTGTGCATTGTCCAAGGCTACTTCCTGGAAATCCTTCGGTGAGCTGTTTCGGATGATTCTGTGTAAACCTTGAGGCAACCTTGCCGCCATGCTGAGCAACCCTACTGGCCAGTAAACGTGGCGATGGTATTAATGACCGCCGGCCCCAGAATGGCAATAAAGAGCACCGGAAATATAAAGAACAACAAGGGGAAAAGGATCATAACGGGCAGTTTCATGGCCTTTTCCTCGGCCCGCTGGCGCCGTTTGACGCGCATGACCTTGGCCTGGACACGCAGTACCCGGCTGATGGCGATTCCATACGTGTCGGCCTGCACCACGGCCTGCACGAAGCTGCGCAGTTCGGGAATGCTGGTCCGCTCGGCCAGGGCGATGTAGGACTCCCGGCGGCTGCGCCCCACCTGCATGTCCTGAAGGGTGCGCACCAGTTCGTCGGCAAGGGGGCCTTTGCCGTTTTCACCGGCCCGTGCCATGGCGCCTTCGAAGCCCAGCCCGGCTTCCACCGAAATGAGCATCTGGTCCAGGGTGTTGGCAAGTTCCAGCTGGATGGCCTTCTGCCGTTCCGACCCCTTGCTGTACAGCAGGAGGTCCGGGATGAAGTAGCCAAGAACCAGGATGAAGAGGCCGGCAAGCTTCATGATCGGTGAGCTGCCGATCGAGGTCAGGTACAGGCCAACGGCCGCGCCGGCCACGCCAAGTCCGAGCTTGGACCCCAGCACTTTTCCGAGCGGCATGGATGCGGGCCGGCCGGCCAGGGCCAGGAGCCGGTCAAGGAAGGCGACGTAAGCGGGGGGAGTCAGGCGCCTGCCCAACGCCTCGAGGAGTCCCGGCCCTGTTCCGGCGGGGGCGGCGGCCGCGGGCGGTGCGCCACGCGAGAGCAGTTCGGCGGCGGCGATCCGGCCCTGCTTGTCCACGGTCAGGACGGACCAGGTTAATGCGGCCAGGGGCAGGCAGACCAGCAGGATCGAGAGTACGACGGTCAGGTTCATGGCTTCCTCAGAACTTCAGGTCGATAATCTTGCGCATCCACAGCGCGCCGATGGTCATCAGGACGAACGAGGCACCGATCATCACCCAGCCCAGGGGGTGGGTGAACATTGAATTCATGTAGTTGGGGCTGACGGCCAGCAGCATGGCCACGATGCCGAACGGCATGGCGATGAGGATGTAGGCCGAGAACTTGCCTTCGGCGGCCAATGCCTTGATGTGGCCCTTGATCTCCGCGCGCTCGCGGATGGTCTCGTTCACCTGGTCCAGCACTTCGGCCAGGTTGCCGCCCACCTCACGGTTGATCTGGATGGCTTGCGAGATCCACACAAAGTCCTCGTTCTTCATCCGTTCGGCGGTGTCGTTCAGTGCTGCCAAAAGGTCGCGGCCCAGGCTGGTCTCGGTGATCACGCGGCGCATCTCTTCCGAGGTGGGTTTTTGCGATTCCATGGCCGCGGCGTCGATGGCGCGCAGGATGCTGTGTCCGGCGCGGAGGCCGCCGGAAAGCAGTTGCAGGGTATCGCCGAGCTGACCGTCGAACGCAGCCCGGCGCTTTCCGGCCAGGAACCCGAGGACAAGCTTGCCGGCGAACGGTGCCAGGAGCGCAAGGAGCAGCCCTGCCAGGGGGCCGATCGTGACGATGCCCACCAGCGTTCCCACGCAGGCTCCGATCCCCACCAGCAGGAAGAACTCCGCCTGGCTCAGCCGCAGCCCCGCGTTCTCCAGTTCCGCCCGGGAGAAGAGTTTCACTTGCCGGCCGGCGAGCAGCCGTTCGAAGGACTTGACCCCCGAGAGGGCCAGGCGGGTCAGGGAGGACGGCGGCTCGGGTTCAAAGGGGCGACGGCGGTCCAGCGGCACCGAGGGGGCGCCCGGCAGGAGGACTGCGACGCCGAGCATGCAGATGGCCGCCAGCAGGATGACGGCTCCAATGCCGATGATCATGAGTGTTGCCCCTGCTTCGCGCCCGGTGACAGCGGACCGGCGAAAACTCCCGGCGAGACATGGATGCCAAGGTCCTCGAACCGGTCGATGAACCGGGGACGGATGCCGGTGGCTACGGGCTTGCCCATGAAGCGGCCCTGGGCGTCCACGCCTGCGGAGTAGTCGAAGACGAACGCGTCCTGGAGGGTGACGATGTCGCCTTCCATCCCCTGGACCTCGGTGACATGGGTAATGCGGCGGGACCCGTCGCGGAGCCTGGAGATCTGCACGATCAGGTTAACGGCGGAGGCGATCTGTTCACGGATGGCCCGCAGCGGAAGGTCCATGCCGGCCATCAGCACCAGGGTTTCGAGGCGGGCAACGGCGTCGCGGGGCGAGTTGGAGTGCACCGTGGACAGGGAACCGTCGTGGCCGGTGTTCATTGCCTGCAGCATGTCCAGCGATTCGCCGCCACGGACCTCGCCCACCACGATCCGGTCCGGACGCATCCGGAGCGAGTTGCGGAGGAGCTCACGGATGGTCACCTCGCCCTTGCCTTCCGTATTGGGCGGCCGGCTTTCCAGCCGGACCACGTGGTCCTGCTGGATCTGCAGTTCCACGGCGTCCTCGATGGTGACGATCCGTTCATCGTGCGGCAGGAAGGAGGACAACACGTTCAGGAGGGTGGTTTTGCCCGTACCCGTGCCGCCCGAAACGATGATATTGAGCTTGGCTTTGACGCAGGCGTTGAGCAGCTCGGCCATTTCCGGGGTGAGCGTGCCGAAGTCAATGAGGTTGCGGACCGTCAACGGGGTCTTGGAGAACTTCCGGATGGTCAGCGAGGAGCCGCCCACGGCCAGCGGGGGGATGACGGCGTTGACGCGGGAGCCGTCTTCCAGGCGTGCGTCCACAAGGGGGGAAGACTCGTCGATGCGGCGGCCCACCTTGGATACGATCCGTTCGATGACCTTGCGGAGGTGTTCCTCGGAGCTGAAGCGGGATTCGGTAAGTGTCAGCTTGCCCTTTCGCTCGACGTAGATCTGGTCCATCCGGTTGACCATGATTTCGGTGACGGCGGGGTCGTCCAGCAGTCGCTGCAGGGGGCCGTAGCCCAGCACGTCGTCGGCCACGTCGCGGACCAGGCGGGCGCGTTCCTCCGCGCTGAGCGGAACCTGCTCTGCATCGATGATGCGGGTGAGCTCATCCTTGGCGGTGCTCCGCAGTTCCTGCTCGGTGACGGCGGCGTCGTTGAAGCGGGCTCCCATGCGTTCGAACAGGGCGGTGGCCGCCCTGTCCTTCATGGCTGCGAAGACGTCCACGCCGGGTGCCTTGGGCACAAAGGAAGTGCCGGCGTCGTGCGTTGAATGCACGACGGCGGCATGGGCGGGAAGGCGCTTGTCCGTACCGTCGGCGGCGGCCGGGGCGGGCGCGGGGGCAGGGTGCGGAGGCTCCAGCAGCGCGGTGCCGGCCGGTGCCGGGGGACGGCCCTGGGCCGCGTTGATGCGTTCGGAGAGTTTCATCAGATAACCACCCTTCGGTGAAGCTTCCGCTGGGCCTGCGTGCGCCATGCCGGGTTGAAGCGCTGGACGAGTTGGCGGAGGCTTTTGACGGCCGGGTCCTTCTTGGAGTCCTGGAGGACGGGGATGCCGCGGTTGGTGGACAATGCCACTGCCCGGGAGCGGGGGACGCTGACGTCCACCGGGGCGCCAATGGTGGATTCGACGTCCCGGACGTTCAGGCCTGCTTTGGCGTCGGCCATGTTCAGGACCACGTGGCGGGACTCGGGCATGATGTCCAGTTGGCGGAGGACTTCCAGGCCGGAACGGAGGCCGCGAAGGCTGGGGATGTCCATGGCACTGACCCAAACCACGTCAGTGCATTTTTCCATGGCGGCCAGCCCGATTTCCGGCATGCCGGGAGCGCTGTCCAGCACCACGTACTGGAACTCCTGGGCCAGCTGGTCCAGCAGGTGGCTGACCTGGTCCGGGGTGATATGGTCCGCGTCCACCGGGTTGGGCGGGGCGCACAGGGCATAGATGCCGGCCGGGTGCACGGTGAGGAAGGCCTTGAGGACCAGGGAGTCCTGGGCGGCGGCCGGGGTGACGGCGTCCGTGACGGTGTGTTCGGGGTTGAGGTACAGGCCGGAGGCGACGTCGCCGAACTGCAGGTCAAGGTCCACGATGACCACGCTCATGGGTGCCACCTGGCCCAGGCCGATGGCAATGTTGGTGGCCAGGGTGGTCTTGCCGACGCCGCCCTTGGGGGAGAAGACGCCGATGACCAGGCCCTTGCCGTCTCCCGGCTGCTGCGCTTCGGGGCCGCGGTGGCGGGTGGCGAACGACTGGCAGGCGCGTTCCAGCAGTACCCGGATTTCGGCGGCGTCCGCCAGGGGGCTGAGGATGTCGCGGATACCCGCCCGCATGGCGTGCAGCAGGCCGGCAGGGTCAACGTCGCTGACGAGGACCAGGCTGAGGCCGGGCAGCTGGACGTCGAAGACCTTGGCGAACCGGAGTGCTTCCTCGTACGGGACATCCGGGCCGATGATGAGCACCTCGGGCTGCTCCTGGTTGAGGAGGGCGAACAGTTCCGCCGGGCCCGCCGGGAGGATATCGCTGGAGATGGTCTGGACGGTGCCGCGCAGGCCGTTGGCGACGGCGGCGCGGAGCTTCTGGTCGAAGTCGCCGTTGGGGGAGAGGAGGACGAAGCGGCTCACTTGTACACCGTGTCCTTCCTGGCGATGAACCCGCCGTTGTCCTGGGCGTCGAGGGGCTCCTTGGTGAGCCAGAGATCGCCGTTGTTTGAGGAATAGATGATCTTGGTGGCGTCGATGTCGCTGACGGCAACGGTGACCATGAACGACCCCTGCGGGAGGGTGGTGTCCTGCGGGTTGGAGCCGTCCGTGGGCTTTGCGCTTGGTTGCGGGGCACGCTGGACGGCGGTCACCAGGATTTTGCGGAGGGTGAGCTGGGTTGTTGCCTCTCCGGGCTTCGTCTTGTCGGCGCCTGCGGCGAAGCTGAATCCAATGCCAACGTGGTCTCCGGCTTGGATCCGGCCGCCCACCACCCGCTTGGCTTCCAGTTCGAAGGTGACTTCCTGCATGCCCGCGGGCACTTTGACGGACCCGCTGGACTTGGCGTCTTGTGGGTCCACGAGCCGCTCGGCGAGGAGTTGCTCGCCCGGGACGAGGTCCACGGCGGCCACCTTGCCGGCTGAATCGTCGAGGTTCTTGAGGGCAGTCTTCGAAACGGCCGTTGCCGGAACCTGCTGCACCGCGACTGACGCCTGCACAATGTCGAAGGAGGAGCCGGCCGGTACCGCCTTGGTCACCACGAGAACCCCGGTGGGATCCATGTCCTTCATGGCGCGGGCATCGGCGCCCTGCGCGTACGTAACGATGAGGACCGCTCCGATGATGGCCAGCACCACTGCTGATACACCGGCCAACATACGTGACTTCACTGACTGCTCCTGTTGCTTTCACGAACCACTTGATGGTGGGGGCTAGCTGCTGAGGGCGACGATGGTAGCGCCGTCCGGATTCACCGGGCCCAGGGTGTAGCCGTTGGCCAGCGACACGTATTTGACGAACGTGCCGATGATTCCTTTGCATGGTTCGCGGCATTGCAGCGCAGCCGGTACGTCCGGCGTCCTGTTGTGGAAGGTGTAGGGCAGGCCGGTGGGCCCAAACTTCCAGCCCGCAACCTTGAAAGCGGCGAAGGTTGTGAGACCGAAAACGGCATTATTGCCGGTACCGGTGACTGCGTTGAAGATGGGGATCAGCACAATGACGTCCTTTCCAGCCGTTATGTCGGCCGCCCATGAATTCAGAAGACTGTCGCAGTAGGACGGGGGATTGTTGCCGGTGTCACCGCCAGCGGTGCTTTTCGAGATGTCGATGGTGGCGCCACATACAGAGGGGTCCTGCTTGAGACCGCCAAAGCCGCCTTCCACGGGGGCGCCGGACGGCCCATAGTTACACCCGGGGTTGGCTCCGCTTCCGTGCATCTGCAGGAGTTGCATGACCCCGTATTGTCCGCGGACCTGGCAGATTGAAATAGTGATCGGGAAGGCGGCCAAACCCTTGGTTGGACTGCCCCACTGGACGGCAGCCGGGGCATTGACCTCGGCGGTATTTATACCCAGTGCGCGGGCGAAGAAGAGGGACACTTGGTTTGCCGTGTGGCCTGCTTCCTGCGAACCCACAGTAACTGTCACCTTGCGGTTGGTCTTGTCCAGGACTACGGACTTGAGGTTGCTGAGGCTATCGTTGGCGTTGTTGTTCGCCAATGTTTTTGCCAGGGACGACGTGCTGGAACAGTCCGCGTCACTGGGATTCTTGGCGCACTTCTGGGCGATGGCAAGGGCCGCTGCATCCGCTCCGTTGCGAAGTTGGGTTCGTTCCGAGTACATCATCGCCACGTCCACGGCCATGGCGCCAAAGCCAAGAAAGACCACCAGCGTCAGCGCCACGATGACGCTCACGGCGCCGCGCTCGCCGTCGTTCTTTCCCATGGTCGGCTTCAGCCGCCGCATAGCATTGTTCCCTTGCCGGTCATCGTGAATGGTCCCGCTATTCCCGTCAAGGTGGACAAGGAGTAGGTGATCGTGACCGTGGCTTGGGGACTGGTTCCAGCGCTGACCGTTGAAGGGCATGGTGTGCCAAAGCTGATGTTGGTGTCTTTCAAGGCCGGCTTCAAGGAAACCGCGGTGTTCTTCGCTGCGGACCGCGCCGTTGTTTGATTACCGGTCACTGCCAACACACGCACGCCTTCGCGCGCCGCTGCTGAAAGCTCAGCCTGGGCGTTGTAAACCCGGCTGAACTCCATAATCCCCAGCAGCAACATGACGAGGACAGGCACCACGATCGCGAACTCGACGGCAGCAGCGCCACGCTCGGATTCTCGGGACATGGTGGTGCCTTCCGGTTATTCGGGTGAGGGGAACAAAAGTGGCGGCGGCCCCTTGCCGCCGCCACAAGCACACCTTGGTCGTGAGCCCAGACGGACCCTGATTATGGGGCGCAGGTTCCGCCAGCGGAAGTAGTTGCCGTCTGCGCAACCGCCGTCCAAGTACCGCCACCGACCTGGCACTTGACCTGTTCAAACATGGTGTTCAGGGACCCGCCAAGAAGTCCGACAGCGACGATGATGACGACGGCAATAAGGGCGACCATGATGCCATATTCAACGGCGGTGGCGCCCTTCTCTTCGCTGCGAAGGCGAATCATGAGGTTGGTGTAGAGAGAAAGCATTTTTGACTCCTGAGCGAGACGGATTGGCTGGCCCTGCACCAGCACTGAATTGAAGTTAGCAACGGGTTTTGCCGTCCTGACCGGATCTTGCAACATCCTGCGCAAAGCCTTTCCCTGTTGCCTGCGTCCTGCGCAAATGCTGGGCTTTTACTCGGTTGGCGGTGGGATGCAGGGACGTCAACACACAAAAACGGACCCCCTCGGTTCTGGGTGCCGAGGGGGTCCGGACTATGGGCGCAAGCTGCGCTGTTGGTGGAGGGATCAGGGGATTCCCAGAGCCGAGCTCAATGTTGTCGCGAGGTTCTGGTAGTGGAGGTTCAGGGCCTGGCCAAAAGCGGTGATGCCGATAACCAGAGCCATTGCAAGGAATGCGACCAATATCCCGTATTCGGTGGCTGTCGCTCCGCGCTGGTCCATCATCAACGTACGCAGAGCTTCGGCGCGTCGGGTTATAGAACCAGGGATCCAATTCAACATGGCTGCCCCCTAAGAGAAAACTGCCATGATCTGAAGGACAGCCGGCCCCAGCAAAATGATGAAGAGCGTCGGCAGGATGAAGAAGATCAGCGGGAAGAGCATCTTGACCGGCATCTTCATGGCGTGTTCTTCGGCCATCTGCCTGCGTTTGATCCGCATGTCTTTCGCCTGTGCCTTCAACACGCCGGCGATGGCAATGCCGTAGGTATCGGCCTGTACCACGGCCCGAACGAACGTCCGCACTGCGGGAACGTCAACTCGTTCCGAGAGGGCCAGGTACGCCTCCTTGCGGGAGCGTCCTACCTGAATGTCTTGAAGAGTCCTGATTAGTTCATCCGCAAGAGGCCCCCTGCCATTCTCACCGGCACGTCCCATGGCGGTTTCGAATCCGAGGCCCGCCTGAACCGAAATCAGCATTTGGTCCAAGGCATTCGGGAGCTCCAACCTGATTGCTTCCCGGCGCTTTTGGGCAAAGTTCCGCAAGAGGATGTCTGGAAGGAAATAGGCCAGTGCGACAATCACAAAGGCAATGAAGAACCTCCCGGCCGAGGGTGCGCCCATGAAGACCAGAAGGCCCAGGAGGGCGCCGCCGAAAGCCAGCATTGGCTTGATCATAAGGATCCGGGACAGCGGCCATTGTTTTGGTCGACCCGCGCCCGACAATTGTTTGTCAAGCCAGCCCTCGTAGCCGCGGGGTGTAATCCGCTTGGACAGGCTCGAGAATTGTTGGCTGATGTTGAGTGACTGTGATGCCTGCGCGGAACGGCCGCCCAGGTTGGCCTTGATGCGACGCAGGGCAGCCCGGTCGCCTGTGAACGACAACCAAACCATGCCCGAAATCGGCACGACGATGGCCAATATTGCTGCTAATGCGATGGGTTGCATGTCATCCCCCTAGTACTTCGGTTTGATGATGCGGCTGAGCCAGAGCCCGCCAACGGACAAGAGGATGATCGCCGCACCCAACATCGCGAATCCGACGAATGTCGTGGTAAACACCCGCGAGTAGGTTGGGTTGAACAGCACGAGGCCGATGAACATCAGGATCGGCAGGGCCATGAGGACCAATGCCGAGATACGCCCTTCTGCGCTGAGTGCCCTGACCTGGCCTTTAACTTGGTTTCGGTCGCGGATGGTCTCACCCACGTGGTCCAGGACTTCTGCCAGGTCCCCACCAACTTCGCGGTGGATCTCAATGGCTTGTGCTATCCAGTAAAAGTCCTCGCTTGCTGTCCTCCGGGAGACATCCGCCATCGATTCACCCAAATCGCGCCCGATCCTGGTTTCGTTGACGATTCGGGTGAGCTCCGCCGCCATCGGTCCATCATTTTCCTGCGCTGCTGCGTCGATAGCCCTCAAGAGGCTGTGGCCCGCCCGGAGACCGCCGGAGAACATTTGCAGCGTGTCCGGAACCTGTGCGTCGAAGGCCTTTCTGCGCCGGGAGATAAGGAAGTTCAGGCCCAGATAAAGGAGGAAAGGCGTGACAACCAGGGCCAGGATGCTCATGCCGAGGCCGCCGAGGAGGAATGCCGCCACCGTTGCCACCAAAGTGACTGTTCCGGCGATCAGGAGGTAATCCCCAGGCTCCTTGTTAAGGCCTGCCTGCTCCAACTTTTCGCGGTTGAAAATCGACGTGGGGCGCTTCTTCAGGCCGCGGTTCAGGGCGCCGACGGCTTGATTGGTCAGGCGTGTCAGGTTGGAGGATTGTTGCGCGATCTCGGGGCGTCGCCTGGAAAGGGGGACGCCTGGGCGTCCCTTCCAAACGAATACGAAAAGTAGCGCGAGCGACGTGTAGACCAGGAACAGGCCCGTCATGAAGAGGGCGACTGGCACAGACGGCGTCATGGCTATCTACCTCGGCCCGTTTCAGCGCCAAAGATGTGCGGCGAAACGTGGATGCCAAGGTCCGCGAACCGGTCCGTGAACCGTGGCCGAACACCAGTTGGCACTGGCTTACCAAGGAACCTTCCGTTCGAGTCGACTCCCGCAGCAAAATCGAAGATAAACGCGTCCTGGAGGGTGACGATATCGCCCTCCATGCCCTGAACCTCGGTGATGTGCGTCACGCGTCGGGTGCCGTCCCTCAGCCTGGAGATATGAACAATAAGGTTCACCGCGGAGGCCACCTGCTCGCGTACAGCGCGGAGCGGCAGATCCATCCCGGCCATCAATACCAAGGTCTCAAGGCGGGCTATGGCATCGCGGGGGGAATTGGCGTGGACTGTGGAGAGGGAGCCGTCGTGGCCGGTGTTCATGGCCTGCAACATGTCAAGGCATTCGCCGCCGCGGACTTCGCCGACTACTATGCGATCGGGCCGCATGCGGAGCGAGTTTCGTACGAGGTCGCGAATGGCGATCTCGCCTTTTCCTTCAATGTTCGCCGGCCGGCTTTCCAGCCTCACCACATGGTCCTGCTGAAGCTGGAGTTCCACCGCGTCCTCAATCGTGACGATGCGGTCCGATGCGGGAATGAAGGAAGACAAGGCATTGAGAAGCGTCGTCTTGCCGGTGCCTGTACCGCCGGAAACGATGATGTTCATCCTGGCCAGGACGCAGGCTTGAAGCAATTCGGCCATCTCGGGGGAGAGGCTGCCGAAGGCAATGAGCTTTTGTACCGTGAGGGCATCACCGCCGAACTTTCGGATAGTCAGCGCGGGGCCGTTGACAGCAAGCGGCGGGATGATGGCGTTAACGCGCGATCCGTCCGCGAGACGTGCATCCACGAGAGGAGAGGACTCGTCGATGCGGCGTCCAACCTTCGACACGATGCGCTCGATCACCCTCCTCAGTGCGTCGTCGGAGGCGAACTTGGTGTCTGTCAACGTCAACTTGCCGGCCCGTTCCACATAAACCTGGTCGAAACGATTGACCATCACTTCGGTGACGGACGGATCGTCCAGGAACCGCTGGATCGGACCATGGCCAAGGACGTCATCAATGATTTCGCGGATAAGGCGTTGGCGCTCGGACGAAGTCAGCGGAACCTGTTCCTCGTCGACGACGAGCTTCAACTCGTCCTTGACGAATTGGTGGAGCTCGCTCTCTTCGAGGGAAGAGTCAGTGATGCGGGCACCAAGCCGCTCGTAGAGGGCCGTGCTGGCGCGCTCTTTGAGTGCGCTCAGCGCGCCACTCGCCGCAGCCGCAGTGGGGCTCAGCTCGATGACTTCGGCCGCTTGCGCTGTTTCGGCGGTCTTGACGTCGTGGATGCGGCCCAACGTGGCCGGTTCAGCAGCGTCCTTGGCCAACACGAACGGATCATGCTTTTCTTCGACGACTGCCAAGCTCGGCTCGGTGCCGCGTGCCTTTTCAAGCCTGCGTGAGAGGTTCACTGGACTACCGCCCTTCTGTGCAACTTCTTGTGGGGTCTTGCTTCCCAGTTGGGTTCGAACCGCTTCACCAGTTGTCGGAGACCTTTTTGCGCGGGATCCCGGCTGCCATCCTGCAGGAGCGGGATCCCCTTATTGGTTGAGAACGGAAGGGTCCGCGAGCGGGGGAGCACCACATCCACCGGGGCCCCGATGGTGGCTTCAACATCCTGGAGCGTCAGCCCGCTGCGGCGGTCCGCCATGTTGAGGACCACGTGGCGGACTTCCGGCAAGAGGTTCAGTTCGGAGAGAATCTGGTTTCCGGAGCGAAGGCCCCGGATGCTCGGAACATCCATGCCGCAGATCCAAACGGCGTCCGAAGCCAGGTCAAGAGTCGCCAGTACATGTTCGCCGAGCCCCGGCGCCGTATCCACGACGACGTACTGGAACTCCTGCCGCAGCTGGCTAAGCAGGTGGCTGACGTTTTCTCCCGTGATCCGGTCCATTTCCACCGGGTTCTTTGGGGCGCACAAGGCATAGATGCCGGCAGGGTGCACGGTCAAATACGTCTTGAGGACCATGGAGTCCTGGCTCGCGGCACCAACAACGGCGTCCGTGATTGTGTGGTCAGGTTCCAGCATCAGCCCACTGGCGACGTCTCCGAACTGCAGATCCAGGTCCACGATGACCACTCCCATGGGGGCGATCTTTCCCAGCCCCACGGCCAGGTTCGTAGCCACCGTAGTCTTGCCTACCCCTCCCTTGGGGGAAATGACGGCGATGATTCGACCCCCCGCGGCGTGCTCATGATGCTCGGAGCTGCTTGGGGACAGGCCGCGCCGCCGTCCGGCTGAGGCAAGGCTTGCCCGCTCGACGATGATGCGGATGTGGTCCACTTCTGCGGCCGGATCCAAGAGATCCCGGATGCCTGCCCGCATGGCTTGGATCGCCACTTCGGACGATTCGTCGGTCACCAGGATCATGCTGATCTCCGGATACTGCAGATCCATGACCGCGGCGAACTTCAATGTCTCGTCGGCCGGGAGCCCGGGCCCGAGGATAAAAACTTCCGGAGGTTCGCCGAGGAGCTGCGTCAGGACTTCCTCGGGACCCTGGGGAAGATAGTCAGCCTGGAAGTATTGAAGGGTCCCCGGCATGGCGGCCGTGGCCAGACGAACTTTGCGCTCGAACTCCGTGTTTGGAGTGATCAGGACAAAGCGGCTCATCGGAATACCTTCGTCTTGTCCACGACACCAGTGGTGCCTTCTGTAGCCCCGGTGGGCTCTTTCGACATGTAGATCTTGCCGAATTCTGCTGCGTAAACGAGGCGTTCGGCGTCAACCGAGTTGCGGGCGACTGTGATCAGGTAGTTTCCGTCGCTTTGAGCATTGCTCCCGGAGTTGAGGGATCCTTCCGACTTTTGGGTCGAATCCTGCTGGGCCGGGCTGCCGTTGCTCAACTGGGTGGCAGTGACAAGTACTTTGTGGAAGGTCAGCTGGGTGCCCGCAGACTGCGTAGCCGTCTGCCCTGCCCCGTTGGTGGATGATTCGGTGAGGGAGATGAAGATGCCCACCGTGTCGCCGGCGGAGATCTTTCCGCCAACTACGCGTTCGATGGGGAGCTTGAGGGAGATCTCCTGCATTCCATCGGGAACGGCGACTCGTGACGGTCCTAGGAATGATTCCTTTTCCACCAGTCGGCTCGACAGCAGTTGCTCACCGGGAACCAGGGCAACGGCTGTGACCTTCGAGCCCAGGGAGTTCAGGTCGGTCACGCTGTCAGCGGTGAGCGCTGACTTGGGGAGCGGCTTCTTGGCTACCGACCCTCCCAAATCGTTGACTGCTGTCCCCGCTGGAACGGCGGACTGAACCACAAACACTTCCGATGTTTCGGTTCCGGCCATGGCACGGGCATCCGCGCTCTGTACGTATGTAATAAGAAGGACGGTGCCGGTTATCGCGATGACTAGCGCGGCGATGCCTCCCAGTAGGCGTGCTTTCACTTTCTTCCCCTTAGTTATTTACTTGGTCAGCCCGATGACAATGACGTTGCCATTAGGTGTGGTGGAACCTCCGGTGAAGAGGTTGGGGTCGGCGGAGTATCCGACGAACGTTCCGTATAGGCCCTTTTGGCTCCCGGTGAAGACGTTGGTTGGGTCATATTTGGCCTGACCAGTAAAGTTCCATGCCTGGAGTTTGAAGCCCGCCCACTTTTCGATGTAGTACTGAACGCTGGATCCATTGCATGAGCCGAACTGGGCTGCTGGCATTCCGGCGCAGGTGTACTTATAGACCGGAAGCGCGACGGTGGAGTTGGCGAGTGACGGGTTAAGCGTCGGGTTGAAGAGGTCGATGCATCCGTTTGGAACGGCAGCTCCTGCGCTTGTCATGCTCCACTGCCCAACTTCAGCGGTGACTTTGCATCCTGTGCTGCTGTCGGGATTCAGCCAAGCGAACCCACCTGGAATGATTTGATTCGAAGGGTTGAGCCCGTTGCAATCTTGTGCGCCGGCGCCCCCACCCTGGGTGAGGATCTTGTGGGGCAGCCCGTCATCTGCGAATTCGCACGTGGCGAAAGTCAGCGGGAGGATGGATATACCTTTAGTGACGTACTTCCACTTCGCCGTTGCTGTAGCGCCGACCGTCGCGGGTGGAGCGTTGAGGGCGCTGGCGAACATCTTTGTCAGGAAGCCGGCGTTTGTGGTGCCATCCTTTGTAGAGGTGGTCACGGAGACCTGGCCCGCGACGGAAAGATCCACTGACTGAACTGTCGACTGCGAGTCCAAGGAGTTGCTGTTGGCAAGTGATGAAGCAAGAGCAACAGCGCTGGCTTGGGAGCAGCCCGAGGCTGCGCAAAGGTCCACCGCTGCCAGGGCCCCGGCATCTGCGGCATTCTGCAGCTGTGCCCGTTCCGCATATATCTGGCCCGTGTCCACTGCGAGGGCGCCAGCACCTAAGAGAACCACCATCATCACAGCCACCAGGACACCAGCAGCACCCTGCTCGGCGTTCCCACGATTCTGACTTATCCGCCGCATCGCATGGCTCCTACTCCGGTCAGCCCGACTGAGGATCCAAACAGGCCTGTCATCGTTGGCGCGCTGTAGGTAATGGTTACTTTCATCGTGGTGTCAGGTGTGCAGGCCGCGGGGGAGAATGTGTAGCTGAATGGGCCGGCGATACCCGGCGCACCGGCGACTGCTGCGGCTTTCGCATCGGTCTGGCTGTTCTTGACGGCCATGGTCCGAGCGGCCTCCCTGGCTGCCTGGGTCACGGAAATTTGGGCGTTGTAGGCGTTCGCGAACTCGACGATTCCTACGACGACGGACAGAAGGATGGGAGCCACCAGTGCAAACTCCACAGCTACTGCGCCGCGGCTCTTGTGTTCCGTGTTTGCTTTGCGGATCTTTTTCAACGGATCCCCCGAGGTTGATTGCGTTTTTCGGTTGTGCCGCGGTTGGTGCGCGGCACAACCGAAAGTGGGCTGGCTACCAGGTGCCGACTGTCGTGCCCAGGCTGGTAAACCAGGTGTTGAGCGCCGTGCCGAAGGCAGTGACGCCAATGATGATGATGAGTGCGATGAAGGCCACGAGGAGCGAGTATTCTGTCGCGGTTGCACCCTTCTCCGAGGTGATGCGCTCCTTGCAGCCCGCCACGAAGGCGAGTACGGAGACCATGAATGAAGTCATTTCTGTTCCTAACTTGATTTGGCTCGGTCGCGGATGCGCCGGCTGGTCGCCCCAGGCGATCACTGACTGGCAGCTTTGGAAGCTTTGCCGCTGCCACGAAGTGCGCCGCGCCTGCTGGACTGCAAGGACGCGGCGCACTCGGGAGGGTGCCACCTACCAGGTGCCGACCTTGGTGCCGAGGCTGGTGAACCAGGTGTTGAGGGCTCCGCCAAAGGCGGTGACGCCGACGATGATGATCAAAGCGATGAAGGCCACGAGCAGCGAGTACTCAGTGGCAGTCGCGCCCTTTTCGGAAGAGAAGCGATCCTTGACGCCGGCGACGAAAGCCATCATCGAGACCATAAGAGAAGTCATTGTATTTTCCTTAATTCGGTGAAATTGAAGTGATTTTTATTTCAACGAATTTCCAGCTGCCCCCATAAATCCTTAGCGGCTGGACTTCGCTAAGAAGAGATTGTCATTTACGCCGATGAGCAACAATGCGTAGTGGTACTCGACTTTTAGGCGGCGCGCTGAAAGGACGTACTCGAATACTCGGAAAGGTACCTAGGGCGCGATCAGCCTGTTCCATTGACTACTTGGATGGGCGCGCTTCAACCTGAGCGCAAGGTGTCGCTCGGCTGCAGTCCGTGCTACTGGATGAGCAGGGCAGTGAGGGCCAAGGCGCCAAGCATGGCGGGGCCGTGTGGCACTTCCTTGGCCATATTCCGGCGTTTTCCACCGAGGAGCACTGCTGTTGTGATTCCATTCACGATAAAGCCCAGGAGGCCACCGTAGAGCAGCTGGCTCCAACCTAGGTACCCCAGGTAAAGGCCGACGGGCGCGGCCAGCTTCACATCGCCCATTCCGATGCCGCCAGGCGAAATCAACGCCAAAATAAGGTAGGCAGCGAACAAAATGACCGCGCCAACGAGAGCTCTGATGAAATCGTCAGCTTGCTGACCAAATATCAGCGGAGCTGCCAACAGGACAATGCCGGCGACTAAGAGAATAAATACGAGCTGGTTGGGCAATAAATGCAGGGCGATGTCCACCCTTGAAAGTTGAACGCCTAGCACTGCCAGGAGGATTAGGGCCGGCAGGCCCGGTATATTGCCAAAGCGCAGGACGAAGGCGGCGCACGCGGCGCCGGTGACGGCCGCCGTCGTCATCCGAACCCGCGGCGCCGGCAGGGCACCCAGCCGCGGCAGCGTCCGCGCAATCAGGATCTCAGTCGTGGGGGAGAGGAAACATCCCAGCAGGCCTATGACAACGACAAGGAGCCAACCGGCCGACCCTCCGCCCTCTGCTGATACCACTGCGCCCCCTGCATTGGTTGGGTTGGCGCATGACGAGCCAACCTCCGCTACCTCATTTTGACCCTGAACCACCTGACGCGCTAATCTAGGTAGTCGTTGTGCGTGTCCTATTCCGATGGTGCGTGCCCGCTTGAGAATCCGGTTGCAGGATAACTACTCAACGTGCACATTCGGAACTTCAGGATGACTGGTTACATGGAGCCCTCACCTCTGTTCCGGTAGCGCGCAGACAGTAGGTGCGCGAGCTAGCGACACCTAAACAAGAACGCCAGAACAAGAACGAGGCAAACACCGTGCGTACGTACACCCCGAAGCCCGGCGATATCAACCGCCAGTGGCACGTCATTGACGCCACCGACGTTGTCCTTGGTCGTCTTGCAAGCCAGACCGCAATCCTGCTGCGCGGCAAGCACAAGGCCACTTTCGCGTCCCACATGGACATGGGCGACTTCGTCATCATCATCAACGCTGAAAAGGTTGCCCTCACCGGCGCCAAGCTGGAGCAGAAGCGCGCATACCGCCACTCCGGCTACCCGGGCGGCCTGACCTCCGTCAACTACGCGGAACTGCTGGAATCCAACCCGGTCCGCGCCGTTGAGAAGGCCATCAAGGGCATGCTCCCCAAGAACTCCCTCGCTGCACAGCAGCTGGGCAAGCTGAAGGTGTACCGCGGTGCTGAGCACCCGCACGCCGCCCAGCAGCCCAAGACTTTCGAAATCACCCAGGTCGCCCAGTAGTCCTGGCCACCAAACAACTTATCTATACAAGGAGAATCGTGGCTCAGAACGAAGAGACCACCGAGGCCGTCGAGGCCGAGGAAAACCTGACCAGCTACACCTCTGAGAGCTCAGCTTCCGAAGCTGCTCCCAAGAAGGAACGCCCGGCCCTGACCGTTGCCGGCGCAGCTGTTGGCCGCCGCAAGGAAGCCGTTGCACGCGTGCGCGTTGTGCCCGGCTCCGGCAAGTGGACCATCAACGGCCGCGAGCTGGCGAACTACTTCCCGAACAAGCTGCACCAGCAGGACGTCAACGAGCCCTTCAAGATCCTTGATCTCGAAGGCGCCTACGACGTCATCGCCCGTATCCACGGTGGCGGCATCTCCGGCCAGGCAGGCGCCCTGCGTCTCGGCATCGCTCGTTCGCTGAACGAGATCGACGTCGAGAACAACCGCCCGACCCTGAAGAAGGCCGGTTACCTGTCCCGCGACGCCCGTGTCATCGAGCGTAAGAAGGCCGGTCTCAAGAAGGCCCGCAAGGCCCAGCAGTACTCCAAGCGCTAAATCCGCTTGCACAGAAGCCCGTCCCACCTTTTTGGTGGGGCGGGCTTTTTGCGTGCGGTAATTCCCTCAGGGGAATCGTCGGACGCGCCTCTAATAGCCGCTACACGAGTGTCCGCAGTGGCCCCCTGGGCTCACGAAATCGGTTTTGATAAGTCATAGATGCCTTGCCCGCCTACCATCTCAAGCTGAAAGTGGGTTTTTACCCAGTCGGTAATTTCAGCGACGGTGCTTGCCTTTGGCTGGGTTGCCAGAAACTCATCCTGGGGAAGAAAATAGCAAATTTGTCCGCCAGCGACCTTGTCCTTGAAGGCTTGGAGGGTCGGGGACGGGTCGGATCCAGCGAACCCACCGAGCGGCATGATCGGCCGCTTGGCCTCAATTTGCAGCCGTGCAGCTGTCTGCGAGGCTGAAGTGGCAGCCGCCCACAGGCACGTTTCTGAGGCCGCCAGTTTGTCGAGGATGGAAGCGTTCGGGGTTTGGCCAAAGGCAACGTCGTAAGCCCAAGCGGGGTTCCCGTGTTTCATGTCGTCGAGGAAGCGATTGATGCTGGCAGGACTTTTGCTCAGTTGACCAGATACGGGGTTGGAACCGTTCTGGGGGAGCGTTGTACTGAGCGCAGACGTTAGGAGCGGCCCCGCCAGTAATGCTGCAACCGCCATGCTTGCGGCGCACACCTCCAGCCACCGGGTCGGGGGCCTAACCACAGACAGTGCTGCTCCAAGAGTCCCCAGCAGCAAGATCCCGCTGCCTATCCATTCCGGCCAGCCAACAACGCTGCTCAGAATAAGCCAAGAGCACACTGCCGTTGACAGGATGCCGAGCGCCGCCAGGACTCTCACAACCAGCAGCCGTCGGTGCCTGATGTAGAGTGCACTGGCCACGCCTACGGTGAGGGCCAGCGGTGCCGAGAGCGCCTCCGTGTAATAGGTATGAATTTGATTGCCCATGAAACTCAACACGAGGTAGGTTCCCAGGAACCAGGTGATGGCCACAAAGGCGAGGGCCCTTACACCCCGTGCGGGGGGTAACAGCTTCCATCCGAGACATATCAGTAGCGTGCCGACCACGGCCGCAGGCAGGATCCAGCCGATTTCCTGGCCGTAGTTTGCATTCAGGAGCCGCAGAAGCCCTGCGTCCGAATCCACCTGCCTGAATTGTGCAGGTATGAGGTTAGCAACAGGATCTTCCTCGGTCCCAACTATGCGGTCCAAGCCGTTGTAGGCCAAGGTCAGTTCCAACACACTGTTGGAATGTGATCCTCCCACGAAGGGCCGCGCCTCTGCCGGTATCAAGTCCACCGCGGTCATCCAGGCGCCGCCGGTGACCGCCATCACGGAGCCTGAAATGCCGGCATGTTTCAGTTTCCTGGTCCATCCCGCGTTACTCCAGAGCAGATACGCAACACTGACGCTCGGAAGCACCAGGAGTCCTTGAAGCTGCTTGGTCATGAATGCCAACCCAACTGCTGCCCCTAAGAGAATCAGGTATCTCACTCGATCGGATTCGATCGCATGCTGGACCGCATATACCGAGACGAGCATCAGTAGAAGCATGAGGGGGTCGGGGTTGTTGTACCGCGACATAAGAACCACGATCGGAGTCGTAAAGAATATGGTGGCGGCAAGAAGTGCAGGTACTGCTGCGAATTCATGGCGAATGATGAGGTAGATGAGAAGTGTTGATGCAACTCCCATAATTGCTTGAGGTGCCAATATTCCGATGGGAGTGAAGCCGAAGATTTTGGTGGAAATCTCCATGACCCACAAACTAAGTGGCGGCTTATCAACGGTAATGGAATTACCCCAATCGGAAGAGCCAAAAAAGGCGGAGACCAGGTTCTGCGTGCCGGACTGGACTGCGGCGCTGTAGAAATAGTTACCCCATCCGTTGATCCCGAGGTTCCAGAAGTAGAGAGTGGCATTGAGGGCGAGAATGAGCAACAGGATCGGCCGCTCCCACGCTGGATCCTGAGTGCGCCCCTTCAACAGGCCTTGGAGGGACCGTCCGGCTGCTGCTCCGTAGCCAGCACTGAAGGTCGTAGATGGTGACGCCGTCAATGGTCTCCCCCTTAAAATTCGACTGAACCCACCCTGGTGGTAATGGCTGGGTCCCGGCCGAGAGAAATTTCTTTAACTATCATTTGCTGCAGCCGAAATAGGCGATGCGCTTACTCGACAGGAGGCAGGGATGTGGTGCGCCCTGTCGATGCTCAACGAACTGACTGTCCAACGGGCCGGAAGGCGAGAATGGCTGAACGCTCGTCAGCGCGGCGAACCCTGAACACCCAGAGGCGAAGAAGCACGAACCGCAGCAATGTGGCGAAGACGTTGGCGGCGGTGAGGACCAAAAGTTCGGTGCTTGGGGCTGGGTCCAAATTCACCGTATGCAGGACCAGCAGTGCCGAGGACGTGATAGCCCACGCCAGCATGAAGACCACAAGCCCCTGGAATTGTTGGGTAAACAGTTTCGCCGGGCCGCTGATGCCGAAGGTGAACCGCCTGTTCGCGGCAGTGTTGCCAACGGCCGTCAGCAACAGGGCAAGGAAGTTGGCCTGTTGCGCGCCAAAGGGCCCTTGGAGAACCAAATACAACAATGCGAATGCAATGGTTGAAAATACGCCAACGAGCCCGAACCTGACCACTTGGCCGAAAAAGCTGGGACGGCCCGGTGGGGCTATCGGCCCGCGACCGAGCTCGGCATAAATTGCCTGGACGGGAATCGAACCTCTCACCAGGGAACCGGCGACGCGCACCATCCCGCGAAGATCGTCCACCGCTGTTTGCTTAATGTTGACCCGACTATCGGGGTCATCAATCCAGTCGACCGGGATTTCGTGGATCCGCAGCCCCGAGCGCTCTGCGATGATCAGCAACTCAGTATCAAAGAACCAGCCGTTGTCTTCCACATGCGGGAGCAAACGCTTGGCCACATCGGCCCGTATTGCCTTGAATCCGCATTGCGCATCGGAAAACCGGACCTGCATCGTCCGGCGGAGCAGGAAGTTATAAGAGCGGGAGATAAATTCCCGTTTTGGACCGCGACTGACGCGTGAGCTCTGACCCAGCCTCGTGCCGATGGAAATGTCCGAATGCCCTGACAAAAGGGGCGCTACCAGCGGCGGGAGTGCGGCAAGATCTGTGGAAAGGTCCACGTCCAGGTAGGCCAGAACCTTTGCCTCCGAAGCGCTCCAAGCATCGCGAAGCGCGAAACCACGCCCTTTGACCTCGAGGCGGCGATACTCGACATTTGGCAGTTGCTCGCTGAGCCGGGCAGCAATAGCCGGAGTCCTGTCGGTGCTCGCATTGTCGGCAATGGTTATCTTCCATGTCGACGGCATTTCTTGTGAGAGATATTCGGAGAGTCTTGAGATGCTGTGTTCGAGTACGGCTTCCTCATTGAAAACCGGTACTACAATTTCGAGCGCCAAGCCCCCATAGCTAGGTGTCATGCATGGATCGTAGGAGCGCTCGTAGGGCCGGGGCGAGGCCTTTCAGGAAAGACAGGTACTCATCACTGAAATCCAAGTAGTCGTTAGCCCGAGCAGCTTGAAGGCGCGGTCACTACCTGCTCCCGTGAGTGGAGTACTTGTTGAACGACCCGAGACGTGCCGGCCACGACCGGATGTTCCTTTCGAGCGGCCTCTCCACAAACTCGTGAAGCACGCCGGCGGCGGCGACGGATATCACAATCACAGAGGCGGCCAGTCCAGATACTTCCAGGACGGACGCGGACTCAGTCCATGGCCTGATCACACGGAGCACCACCTCGTGAATCAAGTACAGAGCAAATGACCATTGTCCGAGTCTGGTCAAGGCTGGGGACCCTATTATTCCGGTTCTACCTTCGATGTCCTGCTTGGCACATGCTGCTATGACTGACAGAAATCCGGGGACCATGATCAAATTCGCGAGTGTCGCCGGTATCGGTCCTGCATTAGCATTCAGGACAAACGACGCGGCAAAAAGGCCAGCAGTCAGGACTACCTGCAGAGCGAGCGCCGTCAGCAAAGAAAGTCTTGGCCGCCAGCCGGCCTGCATTAGTCGGGCAAGACAAACTCCAAGGACAAATTCTCCAAGTCGAAACAGCGGCATAGGCACCAGCAGATAATCCGCTGCCGGTACGGACGTGATTGACGCCAAGACCCCAAATAGAACAACGCCGCTGATCGGCACAATGAACAAGACCAGGAACTTGGGGCTACTGCGCCTGAGATTCTTGAACAACAGCGGAAACAGCAAGTAGAAGAATGCTTCGCAGGACAGCGACCAAGAGACCCCATTGAAGGCGTTAAGGGATGGACTCGCAGGAATCCAAGCTTGGGTGAGTGTGGCGACAGGCAGAGCACTCAGCACGGATGCGCCGGAGGAGGTGGGCAGTGCCGGGGCCCAGATGGCCAAAAGCATCGTCAATAAATGAAGCGGCCAAATCCTGGCGAATCGGTGGAGGTAGAAGCGACTGGCCTTCACGTCGCCTTTTTGGGACCACGTCAGCACGAAACCTGAAAGCACAAAGAAGAAGCTGACCGCCGTGAACCCATAGCCGAATACGGCAAGGCCGTCGCCGATTGGCGAGAAGTAAATCCTAAGGTGGTAGAGCACCACGGCCAGCGCCGCAAAGAAACGAAGCCCTGTCAGGCTGGGCAACTTCAGTTCAGATGCCGGCATCGTCCTGCCCCCAATTAAGCCGCGTGATGTAGCTTGCTGCGGTGAGCATATCCAAGAAGCCAGTCTTCCAGGCTCAAGATAGCGTCAACCTTCTCCGGCTGCCTCCCGGAATCCGGGCCCCACGCCCCATCCTCTACACTTGACCGGTGTCTAGATTATTTGGAACTGATGGTGTCCGGGGGTTGGCCAACGGCTTGCTGACAGCTGAGCTGGCCCTGCAGCTGGCCCAGGCGGCCGCCGTCGTGCTCGGCCATGACCGCAACTCCAACGGCTCCCGCCCGCGCGCGGTGCTGGCACGTGACCCGCGCGCCAGCGGCGAATTCATCGCCGCCGCAGTGGAGGCCGGACTCTCCAGCTCGGGCATCGACGTCTATGACGCCGGTGTGCTGCCCACCCCGGCGGCGGCCTACCTGGTGGCGGACCTCGATGCGGACTTTGGCGTCATGATTTCCGCGTCCCACAACCCGGCGCCGGACAACGGAATCAAGTTCTTCGCCCGCGGCGGGCAAAAGCTGCCGGACGAGGTCGAAGACGCCATTGAAGCCCAGATGGGCAAGGAAGCTGTCCGGCCCACCGGAGCCGACGTGGGCCGCATCCAGCGCTTCTCCGACGCGGAGGACCGCTACATCGTCCACCTACTGCGTACGCTGCCGCACCGCCTGGACGGCCTCACGGTGGTCCTCGACTGCGCCAACGGCGCCGCCAGCGGATGCTCGCCCCAGCTTTTCAAGGACGCCGGCGCGCGCCTCATCGTCATCGGCGCCGATCCCGACGGACTGAACATCAACGACGGCGTCGGCTCCACCCACTTGGGTCCCCTCAAGGAAGCCGTGATCAAGCACGGGGCAGACCTGGGAATCGCCCACGACGGCGACGCCGACCGCTGCCTGGCCGTTGACCACGAAGGCAACGAAGTGGACGGCGATCAGATCATGGCCATCCTCGCGGTGGCCCTTAAGGAGTCCGGGAAGCTCAAGGACGACGTCCTGGTGGCCACGGTAATGAGCAACCTGGGTCTCAAGCTCGCACTCCGCGATGCCGGAATCACCATCATGGAAACGGCAGTGGGGGACCGCTACGTCCTCGAAGGCATGCGCGACGGCGGCTACAACCTCGGCGGCGAACAGTCCGGCCACGTGATCTTCTCCGACTACGCCACCACCGGTGACGGCCTCCTCACCGGCCTGCAGCTCGCCGCACAGGTGGCCCTCACCGGGAAGCCGCTCAAGGAGTTGGCCACCGTGATGACCAAGCTCCCGCAGGTCCTCATTAACGTCAAGGGTGTGGACCGCAGCAAGGTTGGCAGCAACGACGTGCTGGCCCAAGCGGTGGGGGCAGCGGAAGCGGCGCTCGGCGATACCGGCCGCGTCCTCCTCCGGCCCTCCGGAACGGAACCCGTTGTCCGGGTGATGGTCGAGGCGGCCGACGAGGAAACTGCCCAGTCAATCGCCGAGCACTTGGCGCAAGTTGTCCGGGCAGAACTCGCCCTGGAACTTATTAGTGAATGACTGAGCCCCTAGATGCGTTCTTGCTATGCCTCATAAGAGCCCGGTACAGGAGGATGACGGCTACGGTTTGGACGAGGAAGGCGATCGAAAGAGGCAACGCGTAGCTGTTCTTTGCAAAGTACAAGAAATAGACAAACGCTCCTGTGGTGGCCAGTAGGCAAGGAACCATACGTAGCCGTGACCAGTTCAAGAGAAGCAACGACATAACTTCAGCCGCAAAGAAGTAACGGTCATGCATTTGGGGCAGCAGCAGGGGGCACGCGGCGACCGTCGTGATGCATAAGAGAAGGCGACGCTCCGAAACGTCTTCACCACGCCAGTAGGCGAACACTGCGATCCCGATGGCGACGGCGCAGAGCATGATGCCCCACCATCTTCCTTCAGCGATGCCCAGGTTTGGGAACATAGCAAAAATGTTGGCTGCCCCGGATACCAATCGGTTGTCCTGTGCTTGTCTGACATAGATAGTGAGCGTACTTTCCCAAGACCGCCCAAAGATCACAGGCGGCAGGCTCAGCGCCAACCAAACGAAGGCAGCCATGAACACGCCCCGAATATTGAAGCGCCCACGTAGCGAGATTGCCGCCAGGGCTGGAAGAAAGAACACAGACTGGAGTTTGAACGCGACAGCGACCCCCCAAAAGGACCAGGCACAGTCGTAGTTGTTCCGAAGCAGGCTCCGTGCCGACAACAAAAGGAACGCGGTATAGATGGAATCGCACTGCCCCCACATCGCGCCGTTGACGAGCACCGTGGGCGCCAGTAGCGATATCACCGCTACTGTGCGCGGTGCCAGCCGTGATGGACCGAGCTCCTTTGCCAATGCCGCCACCGCCAAGGCGAGTGAAACATCGCCCGCGATGGACACAATTTTTATCGCGATGAGCGGGTCAATTGGAAGGAAGCTGACCAAGAACAGTAGGAACAAGTACGGGAAGTTGTAATTCGAGAAGTCCCCGCCGAGAGCCCAGACGCCGTGGTCTCGAAACTGTTCCATCCAAGGTAGGAGAAAAGTGGCGGCATCTTCACTTTCATACGGAACTAAGAGAACACGGGCAACCAGCGCCATGACGACGAGCAGGACCGTAACCGCCGGCGGAGTTGTCCGGCGCAGAGTTTTTGGTGGCACTTCCGTTTGCTTGGTTATGGCGTCCCCCATTGCGCCATCATTTGGTGAGGAACGCCGATATGTCAACGCTATTAGGAAACCAACTAAATGTGGCCCGCCTCCCGGAAGGGAAGCGGGCCACTTGCTTTTGAGGAAGGACCTAGACGGCGCGGTCCTTCAGTGCGTCACGGATTTCGGTCAGGAGCGCAACCTGCGGATCCTCCGCAGCCTCCTCCTTGACGTTCTTGTCGATGCCCAGCCGGCGGTTGCGGCGCTCGATCATGTGGTTCATGGGCATGACCACCACAAAGTAGATGGCGCCCGCAATCAGCAGGAAGTTGACGATCGCGGTCAGGAGCACACCGAACTCGATGGCGTTGCCATTCAGTTCAACCCTCGCAAAGCTGTCAAAGTTCGGCGCACCCACCAGGCCGGAAATGAATGGCATGAGCACCTTGTTCACCATCGCCGTCACCACTGCACCGAAGGCAGTACCCATGACAACCGCGACGGCAAGGTCAACGACGTTGCCTTTCATGATGAAATTCTTGAATCCTGTCAGCATGGGAACCACGCTAGCCCACAGCCGCAGGCCTCCGGATGACGCCGAGGTAAATTCCCGCTGCGTGTCAGGCCCGACAAGAGCCTGGTGCGTCCCTCACGGGTAGGCGGGCGCCGCTTCCAGGCCGAAGTATTCCTCCAGGGTGCCGATGCCGCGCTTCGCCATGTCAGTGGCAGCCTCAACCCCCACGAACCGAAGGTGCCAGGGCTCGTAGTAGTAGCCCGTGATGGGGTGAAGCATCCACGGATAGCGCACGACGAAGCCGTACCTGTAGGCGTTCGCTTTCGCCCAGGTGGCCGCCGGCTGGTCTGCGAAACATGGCTCGAAGCTGCAGGCCCCGCCGCCGTCCCCGATGTCGAAGGCCCATCCCGTCTGGTGCTCCGAGTGGCCGGGCCGCGCACTGGCGGTATCGGCGTCGGCCTGTCCCCGCGCGGCGACGTACCCGTTGTAGGTGGTCACCTGGGTGCTGTACGAGCGGTAGCCGCTGGCCAGGACCATCGCCACGCCATCCCGCGCCGCAGCCGCGAACATCGCCTCGGCCGCTGCCGCCGTCGTGCTGTTCAGCAGGGCCGCTTCACCCGAGGCGGAAATGGCGACGGCGGGACGCACCAAATCTGCCGGCGCATAGTCCGCGGGCGCCAGCGGCCGGTGCTTGTTGACGATGACCCATTGGCTTGCGGGGTCGTCCAGCGAGAACTGCCGCGCCAACGTGGTGGACGGCGATGGAGTGGGGGACTGTGCTTCCGGCGACTGGCCCACGGTGGCCACATCCGGCGTCGTGGTGGCGGCGGGGGAGGGCGGCGCGGCAGAAGGAGCAGCGGACGACGCCGGCGCAGCCGGAGGTGCCGCCGGCGTGCAGGCTGCCAGGACCGTCAGCCCTGCCCCCGCCGCGAGGAAGCGGGCAAAGCTGCGGCGCGTGGCCGATCCGCATTCGTAGCACACGTGTGCTAGACCTTCCGCAGGAGCATGCGGCGGATGGAATGGTCGGCCTCTTTGGTCAGCACCAGTTGCGCCCGGCCCCTGGTGGGCAGGACGTTTTCCTCCAGGTTGGGCTCGTTGATCCGCTTCCAGATGTCCCGCGCGGTGTTCTCGGCTTCCTCATCGGAGAGGGTGGCGTAACGGTGGAAGTAGGACTCCGGCTGCGCAAACGCGGTGCTCCGCAGCTTCCGGAACCGGTCCACGTACCACTCCTCGATGTAGGAGGTCTTGGCATCGACATAGATGGAGAAGTCGAAGAAGTCGCTCAGCGCCAGCCCTTGGCGTCCGTCATGCCGCGGCCGGGCCGGGGCCAGCACGTTCAGGCCCTCCACGATCAGCACGTCCGGCCGGCGCACCACCACTTCTTTTTCCGGCACGATGTCGTAGGTGACGTGCGAGTACCAGGGTGCCCGCACTTCCTCGGCCCCGCCTTTGATTTCGCTCACGAAGCGGAGGAGCGCCCGGCGGTCGTAGGACTCGGGGAACCCCTTCCGGTCCAGCAGTTGCCGGCGCTTGAGCTCAGCCAGCGGATACAGGAAACCGTCGGTGGTGATCAGTTCGACGTTGGGGGTACCGGGCCAGCGGCGCAGCATCTCGCGCAGCACGCGGGCGATGGTGGACTTGCCTACCGCCACTGAACCGGCCACCCCGATCACGAACGGCGTGCGCTGGGTCTGCTCACCCAGGAAGGTGGTGGTGGCGGCATGCAGCTGCCCGGCTGCCTCCACATACAGGTGCAGGAGCCGCGAGAGGGGCAGGTAGACGTCGCGGACTTCGTTCATGTCCAAGGGGTCGCCGAGCCCGCGAAGGCGCAGCACATCCTCTTCGTTAAGGGGCTGTTCCATCTGGGCTGCGAGCCGGGACCAGGTATGCCGGTCCAGCTCCACGAACGGCGAGGCACCCTCCCCGTTCGCTTCATTGCGTTGCGAAGTCACGCTAAAGATTCTGCCCCCCGCCCGGCGCATCGCGAAATGACGCCCCTGCTCAGCGCGGCGAGCTGCGTCACTTGGGCCGCGCGGCGGCGCTTACCGGTTTAGAGCAACCGGCACGCTGCCGATAGTCTTGTGCCTATGTGTGGAATCGTGGGTTACGTAGGCCGTTCGACCGACGGTGCAATTGATGGTCACAGCGCGTTGGACGTTGTCCTTGAGGGGCTCCGCCGCCTGGAGTACCGCGGTTATGACTCTGCCGGTGTGGCAGTGGTGTCCGAGGGCGCCATCGAGTCGCGGAAGAAGTCCGGAAAGCTGAGCAACCTGATCGCTGAACTTGAGGCGCGCCCGCTGCCCGAGACGGTGACCGGGATCGGGCACACCCGCTGGGCGACGCACGGCGGCCCCACGGACCGCAACGCGCACCCGCACCTGGCGGATGGCGGCAAGCTGGCCGTGATCCACAACGGCATCATCGAGAACTTCGCTGAGCTCAAGCTCGAGCTGCTGGAAAAGGGCGTCACCTTCCTCTCCGAAACGGACACCGAGGTGGCCGCTGCACTGCTGGCAGATATCCTCCGGAACAAGCTGGGCGGGGACACCGCGAACGGCGGACTGACCCACGCCATGGAGCTGGCCTGCCAGCGCCTCGAAGGCGCCTTCACCTTGCTGGCCGTGCACGCGGACCAGCCCGACGTCGTCGTGGCCGCCCGCCGCAACTCACCGCTGGTGGTGGGCCTGGGCGACGGCGAGAACTTCCTGGGCTCGGACGTGTCCGGGTTCATCGACTACACCCGCCGGGCCGTAGAGCTGGGCCAGGACCACATCGTCACCATCACGGCGGACTCGGTGGACATCACCGACTTTTACGGCAACCCGGCCCAGGGCAAGGAGTACCACGTTGACTGGGACCCGGCCTCGGCGGAAAAGGGCGGCTTCTCCTCCTTCATGGAGAAAGAGATCAACGACCAGCCCGACGCCGTGGCACAGACCCTGCTGGGACGCTCGGACATCAAGGGCAAACTGACGCTGGACGAGGTGCGGATCGATCCGGAGCTGCTCAAGCAGGTCAACAAGATCATTGTCCTGGCCTGCGGCACCGCCGCCTATGCGGGGATGGTGGCCAAGTACGCCATCGAGAACTGGTGCCGGATTCCCACCGAGGTGGAACTGGCACACGAGTTCCGCTACCGCGATCCCATCCTGGACGAGAACACCCTGGTGGTGTCCATCAGCCAGTCCGGCGAGACCATGGACACCCTGATGGCGGTCCGTTACGCCCGCGAACAGGGCGCCAAGACCATCTCCATCTGCAACACCAACGGCTCCACCATCCCGCGTGAATCCGACGCCGTCCTGTACACGCACGCCGGGCCGGAAATCGCCGTCGCCTCCACCAAGGCCTTCCTGGCGCAGATCACCGCCGCCTACCTGCTGGGCCTGTACCTCGCACAGCTGCGCGGCAACATCTTCTCCGGCCAAATCAAGGACGTCCTGGCGGACCTGAACAAGATCCCCGCCAAGATCCAAAAGATCCTGGACAACGCCGGGCCGCTGCGCGAACTGGCCCGCAGCATGGCCAACGAGAAGTCCGTGCTGTTCCTGGGCCGCCACGTGGGTTACCCGGTGGCCCTTGAAGGTGCGCTGAAGCTCAAGGAGATCGCCTACATCCACGCCGAGGGCTTCGCCGCCGGTGAGCTCAAGCACGGCCCCATCGCCCTGATCGACGAAGGCCAGCCGGTGTTCGTCGTGGTTCCGTCCCCGCGCGGACGCGATTCGCTGCACGCCAAGGTGGTCTCCAACATCCAGGAAGTCCGTGCCCGCGGCGCCCGCACCCTGGTCATCGCCGAGGAAGGCGACGAAGCCGTCAAGGCCTACGCCGAGTATGTCTTCTACGTACCGGAGACCCCCACCCTGCTCATGCCGCTGCTGACCACGGTTCCGCTGCAGATCTTCGCGGCGGAGCTGGCCGCAGCCAAGGGATACGACGTGGACCAGCCCCGCAACCTGGCCAAGAGCGTCACTGTCGAGTAGCGGTGACTCCCTAACCGCTGGAAGCCCCGGGCCCACAAGCCCGGGGCTTCCCGCGTTAACCCACGCAATTGCGCTATCGGCGGACAACGGAAAGAACCCGCGCCAACGGTGCTGCACCCGGGCGTGCGGGGGATGGTCCCACCGTAGAATGAGCCCATGATCGTTGGCATTGGGGTAGACGTAGTAGACATTGAGCGGTTCGGCCGCCAGCTGGAGCGCACACCCGGGCTGAGGGACCGCTTGTTCGTCCCCGCGGAGCGGGAACTGAACACCCGGTCCCTGGCTGCCCGGTTCGCGGCCAAGGAAGCCGTGGCCAAGGTCCTCGGCGCGCCCGCCGGAATGAACTGGCAGGACTGCTGGATCGGCCTGGACCAGAACGGGCCCACTGTCCAGGTGAAGGGCACCGTCCTGGCGGTTGCCGAGGCTAAGGGCGTCAAACGCTGGCACCTGTCCATCAGCCACGACGGCGGCATCGCCACCGCAACGGTACTGGCCGAAGGCTGACCCGGCGGCCGCCGCATGCTCACCGCCTATACCGGAACCCAGGTCCGCGCAGCCGAAGAACCCTTCCTCGCCGCCGGGCGCGGAGAGGAACTCATGCTCCGCGCCGCGCACGGCCTGGCCACCGGCGTCGTCCATGAGCTTCGTTCACGCGGTGCCCGCCTGTACGGCGCCAGCGTGGTGGTGCTGGCGGGAACGGGCAACAACGGTGGAGACGGGCTCTACGCTGCTGCCTTCCTCGCCGCCCGGGGAATGCGTACGACGGCGGTACTCACCGGGGATGCCGTCCATTCCGGCGGCCTCGACGCATTCGAGCGCGCCGGCGGCCGGGTGAACCGCCTCACCGAAGAGGCACTTCCGGAGCTGGCGGCGGAAGCCGCGCGCGCCGACGTCGTCATAGATGCCGTGCTGGGAACCGGCGCCAAGGGCGGCCTGCGGGGACTCGCCGCAGCCTTCGTCCAGGCCCTTGCGGGCGCGCGGACAGCCGGCGGCGCCCACGGCCTGGTGGTGGCCTGCGACCTCCCCAGCGGCGTCGACGCGGACAGCGGAGAGGCCGCCGGCGAGGTTCTCGCGGCCGACCTGACGGTGACGTTCGGGGGAGCGAAGTCCGGGCTGCTGGCCGATCCCGGAGCCGACTATGCCGGCCGCGTCCTGGTGGTACCGATCGGGATTGAAGGGCACTTTCCGCAGCCGTCCCTGCGCAGGCTTGAAGCTGCCGAGATGGCCGGCCTGCTGCCGCACCCCGCCCGACGCGCCCACAAGTACTCCCGGGGTGTGCTGGGAGTTGTGGCCGGCTCTGAGGACTATCCCGGTGCCGCCGTCCTCGCCTGCCGTGGCGCGCTGGCCGCCGGCGCGGGCATGGTCCGGTACCTTGGCCCGCCCTCAGTGGCGCACTTGGTCCGCCAATCCTGCCCCGAGGTCGTGTGCAGCACGGGGAGCGTCGCGGAAAACCGCGTGCAGGCCTGGCTGGTGGGCTCCGGCATGGGCCCAAAGGACCATGGCCAACTGGCCCGCGCCGGCGATGCCGTCACGTCCGGCCTGCCGGTCGTGGCTGACGCCGGCGCCTTGCCTGCCCTCCCGGACACGCTGGCGCCGCATGTGGTGCTGACCCCGCATGCCGGGGAGCTTGCCTCACTGTTCCAGCGGCTCGGTGGCGGCGAAGACCGGGAGGCCGTGGAAGCGGGTACCCTCGACGCCGTCCGCCGCGCTGCGGACCGTACCGGTGCCACCGTCCTGCTCAAGGGCGCCACCACGCTGGTGGCTTCGCCATCCGGCCAGACCTTCAGCCAGGCGGACGGCACCCCTTGGCTGGCCACCGCCGGGAGCGGGGACGTCCTGGCCGGTGTCATCGGCGCGCTGCTCGCCCAGGCGGGGTCCGCCGTCGAACCTTTCCGCCAGCTGGGCCTGGACGACGACGACCGCTGGGCAGTCCTGGCCGCACTCGGAGCCGCGCTGCATGGGCGCGCCGGGACGGCCGCGTCGGAGTCCGTGGCGGGCGGACCCATCACGGCGGCCCGCATCGCGGAGGGTATACCTGAAATTTGGGGTAAAGTCAGCATGCTTAGTAAATATGGAGCCTGGAAACGTAATAGTCACAGCCAACCACTACGGTAGGCATTAGTTCGCACCAGCAGCAGGGGCGTTCCGATGCCCTCTGCTGCTGACCACAAAATGAGGAGCACGATGGAAGTCTGGCCTGGAACTGCCTATCCGCTGGGAGCGACCTTTGATGGCACCGGCACCAATTTCGCCCTGTTCAGCGAGCGGGCCGAGCGGGTCGAACTCTGCCTCCTGGCTGATGACCTGACCGAGACCCGGATCGAACTGACCGAGGTGGACGGCTATGTTTGGCACTGCTACCTGCCGCACATCCAGCCCGGCCAGAAGTACGGCTACCGCGTCCATGGTCCGTACGACCCCGCCAGCGGGAACCGTTTCAACCCGAACAAACTGCTGATGGATCCTTACGCCAAGGCCATCCAGGGCCAGATCGACTGGGACCCGGCCCTGTTTTCCTACGAGTTTGGCGACCCGGACTCCCGCAACGACGCCGACTCCGCCCCGCACACCATGCACGGCGTGGTCATCAACCCGTTCTTCGAATGGGACGGCGACCGCCAGCTGCGGATTCCCTACCACCAGTCCGTGATCTACGAAGCCCACGTCAAGGGCCTGACCGAACTCCACCCGGAGATTCCCGAAGAGCAGCGCGGCACCTACGCCGGCGTGGCGCATCCGGCCGTGATTGAGCACCTGAAGAAGCTTGGCGTCACCGCCATTGAGCTCATGCCGGTCCACCAGTTCGTCAATGACGGAACCCTGGTGGAGAAGGGGCTCAACAACTACTGGGGCTACAACACCATCGGGTTCTTCGCCCCGCAGAACACCTACAGCGCCACCGGCGACGTCGGGCACCAGGTCCAGGAGTTCAAGGCCATGGTCCGCGACCTGCACCGGGCCGGCATCGAAGTGATCCTCGACGTCGTCTACAACCACACCGCCGAAGGCAACCACCTTGGCCCCACGCTGTCCTTCAAGGGCATCGACAACCAGGCCTACTACCGCCTGGTGGACAACGACCTCAAGCACTACATGGACTACACCGGCACGGGCAACTCGCTGAACGTACGCCACCCGCACTCCCTTCAGCTGCTGATGGACTCCCTTCGCTACTGGGTCACCGAGATGCACGTGGACGGCTTCCGGTTCGACCTCGCCTCCACCCTGGCCCGCGAGTTCTACGACGTGGACAAGCTCTCAACGTTCTTCGAACTCATCCAGCAGGATCCGATCGTTTCCCAGGTCAAGCTCATCGCCGAGCCGTGGGACGTTGGCCCCGGCGGCTACCAGGTGGGCAACTTCCCGCCGCAGTGGACGGAGTGGAACGGTAAGTACCGCGACACCGTCCGCGACTTCTGGCGCGGCGAACCGGCCACCCTGGGCGAATTCGCATCCCGCCTGACCGGTTCCGCAGACCTCTACGAAAGCTCCGCCCGCCGCCCGGTGGCGTCGATCAACTTCGTCACCGCCCACGACGGCTTCACCATGCGCGACCTCGTTTCCTACAACGAGAAGCACAACGAGGCCAACGGCGAAGGCAACAACGACGGCGAATCGCACAACAGGTCCTGGAACTGCGGCGTTGAAGGCGACACTGACGACGACAAGGTCCTGACCCTGCGGGCCCGGCAGCAGCGGAACTTCATCGCCACCCTGATGCTCTCGCAGGGCGTGCCCATGCTGCTGCACGGCGACGAACTGGGCCGCACGCAGCAGGGCAACAACAACACCTACTGCCAGGACTCCGAGCTCAGCTGGATCCACTGGGAAGCCATGGACCAGCCGCTGGTGGAATTCACCGCGTTCGTCAACAAGCTCCGGCACGACCACCCCACGTTCCGGCGCAGCCGCTTCTTCGACGGCCGCCCGGTAGTCCGTGGTGAGGGCGAAAAGCTCCCGGACATCGTCTGGTTGAAGACCGACGGCACCGAGATGCGGCCCGAAGACTGGGGAAGCGGCTTCGGCCGGACCATCGGCGTGTTCTACAACGGCGACGGCATCCAGGAGCAGGATTCACGCGGCCGCCGCATCACCGACGACAGCTTCATCATGGCGTTCAACGCCCACGACGACGTCGTGGACTTCTGCCTGCCCTCGGACGAATACTCCCAGTACTGGGAAGTCCTGATCGATACGGCAGCGCAGGCCGAAGCCTACGAACCGCTCAAAGCCGGCGCAACCCTGGCGCTGGATGCCAAGTCGATGGTGGTACTGCGCGCCTACTCAGGCCCCGAGACTGAAGTGGATACCTCGGCAGCCGCGTCCCTGGCCTCCATGGCAGAACACGAAGAGGCCCAGGGGGAGATGGTGGAGGCCCAGACCAAGGCAGCGGAGGCGAGCGAGGCGCGGGCAACCGAAGCCACCGAAGCCGCCGACGCAGCTGACGAAAAGGCAACCGAAACGGGTGCCACAAAGGCAACCGACAAATGAGGACGCCGACTTCCACCTACCGGCTCCAAATCCGGAGCAGCTTCACCCTCTTCGACGCCGCAGAGAAGGTCCCGTACCTGAAGGACCTCGGCGTGGACTGGGTGTACCTGTCTCCCATCCTTACGGCGGAGGAGGGCTCGGACCACGGTTACGACGTAACCGACCCCTCTGCCGTCGATCTTGAACGCGGCGGCCCCGAAGGCCTCCTGGCCCTCTCCAAGGCGGCCCGCGAGCACGGCATGGGCGTCCTGGTGGACATTGTGCCGAACCACGTGGGCGTGGCCTCACCGCCACAGAACCCGTGGTGGTGGTCGCTGCTGAAGGAGGGCCGCGAGTCCCCTTACGCCGAAGCCTTCGACGTCGACTGGGAACTGGGCGGCGGAAAAGTCCGGCTTCCCATGCTGGGATCGGACGCCGACTTGGACAAACTTGAGGTCAAAGACGGCGAACTCCGCTACTACGACCACCGGTTTCCGCTGGCCGAGGGCACGTACACCGAAGGGGACTCCCCGCAGGACGTCCACGCCCGCCAGCACTACCAACTGATGGACTGGCGCCGTGCCGATGCCGAGCTGAACTATCGGCGCTTCTTCGCGGTGACCACCCTCGCCGGGATCCGGGTCGAGGTACCTTCCGTCTTCGAACAGGCGCATGCGGAGGTAGGCCGCTGGTTCACCGAGGGCCTGGTGGACGGGCTCCGTGTGGACCATCCGGACGGCCTCGCGGATCCCGCCGGCTACCTCCGGTGGCTCAAGGACCTCAGCGGCGGCGCCTACGTCCTGGTGGAAAAGATCCTGGAACCGGGTGAAGTCCTGCCCCAGGAGTTCGCCTGCGAGGGCACCACCGGTTATGACGCGCTGGCCGACGTGGACAGGGTCTTCGTGGACCCGGCAGGCCAACAGGCCCTCGACGCCCTGGATTCCGGTCTGCGTGGTACCGCGGAACCGGCGGACTATGCAGCCATGATCCGCGGTACCAAGCGCATGATTGCCGATGGCATCCTGCGTTCGGAGGTGCTGCGGCTGGCCCGGCTGGTTCCCGGGTCGTACGGGCTCAGCGTGGACCAGGCAGCCGACGCCATCGCCGAGATCATCGCATCCTTCCCGGTGTACCGGTCCTACCTGCCGGTAGGCGCCGACGTCCTCAAGGAAGCCTGCGAATCCGCCGCAGCGCACCGGCCGGACCTGGACGTCGCGGTGGGCACCCTCCTCCCGCTGCTCCTGGACCCGGCCAACCCCATCGCCATCCGGTTCCAGCAGACCTCCGGCATGGTTATGGCCAAGGGCGTGGAGGATACCGCGTTCTATCGCTACACCCGGCTGGGCACCCTGACCGAGGTGGGCGCCGAACCCACCGAATTCGCCGTGGCCCCGGAGGAATTCCACCGGCGGATGCAGCGGCGCCAGCAGGACCTGCCGCTGTCCATGACCACCCTGTCCACCCACGACACCAAGCGCAGCGAGGACGCCAGGGCCCGGATCTCGGTCATCGCCGAACTGCCGCGGGAGTGGGCGGAAACGCTGGACACGCTGCGTGGCCTGGCGCCGATCCCCGACGGCCCGTACGAGAACCTGCTGTGGCAGGCAATCATCGGCGCCTGGCCCGCCAGCCGTGAGCGGTTGCAGGGGTATGCGGAAAAGGCCGCCCGGGAGGCGGGCAACTCCACCACGTGGACCGATCCCAACGAGGACTTCGAGTCCAAGGTGAAGGCCACCGTGGATGCGGTGTTCGACGACGCGAAGGTTGCCAAGGTGGTCGCGGACTTCGTGGCCCGCATCGACGCCTTTTCCGCAGCCAATTCGGTGTCGGCAAAGCTGGTCCAGCTGACCATGCCGGGTGTGCCGGATGTATACCAGGGCAGCGAGTTCTGGGAACGGTCACTCACGGACCCGGACAACCGCCGGCCGGTGGACTTTGCTGTCCGGCAGGCGGAGCTGGCAAAGCTCGACGCCGGGCAGTTGCCGGCCGCGGGCACGGAAGCCAGCAAGCTTCTGGTCACCTCGCGGGCGTTGCGCCTGCGGCGGGACCGGCCCGAGCTGTTCCAGGGCTACGCTCCCGTGGCCGCCACCGGGGCCGCAGCAGATCACCTGCTCGCGTTCTCCCGCGGAACCGAGGCCTCCTCCGGTGTGCTGGCACTTGCTACCCGGCTCCCGGCCGGACTGGAAGCCGGCGGCGGCTGGCGGGACACCGCCGTCGACCTTTCCACCGCCATGCGCGACGAACTGACGGGAGCCGGCTACGGACCGGGCCCGGTTGCCGTGGCCGAGCTGCTGGGCACCTACCCGGTGGCCCTGCTGGTCCCCGTGGATGGAGGGAACGAATGACGCTCGTCAACGCTGGCCCCGGGCGGTTCGATGTGTGGGCGCCGGACGCTTCATCGGTGGTCCTGCAGGCCGATGGCCGTGCATACCCCATGCAGAAAATGGACACGGCTCCCGGATCCGAGGGATGGTGGACCGCACCTGACGCCCCGGCCGGCGGCGAGGTGGACTACGGCTACCTGCTGGACGGGGACTCCACTCCTGTCCCGGATCCAAGGTCGCGCCGCCTGCCCGCCGGTGTGCACAAGCTGTCCCGCACCTACGATCCTGCCTCCTTCGCGTGGCAGGACACGGGGTGGCGCGGCAAGGATCTGCAGGGTTCCGTGATCTACGAACTCCACGTGGGCACCTTTACTCCCGAAGGAACCCTGGATGCCGCGGTGGACAAGCTGGGCTACCTGGTGGACCTGGGCATCGACTTCGTGGAGCTGTTGCCGGTCAACGGGTTCAACGGAACGCACAACTGGGGCTACGACGGCGTCCAGTGGTACGCGGTGCACGAGGGCTACGGCGGGCCGGCCGCGTACCAGCGGTTCGTGGATGCCGCCCATGCCGCCGGGCTCGGCGTCATCCAGGACGTGGTGTACAACCACCTGGGACCCAGCGGCAACTACCTGCCCAAGTTCGGCCCGTACCTGAAGCAGGGCGATGCCAACACGTGGGGCGACTCGGTGAACCTGGACGGGCCAGGTTCGGATGTGGTGCGCGAATACATCCTGGACAACGCGGCCCTCTGGCTGCGCGACTACCACGTGGACGGACTCCGCCTCGATGCCGTGCACGCGCTGCGGGATGAGCGCGCAGTCCACATCCTTGAGGAATTGGGCGCTTTGGGCGACGCTGTCTCGGCTGAAACCGGGCTGCCCAAGACCCTCATTGCCGAATCGGACCTGAACAATCCGCGCCTGATCTACCCCCGGGACGCCAACGGGTACGGCCTGGCCGGCCAGTGGAGCGACGACTTCCACCACGCGGTACACGTCAATGTCAGTGGCGAGACCACCGGCTACTACTCCGACTTCGAGTCCTTGGCCGTGCTGGCCAAGGTGCTGAAGGACGGGTTCCTGCACGACGGCAGCTACTCCAGCTTCCGAGGCCGGCACCACGGGCGGCCTATCAACGGTGCCCTGGTGCACCCGGAGGCACTGGTGGTCTGCAACCAGAACCACGACCAGATCGGCAACCGGGCCACGGGGGACAGGCTCTCGCAGTCCCTGTCGTACGGACAACTGGCCGTGGCCGCGGTGCTCACCCTGACCTCGCCGTTCACGCCCATGCTGTTCATGGGCGAGGAATACGGTGCCACCACGCCGTGGCAGTTCTTCACCTCCCACCCGGAACCCGAGCTTGGGAAAGCCACCGCGGAAGGGCGCATCAGGGAGTTCGAGCGCATGGGGTGGGATCCCGCCGTCGTGCCCGATCCGCAGGACCCGGAAACCTTCCGCCGGTCCACGCTGGACTGGGCCGAGGCCACCACGGGCGAGCACGCCCGGTTGCTGGAGCTGTACCGGTCGCTGACGGCGCTGCGCCGCTCCCATCCGGAGCTGGCAGGCCTTGGCTTTGACGGCACGCAGGTGGAGTTCGACGACGACGCCGGCTGGCTGCGGTTCCGCCGCGGTTCCGTTGAGGTGCTGGTGAATTTCACCGACGCGAAGGTACGCCTCGACGCTTCGGGGAACGTCCTGCTGGCCACGGATGACGGGACCGGCCTGGACGGCGGCTACCTGGCCTTGGCTCCGTGGAGCGCGGCCATCCTCGCGTCCTAGGAACGAGAAGTTACGCCGCGGGCATCCGCGGCGTAACTTTTCTGCTGAGCGCTAACACATGATGTGCAGCGCGTCACAACTGGCAGGATGGAACCCATGACTTATTCAGCAGCGGACGACCGCTACGACTCCATGCCCTACCGCCGTGTCGGCCGCAGCGGACTCAAACTCCCTGCCATCTCCCTGGGCCTCTGGCACAATTTCGGCGACGACAAGCGCTTTGAAGAGCAACGGGACATCCTGCGCCGGGCCTTCGACCTCGGCGTGAACCACTTCGACCTCGCCAACAACTACGGGCCCCCTGACGGCTCCGCCGAAACCAACTTCGGCCGCCACCTCAAGGACGACTTCAAGCCCTACCGGGACGAACTGGTGATCTCCACCAAGGCCGGCTATTACATGTGGCCCGGCCCGTACGGCGAGTGGGGATCCCGCAAGTACCTGATCTCCAGCCTCGACCAGTCGCTGCAACGCATGGGCCTTGATTACGTGGACATCTTTTACAGCCACCGGCCCGATCCCGAGACGCCGCTGGAAGAGACCATGGGCGCCCTGGACTACGCGGTCCGGTCCGGCAAGGCACTCTATGCCGGCATCTCCTCCTACACTCCTGAGCAGACGCTTGAGGCAGCCCGGATCCTGAAAGAGATGGGAACGCCGCTGCTCATCCACCAGCCCAGCTACTCCATGCTGAACCGCTGGACCGAGGACGGATCGCCCAACCTGTACGAGGCGCTGGACCAGGTGGGCGCCGGGTCCATCGCATTCTCGCCCCTCGCCCAGGGGATGCTCACCGACCGCTACCTCCATGGCATCCCGGAAGATTCCCGTGCCGCCAAGGCCCGGTTCCTTTCCGAGGACTCCATCACTGAAGAGAAGCTGGACCGGGTCCGCGGGCTGCGGCGCATTGCCGAGGGCCGCGGGCAGTCACTGGCCCAAATGGCCATCGCCTGGATCCTGCGCGACCAGCCGAAGGGCTCACCGGTCACCTCTGCCCTGGTGGGCGCCTCCAGCGTCAGCCAACTCGAGGACACACTCTCCGCCATCAACAAGCTCGAGTTTTCCGCCGACGAACTCACCGCCATCGACGAGTTCGCCGTGGAGTCCGATATCAACCTCTGGAAGCAGGAGTCGTAACGTCCGCTTCAACGGACAGCGCTGACGAAGCTTTCTTACGCAGCGGGACCCGGCGCAGCAGCGCCGGGTCCCGCTGCGTTGGGTAGTATGAAAAGGCGCCGTGCGGCGCCGTGCCAGCCGGCCGCCGTCGGACTTCCTGCGGAGCCATACCCGGCCGGCTGACGTTTGTTCCCAAAGGAGTTTTGTGTCTTCACATCCGATCCGTGTTGCAATCGTTGGCGTGGGCAACTGCGCCGCTTCGCTGGTGCAGGGCGTCCAGTACTACAAGGATGCCGATCCCGCGGAGACCATTCCGGGCCTGATGCACGTTGAGTTTGGCCAGTACCACGTGGGCGACGTTGAATTTGTCGCCGCGTTTGACGTCGACGGCAAGAAGGTCGGCGTTGACCTCTCCGACGCCATCCTGGCGAGCGAGAACAACACCATCAAAATCGCTGACGTTCCGCCCACGGGCGTGACGGTCCAGCGCGGCCACACCCTGGACGGGCTGGGCAAGTACTACCTCGAGACCATCGAGGAATCCACCGAAGAACCCGTGGACGTTGTCCAGGCGCTCAAGGACGCCAAGGTGGATGTCCTGGTCTGCTACCTGCCCGTGGGTTCGCAGAAGGCGGCAGAGTTCTACGCGCAGGCCGCCATTGACGCCGGCGTGGCCTTCGTCAATGCGCTGCCGGTCTTCATCGCCGGCACCAAGGCGTGGGCCGACAAGTTCACCGCCGCGGGCGTGCCGATCGTGGGCGACGACATCAAGAGCCAGATCGGTGCGACCATCACGCACCGCGTCATGGCCAAGCTGTTCGAGGACCGCGGCGTGACCCTGGACCGGACGTACCAGCTGAACGTCGGCGGGAACATGGACTTCAAGAACATGCTCGAGCGCGACCGGCTAGAGTCGAAGAAGATCTCCAAGACCCAGGCGGTGACCTCGAACGTTGAGGCGGAACTGGCTGCCAAGGACGTGCACATCGGCCCGTCGGACTACGTGCAGTGGCTCGATGACCGCAAGTGGGCGTTCGTGCGCCTGGAGGGCCGGAACTTCGGTGATGCCCCCGTCTCGCTGGAGTACAAGCTCGAGGTCTGGGACTCGCCGAACTCGGCCGGTGTGATCATCGATGCGATCCGTGCGGCGAAGATTGGCCTGGACCGTGGCATCGGCGGCCCGCTGCTGTCGGCGTCGAGCTACTTCATGAAGTCCCCGCCGGAGCAGTTCAACGACGACCTCGCCCGCGAAAAGGTCGAAGCCTTCATCCGCGGCGACCTCGAACGCTAGCACCCCTCGAACGCTCCCTCACCCATACAGGTGGGGGAGCGTTCCTGCTTAACCACGCCCGCTCACCTTTGACGTGTTTTCCTGAAACGCCCGCTCACGTGTGACGCGTTTTCCCGGAACGCCCGCTCACCTTTGACGTGTTTTCCGCGATTAGCTGAGGGTGCGATCCTCTATCCAGCGGGTTTCACTCGTTGGCGAAGCCCGAGGCGGCCACAGGATTGGCGGCGGAATTCCTTAGGGCATGCCTGATTCTGTTGAGCGCTCCCGCAAAACCGTCCTCCTGATCGGCCTTTTCGACGATGATGACGGTCCAGCCGGCTCGTTCGAAGGCCTTGTTCCTGCGCCGATCGATCTGTTGCTGCGGTTCGAAAAGGTGATGGCCGCCGTCGTACTGAATAGCAACTCTGGGCAGACGAAAGCCGAGGTCGGCCGATGGCGAGCGGGGGTCCCCCGGACGAAGTTCTATCTGCAGCTCCGGTTCAGGAAGACCGGCGTCCAGCATGGACAATCGAAGGAATGTCTCCGGTGCAGAGTCCGCCCCTACCCGCATGAGGTCCAGTGCTTGCCGGGCGCGGACAACGCCTTGAAGATTTGGATGTCGGCCGACCAAAGCCTTTAGTTCCCCAAGTGTTGAGTACGCGCCCTCTCTGCCTTCGAGGTCAGGCCGTGGTCTCCGGATGAGCTGGTCTCCCGCAGCCACCAAATCGTTCAATGGGAGTAGCCGTGCCAAATCCAGCCACGTCCGGGCACGGGTGCTGAGCCACATCCCTTCAACGCACTCAATCTCGCCAGGCTTCACAATGAGCCGATGGCCGTGGATTCCCCTCCTGCGTGCGCCGGGAAGGGCGCTGGGTTTACTGAGGTGCAGCTCGTTGGAGTCTGACAGCCAAGGCGGAAGGAGGAAACTCCGGAGTCGAGCCGCGGTGACATGGGAAATCCACGCGCCAGGCGAAGCCTCCGACAGGCTGCGGGCGGCCTCCTCCAGACAGAAATCCCAACCGGCCGGACGGTATAGCCCACGGCTTACATGCTCAACATCTGCGCGCCGTAAGCGGCTGTAGTGCAGCCCTGCGCGCCTGGAACTTTCGAGGGTGAACGGACTGCTTGCCAAGTGGGAGGGCAGGGGCGGCTGGGATCGCATACTGCATTCTTATTCAAGCAGCCGGAGCCCGTCGGAAGTTATCCACAGGCGCTCATTCGGTTTGGTCGAAAGTGAGCGGGGGTTTTGTTGGAGAGGGGCAAGAAGTGAGCGGGGGTTCGTTGGAGAGGGGCAAGAAGTGAGCGGGGGTTCGGTGGAGAGGGGTAAGAAGTGAGCGGGGGTTTCAGGTGAGGCCCACAGGGTTGCCGTCGGCGTCCACGTCCATGCGGAGCGCAGCCGGGACGGGCGGCAGGCCGGGCATAGTCATCACGGCACCCGTCAACGCAACGATGAAGCCTGCCCCGGTTTTGGGCAGCAGGTCCCGGACGTGGATGGTGAAGCCCTTCGGGGCGCCGAGGCGGGAGGCGTCGTCCGTGAAGGAATACTGCGTTTTGGCCATGCACACGGGCAACCCGCTCCAGCCGTTCCGTTCGATATCTGCCAAGCGCTTCAAGGCCGGCACGGAGAAGTCCACCCCGTCCGCCCCGTAGATCTCCTGGGCGATGGTCCGGATCTTGTCCTCCACAGACAAATCCAACGGGTACAAGTGTCGGAATTTGCCGGGAGCGTCCACCGCCTTCGCCACCAGCGCCGCGAGCTCGTCACCGCCGTCGCCTCCTCCGCCGCGGCCCCATACGTCCGCGACGGCGGCCTGCACGCCCTCCGCGTGGCACCAAGCCAGAAGCCAGTCCAGTTCTTCCTGCGCATCGGAGGAGAACTTGTTGATGGCCACTACCGGGGTCACACCGAACTTCTCCACGTTGTGGACGTGCCGGCGCAGGTTCGCCACGCCGGCCTCAAGCGCGGCCAGGTCCGGGCGCGTCAATGCGTCCTTGGCCACGCCGCCCTGCATTTTGAGCGCCCGCACGGTGGCCACCACCACGACGGCGGACGGGGCCAGGACGCCGTACCGGGCCTTGATGTCCATGAACTTCTCTGCCCCCAGGTCGGCACCGAAACCGGCTTCCGTCACCACCAGGTCCGCGAGCCGCCGCGCGGTTTGGGTGGCGATAAGCGAATTGCAGCCATGCGCAATATTGGCGAACGGCCCGCCGTGCACCAAAGCGGGAGTCCCTGCGATGGTCTGCACCAGGTTGGGCTTGACCGCCTCCTTCAGGAGCAGGGTCAAGGCACCCTCCACGCCCAGGTCCGCCACCGTCACCGGCGTCCGGTCGTAGGTGTAGCCGAACGTGATCCGGCCCAACCGCGTCCGCAAATCCGACAGGTCCGTTGCCAGGCAGAAGACGGCCATGATTTCGGACGCCACCGTGATGTCGAACCCGTCCTGCCGCGGCACCCCCTGTGTTGGACCGCCCAGCCCGATGACAACCTCGCGCAGGGACCGGTCGTTCATGTCCAGGACGCGCTTGAACGTCATCCGGCGCGGATCGATGTTCAAGGCGTTGCCCTGGTAGATGTGATTGTCCACCAACGCCATGAGCGCGTTGTTGGCCGAGGAGATGGCATGGAAGTCACCGGTGAAGTGCAGGTTGATCTCGTCCATGGGCAGCACCTGCGAGTAACCTCCGCCGGTAGCGCCGCCCTTCATCCCGAGCACGGGTCCCAGGGACGGCTCCCGCAGCGCGATCATCACCTTGTGGCCGGCGCGGGCGAGCGAATCGGCCAGTCCCACCGTGGTGGTGGATTTGCCTTCTCCAGCCGGGGTGGGGGACATGGCGGACACGAGCACCACCTTGCCGTATGGTGCCGGTGCCTCGAGCCTGGCCGGATCGATCTTCGCCTTGTACCGCCCGTAGAGCTCCAGGGCGTCGGCGTTGATCCCGGCCGCTGCAGCGATTTCCCCGATGGGCCGGATCCGGGCGGCCCGGGCTATCTCAAGATCAGAAGGAAGACCAGACATCGTTGTCCTTTCCTGTACCGGCCGGCGCCGGACACCTGCCCCTAAGCTAACAGCACCCGGGCCGGCTCCGAGGGAACAGCCGTCACGGGAGTGGCCTCCGAAGCAAGGGCGGAGGTTTGTCAGGAGGCCGGCACGGCCGGGGCGAGGCGGTGCCCCGAGTAATGGTCGACGGCGGCGTGGTAGCTTTCGAGCGTGATGGCGGCCGTGCGCTGCCAGCCGGAGCTCTGGGCACGGATGGCGGCCGCCCGGCCCAGGTCCTCGCGCGTGGCGGGATCGTCGTACAGGGCTTCGAGCGCATCCGCCCAGTCCGCCGCATGGTGTCCGTCCACCAGGAGCCCGGTCCGGCCGTGGAAGATTGCGCGGGACAGGCCGCCCACCCGGGTGGCCACCACGGGCGTCCCGCAGGCTTGGGCCTCAAGGGCCACCAGTCCAAAGGACTCGCTGAAGGAAGGCATCACCACCACGTCCGCCGCGCGGAACCAGGATGCAAGCTCAGGTGCCTTCACCGGCGGAAGCTGAGTGACGACGTCGTCCATTCCCGCCTCCGCCACCAGGCAGCGGAGGTTGAATTCCTTGTTGCCGCTCAAGGCGCCCAGGATGGTGACCCGAAGGTCGATGTCCGGGCGGCGTTTGCGCAGCAGCGCCGCTGCCTTGACCAGGACCTGGGGACCCTTGAGCCGCTGGATCCGGCCGGCAAACACCAGATGGAAGGTGTTGGGGCCGACGCCGTGCTCTGCCCTGGCCCGCGCCCGGAACGCCGGGGTGAAGGTGCTCAGGTCCACGCCGGGCGGCGCGATGTCGATCCGGTCGTAGGTGGCGCCGTAGTGGGACACGAGTTCGGCGGCCTCGGAACTGGTGTTAGCGATGAGCCTGGCCGCGCCCTCCACGATGCGGTGCTCGCCCAGCTCGCGCCGGCGGGGTTCGGGTTGTTCGCCGGACTCCAGCAGCAGGTTCTTGACCTTTGCCATGGTGTGCATTGTGTGGACCAGCGGAACGTCCCAGAGCCGTGACAGCTCAAGCCCGGCGATCCCGGACACCCAGTAGTGCGAATGGATGACGTCATACCGGCCGTGCGGCTGGCGGCGGCGGATCTGCTCGATTTCCGCCACCATGGCGTGCAGCAGTCCCGGCAGCTCCTCCTTGGGGACCTTCGTGGGCGGTCCGGCCAGGACGTTGTGGACGCAGACGCCGGGATCCGGGTGTTCGACGGCGGGCTGGTCGGGGGAGGTGGCGCGGGTGAAGATTTCGACCTCAACACCGGCTTCCGCCAGCGCCGAAGCCAGCTCACGGATGTACACGTTCATTCCGCCGGCATCGCCGGAACCGGGCTGTTCCATGGGGGAGGTGTGGAGGGAGAGCAAAGCGACCCTGCGGATCAGCGCCACGGGACCTCCTTCCGGCCGCCGGCGCGCGTGAGCGGAGCCGGTCGAGTGCACATTCGATAAAACATTACTCCTTCACTCAACGCCCGCCGCCCGCCCAGATCTTCCCCAGTGCCGGAAACGCCTGCTCGTATCCGTCCAGCAGCCTGGCGGCCAGGTCCGTCGAAGCCACGAGCGGGTGGCGGGCAAAGGCCTGCACGGCGGCGTCGCGGCTGCCCTCGGCAGCGGCCAGGACGGTGAGCCGTTCGACGTCCTTGACCTGCCGGATCAGTTCGAGCTGCGGTCCGGCAGGCGCTTGCTGGGGCAGCGGGGCGGCGCCGGCGGGGGTGACGGTGCAGGGAACTTCGACGACGGCGTCCGCCGGCAGGCCGGGGATGGCCGGTTGGGGAATAGCCGAATCTGCCGTGGCGGCCTGGGGAGCGGGACGTTCCGGGGCCGTTTCGGCTGCTTCGCCGGCGGCCGGGAGGACGTTGCGGGTGTTGAGGATCAGCTGCGTGTCCCCGCCGCCGGCGAGGGCGCGCATGGCGGCCAGGGCAACGCGTTCATAGCCGCCGCCGGCCAAATCTTCCTCGTTCCGGCGCTCGCTGGCTCCCCTGGCCTCGGCCAGGTATCCCTCTTCCCGGGACCTGCGGGCCTCTTCCCACAGCCGGTAGGCGTCCGGGCCGGCCGCGGCAAGCCGGGGATACAACTCCTGCTGCTGGCTGTGGATGGCCTCGCCGCGGGTCTGCGCCATGGCGTCCATGGCCTGCCGGGCGGCGTCGCGCCGGTAGTAGTAGTACAGGTATTCGTTGGGGAGCATGCCCAGGCTGGCCAGGAACGGCTGTGGGAAAAGCCTGCCTTCTTCGAACGACTGGAGGGCCGGCGCGTTGGCGAGCAGGTCCGGGAGCACGTCCCGGCCGCCGGCTTCAAGGCGGTACAGCCAGCCAAGATGGTTCAGCCCGTAGTAGCCGACGCCGCCCAATCGCCCCTCCGGCAGGGGGACGCCGGCGGCCGACGCAGCCCGCTGCACCAGGCCGGCCGCTGAATCGCAGATTCCGATGACCCGGTGCCCCAGCACGGGGAGCAGCGCCTCCGTCACCATGCCCGCGGGGTTGGTGAAATTGATCAGCCACGCGTTCGGACAGTGTTCCCGCATCAGCCGGGCCAGCTCCAGCATGGGGGGAATGGTCCGCAGGGCGTAGGAAATCCCGCCGGCTCCTGTCGTTTCCTGGCCGAGCAACCCCAGGCCCAGCGGCACCTTTTCATCGGTGATCCGGCCCGCGGTGCCGCCGGGCCGGATCGCGGCGAACACCATGGAAGTGCCTTCGAGGGCCCCGGCGGGATCCGTAGTGGCGTGCACGGCGGGCCCGGCACCCGAGCCGCCGGGCATGCTGGCCAGGACTGCGGTGACGGCTTCGAGCCGGGCAGGATCGACGTCGTAAAGCACCACCTCGGTGACCAGCCCGGTATAGCGGCCGGACGTCAGGGCCCGGTATATCAGGGGCACGCGAAAACCCCCGCCGCCCGCAATCATAAGCCGCATACCATGCAGTCTAGGACCCGTGCCGGCCAGCTTGTCCACAGCGTTCCTGCGCCCCTACCGCCGCATGGCGCCACGGCGTATTGTGCCGAACATGGACGCGATTCCCGCACGCCCGTTCGATCCCTTGGCCGCCGTCCGTTCACCCGTCGAGCCGGGATTCGATCTGTTGCTGGCCGGGACCGTTTTCCAGGACATCATCTTCACCGGACTGCCGCACGGGCCGGAGCCCGGGACGGAAGTCTGGAGCGACGGCATGGGCAGCTGTCCGGGCGGGGTGGCAAACCAGGCCATCGCCGCCGCAAGGCTGGGCCTGCGGACCGGCCTGGCGGCAGCCTTCGGCGATGACGGGTACGGCGACTTCAACTGGAAGATCCTGTCCAGCCAGGAACACGTGGACCTCAGCCTCTCCCGCCGCGTCCCGGGCTGGCATTCCCCGGTGACGGTCTCCCTGTGCGTGGACCAGGACCGCTCAATGGTCACCCACGGGCATTCGGCACCGGTGACCAACTCCGAGCTGATCGGGGACCCGCCCCGGGCACTGGCCGGCATCGCAGAACTGGGTGTGGAAGTGGAACCGTGGGCGAAAGCGGCCCACGCGGCGGGAGTTCGGCTCTTCGGCGACGTCGGCTGGGATCCCAGCGGGGAGTGGGCGCCGGTGCGGCTCGAGAACCTGCAGCACTTTTACGCCTTCCTGCCCAACCAGCGCGAGGCCATGGCGCTCACCGGCAAGGACAACCCTTGGAGCGCCCTCTACGCGCTGGCGGACCGGGTTCCGGTGGCTGTGGTGACGCTCGGCGCCCAGGGCGCCATGGCGGTCGATTCCCAAACCGGGGAGGAGGAATGGGTGCCGTCCCTTCCGGTCAAGGCGCATGACCCCACCGGTGCCGGCGACTGCTTCGACGCCGCGTTCATCGTGGGTACCTTGGCCGGGTGGCCGCTCGGGGACCGGCTGCGGTTCGCCAACCTGTGCGCATCGCTGGCGGTGCAGGAGGTGGGCGGATCGCTGGCAGCCCCGGGCTGGGGCGACATCGCCGACTGGTGGAAACGCGCCAACGCCCGCCCCGAACGGCAGACGAGCCAGTGGTTGCGGCGCTTCGGTTTCCTCGCGGACATCGTCCAGGACGTACCGCTCGCTGCCCAGCGCCGGGCGGCCGCCACCATCGCCCACCTGTCGGACGCCTGAGGCCAGGCCGTCGCCGATTATTCGGCGCGAAGTGCCCGCACTAGAATCACTTAGGTGACTTACCCCGCAACAACCGGTGATTTCAGTGCTGCCTCCGGGCCGGACCCCCGCCACGAACGGTCCGCGGTGATCGACCTGGATGCCATCCGGCACAATGTCCGCCGGCTGGCCGACGCCGCGTCCCCCGCGAAAGTCATGGCCGTGGTCAAGGCCGATGCCTACGGGCACGGCGCCGTTCCCGTGGCCCGTGCGGCCCTGCAGTCGGGTGCGGCCTGGCTGGGGGTGGCCCACATTTCCGAGGCCCTTGCGCTGCGCGCCGCCGGTATCGACGCACCGCTGCTGGCCTGGCTGCACACCACCGACAGCAACTTTGGCGCCGCCGTTGCCGCCGGCGTCGACATTGGCTGCTCGGGGTGGGAACTGGAACGGATCGTTGCCGCGGCCCGCGAACAGGAGCGTCCGGCCCGCGTGCACCTCAAGGTGGACACGGGCCTGGGGCGCAACGGTGCCACCCCCGAAGCCTGGGACCGCCTGGTGGGCGAAGCCGTGGAATACCAGGACCAGGGTCTGCTGCGCGTGGTGGGAATCTTCTCCCACCTGGCCGTGGCCGATGAACCGGACCGCCCTGAAACTGATGACCAGTTGGCGGCGTTCAGGGAAGCCCTCGCCATTGCCGAGGACGCGGGCGTGGACCCGGAAGTGCGGCACCTGGCCAACACCCCCGCCACCTTGTCCCGGCCGGATACCCACTTCGACCTGGTGCGGGTTGGCCTGGGTATCTATGGGCTCTCGCCGTTCGAAGGCCAGACGTCCGCGGAACTTGGCCTTCGCCCTGCCATGACGCTGCGCACACTGGTGTCCCAGTGCAAAGGGGTTCCGGCCGGGCAGGGCGTTTCCTACGGCCTGCACTACCGGACCAGGGAGGCCAGCACACTGGCGCTGATTCCGCTGGGCTATGCCGACGGTGTCCCGCGCGTGGCCACCGGCGGCCCCGTCCGCGTGGCCGGGAAGACCTACCCGGTGGTGGGGCGGATCGCGATGGACCAGATGGTCATCGACCTTGGGCCGGAGGCCCGGGATTCCGGCCTGCTCGGTGCCGAAGCGGTGCTGTTCGGGACCGGTGCCGACGGCGGTCCCACGGCTGACGACTGGGCACAGGCGGCAGGAACCATTAATTACGAGGTGGTCACCCGCATCAGCCCGCGGGTTCCGCGCCGCTTCATCAACGAGGACCAGCCGGCCGGCAGCAGCCCCGGCCTGGCGGGCGTACCCGGTAACGCGGGAGCGGCATGAGCGGGACAGGGCGGCCGGCCGCCAACTGGGAAGTGACGCTGGCTGCGACGACGGCGGAGCAGACGCAGGCGCTCGGCCGGCATATTGCGGAGGTGCTCCAGGCCGGAGACCTGCTGGTCCTCTCCGGTGAACTTGGCGCCGGAAAGACAACCTTTACCCAAGGCCTGGGGGAGGGGCTGGGTGTCCGCGCTGGCATCATCTCGCCCACCTTTGTCCTGGTCCGCATCCACCCGAACCTGCCGGACGGTCCGCGGCCAGGCGGCCCGGACCTGGTGCACGTGGATGCCTACCGCCTGGGATCTGCGGCGGAGATCGATGACATCGACCTCGAGAACACGATGGACTCTTCGGTGACCGTGGTGGAGTGGGGCCTTGACCGGGTGGAGCACCTGAGCGAGAGCCGCCTGGAGATCGACCTGCACCGTGCCATCGGTCTTGGCACCGCCGCGGAAGCCGCAGGTGACGCCGGCACCACGGGCGGCCCGTCCGCAACCCTCGACTTTGACGACGACAACGACGAACCGCGCACCATCGTGGTGCGCGGATACGGGCCCCGCTGGGCGACGGCACCGGCGCTGGGCGGTTTTGAAGGGGGACTCCCATGCTGATCCTCGCCATTGACACCTCGGCGGTGGCCAGCGCCGCCCTGGTGTCCGACGACGCCCCTGAAAGCGTGGTCGCGAGCTTCGCGACGGCGGACACCCGCAGCCACGCCGAGGTGCTCGCGCCCGGCATCCACGCCATGCTGTCCGAGGCCGGGGTCAACGGCGCTGACCTCGACGCCCTGGTGGTGGGCGTCGGCCCCGGACCGTTCACGGGGCTGCGTTCGGGCATTGCCACGGCCCGCACACTGTCGTTCGTCTGGGGCAAACCCCTGCATGGGCTGATGAGCCTCGACGCCGTGGCCTTGGAAGTGGCCGAATCCACCGCTGCCGCCCCGGAATTCCTGGTGGTCACCGATGCCCGGCGCAAGGAGGTCTACTGGGCCCGCTACAGCTTGGCCGACGGCCAGTTGCCGCTGCTCCAGGACGGTCCGCACGTCAGTGTCGCCGCGGACCTTCCCGAACTGCCCGCGTTCGGTGCCGGTGCCGGGCTCTACGGCGACGTCCTGGATGCCCACCCGGAATTCGCGGCCGAGCAGCCGGACGCGCTCTACCTTGGCCAGTTCGCCCTCGCCAGGCTGGCCTCCGGAGAAGCCCTGTTGGACTCTACCCCCCTGTACCTCCGCGAATCCGACGCCCAGGTCCCCGGACCACGGAAGAGGGCACTGTGAACACCATGCAGGATCCGCGGTCGGCGGGAATCACGGTCCGGGACATGACCTTGGACGATGTCCCCGCCGTCGGACTCCTCGAACACCGGCTGTTCCCGATCGATGCCTGGCCAGTGCAGATGTTCCTGGATGAGCTGTCCCAGCCGGAAACACGCCGCTACCTGGTGGCGGAGGGCAATGACGGCATCGTGGGCTACGCCGGCCTGATGTGCATCGAGCCGATCGCAGACGTGCAGACCATCGCCGTCGTCCCGGAGTACGAAGGGCGCGGCATCGGCAGCGACCTGCTCACCCGGCTCATCGGAGAGGCCCGACGGCGGGGCGCCGCCGACGTCCTGCTCGAAGTCCGGGCGGACAATCCGCGGGCCCAGCAGCTGTACCTGCGGTTCGGTTTCGAGCAGATCCATATCCGTCCCCGCTACTACCGCGACGGCGTGGACGCCCTGATCATGCGGCTCCCCTTGGCCGCTCAAACCGCCGGTGACGACGCAACGGAAGCAGGCAGGCAATGAACCGTACGCAGCCCCTGGTCCTGGGGATCGAATCTTCCTGCGATGAGACAGGCGTGGGGGTTGTCCGCGGCACCACCCTCCTGGCCAACACCGTTTCCTCCTCGATGGACGAGCATGTCCGGTTCGGCGGGGTTATCCCGGAGATTGCCTCCCGTGCACACCTGGACGCCTTCGTTCCCACCCTGGAGCAGGCGCTGGCGGACGCGGACGTGCGCCTTGCCGACGTGGACGCCATCGCGGTGACATCAGGCCCCGGACTCGCGGGCGCACTCATGGTGGGAGTCTGCGCCGCCAAGGCGCTCGCCGTCGCCACCGGGAAGCCGCTGTACGCGATCAACCACCTGGTGGCCCACGTTGGTGTCGGCCTCCTGGATGACCGGGCAACGGGCAGGACGCAGGACCTGCCGGCCAACCTGGGCGCCTTGCTGGTGTCCGGCGGCCACACGGAGATCCTGCGCATCAACAGCATCACCAGCGATGTGGAGCTCCTGGGCGCCACCATCGACGACGCCGCCGGTGAGGCGTACGACAAGGTGGCCCGCATCCTGGGCCTGGGCTACCCCGGTGGGCCGGCCATCGACAAGGTGGCCCGCAACGGCAATCCCAAAGCCATCCGCTTCCCCCGGGGACTGAGCCAGCCCAAGTACATGGGCACGGCGGACCAGCCGGGGCCGCACCGGTATGACTGGTCCTTCAGCGGCCTCAAAACCGCCGTGGCCCGCTGCGTGGAGCAGTTCGAGGCCCGCGGGGAGGAGATCCCGGTGGCTGACATCGCTGCCGCCTTCCAGGAAGCGGTGGTGGACGTGATTTCGTCCAAGGCGGTGCTGGCCTGCCGCGAGCACGGAATCAAGGACGTCCTGCTGGGCGGCGGGGTGGCGGCCAATTCACGCCTGCGGGAACTGACCGGGCAACGCTGCGCGTCGGCCGGGATCCGGCTGCACGTTCCCCCGCTGGATCTCTGCACCGACAACGGCGCCATGGTGGCAGCCCTCGGTGCGCAACTGGTGATGGCCGGCGTGGAACCCAGCGGAATCGGCTTCGCCCCGGACTCGTCGCTGCCGGTCACCTCGGTGTCGCTGCCGGCCTGACGGCAGGGGCCCGGCGAAAGCGAACCGCCGCGGGCCGCTTTGGCGGCCCCGCCGTCGTACATCACGACGGCGGCCGGCGTGTCCGTGCCGAAGTTCCCCGCCTCGGCAGAAGCAGACTAGGCGGTGGGGCCGTTGCGCATCTGCTTGACCAGGTCCAGCACCACAGCCTGCAGGTTTCCGCCGTTTTCGGCTGCCACCCGGCGCTGTCGCTGGTATCCGGCGCCGCGGCGGATGATCTTCTCGACGTCGGCGAGCTCGTCGGAGCAGCGCAGCTTGGCTGCCACGGGCTCCAGCCGGTTCAGCGTCTCCAGCAGGTGGTCCGTGACCAGCTGTTCCTTGCCTGCGGCGTCCAGGATGATGATGGCATCCATGCCGTAGCGGGCGGCGCGCCACTTGTTTTCCTGGACATGCCACGGCGGCATGGTGGGGATGGTGCCGCCGTTGTCCAGGGTGGTGGAGAACTCATCCACCAGGCACTGGGTGAGGGCGGCGATGGCACCCACTTCCTCCAGCGTGGCCAGGCCGTCGCAGATGCGCATTTCGATGGTGCCCAGGGCCGGCACTGGCCGGATGTCCCACCGGATCTCGGAAATGGTGTCGATGACACCGGTGGTGAACATGTCCTGGACGTAGGACTCGTACTCCGCCCAGGATTTGAACTGGAAGGGCAGCCCCGCGGTGGGGAGCTGCTGGAACATCAAGGCCCGCTGGGACGCGTAGCCCGTGTCCTCACCGCCCCAGAAGGGACTGGAGGCAGAGAGCGCCTGGAAATGCGGGAAGTAGTTGACCAGTCCGTCCAGGACGGGCAGCGCCTTGTCCCGGCGGTCCAGTCCAACATGGACGTGGACGCCGTAAATGACCATCTGCCGTCCCCACCACTGGGTCCGGTCGATCAGCTTGGCATAGCGCGCCTTGTCCGTGACCGGTTGCAGCTGCGGCGGGCTGAACGGGTGGCTGCCCGCGCAGAACAACTCCACGCCCATGGGATCGGTGATTTCGCGGACCGCGGCCACGGACCGGCTGAGGTCCGCCTTGGCTTCGGCGGCCGTTTCGCAGATCCCGGTGACGAGTTCCACGGTGTTGAGCAGGAGTTCCTGCTTGATGTGCGGGTGCTCGTCGTCTTCGTTGAGTTCCGGGTGCCGGGAGGACACCCCGCGGAGCACCTGGTTGGCGACGGAGGCGAGCTCGCCCGTCTTTCCGTCCACCAAAGCGAGCTCCCACTCAACACCGAGGGTTGACTGCCTCGATGACGCGAAGTCGATCTTCACACAATTCCTTACTGTCCGGTTTGCCGCTGGCTGGTGCCGCTCACAGGCTGCAGCCGGCAGGCGAACGGATGGTCCAAGTCTAGTCCAGGGGTAGCATCGTACTGATGGCCTCGTTCCCGCTGCGTCACAGTCCCGCCAAATCCTTTCCCCTCATCCTCGCGTTGTCAGCCGTTGCCCTGAGCTCCTGCACCGCCTCGCCCAGCGCCGCGCCGCCGTCGTCGACGGCACCTGCGCCCAGCGCGTCCGCCTCGGAAAGTACGACGCCGGCGCCCCCTTTGGCTTCCCCGTCACCTGATCCGGGTTCCCGGCCCCTGGGGTGGGGCCCCGAGCAGCGGGACCAGGACGCCGCCGTGGCGGCTGTGGCGGCCATGACGCCGGAGGAAAAAGCCGGCCAGGTCCTGCTCCCGTTCTTCAAGGGCAACCAGGTGGAAGCCCACGCGGCGCTCATCCAGCGCCTCCACCTGGCCGGGTCCATCATCATGGGCGACAACGTCCCGCGCGACCCGCAGGGGAAGGTGGACGTGGCCGCGATGGGGGCCGTGAACCAGCGGCTGCGTCAGGCCGCCACCGCGGACGGCCGGCCATGGCCCGGGATCATCGGCGTGGACCAGGAAGGCGGCGCAGTGGCCCGCCTGGGCGCCCCGCTCACCGAATGGCCGGTGCCCATGAGCTACGGCGCCGCGGGCAGCGAAGACCTGACCCGCCAGGCCGGCAAGGCGTTGGCCGCCGAGCTGCTGCCGTTGGGGTTCGACCTCGATTTCGCGCCCGACACGGACGTGACCATCGGCCCCAAGGACCCCACCATCGGTGCCCGCTCGATGTCCGCCGATCCGGCAGTGGCGGCAGCGCAGGGCGTGGCGTTCTCCCGGGGCATGCTGGACGCAGGCATCCTCCCCACCGTCAAGCACTTCCCCGGGCACGGCTCGGTGACGACCGATTCCCACCTCAACCTCCCCGTCCAGCCGGCCTCCATCGACGAGCTCCGGGTCAGGGACTGGAAACCGTTCCAGGCCGCCGTGGCCGCCGGCTTGCCGGTCGTCATGACCGGGCACATCGCCGTGCCCGCGCTGGAACCCGGCGTGCCGGCGTCGCTCTCCGCGCCCAGCTACGCGGCACTGCGGAACCTGGGATTCCAGGGCGTAGCGGTGACGGACGCCCTCAATATGGGAGCCGTGGAAAAGCAGTATCCTGCCGGCGCGGCCGCCGTGAAGGCCCTGGCCGCCGGCGCCGACCTGCTGCTGATGCCCGAGGACGTGGAACAGGCGCATGCCGCCATCCTGCAAGCCCTCGCAGCTGGCAGCCTCCCGGCCGCACGGCTCGATGACGCCGCGAGGCGGGTTGCCACCATGATGATGTGGCATGCGCGCACAGCGGCCCCTGCGGGGACCCCCGGTGCGGGTGCTCCGGCCGGCAGCGGCGCAGCCCTGTCAGCCAAGGTCTCGGCATCCGCCGTGACAGTCCTCTCCGGCCCCTGCCACGGACCGCTGGTGCCGGGTTCGGTACGCGTCCAAGGCGGTGGCCCGGGGGACCGCGAACGCTTCGAGGCGGCTGCCGCCCGTGCCGGCCTGGCCGTCGGCTCCGGCCCCGTGGTCAACCTCATCGGCTTCGGCGGCACACCGGGAGCGGGCGACATCGCGGTAGCCCTGGACGCGCCCTGGCCGCTGCAGGACTCCAACGCACCGATCAAGCTGGCGCTCTACGGCCGCAACGACACCGCCTTCGACGCCCTCGCCGCCGTCCTGGCAGGGAAGGCAACGGCGCCCGGAAAGCTGCCTGCCGCCGTCGGGCCCTATCCTGCCGGAACCGGCTGCACTCCGTGACTTGCGAGCGGGAGCAGCAGGGAGCGCGTTTAATGGTCGGGTGCCCATTCTGAATAAAGACATGACCCTCTGCATCTCGCTCTCCGCCCGCCCCAGCAACAACGGGACCCGGTTCCACAACCACCTTTACGGGCAACTGGACCTGAACTGGATCTACAAGGCGTTCGCGCCCACCAACCTTGAACAGGCCATCGCCGGCGTGCGGGGCCTGGGCATCCGGGGCTGTGCCATCTCCATGCCCTACAAGGAAGACGTCATAGCCCTGGTGGACGAGATGGACCCCTCCGCCAAGGCCATCGACTCCGTGAACACGATCGTGAACACCGATGGCCACCTCAAGGCGTACAACACCGACTACACGGCCATTGAGCAGCTCCTGGCCTCCAACGAGGTCCCCACCAGCTACTCCGTGGTGGTGCAGGGATCCGGCGGCATGGCCAAGGCCACGGTGGCGGCCTTGCGGGACGCCGGCTTCGCCAACGTCACGGTCGTGTCCCGGAACGAAGCCTCCGGCCGGGCGCTCGCGGACCAGTACGGCTTCCAGTGGCGGGCAGCGCTCGACGGCAGGACGGCTGACCTCATCATCAACGTCACGCCCATCGGAATGGCAGGGAGTATGGCCGGCGGGCCGGACGCAGAGACCGTGTCGTTCCCGGCGGAGGCAATCGAAGCGGCCAGCCTGGTCTTCGACGTGGTGGCCTTGCCCGCCGAGACGCCGCTGATCCGGGCCGCCCGTGCAGCCGGCAAGCCGGTCATCACCGGTGCCGAAGTGGCCACCATCCAGGCCCTCGAACAGTTTGTCCTGTACACCGGGGTACGGCCCACGGCTGAGCAGGTGCGGGCCGCCGAGGAGTTCATGCGCGCCCAGTAGTGGACGGGCGGCCCGCCCGGCCGGCCCTAGGGCATGCCGGTCGGGACGGGTTCCACCACGACGGCCACCCGGTCCTCGCCAATCCGGGTCAGGACCAGGGTGGCGGCCTTGCCGGCGGCCTTCTTGCCGGAACCCTTGCCGCCCGCCTTTCCGCCCGGCAGCAGTTGCTTCCGCAGTTCTTCGGGGGTGACGGCAGTGCCCCGCTTCTTGATGTCCAGCACGGTGATGCCCTCCTGCTTCACCCAGGCTTTGAGCGCCTTGACGTTGTAGGGCATCACTTCCCGCACTTTGTAGGCGCGGGCGAACGGCGTGGCCACAAGTTCCGGAGCACAGATGTAGGCGATGTGCTCATCCACCAGGTGGCCGCCGAGTTCCAGCGCGACATCCGCCACCAGCCCGGCCCGGATCACGGCGCCGTCGGGTTCGTACAGATAGCCCTCCACCGGTCCCACCGGTGCGGTGGGGCCGGCACCGAATTCGTTGCCGCTGGTCAGTTCGGCCGCACCTTCCGGGCCAAGGACAAGGGCGGCGCGGCGCACCCCCGGCCTGCTGACGGCGTTGAACCACAGGGTTACCTCGGTGACGTCTCCGGCTACCGACACCCACTGGGCTTCGCAGCCGGCGGGCACGGATTCGTGCGGCATGCCGGGCCCCATCTTGACGCCCACCGCCTTCCCTGACGCCGCGAGCGATTCAACGAAGGACAACGGCGGTGAGAACGCTTCCGGGTCCCAGATCCGCTTGGTGCCGGACGTGGAGGTGACCCGGCGTGCTGGATCCAGCCACACGCCGTCGACCCCCTCCAGCGGCACCGCTGCCGCGTCCGCGTGCACCACGGTGGCGTTGGGGAAGGGGATCAGGTTCACCGTGGCGCAGGCCGCCGTGGTCTCGTCCATTTCGACGGCGGTCACTGTGAGGTCAAGGGATGCCAGGGCCAGGGAATCGGCGCCCAGGCCACAGCCCAGGTCCGCCACGTGGCTGATCCCGGCGGCGGCGAACCGCTGTGCGTGGCGCGCCGCGACGTTCAGGCGGGTGGCCTGCTCCAGGCCTGCCTGGGTGAAGAGCATCTGGCGGGCGAACTCACCGAACTTCGCCTCGGCCTTGGTGCGCAGCCGCGACTGGGTCAGGACGGCGGAGACCAGCCCGGCAGGATGGCCGGCCTTCCGGAGCGCGGAGTTGAGTTCGAAGGAATCCTCGTCCCGGTATGGGCCCAGGGAGGCCAACAGCTCCCAGCCTTCGGGGGTCAGCAGCGGTGCGATCTGGTCCTGGGGAGCGTGAGCCATGGGTTCCAGCCTAGTGGAGGAGCGCATGCGGGGTTGCCGATAGTGTGGACACCATGGATGAAACCGCAGCCCCCGGGGACACCGGCGAACACGACCCCAAGGAACGGGGTCCTGCCCGGTTTGCCCGCCCGGTCCTGATCGCCGCGGCCGTGGTGGCACTGGTGTGCATCGCGCTTCTGGTGATCATCTTTGTCCTGGACACATTCAACGCCACTGTCTACTCGGTGGGCGGCAACGACATCTCGGACAACACGCAGGAAGCCCGCGACATCCGCGGACTGTACGACGGCGCGCGGGCAGGGAGCATCTTCTTCCTGGTGGCCGCACTGCTCGCCGCGGCCGCTGCGGGCTGGGTGCTGTTCCGTAGCCGGAAGCAGGGTGGCAGTGATGCCGACGGCGGCGAAGACGTGGACTTCGACGATCTGGGCCGCTGAAGCTGCCTGGGCCCCCGCTGCTTCCGAAACCGCGCCCAACGGAATACGCCGATGACGAAAAACTGGCACTCGCCTTGACCGAGTGCTAACCCTTACATAGAGTTTCAATTAGCACTCTCCCCCGGAGGGTGCTAACACATGAAGAGCTGCCAGCCAGGCTGCTGCCGGCACCGCGACGACGGTTTGCCAGCCACGGCGGAAAGCTTTCCAGTCCACGAATTTGCTGACGAAAAGGAGAGGTCCGAGTGTCGGTCTCTATTAAGCCTCTTGAGGATCGTATTGTTGTCCGCCCGCTCGAAGCCGAGCAGACCACGGCTTCCGGCCTGGTCATCCCGGACTCCGCACAGGAGAAGCCGCAGGAAGGCGAAGTTGTTGCAGTAGGCCCCGGCCGCTTCGAAGACGGCAACCGCGTTCCTGTCGACGTAGCCGTTGGCGACGTCGTCATCTACTCCAAGTACGGCGGAACCGAAGTCAAGACCGGCGGCACCGAGTACCTCGTGCTGTCCGCCCGCGACGTCCTGGCGATCGTCGTCAAGTAACTCTTTCGGATCCCCGTGCCGCCGGCCACGCTTATGCTGGCCGGCAGTGCGGGGTTTCTGTCTTTGAAAGGACAAAACCATGGCAAAGCAGCTTGCGTTTGACGACGCTGCACGCCGGGCCCTCGAGGCCGGCATCGATAAGCTCGCCAACACCGTCAAGGTGACGCTCGGCCCCCGCGGCCGCAACGTCGTCCTGGACAAGAAGTGGGGCGCCCCCACCATTACGAACGACGGCGTCACCATCGCCCGCGAAGTCGAACTGGACGACCCCTACGAGAACCTTGGCGCCCAGCTGGCCAAGGAAGTCGCCACCAAGACCAACGACGTTGCCGGTGACGGCACCACCACCGCCACCGTCCTGGCACAGGCCCTGGTCAAGGAAGGCCTGCGCAACGTTGCCGCCGGTGCTGCCCCCGGCCAGATCAAGCGCGGCATCGAGGTTTCGGTTGAAGCCGTCGCCGCGCGCCTGCTGGAGAACGCACGCCCCGTCGAGGGCACCCAGGTTGCCAACGTTGCCGCCATCTCGGCGCAGAGCGACGAAATCGGCGAACTCCTCGCCGAGGCCTTCGGCAAGGTGGGCAAGGATGGCGTCATCACCATCGAAGAGTCCTCCACCACCCAGACCGAACTGGTCCTCACCGAGGGCATGCAGTTCGACAAGGGCTACCTGTCCCCGTACTTCGTCACCGACGCAGAACGCCAGGAAGCCGTCCTCGAGGACGCCCTGATCCTGATCAACCAGGGCAAGATCTCCTCCATCCAGGAATTCCTGCCGCTGCTGGAAAAGGCGCTGCAGAGCTCCAAGCCGCTGTTCATCATCGCCGAGGACGTCGACGGCGAGGCCCTGTCCACGCTGATCGTCAACCGCATCCGCGGCACCCTGAACGTCGTGGCCGTCAAGGCACCGGGCTTCGGTGACCGCCGCAAGGCCATGCTCCAGGACATCGCCACCCTCACCGGCGCACAGGTTGTGTCCCCGGAACTGGGCCTGAGCCTGGACACCGTGGGCCTGGAGGTGCTCGGCACCGCCCGCCGCATCACCGTCACCAAGGACAACACCACCATCGTCGACGGCGCAGGCTCGGCCGAAGACGTTGCGGCCCGCGTCGCGCAGCTGCGCGCCGAGCTGACCCGCACCGACTCCGATTGGGACCGTGAAAAGCTCCAGGAGCGCCTGGCCAAGCTGGCCGGCGGCATCGGCGTCATCAAGGTGGGTGCTGCCACCGAGGTTGAGCTGAAGGAAAAGAAGCACCGTATCGAGGACGCCGTTTCCTCCACCCGCGCTGCCCTCGAAGAAGGCATCGTGGCTGGTGGCGGCTCAGCCCTGATCCACGCCCTGAAGGCACTGGATGAGGACCCGTCCGTCAAGGCACTCGAAGGCGACGCTGCTGCTGCCGTGGGCATCGTCCGCCGCGCCCTGGTCCAGCCGCTGCGCTGGATCGCCCAGAATGCCGGCTTCGACGGCTACGTCATCACCTCCAAGGTGGCCGACCTCGAAACCAACAACGGTTTCAACGCCAAGTCCGGCGAGTACGAGGACCTGATCGCTGCCGGTGTCATCGACCCCGTCAAGGTCACCCGTGCTGCCCTCCGCAACGCGGCCTCCATCGCCGCCCTGGTTCTCACCACCGAGACCCTGGTCGTGGAGAAGCCGGCCGAAGAGGACGAGCACGCAGGCCACAGCCACTGATCCTGCCCGTCTTCACCTGCAGAAAACCGGTCCAGCATCTGCTGGGCCGGTTTTTTGTGCACCCGGGGCTCGGCTCAGGTTGCGGCCATCTCGGACGTTTCAACCCCGCCCGCGCGTTCGTACACCAGCGAGACAGCCCCTTTCGGGAAGCTGCGTACCGGCTCGGCGAGGCGGTACGACGCCGGGACAGTGCCGGCGTCGAACAGGCGTTTGCCCTGGCCCAGCGTGACCGGATAGAGCCAGAGGTGCAGCCGGTCCAGGACATCCGCAGCCAGCAGCGAGCGGATCAGGACGCCGCTGCCGAACATGTGCACCTCCCCAAACTCGTCACCGAGGCGTCCTGCAGCCCGTTCATCCGGCAGGACTGTGGTGCCTGCCCAGCCTGGCCCGGACAGCGTGCGCGAGACCACGAACTTCGGTACCCGGTTGAGTGCATCAGCAATGTCCCCTGCCTGGTGCGGCCAGTAGGCCGAAAAGATGTCGTAGGTCCGCCGGCCGAGAAGCAGGGCATCCATGCGGCCAATCTCTGCGGCAATGGCGGCGCCGCCCTCGTCGTCGGACACCGGTGCCTGCCAGCCGCCGAAGGCGAACTCTCCGTAGGTGTCTTCCTCCCGGCCGCCGGGAGCCTGGTAGACGCCGTCGAGGGTGATGAACAGGTTTGCCACGATGAATCCCATGCGTCCAGTGTGGGAGGGGCCTTGGGCGCTGTCCAGAGCAGGGAGCCGGCGCGTGGCAGGATGGTGCCATGCTGCTCCTCGAGCTCGTCAAAACCTCGGACGCCGTGGCGTCCACCCGCTCCCGCCTGGCGAAGGTGGATGCACTGGCGGACCTGCTGCGCCGGCTTGAACCGGCGGAGATTCCGACGGCGGTGGGCTTGCTGGCGGCGAAGCCCCGGCAGGGCCGTGTTGGTGTCGGATGGCGCAGCGTCGCGGCTTCGAAGGCCGAACCGGCCCTGGAAGCAAGCCTCACTGTGGCCGACCTCGACGCGGCCCTGGACACGCTGCTCGCCACCGCGGGGGCAGGTTCGGCGGCCGGTCGCGCCGCGACGCTCGGGAACCTGATGCGGGCTGCGACGGCGGGGGAGCAGGGTTTCATCTCCGGCGTCCTGCTGGGTGAGCTGCGCACCGGCGCCCTCGACGGCGTCCTGGCCGATGCCGTGGCCCGCGCTGCGGACAGGCCCGTTGCCGCCGTACGGCGTGCCGCGATGCTCTCCGGGGATCTCGGCGGGACCGCCCTGCTCGCCATGACCGGGACCGCAGCCGAGCTGGAGGCGGTGGGCCTCGTCGTCGGCCGCCCCGTGCAGCCCATGCTTGCCGCCACGGCGGCCAGTCCAGGCGAAGCCCTGGAAACCACGGGAGAAGCCTCGGTGGAATACAAGCTCGACGGCGCCCGGATCCAGGTCCACCGGTCCGGCGCCGAGGTCAGCATCTACACCCGCAACCTCGCCGATGTCACGCACCGCCTCCCGGAGGTGGTTGACCTGGTCCGCGGGCTGCCGGTGCAGGATGTGATCCTCGACGGCGAGACCCTGGCCCTCGGTGAAGACGGCGGCCCGCGGCCGTTCCAGGAAACCATGGCCCGGTTCGGCGCGGATGCCGTGCGGGAAACGGTACTGCACCCCTGGTTCTTCGATGTTCTGCACATCGACGGGCGGGACCTGCTGGACGAACCGTTGTCGGTGCGCATCGACGCGTTGGAACGGATTGCCCCGGACCATCGGATCCCGGGCGAAATTACGGCGGACCCGGAGGTTGCTGAACGGGTGTCCCGCGAGGCGCTGGCTGCGGGTCACGAGGGTGTGGTGGTGAAGGCCATCGGGTCCGCCTACGCCGCCGGACGGCGGGGATCCAACTGGGTGAAAGTCAAGCCGGTGCTCACCTACGACCTGGTGGTGCTTGCCTGTGAATGGGGGTCGGGCCGCCGGACCGGGCTGCTCTCGAACCTGCACCTCGGCGCACTGGACCCGGACGGGGACTTCGGCGAACCAGGCGGCTATGTCATGGTGGGCAAGACCTTCAAGGGGCTCACCGATGAGCTGCTCCGCTGGCAGACGGAGACATTCCAGGAGCTCGAGGTGCGCCGCACCGCCGGCACCGTGTGGGTTGAGCCGGTCACCGTCGTCGAAATCGCCATCGACGGCGTCCAGCCGTCACCGCGCTACCCGGGCGGGATCGCCCTGAGGTTCGCCAGGGTGAAGCGCTACCGGGACGACAAATCGCCGGCCGAAGCCGACACCATCCGGACCCTGCGGGCCTTGCTGCGTCCTTAGCGGACTGTGCCTTGTCGGCTGTGCGGGTGCTGGGGCGCTCAGTGGCGCAGGCCGCTCCGTTGGCCCCGCACGCTGTGCGCCGCTGCCGCGGGCCGCCGCCTGGCCACCAACCGGTAGAAGAGAAGGACCGCGACCGCGGCCACGACAATGCCGACGAGGTTCAGCAACAGCTGCAGGGCCGAGCCGGCCGCCTTCGGGTATTCACCCAGCACCAAGGCAACGGCAACGTACCCGGCGGCCGGGACCGTGGTCACCGAGATGAATACGCCGATGAGTGCCGCCGAGCGCCTGCCGATAATCGACAGCATGCCCGCGATACCCGCCAGCACGGCAACGATCAGTGAATAAGGGCCCGGATGGTAGATGAATTCGACGGCCGAACCCGTATCCAGGGCATTGCGCGGGAAGAGGCCCAGCGGGATGGACAGCCATGCAGTCAATGCCGCCAGCAGCATGGCCACGGGGAACCCGACCCCCAAGGCAATGGCGGCGCGGCGGCCAAGCTTCCACTGCCGGGTGGCCAGCGAAACGGCGAGGGCGGCCAGCGGCCCAAACTCCGGTCCCACCGCCATGGCACCCACAATTGCGATCGGCGAATCGGTCACGATGCCGATTCCGGCGAGCTGGGTTGCCAGCACCAGGAAGGCCAGGAAGTTCCAGGTCAGCCTGGAGTCCTCACCGGTTTGGCGCGTTACGTCGTCCCAGATCACCGCGTCCGCGCCGTCCCCGGGAGCGGCATGCTCCGCCCGGTCGGCACTGCTGGAGAGCACGAACTCCGGCGTCGTCATGGCCACGGATCCCACGTCGCGGATCTTCAGGACCTGGAGCTTCTCCAGGAGTTCCTCCACGGATTCCCTGGCGACCTGGACCTCGATGACGTCGCCCGCCGGCACCACGGACGCGCCGGGAACCAACGCCACCCCCGCCGTTCCCACCTGGTCCCGGCAATACTGCACCGTCACCTCGGACAATTCTTTGGGCACGCAAATCCGCAATTGGACAATCACGCCGGCTCCCTTCCGCACCTCGGCCCAGCTTAGTTCGCGCCCGACCCCGGATTGGCCCTTCCAAACCCCGGTGCGTAGGCTTAATGTTTTGGCTGGCCGGCGGCGTGAGGGGTTTTGGAGTGTCGATGACAGGAACCCGGACAGCGCCGCAACCAGCGGGACAAGCCCCCGGACGCGACCGTAAACCGACCTTCCGGCCAGAGGTACAGGGACTGCGTGCACTGGCGGTCCTCATGGTCGTGGCCTATCACGTCTGGTTGGGACGCGTGTCCGGCGGGGTGGACGTATTCCTGCTGATCTCGGCCTTCCTGCTCACGCTCTCCTTTGTCCGCAAGGCAGAGTCCGGCCAGCCCTTCCGGCTGATGGCCCATTGGCTGCACCTCTTCAAGCGCCTCCTGCCGGCCGCCGTCGTGGTGATCCTCGGGGTGCTGGCCGGCACATGGCTGATCCTGCCCCAAAGCCGCTGGCCGCAGATCCTGGACCAAGCCTGGGCCTCGCTGTTGTACAGCCAAAACTGGGTACTGGCTGACGCCGCGGTGGACTACTACGCCCAGGACCACGCAGGAGCCAGCCCGCTGCAGCACTTCTGGTCCTTGTCCATCCAGGGGCAAGTCTTCATCCTGTGGCCGCTGATCTTCGCCGCAACCGCCGCGCTCCTGCCCGCCGCCCGCCGGATCCCCCTGTTGCGCCGCATGGCCTACCGGGGCCTGCTGGCCGTGGTTTTTGGCGTGGTGTTCGCCGCGTCCCTGGCCTACTCGATTGACCAGACGGCCACCAACCAGGCCTACGCATACTTCGATACCGGCGCCAGGCTCTGGGAGTTCGCCCTCGGGTCGCTGCTGGCGCTGGCGTTGCCGTACCTGCGGCCCGGCCGCGCGCTGAGGGTGGTCCTGGGCTGGGCAGGGCTCGCCGGCATGGTCTCGTGCGGATTGCTCCTCACGGTCGACAGGTCCTTTCCCGGCTTTGTGGCCCTCTGGCCCACACTGGCCGCCGCCGCCATCATCGTCGCCGGGCAGTCCGGCAGCCGCTTCGGCGTGGACAGGCTCCTGAGCAGCCGCCCGGCGGTCGCCTTGGGCGACAACTCCTACGCCCTTTACCTCTGGCACTGGCCCCTGCTGGTGCTGGCCCTGGCGGCCACGGGGGTGGAGGCGCCCAACCTCAAGCAGGGCCTCGGGATCGTTGCAGCCGCCGTCGTACTTGCCTTCCTGACCACCCGCTTCGTTGAAAAACCGTTGCGCGACTGGCACTGGCCCAAGCTCCGGGCGTGGCGCACCGCCGTCGTCATAGTTGCCTGCGGTGCGCTGCTGGCCGGTCCCGTCGCCGTCTGGCAGACATCGCTCACCGCGGAGGAAAGCGCGACGGCGGCACAGCCCCGGGAGCTGACGCCGGGTGCGTTGGCGCTCACCCCGGAGAACGAAAACGTGCCGGCTCCCCGGGCAAGGACCATTCCCGGCCCGACTGCACTGGACAACGACTGGGCCGGAATCGACTCGCCCTGCACGGGTTCAAACGCCACGGACGACCCCATCCTGGAGGGGTGCCGCCAGGAGCTGCCGGAAGAACCGGCCACCAAACGCATCGTGGTGCTGGGGGATTCGCACGCCCAGCAGTACCTTGCCGCCCTGGCTCCGGTGGCCGCTGCACGCGGTTGGGAACTGGTGACATTACTCATGCCCGCGTGCCGGTTCGGCGCGGAATCGGAAACCCGCAACGCGGAATGCAACGCCTACAACAGGGCCAGTTCCGCCTACGTCCTGGAACATCGTCCGGATGCTGTCTTCACAGTGGCGTCGCTGACGCATGAGGACGCGCCCTTCGAAACGGAGGTGCCCGGCTACCTTGCAGGAGTCGCTCCGTTCGCCGAGGCGGGCATCGAGATCGTGGGCATCCGGGACAACCCCAGGTTCACGTTCAACATGCCCGAGTGTGCGCAACGCAACGGCGCCGACGCGCCGGAGTGCAACCCGTCGCTGGCCGAGTCCCTCGTGGAGCCCTCGCCGCTGGAGAACTACCGCGGCAAGGTACCGGGCCTTCACCTGATGGATATGAGCGACTTCATCTGCGCCCGCGGCGTCTGCCCTGCCGTCGTCGGGAACGTCTACGTCTACAAGGACGACAACCACCTGACCCGGACCTATGTGGAGACCATGATCCCCATGTTCGAGCAACGCCTGCTGGCCGCAACCGGATGGAGCTGAGTGCGGTTGCTCACATTGCGGGCCTGGAATAGGGGGATCGGGCCGGAGGTTCTAATATTTAGTCAACACTTTCTGCCCCCGGAACGCCGTATCCCACGGTGGTCCCGCAAGAACGTCTGCACAGGCCAGTTCCGTAATAACGGGCTGGTCATCGGCTGCAACCCCTACCCGTGACCCAGCAACCAAGGTAAGAGGCGCACTCATGACCGAGCCCGAACACAATCCTTTTGGCTTCATTGGCCTGACCTACGACGACGTCCTGCTCCTGCCGGGCCACACCGACGTCATCCCCTCCGAGGCCGATACCTCATCGCGGATCTCCAAGCGGATCAGCGTGCAGACCCCCCTGCTCTCGGCAGCCATGGACACCGTCACCGAGTCCCGCATGGCCATCGCCATGGCCCGCCAGGGTGGCTTGGGCGTGGTGCACCGCAACCTCTCCATCGCAGACCAGGCGGACCAGGTGGACCGGGTCAAGCGGAGTGAATCGGGCATGATCACCAACCCGCTGACCATCCGCCCCGAGGCCACGCTCCGGGAACTGGATGACCTCTGCGCCCACTACCGCGTGTCAGGCCTTCCCGTGGTGGACGAGGACAACCGCCTGCTGGGCATCGTCACCAACCGCGACACCCGCTTCGTACCGGAGTCCGACTTCCCGCTGCGGCTGGTCAGCGACGTCATGACCAAGATGCCCCTGGTCACCGGCCACGTGGGCATCAGCCGCGACGAAGCCTCCCACAAGCTGGCCACCAATAAGATCGAAAAGCTTCCGCTCGTGGACGAGCAGGGCCGGCTCAAGGGCCTGATCACCACCAAGGACTTCACCAAGGCCGAACAGTACCCGCTGGCCACCAAGGACGACGAAGGCCGCCTCCGCGTAGGTGCAGCCATCGGCTTCTTTGGTGACGGCTGGGAGCGCGCCATGACCTTGGTGGACGCCGGGGTGGACGCCCTGTTCGTGGACACCGCCAACGGCCACTCCCAGGGTGTGCTGGATATGATCCGCAGGCTGAAGTCCGATCCTGTTGCCGCGCACGTGGACATCATCGGCGGCCAGGCCGCCACCCGCGAGGGCGCCCAGGCACTGATCGACGCCGGCGCCGACGGCATCAAGGTGGGCGTTGGGCCCGGCTCGATCTGCACCACCCGCGTGGTGGCCGGTGTGGGTGTTCCGCAGATCACCGCCATCTACGAGTCCGCCAAGGCGGCCATCCCGGCCGGCGTTCCACTGATCGCCGACGGCGGCCTGCAGTACTCCGGCGACATCGGCAAGGCCCTGGTGGCCGGTGCCGACACCGTCATGCTCGGTTCCCTGCTCGCCGGCTGCGACGAGTCCCCGGGTGAGCTGATCTTCGTCAACGGCAAGCAGTTCAAGTCCTACCGTGGCATGGGGTCGTTGGGTGCCATGCAGTCGCGCGGCAAGAACACGTCCTACTCCAAGGACCGCTACTTCCAGGCGGACGTTTCCGGCGACGACAAGCTGATCCCGGAAGGCATCGAAGGCCGCGTGGCGTACCGCGGCCCGCTGTCCTCGGTGGCCTACCAGCTGGTGGGCGGCCTGCGCCAGACCATGTTCTACACCGGCGCGCCGACCATCCCCGAGCTGAAGGCCCGTGGCAAGTTCGTCCGGATCACCTCCGCCGGGCTGAAGGAATCGCACCCGCACGATATCCAGATGACGGTGGAAGCACCGAACTACGGTTCGCGGTAGGCACAGGAGTCAACAAAGGAGGCAGGGTTTCGGCCCTGCCTCCTTTTGTTTTCCGCGGCAGGCCTTGTAGTCTTTGAATGTCGGACCCTGGTTGGATGATGTTTCCATGGGAATCGGTGCGGATCTGGCGGTGGTGATGGAGGGTGTTTCTGCCTCTGTCGCTGCGCTCGATCTACTCACCCGCGAAGATGATTTCCTGGCTGCCGGTACCGGCACTGGCGCTGATGTTGATGTGTTGCAGCGGCGGTATGAGTTATGTCTGGGGCGGCTGGAGGTGGTGGCCCGGTTGGAGGCGCAGCTGGCGGCGGTGAAAGCCCAAGACGTGGCGGATGCCATTGGGTTCCAGCGTGCTTTGCTTCCGCCGGACGCCCCGGTGGAGGAGCGCACGTTCGCGGAGATGTCGGTGGTGGAGGAGATCGCTGGGGTCCTGACCATCAGTTCGGGGGTTTCCGGGGCGTTGGTGGAGCAGTCCCGGCGGGTTTGTTCACTGCCACCTGTGTTTGAAGCCTTGGCTGCGGGTGGGGTGTCGTGGCAGCACGCCCGGATCGTGGCCGACGAAACCGAAGGCCTCACCCCTGCAGGGGCGGCCGGGTTGGTGGCGCACTTCTTCGACCCCGACGCGCCCAACCCCGCCCGGGGCGCCGCGCCCGGTGACCTTGTCCCGTCCCGGTTCCGGGCGAAGGTCCGGGCCTGGCGGGAACGCCACCACCCCGAAACCCTGGAAAAACGCCACGCCAAGGGGGTGGCGGACCGGCGGATGGACTACGCCCCGGACCACGACGGGATGGCCTGGCTCTCGCTCTACCTGCCCGGGGACACCGCGTGCGCGATCTGGAACCGCAGCACCGCCACCGCCCGCGGCCTCCAAACCCCCGACGAGCCCCGCACCCTCACCCAGCTGCGCGCCGACGCCGCCGCGTCCCTGCTCCTCGGCGCCGGGCTGCAGCCCACCACCAAGCACACCGCCGCGGCCGCCGACACCGAACCCGCCGCCGCGGCTGCGGGTTCCGGTAATGACGCAAGTCCGGGATGTGCTTCCACTGACATCGGCAAGATCCCCACGCCGCGGGCCGATGTCCTGGTCACGGTCCCGGTGTTCTCCCTGCTCGGCCTCACCGAGGAGCCGGCCGTGCTGGACGGATTCGGGCCGGTCCCGGCATCCATGGCACGCAAGCTCGTCGCCGGCGGCGCGGAATCGTTCTACCGGGTCCTGGTCGACCCCCGCGACGGGGCACCCCTGGAAATAGGCCGCACCCGCTACCGGCTCCCGGAGACCATCAAACAATGGCTCCGGCTGCGGGACACCACATGCACCTTCCCCGGCTGCACCAACCACACCCCCGACAACGACACCGACCACCTCAACCCCTGGCACCACGGCGGCACCACCGGAACCCACAACCTGGCCCAACTCTGCCCCCGACACCACCGCCTCAAACACCACAGCACCTGGACCCCCGACCCAGCCACCAAAAACAAACCACCCGGCTGGACCTCAGCCACCGGCCGCCACTACAAACCCGAACAACACGACCCCCAACCAACCCACTGGCCACCAGAAACCCTGCCGCTTGCCGAACTCCCAACGTGCCCGGATCCGGAAACGGAGGAGCCTGACGGGAACTTGATTGAGCCGGATCAACTCCCTCCAACAGATCCTGTGTGGGACGACTTCTACGCTATGCCGTTCCTCCTGCCGCCAGACCCGGCGAGGCGATGGGACGTCGCTGCTGTCGTTGATGTGACAGCGCACGTAGGGGGCGAGCCGCCGAGGCTAATGCCCCACGCCTACCCCAGCCCCACGGCCTTGCCAAAGAGGCTGAAGCCGACGAACGCCACGATATCCAACAACGCGTGGGCGACGACCAGCGGCATGACGCGGCGGGTTCGGGTGTACAGCCAGGCGAAGACCACCCCCATGATTGCGTTGCCGATAAATGGCCCGAAACCCTGGTAGAGGTGATAGCTGCCGCGGAGCAGCGAACTGACGGCGATAGCGAGAGGCGTGCTCCAGCCGAATTTGCCGAAGCGGTCCAAGAGGTAGCCCACCACAATGACTTCTTCCAGGACCGCGTGCCTGATCGCGGACAGGATCAGGACCGGCACCGTCCACCAGTAGGCGTCGAGCGCACTGGGAATGATCGCCGTCGTGATTCCCAACGCGCGGCCGGCGGCGTACAGCCCCAGCGACGGGATCCCGATCAGGGCCGCCAGCCCCAGGCCCTGCAGCAGGTCCCTTCCGGGCCGCGCAAAGTTGAACCCAAGCTTCCGGAACGCCGAACCTGATGAACCGGCGTCGCCCGGGGCGGCCTGGCGCTGGTCCGTGAGGAAGTAGAGGACCAGCAGCACGGGAACCAGCGCAAAGATGATGTCCAGCAACTGGTAGGTCAGGTCAAAGTACTCCCGCGTACTCTGCGACCGGTTCAGGGTGGAGGTTCCCTCCGCCAGTGGCGCACGGGTCATCTTATCCAGCAGCTGCACCACAGAGTACACAGCCGACTGGCCGAGTGACAGGCCCAGAACGATCCAGACTTCGAGCCGCAGGCGACGGCGGGAGGGAACCAGCATGTTCCCATCTTGCCCTCAGTTTCTGGATCCGGGCTGATGGAGCGGCCGGAGGGAACCACAAGCCGGGGCAACACCAAGGATCCAGGCAGCACACCAGAGGGCGCACAGGCCACGCTTACACCAGCTGCCGGGCATCAGGCAGGCGCGATAATAACTTCCGTACCCCGGGCTTCGAAGGCCGCCTTGTCGTGGGCAGAAATGCCGGAGTCAGTGATGAGCCGGGTGAAGTCGTAACCGTCCATGGTGGCGAAGGCCCGGACGCCCACCTTGGAAGAGTCGGCCAGGACGTACGAGACGCGGGCGCGGCTGGCGAGCAGCGCATTGACCGAGGCCTCCCCTTCGCCGGTGTTGGTGGGTCCCACCTCGGGGTCGATGCCGTTGACTCCGATGAATGCGATGTCCAGCACCACCTTTTGCATGATGATGTCCGTATAGGGCCCAACCAGCTCGTAGGAGCGGGGGTTGAGGATGCCCCCGGTAACCATCACCTTGATGTTGGGCCGCACCGCGAGCTGGCCGGCGATGTTGATGGCGTTGGTGACCACGGTAAGGGTTGGCTGGTTGGACGGGGCGTTCAGGTCTTCCCGCGTCGCAAGGATCTGCGCCAGGGCTGTGCTGGTGGTGCCCCCGCACAGCCCAATGACTGCTCCAGGCCGGATCAGCGCCGATGCACACTGCGCGATCTGTTCCTTGGCCTCTGCGTGGTCGTCACGGTTGTAGCGTCCGGGCAGGTCGTAGGCCAAGGCACCGGTAGTGGCGCCGCCGCGGGTCCGGGTCAGCAGCCGCCGCTTGGCAAGGCTGTCCAGGTCGCGGCGGGCAGTGGCCGGCGAAACATTCAGGCTGCTGACGATCTCGTCAACTTCCACTTGGCCGGTTCTGGCCAAGAGGTCAAGAATGGCCGTCAGCCGGTCTGTGCGCGTCATGCAGGGGGCCTTTCAGTACACCAGCCACCCTATCGGATGACGTTTTCTGATTATAACCCCGGGTAAACAATCAAGAACAATCACATAACCGGCAATCTTTACCGAGCCCGCACTCCGGCACGCCACACAGCGTACGTCAGCGGCATGCCCGGGCGGTAAGCGAGGTGGGTGGCGGAGGGTGCGTTGAGCAGGTGGAGGTCGGCCCGGTGGCCGACGGCGATCGATCCTACGGCCCGCTCGCCGTCCGCGTCACGCCCCACCTCCCGGTGCAGCGCCAAGGCACCGCCATAGGTGGCAGCACGGACGGCCTCGTGCACGCTCAGGTGCATCTGGAGCACGGCAGTGGTCACGCAAAATGCCATGGAACTGGTGTAGGACGTGCCCGGATTGCAGTTGGAGGCCAACGCCACCTGGACGCCAGCATCAAGGAGTGCGCGCGCCGGTGCCAGCGGCTGGCGGGTGGACAGGTCGCATGCGGGCAGGCAGGTGGCCACCGTGCCCCGCTCCCCCGTGCCGGTGGCCGGGTCCCACGCGGACCACGAGGCCGCCAGGGCCTTGACGTCCCGCCCGGAAAGGTGGTTCACGTGGTCAACACTGGCAGCGCCCACCTCGATGGCTAGTTGGACGCCCGGCCCTTCGCCCAACTGGTTGCCGTGCACGCGCAGGCCGAGCCCGGCGTCGCGGCAGGCCAGGAGCACGCGGCGCGACTGCTCGGCAGTGAAGGCACCTTCCTCGCAGAACACGTCCGCCCACTGGACATAGGGCCTGACGGCGGCCAGCATCGGCCCGCAGACCAGGTCCGTGTAGGCCTCGGCATCCTGGCCGGCGGGAACCAGATGCGCACCAAGATAAGTCACCTGGTCTGCCACTGTGGAAGCGATCCGGGCGCTCCGGGCCTCATTCTCAATGTCCAGGCCGTAGCCGGTCTTCGTCTCCAGGTAGGTGGTCCCCTGCGAGACGGCCTCAGCCACCCTCCCCATGGCCAGGCGCGTGAGGTCAAAATCGGATGTGGCCCTGGTGGCATTCATGGTGACAGCGATGCCGCCGGCGGCGTAGGCCTCGCCGGCCATCCGGGCTTCGAACTCGGCGGTGCGGTCCCCGGCAAAGAGCAAGTGGCTGTGGGAGTCCACCCATCCCGGCAGCATGGCCCGCCCGCCGGCATCGACGGCGTCGTCCGCGGCAGGTGCATCGGCCGCCGCGCCAATCCACGCGATCCGTTCCCCGTCCACTACCACGGCGGCGTCCCGCAGGACCCGATGTTCAAGGTCCTGCGTCATCAGCTCGGCGATATTGGTGATCAGGGTGCTCATGGGACCATTCTTCAGCGTCGAATGGACCAGCGTGTGGCAGCAAGTGCCTCCACTGTCCGGGATGCCGGACCGGCCCCGTTCGCACCGCCGCCACCGGATTGCCCGGCAAGGATCTGGGTGGCTGCAAACTCCGCCATGGCTGCGGAGGTCTGGAATCCGTAGCCGCCCTGCCCTGCGAGCCAGTAGAACCCCGGCGCTTCGGCGTCGAAGCCCGCCACCGGCACCCCGTCCGCCGCTTCGGTGCGCAGGCCCGTCCAGGCACGCCGGATGTGGGTGATCCCGAGGGCAGTCGTGGAGTTCAACATGGCCACCAAGCGTTCCACGTCGCCTGGCCGCGGACGCGCATCCTCGGGGCCGCTGGGCACCGTTTCGGACGGGGAAATCAGCACATCCGGGCCGTCCGGCCGGAAATAGAAAGAATTGTCCGCGGCGGCCACCATGGGGCTGTGTCCAGGCAGGGAGCGTTCGACGGCGGCAATCGCCGCAGTCCGCCGGTACGGCTGGAGGCCGAGCTTCTCGACGCCGCTGATCACGGCGAGTTCATCGGCCCAGGCACCGGCCGCATTGACCAGGACCCCGGCCTCAAAGCCTTCGCTTCCGGCGCCCACCTGCCACCCCGAGCCCTGCCGCTGGGCCGAGTGGACGCGGGCGCCCGTGATGATGTCCGCCCCGGCAGCGAGCGCCCTCTCGCGGTGATCCGCCAGCAGGACAGGGGCGTTGCATCCGAAGGAACCAGTGTCCAGCCCTGCGGCGGTAAACGTTCCCGGCAAGAGCGCCGGGCAGAGCTCGAGGGCACGGTCCACCGTGATCGGCTGCATGTGTCCGCTCGCCTCGGATGCCACATCCGGCTCCGAGCCGATCAACATGAAACTGCGCGGCGCCAGAACCGGTTCGGGCAGTTCCCTGTCGCGGGCGGCAAGCAGTTCGAGGGTCCGGACGGTGAGTTCCTGCACCACGGGAGGCCCATAACTGGGGATGAGCTGGCGGGCGGAGCGGGAGGACGTGTGGTACGCCAGTTCCTGCTCCGCCTCCACCAGCGCAACGCTGCAACGCCCCGCCAGCGCGGACGCCAAGGACAGGCCGGCGATGCCGCCGCCTACGATCAGGACATCGTAATGTGCTGCCATTGGTCCATCCTCGCAGAGTTCATGCCGGGCGGGGGTTTATGCCGGGCGCGCGTACATGCCCGGCGATGGTTCATGCCAGGCGCGCGTTCATGCCAGGCGGCGCTGCCGTTCAGGCTGCCGCCTCGGCACGGCTGGCAACGAACGCACGCACGCATGCTTCGACGTCGTCCGCTGAATGCGCGGCGGACAACTGCACCCGGATCCGTGCGGCACCGCGCGGGACCACCGGGAAGCTGAAGGCGGTGACGAAGACACCGTGCTGCAGCATCCGATCCGCCACCTTGGCTGCCATCACTGCGTCCCCAAACATGACGGGCACGATGGCGTGCTCGCCCGGGAGCAGGTCGAAGCCTTCCTCGGTCATCCTGCGGCGGAACTGCGCTGCGTTCTCGAACAACCGGCGCCGGAGCTCCGCGGAGCTCTCCACGAGGTCAAGCGCTTTGAGCGTCGCGGCCACAATGGCGGGCGCCAATGAGTTGGAGAACAGGTACGGCCGCGCCTTTTGCCGCAGCATGGCCACGATCTCGCCGCGGCCGGACACGTAGCCGCCGGACGCCCCGCCAAGTGCCTTGCCGAAGGTTCCGGTGTAGATGTCCACCCGGTTCGAAACCCCTGCATGCTCCGGGGTGCCCGCGCCGGTAGCGCCCATGAAGCCCACCGCATGGGAGTCGTCCACCATCACCATGGCGCCGTATTTTTCGGCGAGGTCGCAGATGGCCTCGAGCGGGGCGAGGAAACCGTCCATGGAGAACACGCCGTCGGTGACGATCAGCTTCCGCCGCGCGTCCTGGGCCTCCTGGAGGCGGGCCTCGAGCTCGGCCATGTCCTGGTTGGCGTACCGGTAGCGGCGGGCCTTGCACAGGCGGATGCCGTCAATGATGGAGGCGTGGTTGAGGGCGTCCGAAATGACGGCGTCGTCCGGGCCGAGGAGGGACTCGAAGACGCCGCCGTTGGCGTCGAAGCAGCTGGAGAAGAGGATGGTGTCCTCGGTCCCCAGGAACGCGGAGACCCTGGCCTCGAGGTTGAGGTGCAGGTCCTGGGTTCCGCAGATGAAACGGACACTGGCCATGCCGAAGCCGCGCTCATCCATGGCGGTTTTTGCGGCATTGATGATGTCCGGATGGTCGGCCAGGCCCAGGTAGTTGTTGGCACAAAAGTTCAGCACGTCGCTGCCTTGACCGCCGATCCGGCCCGCGATGATGTGGCTTGACTGCGGTGAACTGATGCTGCGTTCGGTCTTGTAGAGTCCCGCGGTGCGGATCTCGTCCAGCTCGCCGCGGAGCTGGTCCTTGATGGTGGTGTACATGGGGTTCCTTACAGTCGGGTCCAGTCGAGGACAACTTTTCCGCCCACGCCGCTGCGGGCAATGTCGAAGCCCTTCTCCCAGTCCGTGGCGGGCAGCGTGTCCGTGACCACGGCGGAGATTCCGGCGTGCAGCACCGGGTTGGAGGAGAGCATGGCGCTCATGGCGTACCAGGTTTCGTACATCTCCCGGCCATAGATGCCTTTGAGCGTGAGCATGTGGGTGACCACCTTGCCCCAGTCGATGGTGATGTCCTGGCTGGGCAAGCCCAGCATGGCGATCCGGCCGCCGTGGTTCATGTTGTCGATCATCTCAGGCAGGGCGGTGGGGTGGCCGGACATTTCCATTCCGACGTCGAACCCCTCCCGCATGCCCAGCTCCCGCTGGGCATCGCGGACGCGGGTCGTGGAGACATCGATGGCGAGGTCGGCGCCCAGCTGCTTGGCCAGCTCCAGCCGCGGCACCGACACATCCGTGATGGCGATCTTGCGCGCGCCGGCGTGGCGGGCCACAGCGATGGCCATCAGGCCGATGGGACCTGCGCCGGTGATGAGCACGTCTTCGCCCACCAGGGGGAAGCTCAGCGCCGTGTGGACGGCGTTGCCGAACGGGTCGAAGATGGCGCCAAGCTCGGGAGTGACCGAGGGGTCGTGGTGGACCCAAACGTTGGCCTCCGGGATGACCACGTATTCGGCGAAGGCGCCGTCCCGTTGGACTCCCACGCTGACCGTGTGGATGCACATCTGCCGGCGCCCTGCACGGCAGTTGCGGCAGATACCGCAGACCACGTGGCCTTCGCCGGAGACTCGGTCTCCCACCTTGACCTCGCGGACGTCCTCGCCCACCTCCACCACTTCGCCGTAGAATTCGTGGCCGGCGATGAGCGGAGCCTCGATCATGCCCTGCGCCCAGGCGTCCCAGGACTGGATGTGGAGGTCGGTTCCGCAGATCCCGGTGGTCATCACGCGGATCTTGACGTCGGCCGGACCCGCCGTGGGTTCCGGCCGGTCGACGAGTTCGAAACCGGCGTGCGGGCCGGCCTTGTACAGGGCCTTCATTGGCGTCCTTACTTATTGGCATTCACATCAGCGGGTTGGTGTCCTCCTCATTGAAGCCCCGGGAAAGCATTAGCACAACAGGAATCTTCTCAATCGACGATTTAGATTTTCCTAATGTATACACTGGTGGAGTGGAAATACATCAGCTGGAAATCCTCCGCGAACTTGGGGCGCTGGGCAGCGTGAAGGCGGTGGCCGACACCCTCATGGTCACCCCGTCGGCGGTCTCCCAACAACTGGCCCACCTGCAACGGACGGTGGACGTGCCGTTGACGCGCAAGGAGGGCCGGAACCTGGTCCTGACCGAAGCCGGCCAAGTCCTCGCCGACGCCGGCGCCGCCGTCCTCAGCGCCATGGCCGATGCCCGTGGCGCGCTGGGCTCGTACCACGGTTCGCCCGCCGGCCGGGTCACCGTCAGTGGGTTCCACAGCGCCGGGCAGGCCCTCTTTGGCCCGCTGGCGCGGATGCTGGACCAGCCGGGACATCCGCGGATCGAACTCTCCGACGAGGACGTCGCCCAGCAGGACTTCCCGGCCCTCACCGCCCGGTACGACCTCGTGCTGGCGCACCGGATGGACCACAGCCCCCGCTGGCCCGCCGAGCGCGTCGCCGTGATCCCGCTGGCCCACGAGCCGCTGGACGTGGCACTCCCCGCCGGGCACCCGCTGGCCCGGCAGGACACCGTCACGGTGCACGACGTCGGCGCCGAAGCCTGGGTGACCAGCCACCCCGGCTACTCCCCCGCCGACGTGCTCTCCGCCGTCGCGGCCGTATCCAGCCGGGAACCGAACATCGTCCACCGCATCAACGACTACTCCACGGTGGCTGCCCTGGTGGCCGCGGGCGGGGTGGTGGGGCTGCTGCCCAGGTACACTGCCGGGCCGGTCCTGAATCCGGACATTGTCCTGCGCCCGCTCGAAGGCATCAGCACCCGCCGCCGGATCGACCTGCTGGCCAGGCCGGAAAACCTCAAGCGGCGTGCAGTAGTGCTGGTCTGTGAGGCCCTGGAAGACATCATGGCAGGGCTGGTGCAACAGGGGTAAGCGGGGGCTGGCTGGTGCAGGGGCGGGCACGGTGTCACGGACCCGTGGCAGGCGTGGCCGGACCGGCGCAGCTACGCCCCTTCGCCATCCTGATGGTTGCCCGCACCCATCTTTTTGCCCATGCCGTGCCCACGTCCCAACCCCAGGCCCGGGCCGTCACCGGCGCCGTCGACGATCCGCTTGGCGGTGGCCTGGTCCCCGTCCTTCACGCCGGCCACGCGCACGGTGTCGCCGGCGGCGATGTCCGCCATCGATCCGGCTGCCGGCTTGCGGCCCGCACCATCGTCGGCCGCCGGAAGTTTGGTGATCCTGGTGTCCGCGTTGACGGCATAGGACTGGATGAAGCCGTCCTCGCTCTTGACGGTGATGGCGGAGTCGCTGACGGACTCCACGGTTCCGCGCTGTTCGAGGACAGTCTGGAAGGTTCCGTCGGGCTGCTTGACCACTGCCTCACCGTGGAGCGGTTGGCCATGCCGGGACTTCTGCTGCCCGGGTGCCTTTTGTTGGCCCGGTGCCTTCTGCTGTCCCGGTGCAGTCTGGGAGGGGGACGGCGTTGGCGTCCCGGTGGCCGACCACGCCAGGGCCACCCCGGTTCCGGAAAGGGCCAAGGCCACCGCCCCGGCCAGCATTGCCTTGCGCATCCTCAATGGGTCCCGGACCATGGTTGTTCCTTCCTCAGCACTGCCAAGGCATCATCGCCCTGTACCCTCCTGTGCCCTGTGGGCTCCAGTCTAGGTCCGCCACGCACGTGCGGCCACAGGTACTTTGCGGCCGGCGGCACCTGAGTACTTAAAGCCCAACCGGGCCGCAGTTGTTGTCGTTATGGATGCTCAAAACGACATCTGCTGCGACCCGGGTGGGTATCGGAGTGCTAAGCGGTGACGCCCAGCTTCTCCAGGATCAACTCCTTGACGCGTCCTGCGTCGGCCTGCCCGCGGGTGGCCTTCATGACCCCGCCCACGATCGCTCCCACGGCCTGCACCTTGCCGGCGCGGATCTTGTCCGCGACGCCGGGCTGCGCGGCCAGCGCGGCGTCGATGGCTTCCAGGAGGGGTCCGTCGTCGGACACCACGGCGAGGCCGCGCGCTTCGACGATCTCTTCCGGGGTGCCTTCGCCGGCGAGCACGCCGTCCAGCACCTGGGAGGCCATCTTGTTGTTGATCTTGCCGGCCTCCACCATGCGGCTGAGCTCCACCACGGTGACAGCCTCGACGCCCAGCTGGCCGGGGTCCACATCGGCAGCCTTGGCGCGGCCGACGATCTCGCCCATCCACCACTTGCGGGCCACGGAGGCGGAAGCCCCGGCCGCGATGGTTTCCTCGATTTCGTCCAGGACGCCGGCGTTCACAACGTCGCGGAATTCCAGGTCGGAGTAGCCCCAGTCGGCCTTGAGCCGCTTCCGGCGCTCGGCGGGCGGCTCGGGCAGCGTGGCACGCAGTTCCTCCACCCATTCGCGCGAAGCGACCACCGGCACCAGGTCAGGTTCCGGGAAATAGCGGTAATCGTCGGCGTCGGACTTGGGCCGGCCCGAGGTGGTGGTGCGGGTGTCCTCGTGCCAGTGGCGGGTTTCCTGCACCACCGGGTTTCCGGAGTCCAAGACGGCGGCGTGGCGCTGGATCTCGTAGCGCACGGCGTGTTCCACGGCGCGCAGCGAGTTGACGTTCTTCGTTTCGGAGCGGATGCCGAAGCGTTCGCGGCCGTGCGGGCGCAGCGAGACGTTGGCGTCGCAGCGGACGTTGCCGCGTTCCATCTTTGCGTCGGAAACGCCGAGGTTCTTGACGATTTCGCGGATGGCGGCCACGTACGCCTTGGCGAGCTCCGGTGCGCGCGAGCCCGCGCCCTCGATGGGCTTGGTGACAATTTCCACCAGCGGTACGCCTGCACGGTTGTAGTCCACCAGGGAGAAGTCGGCACCCTGGATGCGGCCGGTGGCGCCGCCCATGTGCGTCAGCTTTCCGGCGTCCTCTTCCATGTGCGCGCGCTCGATTTCCACCCGGAACACGGTGCCGTCGTCGAGTTCAATATCCAGGTAGCCGTCGTACGCGATGGGCTCGTCATACTGCGAGGTCTGGAAGTTCTTGGGGGTATCCGGGTAGAAGTAGTTCTTCCGGGCAAACCGGCAGGATTCGGCGATCTTGCAGTTCAGCGCCAAGCCGATCTTGATGGAGGACTCCACCGCCGTCTTGTTGACCACCGGCAGGACACCGGGCATCCCCAGGTCCACCTCGTTGACGTTGGTGTTCGGCTCGTCGCCGAAGACGTTGGGCGCGGAGGAGAACATCTTGGTCTTGGTGTTCAGTTCGACGTGGACCTCGAAGCCGAGGACGGGGTCGTACTTCTCCATGGCCTCTTCGAAGCTCAGGATTTCGTCGGTGCTCATTATTTTGCCTCCTGGGTTTCGAGGGATTCAGCGCCCAGCGCGGGAGCCTGGGCCAGCAGCGGGCCGCCCCATTTTGCTTCCAGCAAGGACTCCAGGACAGCGCCCACCCGGTAGAGGCGGGCATCCTCGCGGGCGGGGGCCAGCAGCTGGATGCCCACGGGCAGGCCGTCCTCGTCCGCCAGTCCGCCGGGCAGGGACAGCCCGGGGACGCCGGCGAGGTTCGCCGGGATGGTGGCGACGTCGTTGAGGTACATGGCCAGGGGGTCGTCCAGTTTTTCGCCGAGCGGGAAGGCCGTGGTGGGGGCGGTGGGCGAGATCAGGACGTCGGCCTGCTCAAAGGCGGCCTCGAAGTCCCGCTGGACCAGCGTGCGCACCTTCTGGGCGGACCCGTAGTAGGCGTCATAGTAGCCGGCTGACAGGGCGTAGGTGCCCAGGATGATGCGGCGCTTGACCTCGTCGCCGAAGCCGGCGGCGCGGGTGGCGCCCATGACGCGTTCAATGGTCATGGGACCGTCCTCCGGGAGGACCCGCAGGCCGTACCGGACGCCGTCGAACTTGGCCAGGTTGGAGGAGGCCTCGGACGGCATGATCAGGTAGTAAGCGCCCAGGGCGTACTGGAAGTTCGGGCAGGAGACCTCAACGATCTCCGCGCCGGCTTCCTTGAGCAGCTCCAGGGCATCGTTGAAGCGGTTTTCGACGCCGGCCTGGTAGCCCTCGCCGTGCAGTTCCTTGATGATGCCGATCCGCAGGCCCTCGACGTTGCCGGTCTTCGCTGCGGCAACAAGGTCAGCAAGCGGTTCTGGCAGGGAGGTGGAGTCGCGTGGGTCATGGCCGCCGATGACCTGGTGCAGCAGGGCGGAGTCCAGGACGGTGCGGGTCACGGGGCCGATTTGGTCCAGGGAGGACGCCATGGCGATGGCGCCGTAGCGGGAGACACTGCCGTAAGTGGGCTTCACGCCCACGGTGCCGGTGACGGCACCGGGCTGGCGGATGGATCCGCCGGTGTCCGTGCCGAGCGCCAGCGGAGCCTCGAAGGCGGCCACGGCCGCAGCCGAACCGCCGCCGGAGCCGCCCGGAATCCGGTCCAGGTCCCAGGGGTTGCGGGTGGGTCCGTACGCGGAGTGCTCGGTGGAGGAGCCCATGGCGAACTCGTCCAGGTTGGTCTTGCCAAGGATCGGCATCTTGGCCGCGCGCAGCCGCTCGACGACCGTGGCGTCGTACGGGCTGTGCCAGCCTTCGAGGATCTTGGAACCGGCAGTAGTGGGTTGGCCGATGGTGACGATGAGGTCCTTGACGGCGATGGGCACGCCGGCGAGGACGTGCAGGGCTTCGGCCTCCGCACCGCCGGCTGCGCGGATGGCGTCCACCTCCGCGGCGACGGCAAGGGCTTCCTCGGCGTTGACGTGCAGGAAGGCGTTGACCTGCCCGTCGACGGCGGCGATGCGGTCAAGGTACGCCTGGGTGGCCTGGACGGCGGTGACCTCGCCGGCAGCCAGCTTCTCAGCGAGCTGCGCGGCGGAAAGGCGGATCAGGGTTTCGGCGCTGACGCCGGTGGAGTTCTGTTCAGTCATGGTTATGCCTCATCCAGGATGGCCGGGACCTTGAAACGGTTGTCATCGGAATCCGGGGCGCCGGAGAGTGCCTGTTCAGCCGTGAAGGTGTGTCCCACGACGTCATCGCGGAAGACGTTGGTCAGCGGGATGGGGTGGGAGGTCGCCGGGACGTCATCCCCTGCGGCCTCGCTGACGGACTTGACCGAATCGACGATGACGGCAAGTTCGCCGGCCATCCTGTCCAGCTCTTCGGCACTCATCTCGATGTGAGCGAGCCGCGCGAGATGCGCGACGTCGTCACGGTTGATCGCAGCCATGGATCTCCCCTGCAAAGTTCGAATTGTTTTCCGATCCAGTCTAGTGGGGAAACGCCGATGCCCGTCTGACATCCCCCAGCGGGCGTCAGACGGGCACCTTCGTGCCAGGCCCTGCCTCGGGGACAGGAGCACAGGCAGCTACAGACTAACCGATTCCGATGGCTCCGGTCAGCATCCCGACGCCAAGCATGACAAGGGAGATGACGGCGGTACGCCACAGGACTTTCTTGTGGTGGTCACCGAGGTCCACCTTGGCCAGCGAGACCAGCAGCAGGATGGCCGGAACCAGGGGGCTCTGCAGGTGGAACGGCTGGCCGGTGATGGAGGCCCGGGCCATGTCCGCGGCGCCGACACCATAGTGCGCGGCCGTCTCGCTGAGGACGGGAAGGACGCCGAAGTAGAAGGCGTCGTTGCTCATGAAGAACGTCATGGGGATGCTCAGCACACCGGTGATGACGGCCATGAACGGGCCCATGGAGGACGGGATGATCTGGACCAGCCAGGCGGACATGGCTTCGACCATGCCGGTGCCCTTGAGGACGCCGGTGAGGACGGCGGCGGCCATGACCATGCTGACCACGGCGACGATGGAAGGTGCGTGCGCAATGAGCTGGGCGCCCTGGTCCTTGACCTTGGGGAAGTTGACCAGCAGGGCGATGGCCGCGCCCACCATGAACACGAACGGCAGCGGGATGACGTTGGCCACGAGGACCACCATGACGGCGACGGTCAGGGCCAGGTTGAACCAGAACAGCTTGGGACGCAAGGTGCTGCGGTTCGGATCCAGGGCGGTGTCGGTGAGTCCGGCGCTGCTGTCCTCAAGGAGGATGTCCGTGCGCTCCAGCACGGCCACGGAGGATCCTGCCGGGGAGCCGCCGACGGCGGGGGCTGCTCCGCCGGGGTTGCCGCCCTTGCGTCCGGCGCGGGGCGCCGTGCCGCCGGCGGTAGTGCCGCCGTCGAACTCTTCTGCCGTGAAGGGCTCTGCCGAAGACGGGACGCCCCAAATCTCGGGAGCAACGGCACGGAGGCGGTTGCGTTCCTGAAGCCCCAGGAGCCAGGCGAAGGCGAATACCACGACCAGGCCGGCCACCAGGGACGGGATCATGGGGACGAAAACGTCGTTGACATCGATTTTCAGGGCGGTGGCGGCGCGGGCGGTGGGACCACCCCAGGGCAGGATGTTCATGGTGCCGTTGGCCAGGCCGGCCACGCAGGTGAGGACCACGGGGCTCATCTTCAGGCGCAGGTAGACCGGCAGCATGGCGGCGGTGGTGAGGATGAAGGTGGTGGACCCGTCGCCGTCCAGCGACACGGCGGCCGCGAGGATGGCGGTGCCCAGGACCACCTTGGCGGGGTCGTTGCCCAGCTTGCGGAGGATGAACTTCACCAGCGGGTCAAAGAGCCCGACGTCGATCATCAGGCCGAAGTAGATGATGGCGAACATCAGCAGGGCCGCGGTGGAGGTCATGGACTTCATGGAGTCCATGACCATGTCGCCGATGCCCAGGCCGGCGCCGGCAAAGAGACCAAAAACGGTGGGGACAATGATCAACGCCAGCACTGGCGTCAACTTCTTCGTCATGATCAGCACCATGAAAACCGCGATCATGGCGAATCCAAGTATTACCAGCACAGCCGGCTCCTTCTTATGAACAGCGGCACACCGGTGTGACGCGTGCTACAGACTGTAGGGTGGCGTCCGTCACGGCGGTGCCTTTGGCTCAATTGATTGGCATACTGCTTATTGGGAGCATTTTGCTCATTGTGCTCACGCTGTGTCGGCGCCTGGCGGCAGCCGATACGGTTGAGCCATACCCGTCGCGCCACACCCGTCAAGGAGGATGAATGCAGCGTCCCGCGCCCCGGCAGCCGCTGCGCTTTTCCACCCAGACACTCTTGCTGCAGGTGGCCGTCGTTCTCCTGGTGGTCCTCCTGAGCGCCACGGTGCATGCCTGGCTGACGTATGACCGGGTGGGCAGCGACGCGGAGAACCAGGCCCTGACGCTGGCCCGGACCGTCGCATCCGATCCGGAGGTCAGGGCAGACGTACTGGCCATCAGCGAACAGCCCGGCACTCCCCCGCCGGCCGCGCTCCTCGCGGGTCCGCTGCAGGCCTCCGCAGAGGCCGCACGGACCAGGACCGGCGCCCTGTTCGTAGTGATCACCGACGAAACCGGGATCCGGCTGGCCCACCCGGATCCGCAGCGGCTCGGCGAGAAGGTGAGCACGGACCCGTCCGAGGCGCTGTCCGGGCAGGAAATCACCACCCGGAACACGGGAACCCTTGGCCCTTCCGCCGGAGCAAAGGTTCCGGTGTATGCCCCCGGCACCGCGACGGTGGTGGGTGAGGTGAGCGTGGGCTACTCCATGGAAACCGTGGCCCAGAGCGTGAGCCGCGACATCGGCCCGGTGGCCCTGACCGCCGCCGGCGCACTGCTGGCCGGAGTCCTGGGATCCTTCCTGCTGCGCCGCCGCCTCCAGCGGCTCACCCTGGGCCTGGAACCGGAAGAGATCAGCACGCTGGTCCACGACCAGGTGGCAGTGCTGCAGGGCGTGGACGACGGCGTCATCGGCGTCCGTGCCGACGGCCGGGTCAGCGTGTTCAACGCCGCGGCGCAGCGCCTGCTCGATTTGCCCGACCTGTCCGGGACACGGTGGGAGGACGCCCCCGTTCCCGCCCAGCTGAAGTCACTCACCAGCCCCGCCCCCGTGGCCGCCGCTCCGCGGTTGGCTGCCGCCGGACCGGAAGGGAATGCCGCGGGGCCGGATGCCCTGGAACTGGTGGCGGGCGGCCGGGTCCTGGTGGTCAATGCCCGCAAGGCGCTGCACCGCCGGGAGGACCTGGGCTGGGTGATCATGCTCCGCGACCGCACAGAGCTGCAGGAGCTCACCCGGCAGCTGGACGCCGTGGGCACCATGTCCACGGCCCTGCGCGCCCAGCGGCACGAGTTCGCCAACCAGCTGCACACCCTGGCCGGTTTCCTGGGCATCGGGCAGCACCAGGAGGCCCGTGACTACCTGGCAGGGCTGGCCGCCACCGGTCCCCTGAAGTTCCCCGTGGACCAGGCCGAACTGCTCCAGGACCCCTACCTGCAGGCGTTTGTGGGGGCCAAGGGCGTGGAAGCGGACGAACGCGGCGTCGCCCTCCGCATCGGGCCCGAAACCCTGGTCCGCGGCCAGGTCACGGAGGCCCAGGATGTGACCACGGTGCTGGGGAACCTGATCGACAACGCCGTCAACGCCGCCGTGGCAGGATCCTCGACGGACCGCTGGGTTGAGCTCGAGGTGCTGGATGAGCCGGGCGACGACGGCGGGACGCTGCACATCGTGGTGGCGGACTCGGGCGACGGGCTGGCGGACGGAACCGATCCCGAAGGCGTCTTCGTAGAAGGATTCACCACCGCTGCGGGCCCGGTGCGTGCCGGTGCCGGGCAGGGCTTCGGCCTGGCCCTGGCCCGGCAGCTGGCACGCCGCCGCGGCGGCGACGTCAAAGTACTGGATCGCGGTACCGCCGGCGGCCCGGGCGCCGTCTTCATGGCGGTCCTCCCGCACACGACGGCGGGAAACCCTGCCGCGAAGACCCCCGGGGCAGCCGGAAAGGACAACAATGGCTGATGATTTTCGGGTCCTGATCGTGGACGACGACTTCCATGTGGCCAAGCTGCACGCAGCCTACGTGGACTCCGTGGCCGGGTTCCTGGCCCTGGCCCCCGTTGGCACGGCCTCGCTTGCACTGCAGGCCATCCACAGCCTGCGCCCGGACCTGGTGCTGCTGGATGTCTACCTCCCCGATGCGTCCGGCCTGGACTTGCTGCAGCAGCTGGATGTGGACACGATCATCCTCAGCGCCGCCTCGGATGCCGCCTCCGTCCGGGTGGCGTTCCGCCGGGGCGCCTTGGGGTACCTGCTCAAGCCCTTCACCGCTGAGTCGCTGTCCCAGCAGCTTCGTTCCTATGCCAGGTACCGGCGCCTCCTGGGCCAGGCCGGGGCCCTGGACCAGGAGGCCGTGGAACGCGCAAAACGGTCGCTGATCCCCGGGGACGTCACGTCGTCGTCGAAACCCCGCTCGGCAACCGAAGCCGCGGTGCTGGAATCACTGGCTCCGGGCGAACAGTATTCCGCCGCCGAGGTGGCCGCCCGGGTGGGCGTCTCCCGCGCCACGGCGCAGCGCTACCTGTCGTCGCTGGCCGACGACGGCGCCGTGGACATCCAGCTGCGCTACGGCACCACGGGCAGACCGGAACACCGCTACGGCCTGCCGGCAAGGTAGGGCAGGGAGAGCGTCAGGCAGCTTTCCGGGCGACCAGTTCGATCTCGACGAGCATGTTCGGGTCAAGGAACGGCAGCACATGGACCAGGGAGAGGGTGGGGCGGATCTCGCCGAATACTTCGCCGTGTGCCCGGCCGGCCTCTTCCCATTTGCTGATGTCCGTCAGGTACAGCTTGGACTGCACCACATCTTCGTACGCGAAGCCGGCGTCGGCCAGGACCTTGCCGAGCTTCTGCAGGATGTACTGGGTCTGCGTGTAGAAGTCGTCTCCCACGATTCCGTCGTCGCCGCTGGCCGCGGTGGCGGAGATGTAGAGGGTGTTGTCCACCTGGACGGCGCGGGAATAGCCGAGCGTCTGCTCCCAGACGGAGCCGGTGCCGAAGGTTTTACGCATGGGTGGGCCTTTCAAAGCTGGAATGGGTCGCCACCACTGTAGGGCCGCTACAGGTCGCGCCGGTAAACCAGCAGTTTTGTGTCGGTTCCGGGAACGAACCAGTCCCGTTCAGGCACCCGGTGGAAGCCGGTCCTGCGGTACAGGCCATGCGCGCTTTCCCAGTCTTTCCCCGTGGTCAGTGCCACCGCACGGATACCCGGCAGGGTTCGGGCATGGCTGATGATGGCTTCCACCATGACGCGTCCGGCGCCGCTGCGCTGGACGGCAGGGTCCACCACCAGCATCCGGAATTCCAGTTCGTCCGGCAGGGCAATGTCAGCGTACGGTTCACCGGCAAGTGCCAGGGTGACCGAGCCAATGACCGACCCCTCCCGTTCAGCCACCCAGATGGTGGCCTGCTCCGCGCGCGCCGCAACGTCCATGACCTTGACCATGTACGGGTGGGCGGCGTCGTCGAAGTACCCTGCGGCGAGGTAGGAGTCGCCGGTGATGCGGGCGACGTCGCCGAAGTCGGCTTCGACGGCGGGACGGATGGTTAGCTGCGGCTGCACCCGTCAATGGTAGTGGCGGTTCGGGTCCCCGCGGGCCCAAACGGGGCTTTCCGTGATCGAACTATCAGTACCGGGAGGAGTTACCGCCGCACCCAGGCCGGCCGGCGGACAGCGCGCCCGGCTCGGTACACCTAGAGCGGAAACTTTCCTGACAGTTCCAGCCCGGCCGCGCAGGTCCAGGCGTCCAGGCGTTCGTCGTCGGAGGGACCGCCGTCGAGCGGACTGGTCAACCGCGGCCGGCGCACCCAGCAGCCTGCTTCCTCGGCGATCAGGGCACCGGCCGAGAAATCATGCTCGTTCAGGCCGCGTTCGCCGTAGGCGTCGTGTGTCCCGTCCGCCACCATGCACAGGTCCAGGGCAGCGGAGCCGAGCCGCCGCACGTCGGCGAAGCCATCCATCAGCGTGGCGAACGCTGCCGCCTGCTCGGAGCGGACGGCCGGCTCGTAGCTGAACCCGGTGGCCAGGATCTGCCCGGTACGGCCCGAAACCGGCCCTTCCAGCCGGGTGAGCGTTCCCCGCTCCTCCAGCCACGCGCCCTGGCCGCGGGCGGCGTAGTACACCCGCCCCAAGGCTGGGGCGTTGACGACGCCGGCCTGCCAGACGCCGTCGGCATCGGCCACTGCCACGGAGGTGGCGTAGTAGACGATGTTGCGGATGAAGTTGGTGGTTCCGTCCAGGGGATCGATGGACCAGCGGTACCCCGTGGATACAGCGGGGCGCGTCGTTCCCTGTTCCTCCCCGGTGACAATATCGCCAGGGCGGGCAGCGGCGATCACGGCGCGCACGGCGTCCTCGGCGGCGATGTCGAAGGCAGTGACCCAGTCCCCGGCCGCACCCTTGTTGTTGGGGTCCAGGGCGTTGCCGTCACGGCCGGACAGTACCTGGGCACCGGCCGCGGCGGCCCGCCGGGCCACATCCAACAGTTCAGACGCGGATGTCATGCGCTTTCCTCCACAGTGGTGTCGTCGGGCGTGTTGTGGCGGGCGCTGCCTTGGTCCGCGCTGTGTTGGTCCGCGGCGTCGGCGTCCGGTGTGGTGCCGTCGGGTGCGGCGTCGCCCAGGGCTGCCGGCCCGCCGTCGAGCAGCTGCCTGAAGCCGTCCTCATCCAGCACCCGGATCCCCAGCTGTTCGGCCTTGTCCAGCTTGCTCCCGGCGCTTTCCCCCGCCACCACGTAGCTGGTGTTCTTGGAAACGGAGCCCGCGGCCTTGCCGCCGCGCAGCAGGATGGCTTCCTTGGCTTCGTCGCGGCTGAAGTTGGGCAGCGAGCCCGTCACCACCACGGTGAGGCCCTCCAGGGTCCGCGGCATGGACTCGTCCCGTTCGTCCTCCATGCGGACGCCCGCAGCCGCCCACCGGTCCACGATCTCCACGTGCCAATCTTCGGCGAACCACTCTTTGAGGGCGGCGGCGATGGTAGGTCCTACGCCGTCAACGTGGGCGAGCTCCTCCTCGCTGGCTGCCCGGATACGGTCCATGGTGCCGAAGGCCTGCGCCAGGGCGCGTGACGCCCGCGGGCCCACGTGCCGGATGGACAGCGCCACCAAGACCCGCCACAAGGGCTGCGTCTTGGCCTTCTCCAGTTCCTTGAACAGTTTCTGGGTGTTGGCGGTTGGCTTGGATGGCGATTTGGCGGTGCCCTTGCTGTAGAAGTACGGCACCAGCTCGAACTCCCCGGTGGGGACGCCCTTGGACTTCTTCTCCCGGCGGATCCGTACCTCGGCCAGGTCCTCGGGGGTGAGGTCGAACAGCCGTGCTTCGGACGTCAGCGGAGGCACTTCAGGTTCGGCCGGCTGGGTCAGGGCGATGGCCGCTTCCCAGCCCAGGGCCTCAATGTCGAACGCGCCCCGGCCGGCCACGTGGAATACCCGCTCGCGGAGCTGGGACGGGCAGGACTTGGAGTTGGGGCAGCGGACGTCCACATCGCCTTCTTTGGCGGGGGCCAGCGGGGTTCCGCAGGAGGGGCATTCGGCGGGCATCACGAAGTCCCGGACCGGCGGATCCTGCTGGTCCCGGAGGGCCAGGACGGGGCCAACGATCTCGGGGATGACGTCCCCTGCCTTCCGCAGGATGACGATGTCGCCGATCTTCACGCCCTTGGCTTTCACCACGTCCTGGTTGTGCAGCGTGGCCATTTCCACGGTGGATCCGGCCACCTTGACCGGCTCCATGACGCCGAAGGGGGTTACGCGGCCGGTGCGGCCCACATTGACCTGGATGTCCAGCAGCTTGGTGTGGACTTCCTCGGGCGGGTATTTGTAGGCCACCGCCCAGCGGGGAACGCGGGTGGTGTTGCCCAAGGCGCGCTGGGTGGCGAAATCGTCCACCTTGATCACGATGCCGTCGATTTCGTGGAGCAGCTTGTGGCGCTGGTCCCCGTACCGCTGGATGAAACCCAGGACGTCGTCGCGGGCCGCCAGCACCTCGAAGTACGGGCTGACGGGCAGGCCCCATTCTTTGAGCTGATGGTAGGTTTCCGACTGGCTGCGGGCTTCAAGCCCCTCGCGGGCGCCGATGCCGTGCACGAACATTTTCAAGGGCCGCTTGGCGGTTTCGGCGGGGTCCTTCTGCCGCAATGAACCCGCCGCCGCGTTGCGGGGGTTCGCCAGCGGGGCTTTGCCGGCCTCGATCAGGGCGTCGTTGAATTCGGCGAACGCCTTGGAGGGAATGAAGACCTCGCCGCGTATTTCCATCTCGGCGGGAAAGCCGCTGCCCTGCAGTTCCTGCGGGATTTCCTTGATGGTGAGCAGGTTGTGGGTGATGTCCTCGCCGGTGGTACCGTCGCCGCGGGTGGCCGCGCGCACCAGCTTTCCGTCACGGTACAGGAGGTTGACGGCGAGGCCGTCGATCTTGAGTTCAGTCAGCCATGCGGCTTTGGTGCCGCCGTCACCGATCTTCGCGATGCTTGCCTCGGCCCGGTTGAGCCAGGCTTCGAGTTCCTCAAGCGAGAAGACGTCCTCCAGGCTGTACATCCGCTGCAGATGCTCCACCGGGGCGAATGCGGCAGAAACCTCGCCGCCGACTTCCTGGGTTGGCGAGTCATTGGCCACCAGTTCCGGGTGCAGGGCCTCAATCTCTTCCAGGCGGCGGAAGAGGGTGTCGAACTCGGCGTCCGAGACCAGGGGCGCATCCTCCTGGTAGTAGGCGAACCGGTACTTCCGCACCAGGTCCGCGAGGTTTTCGTATTCCTCGCGGAGGGCTTCGGTGGGGATGGCCTCGGGCTCGTGCGGGGCCGCGGTCCGGGCGGCGGTCTGTTCTGCGGGTCCTGGTCCTGTACTCACAGACCTATCTTGCCCTACCCCTCCGACGATTTCCTTGGCAGGGCGGCGCGGCACGGGACAGGGCGGCGCGGAGCCGGCGTCAGTGCGACCGGAGCCGGTTGCGGTTCCACCAGGTGAACGCGCCGGCCGCTATGGCCAACAGCACCGTTCCCAGTGCGATGGGCAGGAGCGCCGGGCCGCCGGGGCCTTCGCCCCGGGCGGGAGAAACGGCAGCCAGCTGGGTTGGCGCCGCGGACCGGGTGACCGGGCTGTTCCAGTCCACCCCGCTGGAAGGACCGGTGGGCGGGCGGTACCCGGCGTCGGCCGATGGGACTGCGGTTGGCGCGCCGTCGGATGCTGCTTCCGCGTCTGCAGCCGGCACCGAAGCGTCGGCTGGTGGCGCGGTGGCGGCCGGGGGCCCGGCGGGCTGTGGCGGCTGGACCGGAGCTTCGGCGGCGGGAGGCGCGGGCTGGGCGGTCGGCGGTACGGGGTCCTTGGACTTGCGCGGCCGCCCGGTTTGGCCGGTGTCCGGACTGCTGGCAAGGACGGGCAGGCAGAGCAGCCCGCAGTCCGGCGCCGTTTGGGTTCCCGACACCTGGGTGGATGAAGGCTGGGCAGGTGCGGCCAGGGGGGCGGCGGCCGCCGCCCCGGCCGGGAAGATGCCGAGGGCCAATGCCATGACAGCTGCTGTTGCCGTCGTCGAAACAGTGCGGAGAACCGGTGCGGACGGGGCCATTGCTACCTTTCGCTGCGCGCAGTCCCCCCACCGCGGCTTTCTGGTGTCCCCGGTAGTCTTCTACAGCGCCGTGCGGGGCCGCAAATCCGCGGCTGCGGCGGCCCCGCACATCTCCGGGCTGCTCAGTCCCGGTTTTCGGGCGGCAACGCCACCTGGATCTTCCGTGCCTTGCCGCGTCCCACCACGTAGCCCCGGCCGGGAATGAAGTCCGGGCTGACCCGGCCCAGGGAGGTGTTGAGCAGGCCGTCCCCTTCGATGTCCCCGGGGTTGAGCAGCAGTCCCCGCCGGCCGGATTTGAAGGGCTGGGCAAGCTGCCAGGCCGAGGACCAGGTGGAGGACTCGGACTCGCCGATCACCCACTGGTCTGCCTTGAGGGACGCCGTGACCAGCTGGGCAATGCCGGATTCGGCGATGGTGTCCGTGAACTCGGTGAGGCCTTCGATGAAGATGGCCACCGAACCGGGATTTCCGGTTGAGTGCTCCACCAGGTCCTCGACCACCTCGGCGAGATCATCCGGGCCCACCACGGAACGGTTCCAGATGGGCAGGGACGCGACGGCGGAGCGGCGGGAGCCGAGGTAGATCAGCTCGGTGGCGGGGTTGGACCGGCGCAGCGCGTAGGCCAGGGTGACCAGTGCAACGGTACGCCCGGACCCTGGCGGGCCCGCCAGGAGCAGCGGGCCGCGGGCCATGACCTCGGCCGGCTGCAGCGATTCGTCGTCCACGCCGATGACGGGCAGGTCCGGGCTGCCGGCGGGCAGGACGTCCAGGTCCACCTGGTCCGGGAGCCGTTCGATTCCGGGGGCGGTGTCCAGGCCCTGGCGCTGCATGGCTTCGCTGAGTTTGTGGACTTCGCGGGCCTGCAGGGCCAGGTTCGAGTTGCCGCCCAGGACTGCCAGCTGGACTTCGAGGCCGTCGAGGAGACCGCGCCCAGGGGGCGAGGTGGCGGTAAGGACGTCCCTGGGCACATCCAGGGAGATGTAGTCGTCCTCGGAGGACAGGCGCAGGACCAGCCTGCGCTGGATCGAGGCCAGCAGGGAGGCCGGCACGGCGTTTGGCCGGTCGCCCGTCACCACCAGGTGGATGCCCAGGGTGCGGCCGTCGGTGGCCAGCTGGAGGAAGATGTCCCACAGTCCGGAGAGCTTGCTGTGCTCGTATGCCTCACGGAACGCCGACATGCCGTCCACCAGCACGAAGATCCGCTTCTCGTCCGGCCGGTTCGCGAGCTTCCGGTATTCGACGATGGTGGACGCACGTACCTCGGCGAACTGCGCTGACCGCAGCTCGGCGATGTCGCGCAGGAGCCGCAGCAGGCGCCCCACGCGTTCGACGTCGTCGCCGTTGATGATTTCACCGACGTGCGGAAGCTCCTCGAGCATCCGCAATCCCGCGGAGCCGCAATCGATGCCGTAGACGTGGACCGGTCCGCCGCGCGGAGTCACCGCGGCGGCAATGGCGATGCCCCGCAGTGCGGCCGACTTGCCGGAGCCGCCCGTGCCGTAGATGGCCATGTTGCCGTCCCTGTCCGGTTCGTAGAACACGGTGGGCTGTTCCTGGTGCACGGGGTCGTCGGCAACGCCCAGCAGCAGCTGTTCGTCCGTGCGGGGATTGGGCAGCTTGGAGAAGTCGTAGGTCTTGGCCAGCTCATCCAGCCACGGCTTGCGGGGCGCCCTGATGTCCAGCGAGTCCGCCGCGTGCACGATCGTGGACGTCATCCGTGCAATGTCATTGGGGCCGGCAGGCTCCTGCGCCAGGGGCTTGTCGGGCGCGGGCGCCTCCCAGCTGGGACCGGAACCGAAGGCCATCTCCACGATGTCAATCTGCGGCCGCTGCGGCTTGTCCGTGGTCCAGCCGCCCGCGTAACCGGTTTGGAACCCTTGGATCCTGCCCGGGCCGGTCTTGGCTGCGCCGCGGCCGGGGATGGCGGGATCGAAATAGGCAGCGTCCGGGACGCCCAGGATGTCCGTGGCGTCCTCCTCGTCGGCCATGCGGAGGGCCACGCGAAGGTTGGTGTTGGCGCGGAGGTTGTCCTTGATGACACCGGCCGGCCGCTGGGTGGCCAGGATGAGGTGCAGGCCCAGGGACCGTCCACGGGCCGCCACGTCCACCACGCCGTCAACGAACTCGGGAACCTCGTTGGCCAGGGCGGCGAACTCGTCCACGATGATGATCAGGTAGGGGGGTGCGTCCGGGTCGGCTTCCCGCTGCAGTGCCAGCAGGTCCTTGGCCTTCTTCCGGTTCAGCAGCTGTTCGCGGTAGTGCAACTCGGCGCGCAGGGACGTCAGGGCCCGGCGCACCAGGTGCGGGGAAAGGTCGGTGACGAGTCCCACGGTGTGCGGCAGGTTGATGCAGTCCGCGAACGCGGCGCCGCCCTTGTAGTCGACGAACAGGAAGCTCACCCGGTCCGGGCTGTAGGCGGCGGCCATGCCCATGACCCAGGACTGCAGGAACTCGGACTTTCCTGCACCGGTGGTACCGCCCACCAGGGCGTGCGGGCCCTCATTCTTCAGGTCGAGGTAGAGCGGTTCGATGCCTTTGGAACCCACGAGTGCGCGGAGGGTGCCGTTGTCCTTGCGGTTCGCCACGGCGGTGGCGTGCACGGAGTTGTTTTCGGTCCAGCGCTCGGCCACCGCCTGCGGGTTGTCCAGGAAGTCCTTGCCGATCAGGGTGGCGTAGGAAACGGCCCGCGGCAGGTCGGAGTCGTCGTTGACCGGCTTGCCCACATCCACCACGGGAGCCAACATCCGCGCGAGCTGGGCCGCCAGCTCCGCGTCCACGCTCTCACAGCTGACCGGGTAGGTGTGCCGGCCCAGGCGCACCTGTCCGGTGGTGGTGCCGTGCTCGCCGTCCACCACCATGAAGTCGCGGCAGGCGGCCGGCAGCGCCTGGATGTCCGTGGCCACCCACAGGACGTGGACGCCGGCATCGGGTCCCCGCTCGGCCAGCCGGGTCAGCCGGCCGCGGTCGACAGGCGCGTCATCCTCCACGACCACCAGCACGGCGGGCAGGACAGGCTCTTCGAGGTCGTGCTTGTCGGGGTCGATGCCCGGGCGCAGCTCCGGGCCCGACCGCTTGGCCGCGGCTTCGCGGGCGTCCACCAGGTCCTCAAGCCGGGCCAGCAGGGAGGATCCGCCGGCCGAGCCCGCCGCAAGGTGGTCCCCGCCCAGCGGGCTGTGGCCGGAGCCGACGTGCGGCAGCCACTGCAGCCAATCCCAGCGCCCGCGCGACTGGGCGGATGTGATGGCGGTGAGGACAACCTCGGCCGGGGAATGCAGGCCTACCAGTTGCAGCACCATTCCCCGGGCCACATCGTCCACCAGGCCGCGGGCACCGGCGATGCCCAAGGCACCGGAGGTCCGCAGCTGGGAGACAACCGGAACGCCTTCGATCTCGCTGAACTGCTTGATGCAGTCTTGGATTTCGCGGCTGTACTGTACTTCGGTGTCATTGCTGGAGGGTTCCTCCAGCGGGACCCGGGACGGCGCCGTGCCCAGCCCAAACCGGAGGCCCAGGAACGAGGAATGCTCCGGGCGGTGGGTCCACAGCAGCGGGCCCAGCTTATAGATGGCATCCACCGTGTCACTGACCGACGGTGCTTCCTGCAGCCGGACAGCCCGCTCCACCTGCTGCAGTTCCGTCAGGTCCTGCCGGAACGCCGCCATGGACGCCCGGAACTGCTTGAGCTGCTCCTTCTGCTGCTTCCTGGTCCGCATCTTCTGGTCCACGTAATGGCCCACGATGAACAACGGCATCATCAGCATGAACACCATGGACAGCACGTTTTGCGTGACCGCGAAGATCACGGCGCCCATCATCAGCGGCGCCACCAGCATGATGTACGGGAAGGGGTGGTCTTCGGGGCGTTTGGGCCCGGAGGGCAGGACCCGTTTGGGCACCTCGAAGCGGGGCACCACCCGCGGGGAACGGTTGAAGTCCACCAGGGGCGACGTCGGCGCTGCCGCATGGTTGTGGCCCAGCGGAACCACGGTGACCGTGGTGTCCCCCAGCGTCACCGTGTCGGAGGAGTTCAGGGTTGCGCGCGTGACTGGAAGTCCGTCCATCAACAGGCCGTTGGCGGAGTTCGTGTCCACGATCTCGATGCCCTCTGCCACGGTGATCCGGGCATGCCGCTTGGAGGTGAGGGGGTCCGTGAGGCGGATATCGACGTCCCGGTCCCGGCCGATGTAGCTGGTGCCGGTGGGCAGCGAAAATTCGCGGCCGACGTCGGGCCCTGACAGGACACGCAAGGTGGCCGCAGCCGGTCCGCGGCCGGCGCCGGGCTCATGGAATTGCTCGCTGACCTGGGCCAGCGATACCACCGAGCCGGGGCGCAGGCCTGATTCGAGCAGGTTGTCCTGGCGGGCCAGGACATTTCCGCTGATGCCGGCACCGACGAACGCTTCATCGATGCGCAGCGAGAGGTTCTCCGGAGGGGGCGTTCCTTTCCGGTCCGGATCAGCAGCCCACAACACGGTGGCGATGTCGGCCACGGTGGCCAGGCCGTCCACCGTGACGGCCAGATCCTTGGCGTCGGCGGGCTCGCGGTGGAGTGTCAGGCGGATCCTCATCCTTCGTCCACGCCCCTCATCTTCTCCAGCAGGTACAGGTCATCGGGTGTTACCAGGTGCGTGGTGACGGCGTGCTCCACCAGCCGGGCACGGCGGTTGGTCGCCAGTTTGCCGCCGCCTCCGCGCAGCCCGACGACGCCCACCCTGTCCAGCTTGTCGCAGACGTTGTCCAGCTTCCGGTTGAAGCGGGTCAACGCCCAGCCCAGCGTCTTCGCGGCCGCGGCCGAGGACGGAATGGTGCTGAAGCCGGTGCCTTCGCGCCGGAGGACCGGCTCGGCGAGCGCCACGATCAGGGCCTTCTGGGCATCCGTGAAGACCACCGGTCCAATCGTCGTGTCGCCGCCGCTGCTGTCCTCACGGGCTTCCTGCCGGAAGGATGGCGTCTTCAAGTGCACGGCGAACTCATAGGTGGTCGGGCCGGCCGTAAAAATAATGTTCGTGTGGCTGAACACCAGCGGGATCCGGGCGCCGGGGGAAAGCCACGCCTGCATGCCACCGGAAGCGTCGGCCACCGTGGCGGAGAGCATGCTGCCGACGTTGCTGAGCCACCAGATGCCGTCGTAGCGGGCAACCTGCAGGAACTGCCGGTGCAGGTACGGGTTGTCGTCCACTTCAAGGTCGCCTTCGCGGCCGATGTTGAAGATGTCCTCGTCGGATGGCTCGTACCATTCGCCACAGAAATCTATTGCTAGATCCCCCATGATCTGTGCCTCCTCAAGGCAGAAGTGTTGCGGTAACCGTCAGTGCTGGTGGTGCGGAGCGGCCGCCCCGCCGGTGCGTGCAGGCCGCTCATTGGCCGGTGCAGGCGATGGAGCCCTCCTCCATGGGTGAAAATGCGCCGTCGGTGCGCACGATCATCACCTGGATGCAGGTCTGTCCGCCGGGATTGGGCCGGATCTTTACGGGCGGGTTCGCGACGGACGTGAATTCCGCGCTGTTGCCGCCAATGGTGTACACCTTCCACTTGTAGGTGTCCCCGTCCTTGGGCTGCGGGTTGGTCCAGGTGAAGGTGGCTTCCCCGTCGGCCCCGATTGAGCCCTTGAGACCTTCGACGTCGGGGACGGTGCCGTTGTCCAGGGCGTCCGCGGGAGGTTTGCTGACCTGTTGGGTTTCCACGGCCTTGGGGGTTCCGGTGGCCGAGTTCGCCACCACGATGCCCACCACCGCCGCAAGTGCCAGCAGGGTTCCCCCGGCGAGGGCGAGCCAGAGGTTGCGTTTGCCGTGGTCGGCCTCGGGCGCCTGCTGTGGCTCCGCGGTTTTTACCGCCCGCTGGACCGTAGCGTCCGCGGCGTACGCCGGATCTTCGCTGCTCCCCGCCGGACCGGTGACGGGCGCACCATAGTGTGGTGCCGCGGCGCTGCCCCGCAGCACGGTTGACTGTGCCCACTCCCCCGCCCGGACGCCGTCGGCTGCCTCCGGTGCGGCCGGCCCGGCCGGAAGGTGGGGTACGGATGGGGCGGGCTGCCATTGGCCAGGCGCGGCGGGAGTGAAGTGCGACGGCGGGGCGGCACCTCCCCCGGGACCGGTTGCGTCCGTGCCGCCGGGCTGGCTGGGGCGGGTGCGCGCGGGAAACGTCGGTGCGCTGCCGGTCCGTTCGGGATCAATGGCGGCGATGCTGCGAACCCGGGTTTCCTCGGTTCCGTCGTCCGGGTGGCTTTCCTCCTGCTGCGGTTCCTCCAGTACTTCGAAGGGCGTGACGGAGAGGTTCAGTTCGGCCTGGATGCGCTGCAGTGCCAGGGCGAATGCGTGCGCGGAACTGTAGCGGGACTGTGCGGACTTGGCCATGGCGGTGGACAGCGCCAGTTCCAGCGACTCCGGCACGTCTGCCCGGCCCAACCGCGGCAGGGCCATGTTGCTGATCCTGTTGATCAGTTCGCGTTGGGAGTTGTCCGCCCCGGGCATGACGAAGGGCGAGCGGCCGGCCAGCAGGGTATAGAGGGTGGCGCCGAGGGCCCATACGTCCACCATGACGCCGTCAACGCTTCCATCCCGGAACTGCTCGGGCGGGGACCACGGGATGGACATCCCCGAGTCGTCGTCCGTGTCGCCTGCCAGGGTTCCGGAGATGCCGAAGTCGGTCAGGGCCGGGCGGTTGTAGTCCGTCACCAGGATGTTGGCCGGCTTGATGTCGCGGTGGGCGATGCCGGCACGGTGCGCGGTTTCGACGGCGGACGCCACCTGGATGCCGACGGCCAGGACCTCGTCCACGCTGAAGCGCTGCCGCCGGTAGCGCACGTCCAGGCTGGGCCGGGAGCAGTACTCCATGGCCAGGTAGGAATGCCCGTCGTCGGTCACTTCCGCTTCGAAAATGGTGACGATGTAAGGGTGCGAGGACAGCTGGGCCATCAGGTTGGCTTCGGACTCGAAGCGCCGGCGGGCGCCCTCGGTCTTCAAATCGGAGAGCAGCACCTTCACGGCGACTTTCCGGCGCGGCCTGTCCTGTTCGTACAGGTAGACGTCAGAGAACCCGCCCGAGCCGAGCAGGCTGATGTACGTGAACCCCTGGATCCGGGGCGGCGGCGCTACGGGCCGTTTGGAACTCAAGGAATCTCCTCAAAACGCAGTGAGATGTTGTCGCCCAGTTCCGCGATGTCGCCATCGAGCAGGATGGCCATCTCGTTCTGGGCCAGGCGGCGCGGCGGCTGGCCCTCACGCACCAACACGGTGCCGTTGGTGGCCTTCAGGTCGCAGAGCATGACGTGCCAGCCTTCGAGCCGGACTTCGACGTGGGACCTGGAAATGTCACCGCCCGGGCTCGCCACCTGCACCAGGCGCGGCATCACACCGCCCTGGACGCGGGATACCGACGGTTGCCGCCCGATGACCATCGACTGGTCGAGGTCCAGCACGTCGCCGGTGGACAGGCGCACCCGCCCCAGCCTGGGGCGCGCCACCTGGACGGCGTCCGGCAGCAGGCTGCCCCCGCAGGCGCTGCAGAGGGCACGTGTGGGTGGGTTGGCGTGGCCCTGGGCACAGACGCGGGCCAGCACCATTGGTCCATTGGCGGGGTCCTGGACGGCGGCCGGAGCCGCTGGATGCGGAGCCATTCCGGGGAGGCTGCTCTTCATGACAGTCTCGCCGTCATGGTCGGGATCGAAGCCGGCGGCAGGGGCCTGGTCGGGAGTTCCTGCCGCAGGGGCCTGGCTTGCGGGGAAGGCCGGCGCGGGAGCACGGTTCGCAGATGCTTCAGGGCCTGCCGGTGGGGTGACGGCAGGAGGTGTCCCCAAGGATGGGCCGGACGGGGCCGACGACGGAGCGGCCGCGTTTCCGCCGGTGCGCCACGGTACGGAATCGATGAGGCCGCCGGCGGGAGGCGGGGCGGGAGCCTGCGCTTCCGGCCCGGGATCCGGGGTGGGGTTGGGGCTCCGCCTGGCGCCCCAGGCTGGGTCGCTGCCCGCGGAACCGTCTGCCCCGGCGCCCGGCCCGGCATCGGAACCGGACTGCTGTCCGGCCGTGGACGCGTCGTCGGCCGGGCCCAGGGCGGCGGGCTGTTCGGCCGCAGGCAGGGCGGGCTGCGGGCTGACAGCGATGAGGCCGGAGTCGGCGTCCGGGTCCTCACGGACTGCCGCGTCCTCGATGTTCCGCATCACGGTGCGGTCCCACAGGTGGTCGTAGGACGTGGTCATTTCCACCGCGGGACCCGCTTCAGCCGATGCGGTGTCACCGGCCGGCGGCGCATCTTCCTCCGGCCCATCGTCTTCCCCGGCGCCGGGCGCGTCCGCCGGGTCAGGGGGGATGATGGTGCCGGGGGCAATCGTGGCATCAGGGTCGGCGGCTTCCCCCACGGCCTCCGCGGCGTCTGCGGTATCCGCGGGGAGCCCCTCCTGGTCTTCGTCGATCACTGCCAGAACCGTCTCGGCGGATGCCCCGTGCTCAGGAGTGGGGGTGCCGGGGAGCTCGTCCTCCCCGGCAAAGTCGGTCAGGGTGGAGCGGGCTTCTGCGCCCGGGTCCCCGGCCGTGCCTGGAGAATCCAGCGCAACCACGCTTTCGACGACCACGGGGTTTTCGACCGCAACCACGCTTTCGACGACAACCGGGTTGTCGGCTTGGTCCGGGCCCTGTGCCTCGACAGGACTTTCCGCTGCAGCCGGGTGTTCCGTTGTTGCGGCCCGTTCCTTGGCAGCGGGGGCTGCAACGGCGGCTGGCCCGGACGGGACGCCGAGCGTCAGCGCCTGCAGCAAAACCACCCCCTCGCCGAGCGGCAGCTCGGGCTGGTCTCCGCCGGCGTCAGCGATGTCCAGCCGGCACATCCCGGGGACGACAAACCGGCGTTCGTTCCAGGTGGTGACGTCACGGCCGTCCAGGTCCACGGCTCCGCCGGGCTGCTCCACTCGAAGGTCGAGGTTGCCGCGCAGGAAGACCCTCAGCGATCCGTTGAAGTCCAGGATGCCGAAGGAGGGTATGCGGGCCAGCGACCCGCCCGAGCTGCTGGTCACGGCAGCAAGGACCTCATGCGGTTCCGGCCGGGCTGCCAGGAGTTCCCAGAGGGCACCGGCAAGTTCGGCCGGTGATTCGGGGCCCAGGAGGACGGCCGTGCCGGACCGGACGACACCAAGCCAGCTACCCGGAATGTAGCTAGCGGCGGTCATTGTCGCCCTCCCCCTCGGCGTCCGTGCCGGCCTCCGGCTGCTCAGGCAAGGGCTGCGTCACCGCGCCGTTGGCCAGCGGACGCGGCAGCGTCTCCTCGTCCCGGTCCGCCGGGCTGTAGCGTGGCGCGGTGGTGCCGGCGCCGTCGTCGTTCGCCACGTTCCTGGCGTCCACCACGATGGCCGTGACGTTGTCCCTGCCGCCGCTGCGCAGGGCAGCCTGGATCAGGGCGTCCACGGCGTCCTGCGGTTGGGCCACGGTGCTGAGGATGCGGAGGATGTCCTCGTCCGCCAGTTCACCGGTCAGCCCGTCCGAGCAGACCAGGACCCGGTCTCCTTCCTCGACTGGGAGGAGCCAGTAGTCAGCCTCCGTCTCATCCCCCGTGCCCAGGGCCCGGGTGACCACGTGCCGGCGGGGATGCACGGTGGCTTCCTGGGCGGTGATCTCGCCCGCATCAACGAGTTCCTGGACCTCTGAGTGGTCCACGCTGATCTGCTCGAACCGGCCTTGGCTGAGACGGTAGGTGCGGGAGTCGCCGATGTTCAGCACCAGCCAGTACGGCATGCCCATCTGTTCCACCACCACCGCGCCCGTGAGGGTGGTGCCGGCGCGGGCTCCGGCGGCCTCACGGATCGAGTTGTCCGCCCGCACCAGGTACTGCTGCAGGACCGCGGCCGTAATGCTCCGCTCACCGGTGGCGAGCTGCGGAATCCCGGCCAAGGCCCTTACGCACAGGCCGCTGGCGATCTCGCCGGCCTCGTGGCCGCCCATGCCGTCGGCCACCGCGAAGACGGGATCCGCCGCAATGTAGGAATCCTCGTTCAGCTCCCTGCGGAGTCCCCTGTCCGTCCCGTAGCCGTAGGTGAGGCTAAGGCCCGGCCCCGGCTGGATGGTGGAGGAAACACTGGCGGGGTGCTGGTTCATGCCTGTCCTAGGTAAAAGGTGCGGTCTCCAAAATGCACACTGGAGCCGGGGGTAACAAACGTTGGGACGCCCGGCGCCAAGGGGGTGCGCAGGCCGTCAGGGGTGGTCACGGCGCTGCCGTTGGTGGACTGCCGGTCCGTAACCCATATCCCCGCACCATCGGTGAGCAGATGCAGGTGGGTTTTTGAGATGGAGCGTCCGGGATCATCCACGGCCAGCAGTTGGGCATGCTGTTCCCCGGGCTGGCCTACCGGGTTGCGGCCCACCAGGACGCTGCGGTCCAGCTGGAAGTCGCGGCCGTCGTCCAGGCGGATCCGCAGGACCGCCACGGGGGCGGGCCCGCCGGTATCCGAACGCACCTGGGTACGTTCGACGTCGTCGTCAAGGTGCGGCCCGGGCACCCGGTGGCCTGCCGTGGACGCCTGGGCGCCCGGGGCGAACCCGTGGCTGCCGGCCGCCGGCTGGGCGGCGTGCGGCGTGACGGGCTGCGGGTTCTGGGTCGCTGCGGGATAGGCGGTGGCGGGGTACGGGGCGTCCTGCACGGATGGCGGCGCGAAGGAGGCAGGGCTGGTGTAGGGCATGGTCTGCGATGGAGCCGCAGCGGCCGGTGCAGGAGCCTGGGGTGCAGGAGGCTTGGGTGCCGCCGCCTGGGGTGGAGCGAATTGGGCTGTCTGCGGCTGGGCGGCTGGCGGCAGCGGGACTGCCTGGGGAAGGGCTGTCTGCGGCTGGGCGGATTGCGGCAGCGGGGCCTGGGCGGCCGGCGGCTGCGGGGCCTGGGCGGCCAGCCCCGGGGCAGGCTGTGGCGTGGGCTGCCGGGCGGCCGCGGTGGTGGCCGTCCTGGCCCCGGCCACCGGAGACAGGACCTGCTGAACGGGCGGAAGGTCCAGTGGCGCGAAGCTGTACGGGCCCTGGATGCCCCCCGTGGTGATGGGGTCGCGCCCCGCCTTGACGTCGAACACGAGGGTCTTGGCGGCGGTGTCGTTCCAGGCCCGCAGCCCGCCGTTTTTGTCCCACTGGCTCGAAACCACTACCAGCACCGCCCACACAGCAGCCAGCAGGAGCAGCGGGCCGAGGATGAACATGGCGGCATCAAACCACTTGAACACCACCACCAGGACCGCAGCCACCAGGGACAGCAGGATGCCCGCGCCGGTGATCACGCCCCGAAGGAAGACACCTCCGGCCCCGGGCGCGTAGCCGTCCTGGTCCGCGCTGCGGATGCCCATGAGCAGGTTGCCGGGGGTCTTGCCGGTACGGGCTTCCAGGCCCAGCACCACAAAAAGGTAGGCAAGGGTCAGCCCGAGGCCGATGCCGCCGAACAGCACCAGGGACGAGGTGTCATAGACAATGAAGCCGCCGCTTCGGGAACGGGTGATTCCGGCGAAGCCGATGGCGAACGTCACCACCAGCACTGCCACGCCGGGCAGCCAGTCGATGACGGCAGCGCCCAACCGCTTGCCCGCCGCAGCCGGAACAAGCTCGAGGTTTACTGCCATTCCCGTTCCTCCCCCTGGAGCGGCCCCCACCCTGGTGGAACCGCCGGCACTGCCCGGATCGGTGCCCGCAGGAGCGGTACCCGGATATGCGATGCCCGCCGGCTGTGCTGCCGGAGGCCTTTCTACTACCGGGATAGTACCGGGAATCCCCGGCGCATGCGCGGCATGCCCGTCCCGGGCGCCGGCATGGTCATCGTGCGGGCCAGGGCCCTGGGCGCGGTTGCGGCGCGCCGCCCGGTTGGGCAGCGGCGCACCGCAGGCCGCGCAGAAGGTGGCTCCCGCGCGGACGGTTTGTTGGCAGCGCGGGCAACGGTCGACGTCGGAGGTCACTGCTGGCTTGGTCCTTGCTGGTTCGTTCCTTGCTGGCTGGTTCCCTGCTGGTTGGCCTCCGGCCGGCTGGTTTCCTGCTGGTTGGCCTCAGGCGCGCCAGGGCCCTGCGGTTCGCTTGCGGGCGCCCCGGGTCCTTGTTGGTCACCTGCCGGCGTGCCGGGCGTGTCAGTACCTCCGGTGCCGGGGCGGCGACGGCCGGCGGACAGGGCTGCCAGCGCAGGCAGTCCCGCCCGGAGGCGGCGAAGGGAAAGCCCGCCGCCGGAGTTCATCGCGGTCCGGGCGTCGCTGAGCAGGGAACGGGGCGAGAAACGTGCCTGTTGCCGGCGCCAGAACCCCACGGTGGCGGTCATCTCCTTGAGCGAGCCGTCCACGATGGTCCAGTACTCTTTGACCTCCTCTTCCGTGGGCTGGCCGGCGCCGAAGATGGAGGCATCGGCCCGGCGGGCCAGGAGCGTTGTGGTTCCCTGGCTGGCAGGGAACGCCTCGGCCAGCACGGCGGCGCTTTCCCGGCGTGTCGACCGGGTGTCGACGGCGGCGCCCATGTCCGTTGCCAGGCTCACCACTTCGCTCCAGCCTCCGCCGACGCGCTGGGCCGGATGGCCGTCCCGGAAACGCTGTTTCCGGCGTCGTGTCTTCAGCAAGGCGATCAGCAACAACGGGAGCGCAAGGATCACCACGGGGATGGCGACGACGCCCAGGGCACCCAGCAGGGCGCCCCAGAACAACCACGGATTGTTCTTCTTCTGGTCAGCGTCCAGCGCGTCCGGCGACGAGTCCGGCGGCAGGTCCGCGGGCTCCTGTGGCGGGGGCGGCGGCTGCAGCACCTGCGGTTTGGGCTTTGACTTGCTTTCCGGGTCCGGCGGAATGGGGATGTTGTCCTTGGGCGGGGTGGGATCGAAGCTGACCCAGCCGACGCGCTCGAACGCAACCTCCACCCAGGCGTGGACGTCCTTTCCGGTGATCTTCACTTCGCCGGCACCGTTTTCCGGGCTGGTGGGCTCAGGATAGAAGCCCATCACCACCCGGGACGGGATGCCCAGGTGCCGGAGCATCAGGGACATCGCCACGGCGTACTGCTCGTCGTCGCCGAGCATCTGCTTGGCGGTGAGCAGGTTCCGGATCCGGGCCGAGCCGTGGCCGGAAACGCTGGGCAGCTGTCCTTCGCTGACCAGGCCGTTACTGAACGCACCTGTCTTCTGGAAATGGGCCTCGATCTGGCGGACCCGGTCGATCGCCGTGGGGGCGTCCGCGGAAAGGTCGTTGGCCTGGGAGCCTACGACGGGCGGCACCTCCAGTGGATCCGGGAGGGAAACTTTCGCGAAGTCGTACTGGGTCAGCTGGCCGTGCTCAAGCTTGACGGGATCCGAAACCTGCACGCTGTACGAATCGCCGCGGGTGAGGCCGTTGGTGGTGACGGCGGTGTCCGTCCCGGGGTTGAAGTAGAGGCCTGCAGCCGCGGCGGAACCGGACTGGTCAAAACTGATGCCGGTGGTCTTCCGCCCGCCGGGGACGAAGAAGCCCTGGTAGTCCTCGATGTTGATGCTGATCGAGTAGTCGTTGGTGGGCACTACCCCGGCCGAATCGGCAAGGGTGTTGATGGACTTGGCGTCGCCCACCTTGCTGAAGTTACCGGAGCCGTTGGGATCCATGTTGTAGTTGGTCCCGTTGAAGGCGTCCAAGGCACCCAGCCGTACCCGGCCGTCCCGCGGCAGCCCCTTGACCACGAACAGGGTGTCGTCCTTCTTGTCTTTGACGTAGGTCCGGAAACTCGCCAGCGGCGTGACATAGTCCTTGGGGTCGAACGGCGGGACCACCACGTTGCGGAGGACTTTGCGGTCCTCGCCGGCGTTGACCAGGGGCGCAGCCACGGCGGTGACGCCCACGCTGAGGGCAATCACGCCCGCTGCCATTCCCAGCCGCCGGATTTGGGCACGCCGGGCCGTGCCGCTGTCGGCCTGCGGGGTGTTAACGGCAACCCTTCGGGTGCTGTCCCGCCGCAGGATGTCCCGGCGGAACGTGGCCCAGGCTATGCCGAGGACTGTCAGGCCGATGCCGCGTTCCAGGGTCAGGAACGCCGCGTTGGTGCTGAAGGCAATGCCGGCGACGAACAGGACCAGGACCGGCAGCAGGGGCAGGTAGGGGCTCCGCGCGCGCCACGTCAGGAGCGCGGCCACGAGTGCGGTGATAAGCGAGCTGAGGAAGGGCACGATGAGCACGCCGCCGGCAGTTCCCACCGGCACCCCGACGGTGAGCATGTCCTTCCAGGCGAACACGATGCCCAGGAGCAGGGTCCGCAGGGAATCCAGGGAGGGGACGAAACCGGCGATGGCCGAGTCCGGCACCGCCAGCCAAGTCCCGAAGACCAGGTAAGCTGCCAGCGCCAGGGCCGTGGTGATCAGCAGGCCCAGGCGCAGGTGCGCGTTGGCGGCGCCAATGCCCAGGCCAAGGATGATGCCGCCGAATCCGGACAGCAGGTAGTAGGGATCGCCGCCGAAGCTCAAACCGAAGCCGAGCAGGCCCAGCCCCAGGAGGACAACCAGGGCGCCGGCGTCGAGCAGGAAGTGCCACGGCCGGCCGTGGGCGAAGGCGGACTCCGGGCTGGGGGCTTTGCGGCGTGTACGGGTTTGCGGGATCTGGCCCGGTGCGGTGCTCATGCGGCGGCCTTTCTCAGCACGATGGCAAGGTCGGCCAGGTCGCCGAGGGTCAGGACGGTCAGGTCTGCGATGTTGGCCCGGGTGGGCGCTGCGCCGGCTTCCACCCGGACGGCCAGGCTGCGGACTCCCGGCGGGACGGAAGCGGCTGCGGAGCGGAGCTGGGTGGCGGTCACGTTGCTTCCCACCACGAAGAACACCACGGACGCGTTGGGGACGGTGTCCGCCAGGGTCCGGGCAAGGTCGACGGCGGTGCGGCGCATCGGGGCGCCGACGATCCGGGTCATGTCATCCAACAGGTTGCGGCCGGTTTCGCAGCGCAGCGGGCCTTTCTGGGTGAGGACATCCAGTTCCCGCTGTTCGCGGATGGCCTGCCGGCCGATGGACCCTGCCACCGAGATAGCCAGCTCGAATTCGTTCTCGGAGGCGTATTCCTCCGTGTTGATGGACAGCGATATGGCCAGGTGGGCGCGGCGGGTTTCCTCGAACTGGCGCACCATCAGCTTGTTGGTCCGGGCGGTGGTCTTCCAGTGGATGTGCCTGCGGTCGTCCCCGGGCACGTAGTCGCGTAAGGCGTGGAAGGAGACGTCGGCGCTGGACAGGTCCGTGGTTGGCATGCCCTCCAGGTCGCGGATGAAGCCCGCCGCCGAACCGGCCAGGGCTACGGTCCGGGGATGCACGAACAGGTCTTCCGGCTCGGTCCAGAGGACCTGCCGGCGCAGGAGGTGCAGCGGGTCGGCCCGGACGGAGCGGACCGGTCCCACCACGATGACGGCGCGCCGGGCGGTGGGGATGGTGAAGAGGTCCTCGTGGATCTGGCCTGGCTTCATCCTGGGCAGGTGGAACACGGCGGTGGTGCTGCCCACCGGAAGTTCCAGCGCGGCAGGCAGCAGCGGCCGGGCGGAAGTATTGGAGACGGCGATGCTTCCGACGGCGCTGTCCCCCACCGCCACGCGGGTCCGGGCAAGGTCCAGGACCACGCCATAGGAGGACCGGCCCAGGATGAAGGCGACCGCGATCACGAACATGGCGAAGGCGGCGATGGCGGCTGCCGTGGCTTCCTGCCAGCCGAACGCCTGGCCGGTAATCCACAGCAGGACCGAGGCGGCGAGGACGGACCAGCCCAGGATGCTGACCACGGACAGCACCGGCCAAACGTACGTCAGCCAGGTGGCCCGGATGGTCCGCCAGGCCGGGGTAAGGGCAAGGAGGGCCGTGTTGCTGGCTTCAGACCACACCGCTGCAGGGTGCAGGCGGGTGGGGCGGCCGTTCCGGTGGAAAAGGAGCCGGAACCGCTCCGCGAACCGGGTCAACGGGGTGCCGGTGGACGTGCCGTCGGACATGTGGGTGTGCCTTCGTTGTTGCGTTGGAAAGGAAAAGGGGCCGGCGTGCAGCCATTGGTTGCGCGCCGGACCGGTCAGGCGTTGGTGCGCTGCTGCGGGGCGGCGACGTCGGCCAGGATCCTGGCCAGGACGGCCTCGGCGGTGGCGCCGGAGAATTCCGCCTCAGGGTCCATCACGAAGCGGTGCGTCCACACCACGGGTGCCAGTTCCTTGATGTCATCCGGCAGGACGAAGTTCCGTCCCTGCGAGGCAGCCCAGACCTTGGCGGCCCGGACCATGGCCAGCGCACCGCGCACGGACACGCCCAGCCGGGTCTCGGGGGCGCTGCGGGTTTCCTCGCACAGCCGCGAAATGTACTCCAGCACCGCGGTGTCCACGTGCGCGGTGGCGGCGAGGTCTGCCATGTCCGCCACGGCCTGGGTGGTGATGACGGCGGACAGTTCCTTGGAGCGGTCCTTCAGGTTGTTGCCGCCGAGCAGACGGACCGTGGAGGCGTGGTCCGGATACCCGATGGAGGTCTTGATCAGGAACCGGTCCAGCTGGGCTTCGGGGAGGCGGTAGGTACCCGCCTGCTCGATCGGGTTCTGGGTTGCCATGACCATGAACGGCCGGCCGGCGGAGTAGGTCACGCCGTCCACGGTGACCCGTGACTCTTCCATGACTTCCAGGAGCGCGGACTGGGTCTTGGGCGAGGCGCGGTTGATTTCGTCAGCCAGGACGATGTTGTTGAAGATCGGGCCCTTGTGGAACTCGAACTTCTGCGTCTTCTGGTCGTAGATGGTCACGCCGGTGACGTCGGAAGGAAGCAAGTCAGGGGTGAACTGGATGCGGTTGTTGGACCCCTGCACGGTGGCCGCGAGGGCCCGTGCCAAGGAGGTCTTGCCGGTTCCGGGCGCGTCCTCGAACAAGACGTGGCCCTCGGCCAGCATGGCCGTGAAGGTCAGCCTGATGACGTGTTCCTTGCCCAGCACCGCCTGCCCCACGTTGGCAACCAGCTTTTCGAACGTACCGGCAAACCATTCGGCCTGCTCCATGGTCATGGTCATGAAATGTGCTTCCTTTAGATGGATCGAAAGTTGCCTTGTGGGCCCGGGAAACCCGGGCCCACAAGATGGATGCGGTTGCTAGCGGTTCGGCATGCCGTTCGGCGGGTTGCAGCCCACGTTGGACGTGTCACAGCGGAGCCAGTTGCCCGAGGCCATACCGGAGTTCAGGTGGTACCAGATACCGCTGGGGTTGTTCGAGGTCTTGTACCAGACCTGGTAGCGGTCGGCCGTGGACGGGGCACCGGCGTCGAGCCATTTGCCCGCGCCCGTGCATTGGGACGGGTTGCCGTCAACGAAGCTGTCCGTCCCCTTGCGAGGCTCCGTGCAGCTGCGTGTGGGGCTGGCCGTGACGTTCCACTCCGTGGGCGGCGGCGGCACATTGTCCGGGCCGGACGTGGACGTGGCCGGGCCGCCAATTGCGCCTGCAGTGACCGTGTAGGCACGGACCCGAAGGTTGTGGCTCTTGCTCCAGCCGCCGGCGCCAGCATCAAACTTGTTCGCCTTGCCGACGTTCTGCCAGCCGCCGCCGTCCATGCTCACTTCGTAGTAGCTGAGCGCCCTGCCGTTCGTTGCCGGATCGTTCCAGGTCCAGTGCACCTGGCCGTCTCCCCTGGCTGAGGTGGTGCCGTTGACGTTGGGGGCGTTGGCAGGCCCATACGGGTTGGCTGTCCCGATCGCCTTGGCATCGCCGGACATGGTGTTTTTCGTGGACGTCGCGATGATGGTCACCGTGATGTCCCTGCCGTTGGTCATGCCGCCGATGGTTCCACCGCCGGCTGGGATCGGGCCGCTCTTGCCGTCAGCGTTGTACGAATAGGTCATTTCACTCGCGGTGGACCCGTTCCGCTGCGCCTCCGACAGGGGGGTGAACGTCACTTTCAGCTGTCCGCTGGTTCCCGTTTCCGCGACTGTCCCGCTGCTCACCTGGCCCGGTTTGCCTGCTGCCCGGATGGGGGCGGACTGGGCACTCGTGCCGCCTGTTCCGGCCTTGTTGGTGGCCGAGACCGTGAAGGTGTAGTTCGTTTCCGAATTATCCACGGTGACGTTCTGCGACGTTCCGGATACCTGCTGGCTGGCCACCGCCGCACCGCCGCGGAGGGTGGTCAAGGTGTAGGACGAGACAGGGTCGCCGTTGTTGTTGGGTGCGGACCAGACCACCCGCAGCTGGCTCTGCGAGCCCACCGGGGTTGCCTGGGACACATTCGGCGCGGTGGGCGTCGCGGGAACACCCGCGGGCACCTCCGCTGCCGAGTACGGGCTCCATTCGGAGGGTTCCTTGGCGTCGTTGCGTGCCAGGACCCGGACCTTGTAGGAAACGCCGTTCTGCAGCCCCTTCCAGACATAGCTGACCGACGTCAGGTTCTGGATCTGTGCGTTCTGGCCTGCCGGTGCCGGCGAGATTTCCAGGTCGTAGGACTTCACCGGCGATCCCTTGCTGGCGGGCTGGGTCCAGTTGACGGTCAGCTGCTTGTCGCCAAATTTCAGCGAGGGCGCCAAAGGGGTATCCGGCTTCACGTCCGGCCGGACGTCGGCCGAGGCCGGCGAGCGGTCGGACTCGCCGAACTCGTTCGTGGCCGTCACCTGGAAGTGGTAGGTGGTGTTGTTGGTCAGGCCATTAAGGGTGCAGGTGTTGGCCGGGCAATCCTGGCGGAACCCGCCCTCGCCATACACCGTGTACTTGGTGATGGGCGAGCCCCTGTCGGCCGGGGCGGTCCAGTTCAGCAGCGCCGTGCGGTCACCCACGCTCTGTGCCTGCGCCGTGGTGGGGGCCGCGGGCTTGTCCTTGACGGTCAAGCGGATGCGCGCCGTGGCATGCCGGGACGCGTCACCGGTCTTGTCCTCCACGGTGTAGGCCACCACCATGGTCCCGGTAAAACCGGGCGCCGGAGTGACGGTCACCGAGTCGCCATTGACGCCGACGTTGCCGCTGCCCGTTTCGGTGTTTGCGGCAATGATCTTCAGCGGGGTCTCCGGGAACGGGTTGGCGTCGTTGGCGAGCACGTTGATGGTGACGGGCTTGCCCGCGGCGGCGTTCGCTTCGACGTCGTCGTTGGCCACCGGCTTGGGCCGGTTCGAGGCGGTCACCGAAAGCTGGTACGTGGCCGTTGCCTCGAGCCCGCGCGGATCCCTTGCCTTGACCTGGACGGCGGCCCTGGTCCCGGTGGCGGTGGAGTCCGCCGCCGAGGCCTTGAGGGTCTTGCCGTCGATGCTGACGTTGAAGCCGCCGGGCGCTCCGCCCACCAGTTCATACTTCATCTTCTCGACGTCATCCTGGTCCGGATCGGAGGTCAGCTTGCCCAGGTCGGTGCTGGCCGTGTCGCCCTTGGGAACGTCCACGTCCGAGCCAAGCAGTTCGGGCGGGTTGTTCTTGTTGGGGTCCGGGAGCACCTTGGTGCGGATGCTGAGGGTGGACTTCAGGCCGGCGGGATCGTCCGGTCCGGTTCCGTCCGTCACCTCGAACGTCAGGGACCCGGGGCCCACGTAGTCTGTTCCCGCGGTGTATTTCAGGCCGGTGCCGTCGCCAATGACGGGGTTGCCGCCGTCGGCTCCGATGAGCTTGATCCGGTCCGCCTGGGTCAGCCGGGGCGACCTGCCCTCGCGGACCTTCACCCATTCGTTGAGGTTTACGTCGACGGACTGGCCCGCTACGACCTCGATGACCTCGTCCTTGGCCAGGGTGGGAACCTGCTGGCCGAGGCCCGGGACCCAGATAACGGCGGTGGACTGCAGTCCGTCCACGTCTTCCACGGTGTACGGGATGAGCTGGGGATCCTTGGTCAGGTCTACCAGGACGTTGCCGTTGCCGCCAGGCCTGGCGGTGGTGGCCTCCGTGCTGATCTTGAGGTTCTCGCCCACGCCGTCCGGGTCCTCGTCGTTCTTCAGGACGGGGACATCAACGGCGGTCTTGCCCATTGCCTGGGCTGAGGTCACCCTGTCGTCACGGGCGATCGGCGCCTTCAGGGGCACGTTGTTATCGACGACGAGGCGGATGGTGGCCTGGGCGGTGGCGTCCCGGTCATCGGCGATGGTGTAGCGCACGTTGACGGTTCCTGCCTCGTTCGGGGCCAGGAGGATGATGCGGCCGCTGTTCCTGCTGACTGTCGCCTGGAGTGCGGGATCGGCTTCGATGCCGTCGGTGAGGATGCGGATGCGGTCGCCGTCGGGGTCGGTGTCGTTCGCGGTGGCGTCGACGGCGATCTGGCGGCCGGGACGGACCCGGACTTCGTCGTCCACGGGCGTGGGCTTCTGGTTCACCTCTCCGCGCGGGGCGATGCCAACTGTTACGGTGCCTGTGTTCACGGCACCCTGGCGGTCAACCACCTTGTAGCGGAACGTGTCCGTACCCGCGCCGTCGCCGGCCGCGGTGAAGTCAATGAAGTTGCTGCCCACCGTAGCGGTGCCCATGGCGGGGGTGCTGTCGATGCCCGTGAGCTGGACGGAGTCGCCGTCGGGGTCGATGCCGTCCAGGGGAACCGGGATCCGGACCGTCCCGGCAGCCACCACCCGGGCGGTGAGGTTCCGCGGCTGGGGCCGGGAGTTCTCCGCACCTTCCAGGGGAAGGATGTGGATGGTCACCGCGGCGGCACTCTTCTGGCCCTGCGGATCGACGGCGTTGTAGATGGCGCGCACCGTCTTGGGCTGGCTGCCGGCGATAAAGCGAACGGTGTTCTCGGAAACAAAGCTCTTGCCGTCAGCCGGGTCCACGGCCTGGGGCAGGACGGGGTCCACGGTCAGTTCTTGCCCCTGCGGGTGGGTGTCGTTGTCAAGGACGGGGATGGTGACGACGTCGTTGACCCGGACGTTCACCTCGTCCGGTTTGGGCTGGGGTGCTTCGAGCACGGCGGGCGCCGGGACGGGCACGACCGAGACACTGCCCGTGGCGGATTTCTTGCCGTTGGACATGGTGTATTCGAACAGCAGGGGGTCCTTGGTGCCAAGGATGTCGGTGATCCGCAGGACGCTGTGGTTGATCACGCTGACCGATACCGGGGCGTTGTCCGGGATTTTGACGGACTGCAGCACCAGGACGCCGCCGGAGGGGTCGGAGTCGTTGGCCAGGGGGTCCAGCAGGACACTGCCGCCGGTAGGCATCAGTGCCACGTCGTGGACCGCCACGGGATCGCCGCCGTCGTTGCCGGATTCGACGTCCACGCGGATCAGCCCCTGGCTGCTCTGCGGCCCGTTGCTGGCGATGTACGTCAGGTACACCGGCCCGGGGGTGCTGCTGCGGAACGTGAAGGTGCCGCCGTCCGTGACGGGGCCGAGTTCGGCCGGTCCGTTGGCTTCCACCTGGGCCAGCCGCAGGGCACCGCCGTTCGGGTCGACGTCGTTCTTCAACGGCGAGATGACCAGGTCCTGGCCCACGACGGCGGTGACATGGTCCGCGTTGACCACCGGTGCCAAGGCGCCGGGTGGCTGGACGTTGACCACCACCTTGCCGGTGACCGTGGCGCGGCCGTCCCAGATGGTGACCTGGACGTTCTTCTTGCCGGCGGTCGCACCGGAATCCTGGAAGGTGAGGAGGCCGTCGCGCCGGACCTTGACTTGGTCCTGGTCGTTGTCGGCCTTCGCGTCGAGCAGGACCAGATCATCGCCGTCGGGGTCGATCCAGTCCGTCAGGATGTTCTGGCTGACCGTCTTGCCCTGTTCCACGAGCATGGTGGTGTCCTCGCCGCGCTTGAACTTGGGCGGCTTGTTTTCGTCGGGCCCCACGACGCTGAGCGTGACCTGCCCGGTGGCGGAGAGCCCGCGGCCGTCGGAGGCGCTGTAGTTAAAGGTCTCCGTGCCTGGTTTGGCATCCGCCGGAACGGTGATCTGGAAGGCAGTGCCGCCGTAGATGCTTTCGAGGGTGCCGGATTTGGGTGCGGCTTCCGGCGCCACGGCAGCGGTCAGGACGTCGCCGTCGGGGTCCGAGTCGTTGTCCAGGACGCTGAGGATCGTGGTGCGGCCAGGCCGGACGCCGATGGCGTCGGGCTTGGTTTCCGGTGGCCGGTTGGGTTTAGTGCGGTCCGGCAGGACGTTGATGGTGTTGTTGTCTGCCGATTCCTGGTCCTGGTCATCGGACTGGTTCTTGGGCGGGACGACGTCGTCCCAGTTGTTGACCAGCTGCATGTTCTGGTTCACCAGCCACACATTGCCCGAATTCACATCATTCAGGACCACCAGGTCCCGGTTCA